>JAUYAB010000041.1 GCA_030693705.1 Ignavibacteria bacterium | reverse complement strand
ATCCTGACTTTTGACATTTAGTGCGGTAGCAGTTTCCAGTTTTTTGCTAATTCCGCGAGGGAACTGCTCATTATATCATTTGTCGGCGAAGAAAAGATGAATATCTTTTTAGTCAGTTTATCTTGAATGTGAGTTTCCGTAATACCCCAAATTAAATCACGAATTTTCCTCAGCGAAAGATTGGTAGAAAGTTCTAAGTATTTCTCAATTATCAAAGCAACAAAGCAGATTAACACATGTGATCGTATCGCATCTTCCTTGCGATGAAAAATAGGTCTGGTCTGTAAATCACTCTTACTCATACGAAATGATTGTTCAATTCTCCATAGATTATAATAACGAGCTATAGTTTCTTGGTTTGACAAATCTGATTCTGTAATATTAGTGCAATACCCTTTTATTCCTAAAAGAAGTTTGTGCTTTTCAATTAATGCTTTATTGAGTTCGACTGCTTCTTTAGATAACTTTTTAACAAATTTTGCTCTTTTCCCGCTTGATTTCTTTGCCACAAATTCCTCTGCTTTTTTTATCTGTTTGTTCAAATCATTCAACTGCTTTTTGTAGCGTTTAGCAGAGAAATCACATATCAAATCACCATGAATTGAGGGGAAACGAACAATTGCTCCATCTTTGTCTTGTAATCTATTATGAATTTGTTTTACCAAAACAAGATTGGCGTTGGCTAATCTTGCCCCGACTATGTAAGAAATTTTCTTCTCCTTGAGTTCCTCTAATCTTTCTTCGGACAACATTGCAGCATCTGCCACTATTATCGGTTTTGTTTTTTTATGCCCGCTTATAAATTTTTCTATAATTGGCAACATCGTCTTCCCCTCAAATGTGTTTCCGGGAAAAACTTCATACATCAATGGAAATCCCGAATGGGTTACCAATAATCCAATAACCACTTGTGGCTGCTGTGGTTTATTGTCTTTGGAAAATCCCTCTATTCGTAGTTCATCTGATTTGAAAGTTTCAAAATACAGGGTGGTAACATCATACAAAATAAAATAAAATTGCTCGTTAAATTTCTTTACTGCAAGGGTGTATGCTCTTTTCTCAATCTCTGTTTTTTGCTCTATGAGTTTTGGAATTTTACGATAAATGCGCTGCGAATAGGTGATACCAAAATAATGCGATAGCAACCATATTGTTCTAAGTTTTGATGCCGGTTCAATTAAACGCATTATGGATAGGTCTAACAGTAAAGGATCAATTTCTGCCAACCCGCATTCTTTTGCACAACATAATAAAAATCTTCTGGCAAATTGATGAGTAACGGATATACACTCTCCACGGTCTACAAATAATATTTTTTCTTGCGGCTCAGGGAAAAGTGAATGCTCTCCAGTGTATTCTTTTATAAATTCTTTTCCCTTTTGTTGAAGAGCTAAAAGTCCTTCTTCTTCTTTGCTGCTGCCTATGTGTTTGATGATTTTTGATTTATGTCCTTGATAGATGACTACCTGGATTGCAATGCTGCCAGATTTTGTTTTTACTTTTCTGATGGATAACATATCTAAAAATAATCATTAGTGCGGTAAAAATAGCGAGTCCAAAAATTAAGTGCTTATATATCAATAGGTTACAAATCTCTTTGACACTCTTTTTAGCATGCGTCAGAAGTCAGGAAAAAATGCAATCCGTGAGATGAAAACAATTTTTTTTACTTGGGTGATTAGCTAAACGAGAGGAAATAGAGAACACTAAATAGGCGCTTCTTTTATTGCTTTCGGAAGTAGTAAGCAGGTAAAAACAATCATGTCTTCATCTGGATCGAAACTATTTTGAAGAGATAACGCTCGACTTTAAGTTAAATCGACCCCTTTCACGTATACCATGCTGAACTCTAACATGCGACCTGGTGATGAAATGAGAACAGGATTTTGTAGTAATTAAGCCATCCGTGTTCTTTTTTCGGTCGAACCTTACCGAAGAACATAACGAGTGAAATCTTGTGTTTATATCTGAAACAAAAAAACATTGCACCAATTGACTTTATGTGGTTAAAGAACTTTTAGGGCATTAAGATTTGTCAACTGCTCTTATCTATAGTCATCTTCAGCAGCAAAATTTAAGGGATGCGGCAAATCTTTTGTAATCAAATATTTGTCTGTATTTCAATTGTATCTCTATTCGCACCTGGCATAGTGAAGATAAACCTACTTCCTTTTCCTTCTTCGCTTTCGACCCATATTTTACCGCCATGTTTTTCTACAAACTCTTTGCAGAGCAATAAACCCAATCCCGTGCTTAATTCTCCGTCGGTTCCTTTTCTTCCAACTTTCTGATCTATTTTGAAGAGTTTATTAAGAGTGCGTTCGGATATTCCAACTCCCGAATCTTCCACAGCTATTTCAACCATACCATTATTTCCCGTTTTTGCTTTAACGGTGACTTTCCCTTCTTTTCCTGTAAACTTCACTGCATTCGAGAGAAGATTGCCAAGGATACTATTGATCATTCTTTCATCAACAAATATTTTTTGATTTTCCGGAACTTCAGTTACTATTGTTATTTCCTTTTGTATTGCTCTTTTATTTATTTGCTCAATACTTGCGGAAACGGTTGCTGCTAAGGAAAACTCCGCCGGTGTAAAATCAAATGAACCTTTTTTCAACTGTGCCCAGTCCAACAGATTTTGAAGGAGTTTATAAATATTCTGTGCTGATTTATTTAATTCACCGATATACGTTTCTATTTCTTCATTTGAAAATTCACTACTATTTTCAGTTATCATTTCCGTCATCACTAAAAAACCCTGGAAGGGGCTCCTTAAATCGTGAGCAATGATAGAGAAAAATTTATCCTTTTCAGCATTGATCTTTACAAGTTCTTCGTTCTGTTTTTTAATTTCTTCTTCAGCCTGTTTGCGATCGGTGATATCCCTTATTGTTCCGATCATGGTAATTGGTTGGTTATTTTCATTGAATTTAAGTTCACCAATTCCATGAACCCATCGTTCGCTTTTATCATTCCGGCGGACGATTTTATATTCTTTATTAAATTTCACCTTTTCACCTATCACTTCTTTTATGAAGTAATCAGCCATGATTTTCTGCCAATCGGGATGAATAAATGATTCCCAACCTTCAACTGATTTATCATAATCGGCATCAATGCCAAAAAGGCGATCAAGAATATCAGAGCTCGCCCATCTGCCGGAGGCAATGTCCAAAGTATATGTTCCAAGTTGAGTAATAATTTGGGTCTCTTTAAGAAATCTATCACTTTCTTTCAGCGCTTCTTCGGCTTGTTTACGATGAGTTATATTTCGCCCTATACCAACGATGCCTACAATATTTCCTTTTTCATCCTTCAACGGAAGTTTTGATGTGAGCAGCCATTGTTTTTCCCCTTTTTCATTAAACAAATATTCTTCTCTATTAAGCACCGGTTTGCCTGATTGTATAACCGATTGATCGTCTGCAAAGAATCCTTCGGCAAGTTCTTTCGGATAGAGATCAAAGTCTGTCTTTCCTAAAATTTCTTTTTCTGATTCCACTCCTGAATACCGTAATTCGGTAAAATTTGCAAGTGTCTTTCTACCGGCTGAGTCCTTACAATAAATTGAATCGGGAATATTATCTATAACGGTACGTAACAAAAGTCGCTCATTTCGTAATTCTTCCTCTACTCGTTTCCGTTCAATAACCAGGGCAATTTGGCTTCCAAGAGAATTTAGAAATTGAACATCGCGTTCGGAATAGATATTTTCTTCTTCGTAATTTTTAAGAACTAACACGCCTATTGTTCTATTGTCAACTTGTAGGGGGATTCCTACCCAGGACTTTGAAGGTGAACCTTCCAACTCAACTTCATTTTGTTTTTTGAGTTGTACAAATAATTCCTGCGTAACAAGTAAAGGTTTACCGGTTCGCAATACATAGGCTGCACAGCCTTTTCCAACCGGTTCTGGTTCAGGAATTGACTCAAACTTATCCACCCAATATGGAAAGCTAAAGAATTCCGTGTTCCGGTCGTAAAGAGCAACGAAACAATTTTCCGCATAAATTACCTTCTTGAGCGATGCGTGTATCAGCTTCAGAAGTTCATCAAGATGAGAAGTGGTGGTAACGCCTTGTGTAATCTCTTGCATTACCTTTCGTTCCAAATCCTCTCTTTTCCTTTCGGTAATATCTTCTACTATTCCTACAACTGCAATTTGTTCGCCTGATTCATTTTTAATTACCGATGTTGAAAGGTAAATCGGGAACTCCGTTCCATCTTTTCTTTTGTTGAATAATTCTCCTTTCCATCCTCCATTTAAAGTTGCCGGTAAGATTTGTTCAACAACTTCTTTCGGATTACGGTCCGACCAAAATATACTGCTGTTTATTCCGATAAGTTCTTCTTCAGTATATCCGTAAGTTTTACAAAATGCCTTATTTACAAAAAGAATATTATCATCCAAATCTGCAACATTAATAATATCATTAGTGCTTCTGATCGTTTGCATATATATCTTGAGTTTCTCTTCCGCAAGTTTGCGCTCCGTTATATTATGTACAATCGCTTGCAAAGATGGTTTCCCATTAAATGTAGTTGGAGTACTTATTGCTTCAACATTAATTATGCTGCCGTCTATTTTTAGGAGGCGTTCTTCTATCCATGTAGAAGGTTTTTCATTCTTTACAATTTCCAGAATATGTTTACTGATAAGTTCTCTTTCATCCGGATGGACAAATTCAATTACCGGTTTTCCGAGCAGCTCGTTTTGGTTTAATGCACCGACCAACTCAACAGCCGCCGGGTTAACAAAAACTATTTTCCCTTCACGATGGATGATTATAGCATCCGGCGAAATATCAACGACCATCCGTAAATGTTCTTCAGATTCGCGTATTTTATCTTCTAACCCCCGCTTCTCCCTCCACTGTTTCGCTTCTGCCTCTGCGCCAACCTTTAACCGGTTGCTCCGGAATATAATTACAACAGCCCCAAGAATAGTAAGGATTATGGATCCAATAATAATTAATGTATATATGAGACTCTTATCAAGAAACCCGGTCACCCCTTGATATTCATGGTTTAAGACAATTGTCCACGAAATATTTTTGAATGAAAAAGATGAGAAACTTGCTGCTTTTTTAGGACTCTTTTTCAGTTGATAATCAATTATTCCCCGCTTTTCCGTCAGCATTTTATTAATGTAAGCAAACGAGTCATGGCACTGAAAACAAGACTCATCACGTGTATGGATATTCTTCATTACCATTTCCGGGTGTTCGGTCTGATACCAAAGCGTACCGCTTTTATCTAAAATCATTACATTTTCTTTTTTAGCATCTGGACTTATTCGCGGCAGTATTTCAATTAATGTCTCTTCCAAATCAACAACCGCCGTTACTACACCAATAAATTTTTCTGTTGATTTCGATTGCTCTGTATTTTCGACATGTTTGTAAACGGGAACGGCAATAAGAAGTGAAAAAACCGGCATTTGTAGTGTTCTGCTTTTGTGTTCGTTTCTTTCAGAAGAAATAAATGGCTCTCCTTTATTTTCCACTGCAGAGGTCCATTTAAAGAAATTGCTTTCCGAGTCGTTATATCCAATTGCATCCTTGATGGTTGAATAAATTATTACCCCTTTATTATTATAAACGCTTATTGATTTAACTTGATCCTCCTTGAAATATTCAAAGTCTTCATCAACTATCTTTTTAATTTCACCTATGTTCCCATCTTGCAATCCACGAAAAGAAGTCAACGATTCAATATTTTCTGTTAATACGCGCAGAAATGTTTCTACCTCCTCTGAAAAGTGGCGTGTCGTAATTTCTTGTTCAGTACGAAATTTTTCTATTAACTCTTTCCTGGTTTCGTTATGAAGGTTTATTTGTATATAAACTATGCTGATGCAGAGAATGACGGCGGCAACAACTATAAGTTTTGTTTTCATGGTATCTCACAAATATTTTTTAATGTGCATAAAACAGACAAGCAATGTCGTCTAACTTTTACTTACCAAATTGATAATTATTCTCGGAAGAGAAATAACGTTATAACTCAAATTACATAGAATGCGGTTTTCTATACTCTTGAACTTTAGAGGTATTCCGTAAAGACGGGGCATGCCCCGTCTCTTTTAATTTAAAAATATTCTTACCATTCCGAATAGTCCGCTTCGGCGGATTTTTACTAATTCTATAAACTGGCAAGCCAGAACCCTATTGTTCTAAAATGGAGTAGTTGTTCCATCTTTTTTTCTCGCAAAGTTCGCTACGAACCACAAAGATCGCGACGAATTTTCCCTTTGCGTTCGTTGCGTCTTCTTTGCGAACGTTGCGAGAAACCAATTCTCTTTTTTCTCGCAAAGCACACCACGAATCGCAACGATCGCTACAAATCTTTCCATTCTGCGTAGAATATTTTATTTTACTAACTGCCTAAAAGCCTACAGCCTAACATCCTACTTTTTCTCCTACACAAACTTACCAATTTTCTCAAATAATTGACTTATTGAAAAAGGTTTGGCTAAATACTCATCGCAGCCCGCCGCTAAAGCGTTTCTTTGGTCTTCGTTACCGGCGTGCGCAGTAACTGCAATTACCGGGATGTTTGAATATTTTTTTGTTTCTTTTAATTCCTTCGTTAATTCTAATCCATCCTTTTCCCCAGTAATGGAGATATCCATCAAGATCAAATCAATCACATTTTTCTCAAGAACCTCATGAACTTCTTCGGCAGAATCAGCAAAACATAATTTATGGTTTTTGTTAAGGATTCGCTTTAAGAGATTCCGGTTGATCAGATCATCTTCCACCACTAAAATTACTGTCTCTTTTTTTGTAATCGTTGGATGTACATGTTCCACTTTATTAACTAAGTCTATTTCACTTATTTGGGATATTTTCGCTTTGTTAAATTCTATTCTGAACGTTGTTCCTACACCTTTTTTGCTCTCTACGGATAAGACTGTATTATTAAGTTCCACAAATTTCTTTGTCAGGGCAAGCCCCAATCCAACTCCTTCATAAGATCTGCCGTAACCCATTTCTTCTTGCCTGTAGGGTTCAAAAAGATGTACTAAATATTCCTCCGTCATACCAATTCCGGTGTCTCTAATCTCAAAAGTTACTCCGCCGGCAGTACCGGGTAAAAGAGTGATCTCTATTTTTCCCTTTTTAGTATATTTGATCGCGTTGTCTATCAAATTGGAAACAACTTCTTTTATTGTATACTCATCGCCTGTAATTTTTGTTTCCTCACACCGGTTATCGAATAGCAATTCAAGGTTTTTCACTTCCGCCGCTTCTTTGTTCTGTTTGATAATGAGTTCACAAATTTCAAGAAGATTTATCTGTTTTGGAATAACTGTAAACTCACCGCTCTGCAAACGCGAATAGTTTAAGATCATATCTACGGTTCGAATAATGCGCTGCGCAGAGGCATCAATCCCGGTGAACAACGATTCGTCATCTTCAACCATATACTGTGAATAACTTTCTTTGATCAGACTCGACAGCCCGACTATCCCGTTTAATGGCGTTCGGATCTCGTGAGATATATTATTGATAAACGCATCTTTAAGTTTGTTTGCTGCTTCCGCCTTCTCTTTGGCTGCATAAAGATCGGATATCATCGTTATTTTTTCTGTAATATCTTCTTTCATAGCAACAAAATGAGTGATCTCTCCTTCTCCATTAACTAAAGGTGAAATCGACTCGGATTCCCAATAGATATCTCCGTTTTTCTTTTTATTAATTATTTCACCCTTCCAAACTTTGCCGGATAAAATGGTGTTCCAAAGTTCTTCATAAAATGATTTACTGTGTTTACCCGATTTTAAAATCCTTGGATTTTTACCATTCGCTTCTTCCTTTGTAAATCCGGTTAGTTCGTAAAACCTTTCATTTACATATTCTATTTCTCCATCCTTATTCGTTATCACTACCGAAACGGGGCTTTGTTCAACCGCAAGCGAGAGTTTTTGAACTTTTTCTTCCGCCCGCTTGCGCTCGGTGATATCTTGGTTAACGCCGTATGTCTTCACGGTGCGGCCTTGTAGGTCTTTCGCAATTTTGATATTGACGTGGATGTAGCCCGTCTCACCATCTGCGCAGATTATACGATGTTCCAGTTGGGAATAGTAATTAGGATCGGTCGTTTCCAACGCTTTCTGAGTTTCCACACCAACTAAAGCAAAGTCATCCGGGTGCACAAATTTTTGAGCGTAATGCATTGGTGACATGGTGTAGCCACCTTCCCTCTCCGCAGTTGTGTGGAGGAGAGAATAAAATTGATCATTGAATATAAATTGCTCACGATCAACGTCGTATTCCCAGGTACCGAGCCTGGCAATTTTCATAGCTTCATCCAGCTTAGCTTCGCTTTCGCGCAAGGTTTCTTCCGCACGTTTGCGTTCGGTAATATCCTTGAAAACACTTAATGATAATGTTGGCTGATGTGAATTTTCTAAAAATGTATTCGATAACTCAAGAAATATTCTTCTCCCATTCCAAAGGACAAGTTCCCGTTCTAAATAAGCAGGAATGCTCCGGAAACAGAACCGCTCCTGATGTTTCCGTAAGACTTCCGCTTGCTTAGCCTCTTCATAGACTATACTCATCGGTTTCCCCTCAATTTCTTCACGCGGTTTCTCAACGATTTTGCAGTAAGCATCATTGACCAATACCACAATACCTTCTTCATTTGTTATCCGCATTCCATCTGTGCTTTTTTCCCAGATTGACCGGAATCTCAACTCGTTTTCGCGCAAGGTTTCTTCCGCACGTTTGCGTTCCGTAATATCTATAAATGTAGCTATTGAACCAATCACTACACCATTCTTTACAATTGGAAGCGACCAGTATTCAACCGGGATTGCAACACCGTCCTTACGCCAAAACACCTCATCAGAAAGATTGATTGGTTGATTAGTTAGAAAAGAGCGGTATATTCTGCATTCACTTGATGGATATGGACTGCCATCGGAATGAGAATGATGAATGAGTTCGTGTATGTGTTTGCCAAGCACTTCATATTCATTCTGGTAACCCAGTATTTTTAAGAATGCCTGATTTACGAAAGTGCAGTTTCCATTGATGTCCATACCATAAGCGCCTTCAGCCATCGAATTTAGCATGCGATGCAAGTCCTCGCGGGAATCTTGCAGCGCTTCCTCCGCTTGCTTGCGCTCGGTGATATCGAGGATTGCACCGATAAGTCCATTGACTTTTCCACTATTATCCTTAAAAACCGCTTTATTAAAGATAACATTACGAATTAGACCGTGTTTAGTTTTTATTTGGAACTCGTAACATTGAACAGCCTGATTTTCCAACAATTCAATATCTTTTGCATTATAAATTTCGGCTAGTTCCAGTGGACTTATTTCAAATACGGTTTTCCCAATTATTTCATTCCTAGAAGCGCCAAAAAATGTTTCATAAGCTTTATTAAAACCTAAATAGCGTCCGGCTTTATCCTTGTAAAACACGGGGATCGGAATTGCATCGAGCAATGTGTTTAGAAAATTTTCCCTTTCGATAATTGCTTCTTCTGTTTGCTTGCGTTCGGTGATATCTCTTGCAACCACCTGCACACCGGTTTGCCCTAATAATTTTATCGGTATAGCGGTAACTTCCGCATCGAATGTTCTTCCTTTTAATGTAATTAATTTTTCTTCTATCGTCGGAACTGTAATTTCTTCATCACTTACTTTAGTTATTCTCTGAAAAACAATTTTTTTATATTCCGGATGAACAAAATCAATTACTTTTT
The DNA here is from genome assembly GCA_030693705.1 of Ignavibacteria bacterium. Taxonomy (GTDB): domain Bacteria; phylum Bacteroidota; class Ignavibacteria; order Ignavibacteriales; family Ignavibacteriaceae; genus UBA1563. The sequence goes on along the minus strand of JAUYAB010000041.1, from coordinate 239,222 downwards.
TCCCGATCAAATCATCTATGCTTTCAGCATCGAATAGTTTTACAGAAGCGGCATTCACAAACCGGATAATTCCATTCACATGAATAAGTATTGCATCGGGCGATAATTCCACAAGTTTACGGTATTTCTCTTCGCTTTCTTGCAGCTTCTCCTCGGTAAGTAATCGTTCGGTAATATCAACATCAGCTCCGCGATAACCGATAAGGTTGTTTTCATTATCAAGAATCGGAAAGCCGGTTGTAGAAAGAATAATTTTTCTCCCGTCTTTATGAATATTGCAATTGACAAAATTTCTGAAACTTTCTTTACGGGCAAACGCAGCAAGGGCAGCTTGTTTCAACTCCTCTTTAATTTCCGGATCAAAAAGATCATAAAAATATTTAATGCCAACAAGTTCTTCAGCTTCATAACCTAATAACTCTTTTATAACAGGACTTACAAAAGTGTACAAACCGTTTTTGTCCACTTCCCAAATCCACTCATGCGCGCTTTCCGATATTTGTCTGAACCGCATTTCACTTTCGCGCAGCAATTCTTCCGCTTTCAGACGATTTGCTTTTTCTTTCGCATCATCAATAGCTCTCTTAATAGCAAACGGAAACCTTTCCAGTTTATCCTTTAGTACATAATCATCAGCGCCTAACTTTAAAAGTTCTATGGCTGTTTCTTCTCCGATTGAACCCGAAACACAAATGAATGGAATAGAGGGACAAATCTCATTACGCAATTGCAAGGCTCCGAAAGCGTCGAACCCGGGTAACTTGAAATCAGATAAAATAATATCATAATTCCGCGTGCGGAGAAAAGTTTCATATTCCTCTTTTACTTCAGCAATCCCCATCTCCAAATTATACCCCGAATCTAATATTAGCTCACGGATTATTTCAACGTCTCGCGGTGTATCTTCAAGATACAAGACTTTTAATAATGTGTTTGCTTTTATCTTCTTGTCCATCCTAAGCGACTCCTTCCGGCGGTAGTTCGTTTAGCACCGCCCAAAATATTCCGATTTGTTTTACCGCTTCCGTAAATTCATTAAAATTAACCGGTTTAACAACGTAAGCATTTACCCCTAAATTATAGCTTGTTATCAGATCCCTTTCTTCTCTGGAAGAAGAGAGGATCACAACGGGAATCATTTTTAGTTTTGGGTCGCCGCGGATAATTTGCAAAAGTTCTATCCCATCCATCCGGGGCATTTTAATATCCAGCAGGATAAAAGCGGGATTTCCTCCCTTCCGGTTTAAAAAATTTCCCTCACACCGTAAATATTCCAGGGCTTCAACACCATCACTTACTACGGCTATTCGATTTACGAGGTTGTTTTCTTCCAATGCCTCGATGGTCAACTCACTATCTTTTGGATTATCTTCAGCAAGCAGAATTGTTTTTAATTCGAACATGATTTGATCTCCTTAATTTTAGGTAATGTAAAATAAAACGTTGCTCCTTTATCCGGTTCGGCTTCAGCCCAGGTGCGTCCGCCGTGTTTAAGAATAATTCGTCTCACGTTAGCAAGACCGATGCCGGTTCCTTCAAATTTTTCAGTTGAATGCAGCCGTTGAAATACTCCAAACAGTTTTTGAGCATACATCATATCAAATCCAACGCCATTATCTTTTACAGAAAATACAATTTCATCGCCGTCAATATATGATTTTATTTCGATGCACGCTTTCTCTTTCTTTCGTGTAAACTTTACAGCGTTGCTCAATAAATTGATCCATACCAAACGGAGTAATGTTTTGTCTCCATGCACATTGGGGAGTGGAGCGGTTACCCATTCAATGTTCTGACTTTTGATATCGTGTTTAATTTGAGCGAGCGCTTCTTGCAAAACTTCTTCCATATCAAGATCTATAAGCAGCATTTCCTGATGGCTGGTTCTTGAAAACTGTAAAAGATCATCAATGAGCGTACCCATTTGATGCGTCGAATCGGCAATACTCTCAAGATAATGTTTTGCTTTTGCCGGCAGAGATTCATCAAACCGGTGGGTGAGTAAACTAACGAAACCGCTTATATGCCGCAGTGGAGCGCGTAGATCATGCGAAACCGAATAGCTGAAACTTTCTAATTCTTTATTCGCTTCTTCAAGTTGAGAAGTGCGCTGTGCAACGCGCAGTTCAAGTTCCGCTGCGTACCTCTTTGTTTCTTTAAGCAAACCGGCTTTTTCGATTGCAATAGTGATCTGGTTAGCCACCTCGCCGGCGATTTCCGTTTCTTCCAAAGTAATATTTCTAGGATTGTCCCATCCGATATTTAATACACCGTACATTTCAAGCGCTGAAACAAGCGCTATGTTGATGGAGGACTGTACCCCTTCAGCCTGAAGAATCCTGTTTATGACAGAAGGCGACGTTACACCGGACATATCTTCCACTATCTCCATTCTGCTTTGACGAAGAGTATCAATAATTCCATATACTTCCTCTGTTAGAACCTTACCCACTTGCACAATCGTCTTGCCGTCTATATCCGCCGCAAATACCCGCACCTCTTTCTTTTCCAGGTCAAAGATACCAACACTAACGCGTTGGCACTGAAGCAATCCACGGATATGCTGAATGGCAGTCTGAACTACCTCTTCGGGAGAGTCGAGCGCCAGAAGAATTGCCTGGTCAATTCGGTGCAGATTGTTCAGACGCACGGAATGCTTGCGTAAATTTTCTTCCGCCTGCTTGCGTTCGGTAATATCTAAAGCAACGACAAGTACCGCTTCGTGTCCTTCAAAATCTATGGTGTGGGAGGCAATTTCAACTATGATTATTCTTCCATCTTTCAGCTTATGCCTCCACCCCTCTGAATGCTGTAACGTCGTACGTTCTTTTACTACATCATCCAACAATAATGAGATATCTTCCGGGGGGCGTATATCTTTCAGCGTCATCGACAAAAATTCTTCCCTCGTGTACCCGTATTTATTTACTGCTGCATCGTTCACCGCAAGAAAGGAAAGGGTTTGTAAATCATATACCCACATACATAAGGGATTATTCTCGAATAAGAAGCGAAAGGTTTTTTCAGCCTTGCGTAGTACTTCTTCCGCACGCTTGCGTTCGGTGATATCGCGAATATTACACTGTATTACTTTTTTATTATTAACTACATAAACATTACTTACAAACTCCACATTAATGTCTTGACCGTCAAATGTTTCAAGCGGGATATCTTCATAACGGACAAATTCTTTCTGTTGTAGTTCTAAAAAATTATCTTGATTAGCGACTATATCTTTAAGGGATCCAATTTCCCAGATTGTTTTTTCGAGGAATTGTTCTTTTGAGAAGCCCAACAACTGTATTAAAAATGGATTCACATCTACAATCATTCCGGTTTCCGCATCAAGAATTAAAATGCCGTCTCTTGCCGCTTCAAAAAGGCGGCGGTAACGGGTTTCGGAAGCAATTAACGCAGCAGTCGTTTCAGATTTTTCTTTATAAAATTTAACACGCTGATGATGCCATATTTGGCCAACACTCGTACCGGAGCCAATCAAGAGACCAACAAGTAAAATGATCATGAACCACATTCTTTCCCGAAGAGGGGCATAAACTTCCGATAAATCCATACGTGCAACGATGAACCAGGGGGAAGTTGGTATTGGACAGACATAAGCTATTACCGGCACGCCGCGATAGTCTATCCCTTCCATAATTTCATTATTCCCCAAAGCCGCTCTTGCACCCGGTAGCTTTAAATCCGTTAACGGTCTTCTAAGATTTAGCGCAGTATTTTTTTCAAACTTTAGTTCGTTTAGAAACACAACTTCATTCCCCTCGCGGCGAACAAGAAGTGTCTCTGCCGTTTTGCTTAATGTCGGCCATGCATTGATTAACGGATAAAGATATTGTTCCGGGTCAATCCGTAATGCAAGAATTCCAATAACATTTTTACTGGATTTTTCAGAAAGAATGGGAATAAAAATTGTTAGATAAATACGATTATCATTTTCATCACGGTAAAAATCTTCAAAAAATATTTCACCGGAATTTAACACCTCCGAAGAACGGGCAGTAAAAATATACGGCTTAAGAATTTTTTCGTTAGATGTTGAAATAACTTCATCCCCATTTTTGGTATATATACATATCCGGTTGTATTTGTATGATGATTGAACCTCTCCGATCCATTTTAGTATTCTATTTTTTGCATCGGTGTCGTTTGGGTTATTAATATAACGTTTTACTAATCCGGAGAATTCCGTATTCTTATAAAAAACTTCCGCATCGCCCAAACGCTCCAGACGCCATTGTATAATTTGGTCAACCTTTAATAAGGCGATGGATGAAAGCTGATGCTCAATCTCTGTCCGGTAATTTTTTTCATAAATTCTATAATACAAGTACCCCGATGTAATTATTCCTACAATAAGAGCAATAAAAATCAGATAGAGTGTATAGGTAGAGCGTGTATTTATAGCCCCCGTAATTTCTTCGAGAAGCCAAATTTCCAGTCCTGAATTTAAAAGTAGCGCAATTCCCAGAAATAAAAAGGCAAGAGAAGTTGTCAACGCCGGTGGAATGAACCCTCCTTTATAAAGCAATGGCGTACCAAAAAGATAAGATAAGAGTAGAATAATGGTGATAGCAATTACTAGAACCGCTGATAAAAAAGCCGTTTGCATTTGTATTTTCACTCTTGTTTTCATCAACCTTAACAAGGATGACAAACCAAGAAACACAAAAACAATTGCAGTAATTGGAGACATGTGCCCTACTATAAAAGTATTGATCCCGCTGCTCATGTTCATCCCCAAATGTTCGGCATTCAAACGTATTCCGCTCAGTGAAAGATAAAGGAGTAGTAACGAAACCAAGATTGCAACAGAACTGAAAGTAATTCCAACCCTTGCTACCATGCGGCTTGAAGGGAACCTATTGTATAAGAAAATTATTAGCCCGTATACGGTAAACAAAACGGCTGTGCTTAACGCCATTGGTATTTTAGTTGAATCGAAACTTGCTAATTGTGCGATATCGAAAAGCCATCCGAGGATTGCAGATACCCCGAGAAAAACTGCCAGTAATCCGCAGCCTTGAATAAATATATTCACCTTCCGGTTTTCGTTATGTTCATTTATTTTCATAGTACCAACTTATCTCTAATGATGGTTAGAAATTATTTTTTGTCATTAAGTCACCCGGTTACCAAGAAAAACTCTTGCGCTTCCGTTGCGTACTTTGCGCCTTTGCGAGAGACAGTGCCGGGCGTAGAGACTTGCCATGGCAAGTCTCTACTTACCAAACATCTAACTCTGCGGAGGCGGAGGAACATCCGTCTTAGGAGCGCTCGCCACTTCCGGTAAATTATACCTTTGCAGTTTAGCATAATCACTCGCAAAAATTATTTTACCGGCTTCACATATTTTTCCCATCCCCGCCCAAACAGCGTTAAGCTTTTTTACATGATCCTGGGTAAATGTAGGGCGGTTATTGTTAAACTGGTTTTGTGCCTGGTTTGCTTCATCAAGTTCAACAGCCAGCAGCTCTATCTCTGCTATCTTCTCGTCGGCAAAATGGACTTCGTTTAACTTTGCCTTATACTTCAGGCAGGCTTTATTTAGTCCTTTCATAAAAAGGACCATCTTATCCTGTACATTTCTTGCCTTATCATAATCCCTATATCCGAACTCAATCTGTTTCCCCGAATCACCGGGAAACGCTTTATCAATAAAATATTTCGTTGCTTGAAACTTATCCCGGCAGAGTTTCATCTTCTCTTCAACCGCAGTAGTATAACTAACCGACATCCCCATCACTTCTTCATCATCGGGAGCCGCTTCGGCAAGTGAAATTGCATTGCCGTACTCTTCAAGGAAAGAGTCTGAAAAAGAAGGGTCGAAGCTCTCAAACTTAGTCTTATCTTCAAGCAAGAATCCCTTCTTATCTTTTGCTGCTTCAATCATTAGAGAATCTGCAACATGGAACAACCGTTTTTCTTCAACTGCTTTACGCATTTGCATCACCTTTATGTTTGTTAGAGATTAATAAGTTACCAAAACTTTTTAAGTCCAATACGATTTTCTCTTCACGTACTTACGAGATACTTTTTTCTCGCAACGCTCGCCAAGTACCGCTAAGTTCGCTAAGTTTTTTTTGTTGCGTTCGTTGCGCCTTCTTTGCGCTCGTTGCGAGAAACAATACCGAGGTCGAAGTATCTCGCAAAGCTCGCTACGAACCGCAACGTTCGCTACGCATCTAATTTATTTACAATTCTTACTATTCCGTCTTTTAGTAAAGAAACGCGGAAGTTGATTAGTAATCCTAATTTTAATCCGCTTAGTTTTAGGTAAGTAAGAAATATTTTTTTATGAACATCAAGAATTGCTTCAATCGATTTTAGCTCAACAATAACTTTATTTTCAACAATCAAGTCTGCCCTAAAACCTATTTCCATTTTTATGCTTTCATAAACTAAGGGAATTGCAACTTGCCGCTTTACAGATAAACCAATTTTTAATAATTCATACGCAAGTAACTCTTCATAAACAGATTCCAGCAATCCCGGACCAACTTCTTTGTGAATTTTAAAAGCACAGTCTAATATTAATTTAGCAATTTCATTTTCATGCATAAATTTTTCCTTTTCCGTTGCGTTCGTTGCGCCTTCTTTGCGTTCGTTGCGAGAAACTTTTTTCTCGCAAAGTCCGCTACGAACCGCAAAGTTCGCTAAGTTTTTTTTGTTGCGTTCGTTGCGCTTTCTTTGCGTTCGTTGCGAGAAAAAAAGGTCTCACGCCAGGATGCAAAGCCCGCTAATTCTTTTTTTCATTACGCTAAATATTTTCACTATTCCGTTACCATTTTTCGTCAAATAGTTGCTTCTCTATGTCAATTAGCTACAATCGTTCGTTGTATAGCTATCGGTCTTCGTTGTAAAGTTACCGATCTTCGGCAAATAGTTACGGGCGTTCGTCATATAGTTACGGGCGTTCGTCGAATAGTTACCGGGCTTCGTTATATAGTTACCGATGTTCGCCATATAGTTACCGGTCTTCGCCGCCGAATTTAGTTAAAAAACACATTTTCTGAGATAACTGTGCATTATTCCCGGTCTGCGGCATACTTACAAATAGAGAAATACTTGCGGAACTGCAAGTAATTAAGGGTCTTAGGGATATTTTTCTAATAAACTGTGGGATTTTTGCAAGATGTAGGGGTTTCGGGTTTGTGTTTTCCGGTAAAAGGGGGTTGCGGTTTAAATACTTTGAAAGGAATCCGGCTAGTTTACCAAGCTTACGATTTATCAAAACAAATTCAATTACTTTAAGATCAAACGTACCCATGAACCAACCTCAACTAAAACTATAAAATCGCCTATTACGTAAACAGAAAATTAAATAATACCAAACAGGCGGGAATAAGGTAAACAACATACAAATTAAAAGCAACTAAAAAATTATCTCGTAAAGAAGGCGCAACGCTCGCAAAGGAAAAATTCGTAGCGTGCGTGGCGGTTCGTGGCGAGCTTGGCGAGAATAAAAGAAAGTCCGACGTAGTGGACTGTGCAGAATGGAAAGAATATTTTTAGTTTTCAACGAATAATGAACGTAGGAAACGGTCGAGACCGTTCCGCTCCGGCGGTGACAGTTCTATAGCAAAATATTGTAGATAATAAAACACGGAACGCTCGCGAGCGTTCTCTACAACTGAGAATTAATTGGTCTGGTTTGCCAGGTAATGAATTAGGCTCTTAGAGAATCACTATCGCTAACATGTTAACGATAAATAAATATCGAATATTGAACAAGCTTGCCCGACTCGGTCGGGGAATAATGAATTTCGAAGTGAATGCAATATGTATTTCATCCGCCGCGGCGGAGAGTTGGCAAAATATTATTTGTAAAATTGAATATCGAACATTGAACAAGCCTGCCCGACTCAGTCGGGGAATAGTGAATGATGAAGTTTTTGCCTTCGATATTCTACATTCCTTGTTCGTTATTCATTATTCCTTTGGGATTCCGGCTTTGCCAGATTATGTATAGCCGAAAAGACACCTCTCTGTTTGTATCGATAAAGATATTTAGAACAGATGTTATTGACCGAGAGAATTGATGATTGAAGAAAATAGATGGGGAGGAAAGGGTGTCAATGGGACTATTGGATGAGGGGAGTTCTATTGCTTCGCAACTGGTCAGGAAGGAGTTTCGCTTTATGTGGTTAAAGGCTTTTAGGGTATGAAAATTTGACAACTACTCAAATCTATGCTCATCTGCAGCGGCAAAATTTGAGGGATACAGTGAATCTTTTATAAGATTGATAGTACAATAAGATTTGCTCAACATTCATTTTCGGATTAATATTCTTAAATGGTAATTCTTTATTTTAATTATCTGTTTTTCAAACATGGTTAATTAGAATCAAGATTTTACCATGTAAGCGCCTTTATGTTCAGATTTATCAATCGTGAAGAAATAGACAATATTTTTTTTAATGATCAAGAAGTAGTTAACGCCGTGGCCACTATAATTTATCCCCAGTCGCAAGTATATGAAAATACGTGAAAGCGGAATGCCGGAAGAGACATATTGGGAATCTTTTTTCGATACTCGATATATTTTTTCTCAAATGCAATTGGATAACAAAATTTATGATGTGGCTGAATTTGGCTCCGGTTACGGAACATTCACAATTCCGGCAGCTAAAATTATCAGAGGTAATCTTTATGCGTTTGATATAGACGCAACTATGATTGACCGATTGAAGAAAAGAATTTCAGAACAACATTTATCCAACATAAAAGTTATGCTGAAAGATTTTGTTAAGGAAGGTACGAAGCTGAAGGATTGTTCGATTGATTACGCAATGCTTTTCAATATACTTCATGCTGAAAAACCCGTTGCTCTTTTAAATGAGGCTTATCGGATGCTTAAACCCGGCGGTAGAGTTGGAGTCATTCATTGGATACATTCAGAAACTACACCTCGTGGTCCCTCAATGGATATTCGTCCTTCACCTCTTCAATGTGTTGATTGGTTACTTGAAGCAAATTTTGAAATATTAAAAAATGAGATCCAATTACCGCCATATCATTACGGCATTATTGGAATGAAAAGCCCATCCCAAACCCTTCCCGAAGGGAAGGGCTTAATTTAAACTTCAACCAATGGACTATCATTGAAATAAATTTGAACAAATTTTCTTAACTCAGAAATAATCTACTAATTTATGAAAAACTAATATGGAGAATTAATAATGAAATATCTTTTAATAATTAATGATGCACCTTACGGTACGGAAAAAGCCTACAATGCATTTCGTCTTGCAATGCAAATACAGAAAGATTTTCCGGATAATGAAGTCAGAATTTTTCTAATGGCTGATGCTGCAACTTGTGCTTTGCCTAATCAAAATACAGCAAATGGATATTACAATATTGAACGAATGTTGAAATCCGTTTTATTAAAAGGCGGACAAGTTAAAATTTGCGGTACATGCGCGGATGCACGCGGTATTAAAAATCTTCCCCTGATTGAGGGAGCGCAAATAAGCACAATGGCTGAATTAACAGCATGGGCAGTTGAATCTGATAAAGTTATTACATTTTAATAAAGGAGATAGTATGTTCCAAAAAATCATGCGGGCAGTTATGCCGTCACAAAAAATGATTGATATGTTTACCTTAAAAGTAATAAGCGATCAACCAATAGACATAATAGCAAAAAAGGTTCAAACAGAATGTGACAATTATAAATTTGCGCTACTTACCACTTATAATTATCACGAAATAGTTGAGGCTAAAGGCTTTCCAATTAAAAGAAAAGTTTTTATTTATGAAATTTGCCAGGCAAAAACTGCATCGCTTATGCTGACTGATCATCCCGATTTCTCGATTTTCATGCCTTGCAAATTGGCAATTTATGAACAAGACGATAAAACAGTTATTTCTACAATGAATATGGAAATAATGCTTAATGCAGTAAGTTCAAATCAAGAACTTTATAACAATGCAACAACATTATTCAATACGTTAAAATCAATGATGAATTCCTTATCCGGCAAAGCATCAAGATAACAAATTCGGTTGTTCTCGAAAGATGCTATTAATTAAGTAAACCTTCTGATAAAAGATGTTGTCTAAATTTTAATGCAAAAACGACATGCAACAAATTTGATCTGTTTACCAAAAGGATAATATGAAAATAAACCTGAAACTATTTAATTTACTTTTTGCAACTTTGTTATTGAATGCATGGATTCACTCAATAAGCCAAACAAAAAACGGTTATTCGTTTTCTGGATCGCTTATTGATTCAGTTAGTACCCAACCCTTAGAATTTGCATCGGTAGCCGTTTACAAGTCAATCGATACATCATTAGTTTCAGGTGCAATTACAAATGCAAATGGAGAGTTTTCAATTAAGAATCTCCCTTCGGGTAAGTTTGTAGTTAGATTTTCTTGTATAGGTTTCAAGACGAAAACAACTCAAGCTGAAATTACTAATTCTTCATTAACTCTTACTGATCCAGTATTAATGATTAATTCACTAATTTATTATAACTCGGTATTGATAACGGGTCAACGGAACGAAAAAGAAGTAAACATAGAGAAAACTAAAATAAACGTTGCTCAAAACTTTTCTTCTGCTTCGGGAAATATAACTGATATTTTGAAAAGCCAATCTTCTATAAGTATTGATGCTGATAATAGTATTTATTTAAGGGGAAACAGTAATATTTTAATTCTGCTGGATGGAAGACCGACAACCATTACAACGCTCAATTCAATTCCAGCTTCAAGTGTTGAAAGCATAGACATAGTAACGAATCCCGATGCAAAATATGATGCCGAAGGTACTGGAGGAATAATTAATATCGTTATGAAGAATCAAAGTAAGGAAGGACTTAATGGAATTATTACACTTAACAACGGCTTCTACAATAGACTAAACGGCGGTTTAAGTTTGAATTACAGCCAGAGTACTTGGAATGTTTTTTTCAATTACAGTGGTAAATATGAAAAATCTGATATCCACAGCAATCTTACGCGAGAATTACATACACAGTCCGTTTATGTTGAGCAGGAACTTAACTCGACACAGAGAACTCCAACTCAAACTGCCGCCTTACAACTATCAGCCAAACCGGACAACAATGTAATTTCGTTGGGATTAAAGATGACATTGCCTGATGTTTTTAATTCTCAAAATATTTTAGGTAGAAACGTATATGACACTTTGCCGGAAATCTTATTTAACCGCAGAAATGAAGTTACTTTTTCGAGAAAAATATTTGAAAGCACATTAAGCTATAAAAAGATATTTGAAAAGAATAAGAATGAAATCTCTTTTGATGCATTTTTCTCACGTAGCAAAGGCTCGAGACCTGCCGAATATTTTATTGAAAATAAAATGCTGCAAAAATCAGCCGGTGGTGGGGCTCCCACCAACATAACCATGCAAATAGACTATATAAAATCTGTTCTTTCAACCGGCAAAATTGAAAGTGGAGTAAAAGTATTTTCGAGATGGAACAGTTTTAAGTATAACTTTGAAGATCTGGACACAGTATCAAACGAATGGAAGACAAATCTTACATTCAGCAATGACTTGGATCATAAAGAATATATTTATTCAACTTATCTGATGTATTCTGACAGCTTATATAAACAGTTATTTTATAAAACCGGAATACGATTAGAGTACAACACTTCGGAATTAATTCAAAGGTCGATAAATTATCAACTTAACAAGGAATATTTTTTCCCTTTTCCTTATTTGATGATCAAATACACCATTGATAAATTTCAAGAGGCTGGATTAAGTCTCAACCGCAGAATTACAAGACCGACTTACCCGCAGTTGAACCCCGTTATAAGTGTCATTGACCAAATGACATACGAAACGGGAAATAAATATCTGGTCCCGGAGGTGTCCGATAAAGCGGAATTTTACTATTCCATTATAAAAGAAAAATATCAATTAAGTAGTAAATTGTTTTTTAGCACCACTAAAGATTTTATTACCCAGGTCTCTCTATTCTCTTATCCTGATAAACTTATTTTAACAAACGTCAACGCAGAAAGACAAAACAAAATTGGCGGCGACTTTAATGCTTCATTCAAAATCAATAAGATGTTCTCAATGAGCCCAAGCTTATCAGTTTTTTATACCAAGACTAGTGGGAAATATAATGAGATTGATTTAAGCACCAGCAGCTTTGCGTGGGCGGGAAATATTAAGACAATAATCAAACCTGAACAAGAGACTGAGTTGCAGTTTATCCTAACTTATAATTCTCCTGTTACATTGCCTCAATTCAAATTAGGAGAAATTTATTATGCTGACATTTCTGCGAAAAGAAATTTCTTTGATAAGAAACTGGTTTTGAGTTTAACACTATCCGATATATTTAATACTCGCAAATGGAATGTTAACTCAGAAAACAAAGTGTTCAACTTGAACAATTCGAGCAAAAATGATACGCGAATATTTTGGATAGGGATTTCTTATAATATAAATGCTTTCACATCTTCTCAACCAAGTAAAAATGAAGGAGTAGAAGGAGATAATGGAATTATTAAACTTGGTCAATAAAAAGCTGTTTAATCGGCAATATCTATGATGGTAGGTAATGCCTAGAAAATATAGTTTTTCTTTACTAAAAATAACTCAACATAATTACGAATTAATTCTTCAATTAGACTGCGTATTGAAAAACGAAAAGTGAAGGCGCACAAATAAGCACAATGGCTGAATTAACAGTATGGACTGTTGAATCTGATAAAGTGCTCGTATTTTAAACGGAATTACCAGCAAATAGTATACAGTAAATCCGCTCCGAATTTTATTCGTATAAAAGCTTAAAGGTAATGGCTGACCGTCATTCCCTTTATAGGTTTGCACTTTCCTCTTCAACCGTTCTCTTTTCAAACCAACTATAAACGGACGGGATGAGCAGAAGCGTTAAAAGAGTTGAAGTGATCAATCCTCCAACAACAACAATTGCAAGCGGTTTTTGAATTTCCGAACCGGCTCCGCTGGCAAACAACATGGGCATCAAACTAAAGATAGCTATTGATGCGGTCATCAGCACTGGGCGTAACCTATTAATACTTCCTTTCCTAATGGCTTCTTGCAATTCCATTCCTTCTTCACGCAATTGCGAAATTTGCGATACCAAAACAACACCGTTTAAAACAGCAACGCCAAAGAGAACAATAAAACCAACAGAAGCCGGAACGGATAAATATAATCCGGAAATGTAGAGCGAGAAAATTCCACCAATTAAAGCAAACGGTAGATTGGAAATTACCAACAGCGCCAGGCGGACAGATCTGAAAGTAACGAATAAAAGAAGAAGAATTAACCCGATTGCTATTGGTCCAATTATCATCAGTTTGTTCATCGCTCTCTGCTGATTTTCGAATTGTCCTCCCCACGTTAAATAATAACCAGCCGGAAGTTGAACACTCTCTTTTATTCTTTGTTTTGCTTCTGCAACAAAACTACCAATATCTCTTCCGCTTATATTCATCTCGATGCCTATTCTTCGGATTCCATCTTGACGGCTAATCTGTACCGGTCCTTCAATCATAGTTACATCAGCCAATTGTGCAAGCGGAATGTTCATTCCCGTTCTTGTAGGGACTAATATATTTTCAATGGCTTCAATGGAATTTCTTTTCTCTTCCGGCAGACGGACAGTTATATCAAAATTCCTATTCTCTTCATAAAATTTAGAAGCAGATTTTCCGGCAACTGCAATTTCAATTACATTCTGAACATCACTGATGTTTAATCCATACCGTGCAATTTTTGAACGGTCAATATTGATCGTTAGATATGGCTGACCGGAAACCTTTTCTGTCATCAAATCGGTCCCGCCTTCAACGGCAGAAAGAACCTTTGCAATTTCATCCGCTTTACTTTTTAGCACATCTATATCATCGCCAAAAAGTTTAAGAATCAATTGTGCTTTTGTTCCGGCTACAAGTTCATCAATTCTGCATTGTATCGGTTGACTGAATCCAAATCCAATTCCCGGTATCGTTTCTAAAGATTCACGCATTTCATTTGTCAATTCTTCCCTTGTGATATCACGTTTCCATTCACTCTTTGGCTTTAATATTCCAACGTAACCTGTTTTATCCACACCTCTCGTATCCATTGCAACACCGGTTTGTCCGGTACGTGAAACAATAATGCCCAATTCATCAAACTCTTTCATCTTCTGTGCGGCAAGCTGGTTTACTTCCATTGCTTTCGATAAAGATACACCGGGAAGCAAAGCAATGTCCATATCAAACGCGCCTTCATCCATTGTTGGAATAAACTCCGTTCCTAATCTGGTAAAGAGCAACAAAGCGGCTACCAGGAAAACTCCCGCTACGCTTAAGATCATTATTTTTTTCTTCATTACGTATTCTAAAAGCGGCAGATAAATTTTCGTTGCGTACTTCATTATTATACTTTCTTTTTCCGGCTGCGACTTCAAGAACATTGAACAGAGAACCGGTATAACAAAAATTGAAAGGAACAATGAAGAGAGCAGAGCAATGGCAACTGTCTTGGCAAGCGGACCGAACATCTTTCCTTCAATTCCTTCTAGCGAAAGAATTGGGATGAATGTAATTGCGATGATTAACTCACCGAAAATGCTCGGCTTTCTAACTTCCAGCACTGCTTTAAGAACAGTTAATAACTTAGGATGTTCATTTCCATTTTCGCTCAGATGCCTCTGAACATTTTCAACCTGGATAATCGTTGCGTCTATTATCATTCCAATTGAGATCGCAAGTCCGCCGAGAGACATTAGGTTTGCACTGAGTCCTACAAGCTTCATAACAACAAATGTAACAAGTAGTGAAAGAGGTAAAGCAATCAACACAACAGCAGCTCCCCTAAAACTTCTTAACAACAAATACAAGATTATTAGGACAAGAATCGCTCCTTCAATCAAAGCTTTGTTCACTGTATTAACGCTTGCATTAACAATATCGCTTCTGTCATAATAAGGAACCATTTTAATTCCATCCGGAAGGATATTATTCTCATTTATTTCTATAACTTTTTCTTCAACTCGTTTAACAACATCACGGCTGTTTTCGCCGCGCAGCATCATTACAATTCCGCCAACTGATTCATCTTTCCCGTTAATCATCGAGGCGCCCATTCGTACGGCTTCGCCAATCTGCACTTCAGCAACGTCTTTTATATAAGTCGGTGTTCCTTCATGGGATTTCAGCACAATATTTTCTATATCGCTAATGTTTTTAATCAAACCAACTCCGCGAACGATATATTGATCGGAATTTCTTTCAAGAATATTTCCGCCAACATTTTGGTTATTGTTCTCGATTGCAGAATATACTTCGTCTGCCGTTACAGCATACTTCAGTAATTTCTCCGGCGATACAATTACTTGATACTGTTTGAAGTAACCGCCGAAAGAATTTATTTCATTTACACCGGCAACACTTTTTAACTGCGGAGTAATAATCCACTCTTGGATAGTTCTCAAGTTTGTTAAGTAAGCGATCTTTGCAAGTGAATCGCCCGGCATCTTTCCTTCAAGTGTGTATTGATATATTTCCCCCATTGCCGTAGCTATTGGTCCCATGGCTACTTCAACGCCTTTGGGAACACTTTCTTTGGCTTCACCCAATCGCTCAAAAACCAACTGGCGTGCAAAATAAATATCAACATCATCTTTAAATACTATTGTTACTATTGAAAGTCCGAACTTAGTTACCGAACGCATTTGTTCAACATCCGGCAATCCGCGCATTGCCATTTCAATCGGGTAAGTTACATTCCGTTCAATCTCTATTGCGGAAAGTCCATCCGCGTGGCTTACTATTTCTACCTGAATGTTTGTTACATCAGGGAACGCATCAATCGACAGTGTCAGATATGAATACAATCCGAACGCAACTATCAACAGCGAAAGAAATATTATCATTCCTTTCTGCTTCAGCGTATATGAAATTATTTTTTCCAACATTAGTGTTCATCTCCCGCAATTTCTTCTTTCTTTAGTTCACTTTTCAAATAAAACACACCTTTCGAAGCAACTTTTTCACCTTCTCTCAATCCTTCCTTAATTTCAATCCGGTTATCAACCGAAATCCCGGTAATAACCATTCTCTTTTCAAAAGCCTGCCCGCCGCCAGGCGTGGTTATATCGCTTGTTTGAACAAACACATATCCTTGCCCGGTTTCTTTAACCACTGATTCCTCGGGGATCATAATTGCTTTTACATTTGTGCCCACCGGAATCTTTAGTTCACCAAACATTTGCGGTTTCAATTTACTATTCGAGTTGCCAAACTCACCGCGTACGGTAATCGTTCTCGTCTGCTCATCAACGGTTTGACCAACATATATTATTCTTCCGTTGAATTTCTCGTTCCGGTAAGTGGTTGTAGTGAATAATGCATTAGTCGACTGACTTAATTTAATTATATCCTTTTCGTAGATTTGTCCGTCAATCCACACCGTATTTGTATTAATCACTTTGAAGGCATTAGTTGTTGCATCAACTAACTGCCCGATAACAACATTCCTTTCAACCACAACACCGCTGATTGATGATTTGATTGGCAGTGTGCCTGAAGTATGTTCATCACTCATCTTTCCATCGGTTACGTCTTCATCACTAAGACCAACAGAATGTATTTTTTTATCTTCAGCTTTGTATTCTGCAAGCGCTTTATCATATTCAGATTGGCTTTCTAATAAAGTTTTTTGCGATCCAATTTTCTCATCAAATAATTTTTTCTGTCTTTCATAGTTTGATTTTGTATAATCGAGCGCCGCCTTTGCTATTAAAAAACCGGCTTTAATCTGTCCAACGTCCAGTCCTTCAACCGTCATCAATATTTGTCCGGCTTTTACAAAATCTCCAACCCTAACAAATACTTTATGCACTCTTCCTTGAACAAGAGAACCGATCTGCGCTTCGTTATCCTGATTAGTGATTACCTTTGCCGGAATTGTTAGATATCCGGTAAATGGCTGAAATGTTACCGTTTCGGTTTCCAATTTTATTTGTTTTATTGATTCAGCAGTAAGCTTTACAATTTCACTATGTTCTTTATTAGTTTCCTCTTTTTTCGTTTCTTCTTTACCGCCGCATCCCAAAAGGGTAAACACTAAAACATTGGCGGCTATTAATAATTTGATACTTGCGTTCATTTATTTCTCCAATTCTGATTTGTCAATAATATTTTGCCCAACTATTTCTTCAATCCGAAATACTGATTGATAATGATTGAATAAGGCATTGATGTAATTATTCCGCGAGCTTATTAAAGTTTGTTTCGCTTGAAGGTATTCAAGGTATGTAAGCTCTCCCGCATCGTAACTTTTTATTGCGGTTCTATAAATTTCTTCGGCTTGAGGAAGAATATCGTTCACATAAAGTTTTACTTGTTTAAGATTATTCTCGTGATCGGTGAAGGCACTTTTAAGTTTCAATACAACTTCGTTCTTTGTCAATTGCAGTTCTGATTCAGATATAGATTGATTCGCAACCGCTTCTTGAATTTTTCCTCTTTGGTCGAACATAAACCATAGCGGCACGGAAACACCAAACGAAGCGCCGTAAAATCCATTATCGCCGTCTCGTGCTTGTTTGAAATATGAAAGATTGATATTCGGCAGAAGTGATGACCACGCAAGGCTTTTCTCAACCGATGAAATGCCATACTCTAATTCGGCAATCTTTATCTGCGGATTTGTTTCTTCAAATGATTTATAGATTTGTACTAAACTTATATTATGATCAACAAAAACAAGCGAGTCTGTTAAACTGAAATTTGAATCATAGCTCTGTTTTCCAAATCCAAGTGAGTAATTAAGTTCGGCAAATGCAGTTGTAAGTTCGTTTTTGGCAACCTCCAGATTATTTCTCGCCTCGGTGTATTGAACCTTTGCGGTTAATCTCTCAAGGTTCGTTCCTTCTCCAACATTTTGCCTTATCTCCGCCTTCTTAAAAAAGTCTTCCGAGATTACAAGATTCTCTTCAGCGGATTTTATTTGATATTGTTTCGCCAGAGCTTTGTAGTAATTTGTCTTAATCTGATTGATAACACTCCGCTCTACCAAGTTTAGTTTATACGCTGCAACCTCTTCTTCCTTGTTGAATTTGCTGCCTTTCAAAAAGTAATTCGTTGGGAACTCGAAGGATTGACTTACCGCCAAAGTTTTTTCATTGTAATTGCTTAAACTGCTATTTACCGGCGCATATTCATAGCTAACGCCAACTTCCGGCTGAGGTAATGAAATTCCGCTCCAAAATCTTCCTTTAGAAGCTGAAATGTTTTCCATTGCTCTTTTTACTTCCGGATTATTCTTCAATCCAATCTCAATAGCTTCGTTCAAGCTAAGTTCTTTAATTTCAGTCTGTCCGTAAAGGTTTAGTGATAACACTAAAGCCACGTACAAAATAAAAAGTTTGTTTCCCGCAATGCGGGATTTCGCAAAACTCAACATACTTTCTCCAAATAATTTATGATGTAATACACTTATCCCGTAAAGGGATTAACGAAATGAAAAGAGATTGGTTAAATCAGAAAAGCTCTGTTAAATAGATAGAGATCGGGGAATGGTTTTGTTGTAAGATGATGATCCGTTATTTCAAAAGTAGTTTGTGCTGCTTGAGCTTCAATTTCTTCAAAACAATGAAAACAGATATCCTTGTTAAGTTCAAGTTTCGGGAGTTCATCCTTTAAGATATTTGAGTGGGTGTTTGAATTCTTTACAATTTCACAGTAGTCGTGCATGTTGTGGTTATCGGCATCACAGTCCAAAAACCCTAACTCTGAGTGTAAAAACGAAAAAACGAAAAAACCGAGAAGGGTTAGAGATATAATTCTTGTTGTATTATTTCGAAATATTTTCTTCATGTAGTGTAAATTTATTGCTTTCTATATCGCAAAACAATAAAAATCATTTACGTACTCTTTTTATTCTTTTCTGTTGGGATTAGTCGCTTGTGGGTATATGTACAAAAAACAATTATTAATCACAAATTCCCTTACTTGCTTCTTCTCAAACCCGGAACATCCAAACCAAGATAGCTCCGCGAATTAGAAAAATTGGAAATCCTATCCAGCAAAAAAAATGAACGTGATGTTATTTTTATAAACAATAAACTCTACAATCTGTTTAAGTGCAAAAAATAACATGTGCCGCTCAGACACATCGTTAACCCCACACATGTGTCATTTTTCAAATGATGGATCCACTCCAATTTTTACGTGCACCCGCGTGACACATATCATTTTATCGCTCAAAAAGATGAAAATTTTGTGCATGGGTTATAATCTAGCCGATGACCTGATAGAAAATATTGCGGTCAATAAATTCTTGAGGAGCGAGCCTTTAATAATACCGAAGGCTTTCCTTATAGGACATAATAAAAAACTCCCAAACAAAAAATTTGAAAGTGAATTAAAACTGTGTAACTAATCGGACTTTCGATTCTTGGATTCCATCTTGATACGGGATGGGTTTCCGAAAAGCGGCTAAAACGACTTTGGGTTCAACATCACCAAGATGATATACGAATTGCGTCTATTTAGCGGCTTCCGCCACAGCAAGCTAAAAAATTTCAATAAGGGGTGCAATGAAGCCGGCTATTACCGGGCTTCATCGGTTATGAAAACCTGGCGTATTCCATATAGATCGTCTTAAAGTTCGATTCAGAGAATGGGATTTTTGAGAGTTATGAATTCCGAATGTGTAAAAGCGTCTTTATAAAAATTTACCTCGCTCAATAACTCTTAGATTTTTCCAAAACTCTTACCGCAAGTTTTACTATTTTTTGTTGTTGAATATTCTTACAAACAAAATATTTTTGAATGGAAGATCTCGAATTAATTACTCTGGTGTATAATTTTGAATCGAAGAGTAGTGTGGCTTTGCGGGAGAAACCGGTTATGGAATTGAAATCGGATTTTCAGATAGATCAATCTCAGAATAATTTTTAAGTGAGAAGGAAATGGACTTAATAAATCAAAACAAACTAAAAAATCTCTTAATAATTGTCCTTCTGGTTGTTAATTGTGCAACCGTTTCCATTATTTGGATACAGACGGCAAAAAGAGATGAACCGCAACCGGGGGTTGAGAGGAGACGACAATCAGAATCCGTTAATCTGATGAAAAAAGCTATTGATTTAGATGAGGAACAAACAAAGCAGTTGGAGAAAATTCGCACTGACAAGCTTGACCAATCGAAAAAATTTAACGATAGTCTTGATTTATTAAAGAAGCAGCTTGCCGAAGAATTGTTTAGTAAGGATCCCGATACGAATGTGGCAAAAATAAAGTCAGAAGAGATTGGGAATTTGCAGACTAAAGTGGGATTGATCCGATTTAATCACTTTAAAGAATTGTCGGCAATTTGCACTCCCGCTCAGAAAGAAAAACTTAAACCGATTTTAGTAGAATTATTTGGACGTAAACCTTCGAAAGATGAAACCATTAAGAAAAAGATTGAATCCTGATCCCGATACAATTGAAATTGAGAAAGAAAGAATTAAAAAAGAAGAAGATGAGAGTAGAATGAAAATTCTAAATGAGGATCAGAAAAATGAGTTTGAAAAAATAATTTGAAATCAATTTATATTTACAATAAAGTCAAAAATATTTAATGGAACCACTTGATTTCTGCCGCGTAAAAAAGATCGATGAAAAAGGATACGGCTTTCTGAAAAGCCTTCACTATCCTTCTGATATTTTCTTCCATTTTTCTCAAATTAAAAAAGAGGAATTCCGGGAAAAGCTAAACGCTATGAAACGCGGAGAGTTTTTTCTTTTCTTTATTTCAAAGCAGCAAAAAGACGGGAGAAGAAAAGCGGCGGAACTCTATTACTCAATTGATTCTGTTCCAATAGAATATCTTCAGCCGTTTGCGGAGAGAATTTTAACGGAGTTTGATTCAGGTAGAACAAATATCTTCGATCTCATTTTTGTTTTTAATGAATTGCGGCGAATAAATTTTCTTACGGAAGAAATGCTGATCAAAATTTTATCTTCAAAACGAATTACTGTTCTTCCTACAACAATACTTCCGCACCTCACCGCAGATGAAATTCCTTTGTTCAAATCAATTCTTCATTTCGATGAGCTAAAGACAAAACCGTTTTGGTACGATGACTTCAAGAATTAGGAATTGAGAATTAGGAATTAGGAGTTCACTTGGATTTGATTTTTATTGAATTCTAAGTGCATCTATGTGCCCTCAGTGTCTCAGTGGTAATTTTTTCACCACTAAGAAACTAAGAACACAAAGAAACACTAAGAAAAAAATTCAATGAACGTTAGTAGTGCTGCCGCCAATAAATTCGCGCAGCACAGAGTCTCCAGGGACAGGCGAATCGTCTTCAATCGGATCAACTTCTTCAAGCATTTTCTTTACACGAACTGCACGGATGTAAGCGTCTTCGCGTAATGGATCGCCTGCATATTTCTTTTCCCATTCCGTAAACTCTGTTAAGAGTTTCGGACGGTAAAGCGGCACTTCATATGCCATTGATGTATTAACAATATAATCTGCGGTGCTTGAGTAGGGAAGTATATTTCTCTTTTCTGCCGAGCGAACGTAATGCCAGTGCAGCAGCGTCTGTTCCGGTTTGTACGCACGGTGAACCGAATCGCGCAGCATACGTCGGATCAAACGAAGATCTGTCCAACGCAAATAATTGCCTTCACTGTTTTTCATTTGAAGAAGCGGTTCTAAATAGAGTTTAAATTTTTGTGCTGCGGGAATTCCTTGGCTGAATTCAGGATATAATCCGTACAAACTATCAATCAATAGGACTTCGTTTTCGTGAAGTTGAATCGGAGTGCGGTCGGGATACCCTTTCCCTTCTTTAAAATCATAATAAGGAATTTTTACTTCTTCGCCATCGGCAAGTTGTTTAAGATGCTTATTTATTAAATCAAGATCAAGCGATTGCGGAGTTTCAAAATCATAATCACCGAATTCATCTTTCGGATGAAGTTCCAGATCGAAAAAATAATTATCAACGATTAGGGGAACGAATCGCATTCCTTCTTTTTTCAAACGTTGTTCAAGTTTATAGGTAGTTGTAGTTTTACCCGATGAAGAAGGACCGCTTACCATCACCATTTTCAGTTCGCCGCTTCTTTCTTTTATCAGTTCCGCGGCGGTATCAAGCTGCGTTTCGTAAGCAGTTTCAGATTCATGCACTATCTGCGGAAAGTCTCCTTTTTTGATCCGCTCGTTTAGCGATGCAACCGTATGAAGATTATGTGAAACTGCCCAATCAAGTGAATGCCACACTTTGCCCCACGGAATATTTTCCAAAGGTTTTGAAAAATGTCGTGAGTCAAACTGTCTTCTTTGCGAAGATTGTTGGCGGTAAAGAATAAACTCCTTTGCAACTTTAGCATGACCGTTTTCAATCAAAACCTTTTCAACAATATCTTGAATTTCTTCAACATGGGGTTTGTAATCTTCTGCAAATTGTTTTTCCATATGAGCGATAACATTCTTCGCCAGTTCGACGGCTTTTTCTTTATCGCGTCCGCCAACGGAAACCGCGGCTCTGTAAATAACGTTTGCAATACGGTCGGCATTGAACGGAACGATAGCTCCGCTTCGTTTAATAACAAAACTAAATTTGCTCATCATGTTTCCAAATCAATTATAGATATCTTTATAAATATGAAATCAATTTAATTGGTCGGACACTTTTATCCAAATTGGAATTTCTGCAAAGTTTTGTATAAAGAGAAAAATAAATGTTTAGTTTATTTTTCTCTTTGGAAGAATTCGCGCTATGCGCTTGTGATTTACTTTTTCAGTAAGCTCAATGATTTCCCTTCTTTGCCAACAAGCGCTTATATCCAGTACGATAATTTTATTAAGAAAATATTATCGGATCTCAAGTCAACAAGACTGTTCATTGAATGTTTGAAATTAAACTCTCCGTTAGGTTCTACATCTTGCCGGTTTTGAGTCCAGACAAAATAGAGTGTTGAACCGGCTAAATATTCCCATCGCAATACGGCGCTGCCGCGGAGTGATAAATAATTAAAGTCGGGATTCCCAATCGTGCGTTCGCTTGCTGAACCGGTTCCATCCGGATCAAGAGTATAAGAATCAATATCTCCCGACGGCGATGTATTCACAACCAATGTTGAACCATTATCACCATAATTTAAGAAATTATATGATTTTGATTTTTGTAATGCTTTAAATTGATTGTATTTACCTGAAACGATAAGCGGCTGCATATAAACTTGTAAACTTAATGTCGGACTTATAATCCAGTCTGCCCGGATGTCCGCAGCAAAAGTTGTTTGTTCAAGACGTGCAAAAAGATATCGTCTACCAAATGTTTCTTGTGCCGTTGCGTCTGTGTAAGCGCCAATCCACTGTGCATTATAGGTTTCTTTAGCAATATCAGGACCGATTTGAATTGTTAACGTTGGGGTAACTTTAACCTCAACGTTTACGAAAATTTCTTTGCTGTTTAGATTATCACCATAATTAAGATTTCCGCCTACATTAAAAACCCATCTTTCTCTATTATCACTATTTAAAAAGAGATTATATGAACGGCTAACCGGATTAAGAGTTAAAGGTCCACCTCTTGTACGCCGGGCATTATAAGACTCAGGGTTATAGCTGAAGGAAAAGTTTCCTCCCGAAAGATCTGCGAATGTAATATAACTACCTATAAAATATCCTTGCCCGGTTTTATTACCGCCAAAATCAAAACTTCCAAATGTGGCGGCATTAATGCCTGCATTTTGATAAAACTTTGTGGGTTGAGTAAATCTATAGCTCGCAGCAAAATGCATGTTGATCAAATCGCTGTATGAACCATAACCCAAATCGTTTACTTCAAATTCAGGACTCAACCAGCCTACAGCAGCATTTATTGTAAATTGCCCCCGGTTTTTGTTTAACATCAAACGACCGGCATAACCTGTTAAAGATGTTGCCGAACTATCTATGCTTAGATGTTGGGCATCCGGGCGCTGAAAATAATGCCCTGCTCCTTTTTGTAAGGCAATCATTCTATTCTTCTCTCCACTTACACGCGATATGGCAGACCATCCTGTTAGTACATAGGTTCTCTCGTTATCTAAAAATGTCCAACCATCAACTCCAGCTACAAGTGCATCCTTATTAAGGTTATTTTTCAGATTAGAATCTTTAAAGAATCGGTTTGTTACTGTAGAAAGCACTCCAAATCCTTGCTGCCCTTCGTTGAAATCTTTTCTGATTCTAAATACACCGTAGTAAGAAAGGGGTTCTACTTCTGTACTTGAACGTTGACCACTCAAATCAATATCCGCAAACTCACGGCGAGTTAGTGACTGAATGGTACCTATCTGCCAATCGTTTAAAATTCTTCCGGAAATTTTTGCGGCGCCAAGAATGTGTGTTCCATTGGGAACATCCGCATAGTCGTTAGCCGGTAAGCTTCCTTGTGGAGCCCGACCGATTCTTCTACTATAAAATATATTTGCACCGGGCCAATTGAAGTTCCAATTATTATTTGTGCCGCCGTTTCCGAATCGAAAAATGTTAACACCCTCTGTAAAGAATGGTCGTTTTTCCTGAAATGCTGTTTCAACATCTGTTAAGTTTACTACTGCAGGGTCAACTTCTACTTGACCAAAATCGGGATTAATAGTTCCATTAAGCGTAAGACTACTTCCTAACCCCGCTCTTACATCCAAACCAAAACCCGGAAGATATTTATGTCCCGGATTAAACGGATTGTTTGGATCATTTCCAACGTACTCAGCTTTTCCTGTTACATATGGTAATATTTCAAGACGAGTGGGAGGAGTGATTCCCTGAATTCCAACTAATTCCGGGAACCGGGAAGCAAATCCATTTTCATTACGCGGTGTATATGCGATCATATCTGTTTCCGCTGTGCGGCTGATGAAACGTTCAACGTTAATTCCCCACACTTGTGTTTCGCCTGGTTTAAACCGGAGTTGTGAATAAGGAATTCTCATTTCAACCGACCATCCATCTTTATCGATATGAGGAACGCCTTCCCAAACAGCGTCCCATGAAAGATCAGTCTGTTTATTATCATTCTCCAATAATCCATCGGCAAGCGTCCCAGCGGCGTTAACATAGAAAAAATATCCGCTTCTTTTATCACCGTATGAATCAATATAAAGCACAGTACCGTCGGAAGGATCACCCCATACAAAATCGCGGCGGACAAGTCGTGCTAAAATTGAATCGGGATTTGCATCATAATATTTTGCGGCAAAATAAATAGCATCATCATCATATGCCACCCACACTTCCGACTCTTGTGTTGGTTTTTCACCTTGATTGGGTTCTTGTTGAAGCAACTCAGTATATCCCTGGCGTTTCCAAATATCTTCGGATAATATACCGTCAATTGAAATTTTTTCAGTTAGTCTAACGGCAACAAGTTTATTTGTTGGCGTGTTTCCCGAAGAGAATAATAAATGCGGTATACCAACAAATAAAAAAAGGATTAAACGAGTAAGTTTTTTCATTTTCACTCCTATTATTGATACTTAACTATTTTGGAACAATTTCATTTTTCACGCCAAGAGGTCGGTGCAACAAAACAACAGTTCTTTTAATTTTAATTACCCGGCTAAATTCGAATTATTAAACGTATAGATCAATTTGATTTGGATGAAAGGTGTAACCGGTTGGATATGAGGTTTGAATTAATTTTGAAATACTATTCTTCCTTAACATAACATATCACAGCGCGGCAAGCCGCAAGTAAAAAGTTGAAAGTATAAAGTGAAAAGTAAAAAAAGTCTTGACACTAAAAACAAAAACTTAGACAATATTATAAAAAGAGTTAGCCTTGTTGTATATTGAAGTGAGATCTGTCCCGGGTGAGACAGAATTGGTGTCGGTTAAAACGAGAGGGATGCCGGTCTGAGCTGTGATAATTGGTGGTTTAAACCAAGAATATCTTCGTTTTTGGGCTATTCTCAAGGTTTTTAGTAAAGACAGGGTATGCCCCGTCTACAGAATAAACCTTTGGTTTTGGCCACTCCAGTTTACAAATCAGAATGAGATCGGGAATTGTAAAATGCAGCGGGTCTGTAAAATACTCTGTGTAAATTGTAGAAAGTTATTGCTTCAACGCATTCAACCAAATGAATTCCAAAGCTTAACCGGACTCCCAAATTCTTTACACATTTTAAAGTAAAGCATTTATTTTATTTTCAATTATCATATTCCATCGATTTATCTTTTGATTTTTTTGTCGGTTGCGATAAGTGGTAGGTTAAATCAAAATAAATAACTCGCGAATCTCTTTGGTTTATGGAATGTTGTTTTAGCCAGGATGCGTCAAAATTCATTTCTCTCTTTTGTGTTTTGAAAATGTCTGATATCGTCAGTACTGCTGAAAGTCTATCGCCAAATATATCCTGGCGCAAACCTAAATTCACAACAAAGCTTGGTTGGTACTCTCCTTGCGGTGTTAACCGGGCTGAACGATAGTTTGAATTTATCTGCACGGTTGTTGTTGGAAACAAATTAACGTTGCAACTCATATTGCCGCTCCACGTTACTGTCGATTTCTTTTTACTGAACCCAAGATTGGAAGCGTCAATTTCTTCATAAAAAGCATTTGTGCTTAAATTTGCCGAAAAAATATTCTCTGAGCTGCTTGCGGCTACGATCTCAAAACCAGCAGATTTTTCAGTTGATAAATTCGTCTGGGTTGTAAGCAGCGTGCTGTCATTCATCGCTTGGGTCACTGATGTAAATCCATTGTACTTATTGCGGTAGAAAATTGCCGGAACAATAGTTACAAAATCATTTTGCCATTGGTAACCAAACTCAACCGAGTGAATAAATTCGGGCTTCAGACGTGGATTACCGGCTCTAATATTTCTTGGATCTTGATATTCGGGAAAAGGATTCAGCTCATCACCTTCCGGACGGTTTGCCCGGCGGCTGTAGTTAAGTTGCAACTCCGATGCATCAGTCAGTTTATAAGATAGATGTAAAGTTGGATAAACATTATAGTAATCGTTAGAAATAATTGAATCCCTTGAAACAAGATTAGCTTTTAATTTCGATTGTTCCGCCCGCAGACCACTTAAGAAACTAAGTGCACCGATCTCGTTTGAATATGTAAGGTAAAGCGCGTGAATGTTTTCATTGTAAATAAAATGATTTGTTTTTACTAAATCTTTTACAAAAGCGCCCTGACCATTGTCAAAATATTCACCGAAATAATCGAGATCAGTTTTGTTAAAATCACCTTCGTATCCCGCTTCCAAAGTTGAATTCTTGGCTAAGGGATTTTCATAAGCTAAACTTAAATGATTTTTGTCATCGCCTTGTTTAATTATAGTGTTATCATACTGGTTGGTGTTTGTTGGAACTCTGTAAATATTTGTGTAGCGATTATTTTCTTCTTCAGATGATCTTGAAGCAGTGAATTCCAAACGAAGTTTATGATCTTCTGCCGAAAAATCATGTTCAAAATATGCTGTTGCTTCGGTTTCAATTTCATATTCTTTGTTATACCTCAACCGGTCATAGTCTTCCGTGATTGCATAGTTATAATCTTTTAAAACTTTAGTTGAGGTTTCATTTCGAATAAATCTTCTATAAAAATAATTACCGGAAATCCCACTGCTGTTTTGAGAATCATAATTATAGTCGACTCCAAGAGAAATACCATATGAAAGAGGATGTCCGTTTGATTGTGAACTTGCTTCGTAGTAATTCGGGACAGGGATAATTGTATTGGTAACCGTGTCGTACTGTGTTCTCGTATCCTTTGAGTATTGATTTCTATTGTCTTGCCGGATACTTAAGCTTCCGAAAATATTAAAACTACCGGGATTATAATTTACATTGGTGTTTGCGTTGTATCTGTTTTTATTTCCGACATTTCCGCTAACACTTCCATTTAATCCAGCCTTTGTCTCTTTCTTCATCACGATATTGATAATACCGGAAGTTCCATCGGGTTTATATTTTGCAGATGGATTAGTAACCACTTCGATTTTTTCAATAGAACTTGCCGGAATTTGTTGAAGCGCATCCGCGCGGGTTTTTCCCATCAGCGGAGAAGTTTTTCCGTTAATCAGGATCATCACATTTGTTGAACCGCGCAAACTTACATTCCCATCTATATCAACTTGAACTGAAGGAATATTTTGAAGAAGGTCGCTTGCGGATCCGGTAGTGCTCATGATGTCCTGTTGAACATTATAAACTTTGCGGTCAATTGCATTTGTCATAATTAATTTGTTAGAGGTTACCGAAACTTCCTTTAACGCCACATAACTCTCGGATAAGTTGATGGTGCCTAATTTTACTGTTGTTTGTCGAGCATCGAGTTTGAAACCGGCAGAGTTTAATGTATTGAATCCAATAAAACTATATCGTAAAAAATATTGCCCGAATGGAATGTTTTTAATTTCGAACTTCCCTTTGCTATCGGTTACATCTCCACTAACTACGGTACTATCTGGTTGATGTATTAAAGAAACGCTTACGAACTCAAGCGGGTTTTTATTTGATTCTGAAACTATTTCTCCAAACACCGTACCCAAGCTTTGGTTCTGCGCAAATATTTTGGGAGAGAAGAGAATAAGGGTGAAGAGGAGAAGAGAAAAATATTTTGAATACATACTACCTTTTTAAATTTACTAAGACAGATTTTTTGTTAATTGAAAAGTATAAAAAGATTATCATTGCGATTAAGAAACAACAGAAACTCCACCGCAATGACAATAATGTTGTTGGAAGTGTTAAAATGAGTAAAAATTCCTTATTTTTTACTATGATGAAAAAGAAGATATTAAGGATTAACCCATGAATCTATCAAGTATTGATCTAAATTTTATTGTTGCGTTTTCTGCAATCATTATTTCGATCGCGGCACTCTTATTAACCGCGATGACGCTAAAAATTCAGAGAGAACATAATTTCTCGTCAACCAGACCGATATGCTTCGTTGATGTCTTCGATTACAGCAACCATACTGCAGTTGAACTGTATAACGGCGGGATAGGACCGATGATATTAAATGACATAAAAGTGTCTATGGGTGTTGAATACAAACGAAACATAATAGAATGGATGCCGCAGATCGATGAAGGTTTGAGGTGGAAAAACTTTAATACAGATATGAATTTAACTGTTGTCCCGGCAGGAACGTCTTTAACCATGATAGCTTTTGCAGCAGAGGAAGAGAATAACGCGGCGGTAAATTTTAGAAATCAAATCAGAAAAAAAATGAGTGCGCTGACTGTTGAAGTGACTTATTCAAACATCTATGATAAGCAATTACCTGTTGTTACCCGCTCATTGGATATTTTCGGAAGAAGAACAAGTTGGGATAATTCTGAAGAGCAAAGGGAACCAATGGCAACAGAAGTTACTGAGGAAAAAAATAACGATGAGAACGCAAGCAGTGAATTCAGTAGTGCCAAAGATCAAGAATAGAAAAGCGTTCCTGATGAGGGTTTTAGTAAAAGTTCATTTCTATTGGTGAGTTTGGAGAAAAATGGAAGAGTTAGCATTGAGAGGAAAAAGAGAAAGAACATAAGACGATCGTAAAGGTTGAGAACTAATCTGAAAAAGAGCCCGCGGCATTAAAAAATGTTAATTGCAGGTGATTAAAATATTCCGGCTATGGTCTGCTGACGGTTAAATATATTTGGTTCGGGGTTTGCTATTCTGTGGTTCTTTACAGAATGCTGTTTCAGAAAGTCCTTTTTTCTTTAATAAATTATAACTAAGTTTTCAGCCCGGTAGTTATGATTTATTAAGAAATAATTAGGAGATATCTTGTCCGTCTATTTTTTAAGGAGGTATAGAAGTTAAATTCTAATTTACGATGAAGTCGAAATTTATTATTGTCTTAACGATCAGTATCCTAACGATTACGACCCTTCTGCTTCTTGGTCTCCATAATTCCACCAAGCAAGAGGTCATTCAACGATTCCAATCCAGGCAGCTTGCTACTGCCCACCAATTATCAAAAGATATTGAAACATACCTTAGGGACGAATCCCGCGCCGTTGCAAGCCTTTCTACATTACCTGTTATTAAAAATAAAAAAACAGACTTAGCCGGCAATACCGTCCATAAATATTTCGAATCTTTGAAAATAGATCATATAAAATCAATCAGCATCTATGATGAAAAAGGAACAATCATTTACTCAACTTTGAAAGACGTAGTTTCTTTAGACCAAAGTGATACAAAATTTTTTGAATGGGCAGCTCAAAGGAAAAACAAAGGGAAGCAGTTTATAACTGCCGAAGTACCGTTAACGTTCATTAAATCGAGTAAGGATTCAACCTTTCAAGTAATGATAGTTGCCCCTATTTATGGAGAATTTAACCCGACTGTTCCAAGTTCAATAAATCCACCCCGCCGGGAGTTTTCCGATAAATTCAATGGGATTGTTGCTATTACCGTAAATTTAGATGAAATTCTCACATCTTTTTTCCTCACGGATACCACTAACATCCGCAAAGAGAATGCATGGCTTTTGGATAAAGACGGAACCGTTTTATACCAGAATGAGCATCCGGAAATGATTCTGTTTAATGTTCACCAACGAGATGAATCGTGTAACGAATGCCATGAGTCGTTCGAGTATATCGAAAAAATTAATGCAAAATCGTCAGGCTCAACGGAATATCAATTAAAAGAAAGAGAAAAAAAATTATCAAGTTTTGTTACGCTTAACTTCCAAAATATTTCATGGAAAGTAGTTGTAAACACTCCGCTTGACGAGGTCACTAATTTTGTCGATAAAAACAGTCTCCAAACTTTAGCAATTATTCTTGTATTCTCAATTATACTATTTACCGGTTCGTACTCTCTATTACGCATCAATAAGATGAAAGCCAAGGCTGAGAACGAAGCAGAGAAGCTTAGAGGACAACATGCAATTAATCTTATCTTGAAGAGTGCAGGGGAAGGTATCTTTGGTCTTGACTTAGACGGTAATCATACTTTCGTTAATCCAAGAGCTGCTGAATTGCTTGGTTATACAGCAGAGGAATTAATAGGAAAGCATAGCCATTCTTTATGGCACCACACTCATCCGAACGGCGAACCGTACGAGGGCAAAGACTGCCATATCTATGAAACGCTTAGAAGGGGAACCAGCCATGCAGGAGAGGAATATTTTTGGTGTAAAGACGGTACGGGATTTCCGGTTAATTTCAGTACAACACCAATGTTGGAAGGTACAAAAGTTGTTGGCGCAGTTGTAACATTCCGTGATATAACGGAAACTAAAAGAGCAGAGTTAGAGCACAAGATAATTTACGAAATTAATCATGGCGTTACCACAACTGCAAATCTTGATGAATTACTGAAGTTGATCCATGAGTCTCTTAAGCGGGTACTTTACGCAGAGAATATTTTTATTGCGCTGCATGATCCAATTACCGGACTCTTCAACTTCCCCTACTTTGTGGACAAGTTCGATCCAACCCCCGAACCGGTTGCGATTGGCAAAAGTTGTACAGCACTCGTATTCGATACCGGAAAACCGTTGCTCCTAACTCAAGATCTCTTTGACCTGCTTGTAAGTAGAAATGAAGTTGAGTTAGTCGGTACAAATTCTCCGTCTTGGGTTGGAGTGCCGTTAAAAACCCCTTCTAAAACAATCGGTGTATTAGTTCTACAACATTATGAGGAAGAGAACATCTACACGGAACGAGATGTTAAGTTCCTGGAATCCGTTGGAAGCCAAATTGCCATAGTTATAGAACGTAAACAAGCTGAGATAACCCTTTCAAATGAACGGATGTTGCTGCGAACCATAATTGACCTAATTCCCGATGCGATCTATGTTAAAGACATTAACGGAAGAAAAACACTTGCAAATCCAAAGGAAGTTCTGCTTTCCGGATTAAGTTCTGAGAAAGATGTTTTAGGGAAAACGGATATTGAGTTGTTCCCGGAGAGAAAAGAACATGGCAGTGAAGACGAAGATCAATCGGTTCTACAAGAAGGCAAATCGATCCTTGATATTGAAGGAGAATTGGTTGATAAAAACGGTGAAGTTCGATGGCTGCTGGGATTAAAAGTCCCCTTGCGAAATGCGGAAGGTCAAATAATCGGAATTGTAGGTCTAAATCACGACATTACCGAACGGAAACGGGCTGAAGAAGAAATCATTAAGAGTAATAAACAACTTTCTAAAACCGTTGCAGAGAAGGATAAATTTTTCTCAATCATCGCACACGATCTTCGAAGTCCATTTAGCGGTTTTATAAATTTAACCCAGATGATGGCTGAGGAGAGTGAATCATTTTCTAAAGATGAGTTAACGGATTTCAGTAAATCGATGTATGATTCCGCTTCAACGGTTTACAAGTTGCTTGAAAATTTATTAGAATGGGCGCAGATGCAAAAAGGAACAATTACTTTTGAGCCATCCGAAATTTCATTGTCCGATGTTGTCGCATTCAGTCTTACTAC
The DNA here is from genome assembly GCA_030693705.1 of Ignavibacteria bacterium. GTDB lineage: Bacteria > Bacteroidota > Ignavibacteria > Ignavibacteriales > Ignavibacteriaceae > UBA1563. The sequence goes on along the minus strand of JAUYAB010000041.1, from coordinate 206,794 downwards.
AATCCTTCAGCGCGCTGTACAAAAGGGAATCACCATTGTAAATGAAGTACCGGAAAACTTAAGAGTTTATGCCGATGAAAAAATGATCAATACCGTATTAAGAAATTTTTTATCCAATGCGGTTAAATTCACAAAACGGGATGGTAAAATTATTATTCGAAGTAAAAAAATCGAAAATGATATGGTTGAAGTTTCCGTGCAAGATACGGGCGTTGGCATGTTAGAGAAAGATGTGAAGAGGTTGTTCAAGATGGAAGAAAAGGTCAGTTCAAAAGGAACGGATGATGAACCGAGCACGGGATTGGGTTTACTTCTTTGTAAAGAATTTGTTGAAAAAAACGGAGGAAAGGTTTGGGCGGAAAGTGTTAAGGGGGAAGGTTCTACATTCTATTTTACTGTTCCCGCATCATCAGACAAATCTGCTGATAACAACCTTTAAAATATTTATTCATCGGCTAAAGAGTTAATTTTTCAACATTGGAATATCTATTACCAACAAATCGCTTAATATAACACTTACGAAAACTGAACGCATGCCGCTATTGTTTGTCGGACACGGAAGCCCGATGAACGCAAAAGAGTTGATCAATTATCAATCACAAGGGGCATCTTTTCAATTGGCAATACTATCGCTGGAATATTTTCTCCCGCTATCATACATTTTGGCACTTCAACAAAAAGATGAAAGCGTAAGCTTCTTTAATAAAGCAGTGATAGGCTCTTTGACGATGGCATCTGTAAAGATTGGTTGAGTTACTTTTGTTTTAAATTAAATAAACCGATTTATTTAAAAAAGATTTACAATGGGATTAAAGGGGACTTGCAGTGGATCAACTGTAGAGTTGCATTCTTTCTGGCAGATCTTACTGCCACGCTACGCAAAAGGTTGAATTGGTTTCTTAATCGTACTCTTAATCTTTTCCTTACTTGTCAGCCTTTGGCTAAATCTGGGTCAGCCGTCTAAAAACGAGTAAGATTACGATTATGATTAAGAGGTTTTTTATTAGCAACTGCGTAACATGAATTACTGATAAACGTTGTTTTGGGAAAACGTGTTATTTATAGCCTGTTCATAATTTTAATAATAATAGATATAATGAACGTTTTCCCTGTAAATCGAACTTTTTTTTGCTTTTTGTTCATTAAGCATATATATTTGCAACTAATGAACATACAAATTTAACGATGAAAGAGACAGACAAAAATATCATCACTAAAGCGGTTACCCGTTTTGAAGAAGAAACCGGTTTAAGGCTTACAACCTATGTAACTGACAATAAAGTTAATCTTTACTTAAGAGAAGAAAACTACGAACTCCAATTTGTTGCTGAAGTAATTCCGCAAGTAAAAAAAGCAAACTTGGGATTAATAAAAAACCGATTGGATCAATTGGGAAATGTTCCTCTTCTAGTTACTAAGTTTGCTAACGCCGAAACCATAGAACTTATAAAGAATCTTGGAATTAATTTTATTGACGCTGCCGGGAATGCTCACATCAAAGTTCCGCCGTTATATATCTTTGTGAAAGGACAAAAAATAACAGCAGAAAAAAATCTTGGCGGAAAAGATATATGTCTATTCAAAACTGCCGGTTTGCAAATTGTCTTTGCTCTATTGTGTAACCAAAAGTTGGAAAAAAATCCCTATCGCGAAATTGCTGAAATGGCAAATGTTGCTCTTGGAACCGTGCACAAAACAATGGGTCAGTTGAAAAAACATGGATTTCTGATTGAAGATGAAATCCATGGGAAAATATTGGGAAATAAGAATCAACTGTTAAAAGAATGGATAGCAGGATATCCGGGAAGGATAAAACCGAAATATTTTGTCGGTAAATTTCAAATTGAGAATCCTGAAATCATCAAAACAATAGACCTCACATATTTCGGAGCAATGTTCGGTGGAGAAACTGCCGCAGCGCAATTAACAAATTATTTACGCCCCCAATTTCACACAGTTTATCTTAGAGATAAGTTAGGAGAGTTTATTCTCGGAAATCGGTTAAAGAAAAATCCGGATGGGAATATTGAAATTATAAAAAAATTCTGGAATTTTACAGATGATAATGAAGCTAAAAATCTTGCCCCGGCAATTCTAATTTATACGGATCTAAAAACTACCGGAGACCAGAGAAACATTGAAACAGCCAACATAATTTTTGAGAGAGAAATTGCTGGACATTTCAACTAAATTAGACCCGTTTACACTAGAAGTATTAACAGTAATTTCCGAGATTACTCATAGCCTGGGAATGGATTTCTTTGTAATTGGAGCAACTGCAAGAGATATAATTTTTAATCTTAAGCATGGGATTAAAATAGACAGAGCAACAAACGATATTGATTTTAGCATACGGATAAAAAATTGGGGTGATTATTCAATACTTGCCAATATACTTATGGAAAACAACTTCTATTCCTCTAAGATAGTTCACCGATTCACATACAAATCTATCCCAAGCATCGACATCATTCCCTTTGGAGAAATATCCATTGATTCAACATATATTAAATGGCCGGACAAAGATGCAAAAGTTATGAGTATTGTGGGATTTGACGAGTGCTTCGATGATGCAGAATCTTTCCGGATCAAAACTAATCCTCCCCTCGATATTAAAATCGCTTCTATAAGAGGACTAGTGATGATGAAATTAATTTCATGGGAAGACGGTTTCCCAACGCGTTCGCGCGATGCTTTGGATATTCTCTATATTATCAGAAACTATATCGAAGCTGGTAATTTTGAGCGATTGCAATTTGAACATTCTGATTTAGTTGATGATAATTTTGATTTTGAATTAACCGGGGCAATTCTGCTTGGTCGAGATATTTCCAAAATCGCAAATCCCCAGACAATAAAAGTCCTTAAAACAATTTTAGAAAAAGAAATTAAAGATTCTGCTAATTCAAAATTTGTTTCCGATATGATGATTGGGATCAGCCCGATTTATAAAAGAGACAAAAAGACCAACCACTTTATCCAACTCCTGAAAAATTTGCTTTTGGGATTGAATGGCAATCATCTGTAAATTACTTCAGCAGCACCATTTTCTTTGCTTGAATTTTATTCTCGTTTCTTAAAACGTAAAAATAAATTCCGCTTGCCTGCACCAGACCGAAGTTGTTCTCTCCGTTCCATTGTTCAACATTCTTACCAATTTTCGGAATTCCGTTGTAGAGTGTTGCAACTTTTTTGCCAAGCACATCATAAATCGAAAGTTCAACAGGAGAACTATCGACAGCAAAAAAAGTTATTGAGGTTGCAAGATTAAAGGGATTAGGATAATTCTGCTTCAAGTTATATGATTCCGGCACTTCATCACTTATCGATGTGACAAGTAGTTTGCCATAAGTAGTTTCGAAAAATTTTCCATTGGCTGGTTCCCGAATAATATTCTGGCTGCTATGTGAGTATGTAAAATAAAATTGAAGAACATCCCCATCACCATAAGAGGGAATGGAGGAAGAGAATATTCCCTTTTGTCCAAGAGTCATCGGAAGATCAGCGGTTTGTGTTCCGTTTATTAGATGAAGCAGAACCGTTTGAGCTAAGATATTTTCGCTCTCAAAACATTTATTGATCGAGTAAGTCTGATCAACTTTTTTTAAGTTGGGATACGCAACCGCTTTAAGCGATGAAAGAAGTCCGTAACCAATTTCGTTATTCGGCGAAGAAGCATTCCCCGCAGTTGCCAATAAAATTTGTCTTATTTGAACATTAGTTAGATGAGGATAAACAGATAAAAGCTGCGCACCTATTCCGGCGGCAATCGGCGCCGCGGCGGAAGTTCCGCTCACGGTTCCGTAAGCGCTTGTTGAAGTCCCGGAAACGCTTGCTGCATAATCTAAAACGCCCTGGGTAACTATTTCAGGTTTTATTCTCCCGTCATAAGAAGGTCCAAAAGAACTGGAACCGGCTTTGATATTAGTGTTTGAAACAGAACCAACAGCAATAACATTAAAACCGTCTGCCGGAGCGCCGATATAATGCCACGCACTATTTCCATCGTTTCCGGCGGAAGTAAAGGTTGAAATACCAAATTGTGTAAACGCAAGTTCAACTGCTTTTGTAACTACTGTGGTTTTCCCGTTCATATCGGAATAAGCATAAGAAAAAGTTGAAGGATCAAACTCGTTATAACCCAGTGAACTTGTGGTAATATCAACTCCAATGCTGTCCATCCACTGTAATGCGGCGGCGTAATTATCTTCTTCGACATGCGTTTCGCTTCCTATGTATTCCGTTTTTGCAAGAATGAATGAAGCATTGAATGCCGGGGCAACAATTCTACCTTCCTTGAATCCACCAACAAGAGAAAAGATAGAAGTACCATGACTATCCTGCCCGCCAACATCTCCGGTTTCATTTGCGGTGTTGTTATCGTGAAAAACAAAATCATATTCGGCAATAACTTTTCTCGAGACGAGCGATTCAATAAGTTTCCAACGGAAACCGGAATCAAAAATCCCAACGACAACACTGTCTCCCGTTATCCCTTTTGCATGCACTTGTGGAATTTTAGAAAGAGCATATTGCCCTAAAGAACTGCCATAATCGTAAGCAAGCGCAGTGTTATCTAAAGAAGTTTTTTCAAAACTTTTGGGAGATTGTTCTTCTATCTTATCTTTTTTATAAGAAAGAATCTGTACGGCTTCAACTTTTTCTACAAACGGAAGTGAAGAAATCTCTGCGATCTGTTCTTTTTCGGCAAAGAGAGAAACGGCGTTGAACCATTTTAATTTATTCCAGATTTTAGCGCCAGAGTTTTCGAGTTCGGTAATGTATGGTTGATAAAGAGGAACATCTTCAAACGTTATAAAATTTTCTGCGCCGCGGTGTTTTATTCTCCGCTGGATGCTTCTTTCGGACAGCGATTGAACTGCTTCAGAATAAGCTTGGGAAGTTTTCTGCAAAGAAGTTTGATTTGCAATTCCTTTATCTTTAAAGTAAACCATATACTTCTGCTGAGCGGAAATCGAAAAGGTTGTTAAGCCAACAACGCATATCGCAAAGATAATTTTTCTCATAACATTTTTCCTTTACATCAATCTTCAATTTGGAGAACGGCAAGAAAAGCTTCCTGGGGAATTTCTACGTTCCCGACTTGCTTCATTCTCTTCTTTCCTTCTTTTTGCTTTTCGAGTAATTTTCTTTTACGCGAAATATCACCGCCGTAACATTTTGCAAGCACGTTCTTCCGCATTGCCTTTACGGTTGATCTTGAAATGATCTTAGCACCAATAGCTGCCTGAATAGAAATTTCAAACAACTGGCGCGGGATCAGATCTTTTAACTTTTCACAAACTTTTCTTCCCCAATCAAATGATTTGCTGCGGTGAACAATCATCGAAAGTGCGTCAACCGTTTCGCCGTTTAGCAGAATATCAAGTTTAACAAGATCAGCTTCTTTGTAACCGATATATTCATAATCGAATGAAGCATAACCGCGTGTAGTTGATTTAAGCTTATCGTAAAAATCGAAAATAATTTCCGAAAGTGGAAATTCAAATTGAAGATCGGCGCGGGTTGGGTCAAGATAGGTGGTGTTTTTATAAACACCCCGTTTGTCCATCGCCAATTTCATAATGTTGCCAACGTACTCGCTTGGAGTAACTATCTGCGCTTTCATAAAAGGTTCTTCGATCAATTCAATATCGCCAACAATTGGCATTGTTGCGGGATTATCAACCGTAAGTTTCGTACCATTCTTTTTATAAACGATATACTCAACGTTTGGAAGGGTTGTTATAATTGATTGATTAAATTCGCGGTACAATCTTTCCTGCACAATTTCCATGTGGAGAAGTCCCAGGAATCCGCAGCGAAAACCAAATCCAAGAGCGGCAGAAGTTTCAGGCTCATACACCAGTGCGGAATCATTTAAACGAAATTTTTCAAGCGCATCCCGTAAATTTTCAAACTCTTCAGTGTTCGTTGGATACAATCCGCTGTAAACCATCGGCTTAACTTCTTTATAACCGGGAAGCCTTTCAGTGGCTCCATGCTTGGCTAAAGTAACGGTATCGCCGACTTTTGTATCGTTCACATCTTTAATTCCGGTGATCATATAACCGACGTTTCCGGCGGAAAGTTCACCGGTCCTGATCTTCTTCATTCCCAGAATGCCGATATCTTCCGTCTCATATTCTTTATCGTGTGCAAAGAATTTTATCTTCTGCTTTTCTTTTAGCGTTCCATTAAAAACACGCACGTAAGCAATTGCTCCTCTATACTGATCGAAAACGGAATCAAATATTAGCGCTTGCAACGGTTTTGTTTCATCACCCGTTGGAGCGGGAATACGCTTGATAACAGCTTCAAGTATTTCTTCAATCCCGATCCTTGCTTTAGCGCTGGCAAGAATAATATCGCTATCGTTACAGCCGATAAGATCAATTACCTGTCCTTTTACTTTATCAACTTCCGCGCTGGGAAGATCAATCTTATTTAAAACTGGAATAATCTCAAGTCCCGCATCGAGTGCAAGATAAAGATTGCTGATTGTTTGAGCTTCAACTCCCTGCGCCGCATCAACGATTAACACCGCTCCTTCACAGGCAGCTAACGAGCGGGAAACTTCGTAGGAAAAGTCCACATGACCGGGTGTATCTATTAAATTTAATTTATAATCTGTACCGTTTTTAGCTTTATAATTCATCTGGATTGCGTGAGACTTTATCGTAATTCCTCTTTCGCGTTCCAAATCCATGTCGTCAAGTAATTGCGCTTTTGCTTCACGCTGGCTAACCGTACCCGTAAATTCCAGCAGAGCGTCCGCAATTGTGGACTTTCCGTGGTCAATATGAGCGATAATGCAAAAGTTCCGAATGTTTTCCATATGTTCCTTTTAATTGAATGCAAATATAAAGATAAAGCGCGCGGGATAAAATACCGGAGTGTGGCGGGTGGTGGGAAGTCGGCAGTTGGCAATCGGCAGTCAGCGGTCGGCAGTCAGCAGTGGGCAATTCGCAGTAGGCAGGTGGTTCGGTTGTTTAGAGTGATCTTTTGACTTTTGACTTTTGACTGCTGACTGCTGACTTTTGACTTCCCCCTCTTTCTGATCGGTGAGATAGTAACTGCCTTAAATAAAGCAAAAGATGGGTTGACAATAGGCATCCATTTTTATTAACTTGTAAATAAAAAATTAGCTTTAAATGAAATATTTTGATTGGAACGAAGAAAAGAATGAGCTTCTTAAAAAAGATCGCGGTATTTCATTCGAAATAATCGTCAGTCAAATAGAAATGGGAAGTTTATTGGCTGTAATTGAGCATCCAAATTCCGGGAAATATGGCGATCAACAGATTTATGTTGTTGAATATGAAAACTATGCCTATTTAGTCCCATTTGTTGAGGATGAAGAAAGAGTATTTTTAAAAACAATTATCCCGAGCCGTAAAGCGACAAAGAAATATATTAAAGGTGTAATATGAATTTAGATAAGGAAGAAAAGGAATTACTTGAATCCTACGAAAATGACGAATGGGTACCGGTTAAAGATTTAGACAAAAAGAAAATCGAATACCAACTGATTGCAAGGAACACAGCGTTAAAAAACAGAAGAATTAATGTCCGGCTATCAGAAAAAGATTTATCAAATTTGAAGGCTAAATCGTTAGAAGAAGGATTACCGTATCAAACTTTAGTAGCAAGTATCATTCATAAATATGTTGCAGGTAAGTTCAAAGAAGTTTAATAAGTTTGGTAGTACGACAACCTATTGTTACTAAAACGATTTCTTTTTAAGTTTTCTTAGGTAAATAATTAGCGATCCGGGAGGTTCTATTTCTTTGTTAGTGATAGACCATTCCCCAGAAACCAATTCAGTGTAGGACGAGTAATAGGCCGCCAGAAATAATTTTGAGTGAAAATATGTCATTTATATTAATCTTATGTCAAGCTAAGCAAAATCTTCAAAGTCAATCTTCTTCAATAGATTTTAAAGATATTGCATCGTTTATTTTAGCCCTTGTAGGGCTCATAACTTTAATATTTGGTTTGTTTCAATATAAAAAAGGGTTGTTGCAAAAACGAAGTGAACAATTTTTAAGAATGAGAGAAAGATACGTTGATAATCCTGAATTTCAAGAATTGTTTTTATTACTTGAAACAGACGATGAGAGACTTAGAAATTTACCTTACAAGATTAAGCTAAAATTTCTTGGCTTTTATGAAGAACTTGCCTTAATGGTTAATAGTGGACTTATAAAAAAAGAAGTTGCCTTTTATATGTTTGCTTATCACGCAATCCGTATTTGGGAAAGTAATAATTTTTGGTTTTTTAATAACACGAGAGAAACCTCATCGAGTGAATTTAATCGAGAAAGTATTTATTGGTCACTTTTTAAGAAATTTACATTAGATATGTGTGAATATCAGAAATGTTTTATACAAAAAATGGAGAATGATAAAAAAAAGCTTTCCATAATAAAAGCGAGGTTTAAACTATAAATTAAATACGCAAGTAGCCGATGACTCTTTCCGAAAGCGTTTTCGCATCCGACTTTTGTATAGTCTAAAAGTTTGTAGTTTCGCTTCGCTTTTGTTTTTCGGCGTAAATTAGTAAATGAAAGTTTGATCTATTTAAAAATATAATTAATAAATGAAGTATTGTGGCTTTGGTTTTGACCCAACTCCATTGGTTAGGTGGTGATGATGACAGAAATTGTTAAGAAAGAATTATTAGTCGAAATATATTGTCCAAGATGCACAAATATGATTGCTGTTCGGGATGGCATTAAGATTTTATCGTGTCATACTTGTGGCCTGAAATTCAAGGTTGAACCAAATAAAAAAGTCCAACAATTCTTCTATCGCTTATTAGCAAAAATAAAATCATTAGTTCCGAATTGGTTTAAAACCAACTGGAGTAAAATTATTACAAAAGTAGAGGATATGATCATTTCTGAAACGATTGTATACTCAAGCCATTGTTGGTATTGTTATACACCAATTAGATCCGTCAAAACTTCTGTGAAACAGAATCATTATTTTAAGTATAAGATTAGCGAGTTGTGGCTTGGTAATAAAAAATGTCAAAAAACAAATTGCAAATACTTTTTATGTAATGAATGTGGCCGTTGTTTGTGTGATTATGAAAACACCCTTCTTCGTAAAGTGTCAAAGGACATTGAAAAAAAATGGGTGGAATCTAATCCAAAAGGTGTAACATTGCTCAACTAATCTCTTAGATAAGCATAGAACCAAGTACCACTTAATTCTCAATCAGCTCCTGTTGTGTCAAAATTGCTTTTTAAGTAGTATAGATTATAAACAACATTATTTAAATAAACTTCAGCCAAGTCGGAAACAATAAGAACAAAGTAAAAGGACAATTAATGAACAAACTAATCAAATTTGGCGAAGATGTTGAAGGATACGACATCCCGGTATTAAACGAAAGAGAAATACGGGCTGCCGCCGGAATATTATTTTTAATGATGTTCATTACTATTCTGATTGTAATTTTTAATCAGAATTTTGTACCGCTAAAATATGCGGTAGTAATCTTTCTAACAGATATTGTAATACGTGTTTTTGTCAGTCCAAGATTTTCCCCGTCATTAATTATCGGGCGGCTGATAGTTAGGAATCAAACACCGGAATATGTTGGCGCGGCGCAGAAAAAGTTCGCATGGATAATCGGCGTAGTGTTAGCCGGAATAATGTTCATTCATCTTGTGGTGATGAACGCATACAGCCCGATAACGGGAATTATCTGTCTCATCTGCCTCATCTTTTTATTCTTTGAAACTGCGTTCGGAATTTGTATCGGCTGCAAATTTTACTCAATGTTCTACAAAGAAAAAGCGCAATACTGTCCCGGCGAAGTGTGCGATGTAAAATCAAAACAGGCTATTCAGAAAACATCATGGGCGCAACTGCTTATCGTTTTCGGATTTATCGCCTACATTTTCTTAACCGTTTTCATGTTCGATGATAATTTAAGTAAAAAACCTTATGACTTGTTCGGACTTGAAAAGCCGGAACAATCGAAATTGGAAAAACCTTGATTGAAATAAGAAGAGAAACGAAGAACGATCTTAATTTAGTTTAAAACTATTGAAATGAACAAAATATCAGTTGAAATAGAAAAGCTTGGATTTGATAAGTGGTACAATGATAACATTGATCTATCAAAAATGGGTGACCATCAAATTGCAAGAATTGTTACCGTCAATAAGAACAATTATATTATTTCGAACGGAAAGGATGAAATCTTAGCTGAATTAACCGGAAGATTCATGTTCAACATAGATTCTCCGTTGGATTTTCCTACGGTCGGTGATTGGGTGGAAGTTCAATTATTCGATGATGATTCTTTCGCTGTCATTCATGATATTTTTCCGCGCAAATCACTCTTAAAAAGAAAAACATCCGGTAAAAAAGTTGAATACCAACTGATCGCCGCCAATATCGATACCGCAATCATTATACAATCATTGGATCACAACTATAATTTAAGAAGACTGGAACGTTATCTTGTAATGATAAACGAAAGTAAAATTACTCCGGTCGTCTTCTTAAGTAAAAGCGATCTTCTTGATGCTGAGGAAATTGAGCAGAAAGTAAATGATATTTTTAAGATCGCACCGGAAATTAAGATGGCGGTTTTTAGCAACACAAGTCTGTCCGACATAGAAAATATTAAATCCTACTTTACTCCATTTAAAACCTTTTGTTTACTCGGTTCATCCGGTGTAGGTAAAACTACCTTGCTGAATAATCTTATTCACCAGGATCTTTATAAAACTAACCCGATAAGAGAAAAAGATGGAAGAGGAAGACATACAACTACCCGCCGTGAACTTATCGTTTTGGAAAATGGAGCGATCGTAGTGGATAATCCCGGAATGCGCGAACTCGGCATGATCTCGATCGAATCCGGATTAGACGAAACCTTTAATGAAATTGCAGCATTGGCTGATCAATGTCGCTTTAAGGACTGTACTCACACCATTGAGGAAGGTTGTGCAATTTTGAAAGGGAAAGATGAAGGAGTAATTTCTGATGAACGTTACCGGAATTATATAAAAATGTATAAGGAATCTTTGTATCATGAAATGTCATACCTTGAAAAAAGGCAGAAAGATAAGAAGTTCGGCAAGTATGTTCATTCAGTGCTGAAGTATAAAAATGATAAGGGATAAAACCGGCGGTTGTTAAAATTATAAAAAAGCCGGTAAGTGATTTTACCGGCTTTTTAGTTTTTAATCAATTCGTAAAAGTCTGATTAATTTCTTTAAGTCTTTTAGCGTCTTTAAACATGCCGAACAATTTTATTGGTAACACAATAAATCCGATTGCAAATGACAATATCGTTTTAATTAAGAAATAAACAACCCAGCCTGCAAACGAAAGAAAGAGAAACATACTTGGAGTAATTTTATTTAAGAACTGCCAACCCCATGGAACACCGGCAAAAATATATCCAATTATTATTCCTGCGATTATCGTTCCGATATTGAAATTTGGAGCCGTACTCACCATGAAATAAAAACCGAGAGCAAAGAACACAAAAGTAAGAATGATCCTTTTGTTGAGATCCCCTTTTTCTCCTTTAACGCGAACAGCATTACATGATTGGCAGATGGGAATTGAGTAGGCATGAGTACAATCTACACAAAGTCCTTTGCCGCAATCTACACAAGTACCTACAGCATCCATTGAGGGGTGGTTCGCACATTTCATAAAATATCTCCTTTGTTATAAAATATATTTAACAGACAAAACCAAATTATCTTATATTATTTTGTTGCGCAAATAAATAATAAATGTTGGGGATATTTATTCGCCTCGTTTTTTCGTGAGAACTGGCAATGGTATTCAGTTTTCGGAAGCGGTTCTTCCCCACAATCTTTTTTTTTCTACAAACGATAACCGTAATTTACCACTATGAAAAAACAACTTTACCTTGTCTCAACTCCTATCGGCAACTATGATGATATTACTCTTCGAGCGTTAAAAATTTTAGCCGATGTTGATTTTGTAATTTGTGAAGAATATAAAGAAGCTCGCCGGTTACTATCTCATTTCAAAATTGAGAAACCGCTCGTCTCTATGAATGAGCATAACGAAAAAGATTTTGCAGATGAAATTGCGCTGCGAATTGTTCAAGGAGAAACCGCCGCGTTGATTTCCGATTGCGGCACTCCCCTTTTTTCTGATCCGGGACATAAATTAGTTGATCTCTGCATCAGCTACAGCATACAGATAATTCCGGTTCCAGGCGCGAATTCACTCCTTCCGGCGTTAACGGGTTCCGGTTTGGACTTTGAAAAATTTTATTATTACGGATGGCTTTCCCCAAAGAAGGAAATCAGGCAGAAGGAATTGTTCAACTTAAAAAATAGAAAAGAATTGATCGCGCTTCTCGATACTCCCTACCGTTTGAAAGCTTTGCTGGCAGACATCGTTAAAGTTTTCGGGAAATATTGTAGAGTGGTTGTTGCTTTCGATCTCACACTCCCAACCGAAAAGTTTTTCCGGGATTCTGCCCAGGAAATTCTAAAAGAAGTTGAAGCAAAAAATCTAAAAGGAGAATTTGTTTTATTGCTCGATAACAGAAGACACGAAACACAGAACCGTTAGAATACAGAATTCAGAAGAGAGAATATATTTCATTCGTAATTTCTAATCAGCTAAACCAGAACTAAATTGAATGAATGATGCAAGATTGAATGACTTAATGAAAAACATTCAACCATTCATGTTCATTCATCCATGCCGTTCAAAGTTTTTCACTCCACCAATATTTTTGTTAACATCGAACATGTCACACCTTATCGTGAATCTTTTCCAGCAGCGCAACATTCTCAATATGGTAGGTCTGCGGAAACATATCAACCGGTTTAGCTTTTACTAATTTATAGTCTGCTTCACACAACAGTTTTAGATCGCGAACTTGAGTAGTAGGATTGCAGCTTACATAAACAATTTTTTTAGGAGAAAGTTTTATAATATCTGCAACGGTGTTTTTGTGCATTCCGTTTCGCGGAGGATCAGCAATGATTACATCAGGTTGAGGAATGTGCTGACTTTCAATTACATTTAAAAACGAATCATATAGATCGGCAAGAAAGAATTTTACATTTTCTGTGTGGTTAAGTTTTTTGTTCACTTCGGCATCGTTTATTGCAGATTGCACAACTTCAAAACCATATACTTCTTTAGCAAACTTGGAGACGAAAGTTGAAATTGTTCCGGCGCCGCAGTAAAGATCATACACAACTTCGTTACCGGAAAGACCGGCGTAATCCAAAGCAGTTTGGTAGAGATTTACCGCTTGCAATGTGTTCGTCTGGAAAAAAGAATTGGCGCTAATTCTAAATTTATATCCACCGATAGTGTCGTGAATAATTCCATTCCCGTAAAAAACTTTTTCATACTCACCGATCGCTACCAGCGCCTTCTTCGTGCTGATATTGTTGATGATCGTGGTTACGGCGGGAATTTCTTTCTTCAAACTGTGCGTGTATTCATCCATCAGTTCATCATTTTCTTCAAGGGTAACAAGATTCACCATCAACTCTGGAAAATGCTTCGACTCTTTAATAACCAGGTTACGCAAATAACCGGTATGTGTTTTGGTTGTGTAGATCGAAGTGTTTTTATCTTTAAAGAACTTCCGCGTGAAGTTGAGAATTTTATTACTAATTTCCGATTGCAAAAAACACTCGTCGAGGTCTAAAACTTTATCAAAAATATTCGGGATGTGGAGTCCAAGCGCAAAATTTCTATCGATCTCTTCGTTTGAATTAATTTCTTCCAACGTAAGCCAGCGCTGTTCGGCAAAAGAGAATTCCATTTTGTTCCGGTAATAAAATGTCTGCTCGGCAGAAATTATTTCTTCGAGTGTGAAATCAGCAAAACCTCCCAGCCGGTTAAAAATATCTTTCACTTGTTCCTGTTTGTAGCGCGCTTGAGCCGTATACAAAAGGTCTTGCTGTTTGCAGCCACCGCACGTACCGAAAAAATTACAACGGGCTTTTATCCGCTCTGCCGATGGAGTAATTACTTCAACAAGTTTGGCTTCGGCGTACGATTTTTTAATTTTTCTAATTTCCGCTTTAACCGTATCGCCCGGATACGCATGCTGCACGAAAATGACAAAATCTTTTGTCACTCCATCTTTTTCAACCGGAATTTTTGCAACTCCCAAACCTTCGTAAGCGTAACTTTGAATAGTTAATTCAAGAATTTCATTTCGTTTCATTTAGTTTCCTTTTCAAACAGCATTGCAGAGAATCCGATATTTTTGTAACCACCGTGTCTTAAAAAAACATTCGCTTCGTGACTAATTTTATGAATAAATTTCTTGTGAAGTTTCTTTTCACCTTCCGGCACATTAGGAAGATTTCTCGCAGCTTTCTTTTCAAATTGAATGTAGAAAACGTCGAGTGTTTCAGATAGATCTTTCGACTCTTTATGTTTCCACTGCGCCGATTCATAAAACGGAACAAGCTCATCAACAAAGAGCGGGGAAAGCGTAGAGCGGTTCCAAACATCGGTTATAACTTGCGGAACATCTTTTTTCAAGTTGCACATTTCGCCAACACACAAAACTCCACCCGGTTTTGTAATGCGCAAAAATTCTTTCGCGATTTTTCTCCGCTCTTTAACCGTAACCGATGCCTGCGCATAAACCACATCAAAGAAGTCAGGTTTAAAATCGGTGTTGGAAAATTCCATCAGCCGGACGGAAATATTTTTATTCGCTCCAAGCTTCAATCGGCTGCGGAAAAGCGCGTCTTCATCGTGCACAATGAAATATACTTTCGCCTGGAAATTCTCTTCGATAAACTTTGCCAGTTCGTCCGAGCTTTCTCCAACCACCAGAACGGTTTTTCCCGTAACATCATATAAATTGTTAAACCAGAGGAATTGATCATCCATCCCCGGCAATAATAGTGAAAGCTTCACAGTGCGCCTTTATTGTTTAATTTTTTCACTACAAATTTAATTATTAATTTGCCAATAGATAATCAATCAATTAAAAAGATAATGAAATTCTTCGCCTTACTATTTTTCTTTCTCGCAACACAAACTTTTTCGATGGGTGATTCGCTTTCCATTCACAGCAGATCAACCGCCGATTCGGTTACAGTTTTCGATTCGTTAAGAACCGATCATTTGGGAATCGCGGATTCATCGGCAGCCGATTCGCTCAATGCTGAAGCGGTCCCGGATACGGTTGTTCCCATCACGTTTTCTGCGGAATATCCATTCAGCTTAATAATTCCACAAGAAGAAATTAGAAGAATGAATCTCCGTTACGCGGGTGATCTTTTCTCGCTGATTCCGGTAAGTTACAAAAGAAGTCTCGGTTTTAGCGGGCTGCCGGAAGAAATGAATTTTTACGGAGCGGGATTCGGAAACGTAAGTTATTTTGAAAACGGCATTCTGCTGAACGACAGAATACGGAATGTTTACGATCTGAACTTGTACCAAACCGAAGATGTTGATTCGATTGAAGTGGTTCCTTCTCCCCGCGGATTTTTGCATGGGGTTTTTAACAATTTGGCTACAGTTAATTTTATTACAAAAGATTTTGTTGCCATGCCGCCTTACACCCGCATAAAATATATCGAATCTCCGATGGGAGAAGGTTATGTTGACGCGCAATTCAATTCACTTTTTTCAAAAAAATATATTTTCTCTTTTGATATTTCCAACCGGAAAATGGATGCCGGATTTGTAAATTCCGATTACAGTTTGTGGCAGGCGAAGGTAAAACTAAAGTATTTGTACTCCAATTCGCTCAACTTTTTCTTGAGCTACAATTTTGTAAAATCAGATATCGGTTTGAACGGCGGAATTAATTACGATACTCTTGCAACACTTACCACAGAACCGTGGCTCTATTTGTATAACGAGCGGACTTCTCCTGTTGTTGACCGTGAAAGTTACCAAAAAGTAAAACAGCACAATTTTTCTTTGCGAATGCTTGCGCATTTGTATGAAGAAAGTACTTCCGAGCTTTCGTTTTACTATCGTTTTAATTTGGATGAATACCGGCAGAATGAATTTGGAAGACAAAGCGGTATTCAAACTCTATTCTCGGATAGAAAGACAAAAACGCTTGGAGGAATTGCAAGTCACCAGACGAACTTTAGCATTTTTAATTTAGCGTTAAAGGGAAATTACGAGTACGTAGATTATTCAGGTTATTATTCATATCCCAAGTTTCTTAATTGGAAATACTCCTCTCATGAGAACAATCTCGTCCTTGATGGAATTCTCACAATGAATAATTCAGGCAATAAACTAATTCCTGCTGTGTTTAGTAAGGTTGTTTCTACAAAGGGAAATAGATATTTTAGTTTTGGTGGTGATATTAATTACCTTCTGTCTGATAATTCTTCGATTTACTCTGGCATTTCCTATATTGAAAAAACACAGGATTATGATGCCTTAACCATTACTCTCCTGGGAGGATTTAATACATTTTTAATTTCAGAAATTGGTTATAAAGTAATAACAGAAAAGATGTCTACCGTACTTAACCTTTTTTATAATAGAGATGGATTTTGGATTACTTATGAAGAATCTTATGGAGCAGGTATAACTTTTAATTATCAGTATTGGAAAATCCATGCATTGACAAATTCTTTATTCACAAAAAAGAAAAGCCGTTATTCCTCAGTCGAACCATTTCTTCCTAACGTAACTTTAAATTGGAAAATTGAATATCGGGATACTCTTTTTAATTCAAGTTTAAAATTACGTACTGGATTTGAGGCAAAATATTCCGGAAGGCAAGTATATTCTAATTATAATTTTTACGAAACACATGTTTATTATAATAGTTCGAAGCCTGAAGTTCCCGCATGGTTTACTCTTGATTTTTATCTTTCCGGTGAAATACAAAGATCAGCAATGATCTATTTTTCATGGGAAAATCTCTTTGGAAATACTTATTACGTTACTCCATACTACCCGATGCCGTGGCGGGGAATCCGTTTTGGTATCATGTGGCAGTTTGCAAATTAATTGAAAATAAAACTTAGAAAGAAGCTAAAATGAAAATTATCCTCGGTGCCGATCACGGCGGATTTGAAACAAAAGAAAAAATAAAAGAATATCTTCTCGCAAATAATTTTGAAATTATTGACGCGGGCAATCTTGTGTACGACGCGAAAGACGATTATCCCGACTTTGCTATTACCGTTGCAAAAAGGATTTCTGCAGGCGAAGCAGAAAAAGGAATTATCGTTTGCGGAAGCGGAGTTGGCGCATGCATTGCCGCAAACAAGGTTAAGAGTGTTCGCGCGTGCGTCTGCCACGATGTTTACTCTGCCCATCAAGGCGTTGAGCATGATGACATGAATGTTCTCTGTCTCGGTGGAAGGATCATCGGGATTGAAACTGCAAAAGAAATTGTGCACGCTTTTGCAAACGCAAAATTCTCAAACGAAGATCGGCATAAAAGAAGACTTGAGAAAGTACTGAAGCTGGAAGAATAGAGCTTGTATGGTGATAATTACTTGATTAAAATGAAAGAAAAATTTCGAAAGAATAGGTGAATGAATGGATGGTTGAATGATCGTTAAGAAAAGTGTTTTTCATTCACTCATTCATCCATGCAATCATGCGATTGGTTTTATTTTGAGTAAATCCTTCAATGCCAACTCTAGATTTTCAAACTTGAAATTAAATCCTGCTTGTAACAACGCTTCCGGTTTAACTTTTTGACTGGCTAAAATTGCAGATGCGCTTTCTCCCATCACCAATTTCAAAATAAATTTCGGTACAGGAAAGAGCGATGGTTTGTGCAAAACTTTTCCGAGTGTCTTCGCAAAAGTTTTCATCTGCACCGGTCGTGATGAGACCGCATTAAAAATTCCTTTTAGGTTTTTATTATCAAGCAGAAAAAGATAGAGAGAAATAATATCCGCAAGATGAATCCAGCTAAACCATTGTTTACCGTTTCCTAATTGTCCGCCAACATACAGTTGAAAAGGAAGTAGCATCTTTTTCAACGCGCCGTCATCTAAGCTCAACACAATTCCCGTACGAACAATAACTCTGCGGACATCAAACTTTTCGAACTGATCGGAAGCTTTTTCCCAATCAGCACAAACGTAAGAAAGAAAATCTTTTCCGACAGAACTCGTTTCAGACAAAATCGAATCTCCTCTTTCACCATAAAATCCGATTGCTGAAGCTGAAATAAAAACTTCCGGTTTTTGTTTACACTTTTCAATCGAAGAAACGAGGTTTCGTGTTGTATTGATGCGGCTGTCGTAGATTTCTTTTTTATAACTTAGCGTCCAGCGTTTCCCGGCAACACTCGCACCGGCAAGGTGAATGACAGCATCTTTTCCATCCAAGTGAACTGAATAATCCTTATCGTAATTCTTCCACTCCACAACTTCTTTTGCAAACGGAAGCACTACTTTTGCTTTCCCAATATTTGTTGAAAAGATCGTGAGTTCATCTCCGCGTGCAAATAATTCTTTACAAAGTTCCCTGCCGATCAATCCGGTTGCGCCGGTAACAACAATTTTTTTCAATGAATTTCTTTTGTTTCGTTTTTAGGAAATAGTATTTTCACTGCTAAAATTACATACAATACACTAATAACCAATTACAAAAATTATGGGAAAAAATCAGAGACTCTTATTTGTTGATCTTCACCGCGGATTAGTTTTGCTGGTGATGATTGAAGTCCATGTTTTCAACGCGATGCTGCTTCCGCAAATAAAAACTGAGTGGTGGTTTACCTATTTAAATTTTATTAACGGATTAGTTGCCCCCTCATTCTTATTTATCTCCGGTTTTGCATTCGTCCTTTCCGGGAAAAAGAAACTTGATGAATTCAGACAATATAAGTTTACATTTTGGAAGCAGATCGGAAGAATAGGGTTGATCTTTCTGGTCGGTTACAGTTTGCATCTTCCTTATTTTTCGCTACAGAAGATGCTACACAAAGCAACTCCGAGTGAGGTAAGTGCATTTATTAACGTTGATGTTTTGCAATGTATTGCGTTCGGATTGCTGGTGCTTTTTCTTCTTCGTCTATTTATAAAAAAAGATTCAGTTTACATCTGGACTATCGCATTCCTCGGTGCATTTACGGTCTGGATTGCTCCCTACTTTTGGAACACGAACGCTTCACACGTTCTACAAAGTGCCTTATCAAACTTTTTTACAAGAAGAGACGGTTCTTACTTTCCTCTTTTCCCCTGGCTTGGCTTTATGTTTTTTGGCGGAGTTACTTGTTCATATTTTATGCAGGCTCAAGCGAGCGGAACAATTAAAAGATTTTTTAGGAATTTATCTATCACCGGTTTGGTATTTGTTATAGTTGGACACTTATTAATGACTGAAGGATTTTTTCTTCAAGTAAAAATGCCGCCGCCGAATTATCTTTTTTTCATTTTGCGGCTCGGTTATGTTTTTCTGATCTTCTCAGCTTGCTGGTTTTATGAAAACAGAATTGGTTTAAGGGAAAATTTAATTTTAGATGTCAGCCGGGAATCGCTTATTGTTTACTGGCTGCACTTACAAATTATATTTAGAAGAATGATAGAGAACCGGAGTTTGCAGGATTTTGTTGGGCAATCACTTAACGTAGCTCAGGCTTTACTTGTTACACTTGTCTTTATTATTATGATGATGTTCGTTGCAAAATACTGGCACTTTTTCAAAGTGAAATATCCGCGTTATTCGAGGATTGCTACAGCGGTGGTGGTTTGGGGAAGCGTGTTGATTTTCTTATTTAATTAATCGTTAAAACTTAAAGATAGGTTCATAATCTTACTCGTAATCTTGTTCTTAATCTTAAATGAGCCCGAAAATGATTAAGATTATGATTATGATTAAGAAAGTTAAAGATGGGAAATAAAAAGCCGGAGGAGAAAAACAAATTTCCCATCCGGCTTAGAGCAATTAATTAACCGATAAAAATGGTTTAACTTTTTCTTGCAAATATTGTTTCGGAACCGCGCCGATAACAGAGTCAACAACTTTTCCGTCTTTGAAAATTCCGAGAGTCGGAATACTTCTAATTCCATAACGAACTGCAACAGATTGATTTTCGTCTGTATTAACTTTTACAACTTTTAGTTTACCTTGATATTCCGTAGCTAATTGTTCAACGATTGGTCCAACCATTCTGCAAGGTCCGCACCAGGGAGCCCAAAAATCTACTAACACCGGTAAATCTGATTTTAAAACTTCAGTATCAAAGTTACTGTCGGTTCCTTCTACTAATAAAGCGTTCATTTTATTTTCCTTTTATTTTGTTTTTCTGATTTGTGTGATGCGAGAAAAAGAGAATGGTTTCAGAGACCATAGTAAAATAAGTTTTATTTATTCCGAAATGTTTTCCACTTCATTCCCCTTGCTTTTTGGCGACCAATCAATTCCATCGCATGGCAAATAATTTTCGGTTGGATGTTCGTCATGTTTCATACAAAGGACGGCGCTTTTATCAAAATGTTCACAACTTGAGCAGAGTGTTGATTCCAGAACTTCTTTATTCTTCTCTAAAAAATATCTAAACTGCTGAATGGCTGGATGAAGCACCACACCGTATATCAGCAAAAACGAAGCGCTCCACCAGACGGAATAATCAAGATAATTCCGTAAAATATAGATTGTCGGGATGATGATCATTATCCTTACGAGCGTCCAAAATATAATTTCGCCCAAGTTTTATTTTCCTTATTTTTACTATTGAAATTGCAGTTTAATCTTTTCATTTTATGCTGTAAGGAAACTAAGTAATTTTTTCGAAATTAAGTAATCAAAAGAAAAGGAATAAAGATGAAGAGGAAAACAACCAGACTTCTCGCTCTTGCGTTCTTCTTGTTTTTCATTGAAGTAAGTTTTGCACAAAATCTCGGGGTAAATATCATTGCCGCAAGTCCGCAAAATGAATTTAGTAACAACGTGAAAAATATGGGCTTCGGAATTGGAGTTGAGGGACTCTTATATTTTAATACCGGCAGCATTCCTTTCGGTGTCGGATTAAATCTCGGCTTTATCAACTACGGAAATGAGAATTTGAATGTCCCGTTAAGCACCACACTTCCGGGAGTTACGGTAAATTTAAGCAGAACAAATAATCTGGCAAACTTTCATCTTCTTTTCCAATTGACGACAAACGGAAAATCGATGAGACCTTATCTCGATCTTTTATTCGGCGGAAATTATTTGTTCACCGAATCAAAAGTTACAGATGAAGATCAAGGCACCGATATTGCTTCATCGAGTAATATAAGTGATTATGCGTGGAGTTACGGTTTTGGCGGCGGAATCTTGATAAAAGTTTATGAACCCAGCCGCGATGAAATGAATGATCTTGGAGTTTTATATCTCGATTTGAAAGCAAGATATCTAAGAGGAACTGAAGCTGAATATCTTACGGAAGGTTCGATCATCGGGCATCCAAACGGAACGGTTACGCTGCTTCCTTCAATATCCAAAACGGATTTGCTCCAAATTCAAATAGGAGTTACGGCTCAGTTTAATTCACTTTCTTTTTAAGATTATGAAAGTTATGTTGGATCATATTTCGCACTAAATTAGGACACTTGAAAATTATGAAAATGTTATTGCTCTTATCTTTTTTATTATTAAACGGAATGATGTTTGCCCAGGATGCAAGGAGCGAAATTGTTCAATCAGAAAGAAAAGCGTTCGAAAGAAAGATGAACCTCTCCAAAGTCACTTATCCCGGCGACTCCACTTATGACGTGCAATATTACAAATTAAATGTTTACGTAATCCATACTCCTAAATTTATCGGAGGAAATGTTATTCTATCGGCAAAAAGTCTCAAGGATAATCTCGCATCCATTAATATTGATTTGCAAAACACCTTAACGGTCGATTCAATTATTTCCGGAACAAAAATTTCATTTCAACATGCGAACAATATTATTACCGCTCAACTCGAAAAACCTTATGCATTGAATGAAACATTTTCATTAGAAATTTATTATCACGGAACTCCGGGCTCAAGCGGTTTTGGAAGTTTTGAAACGGGATATCATAATGGCGTAAAAACAATCTACACACTGAGCGAGCCTTACGGGGCAAGTGATTGGTGGCCTTGCAAAGATACTCCGGCTGATAAAGCAGACTCAGCCGATATTTGGATCCGGTGCGATTCTTCTTTAAAAGCAATTTCAAATGGAAAACTTACCGGAGTTGCGAACCATAAAGATGGAACGTTTACCTGGAAGTGGCAGGAACGTTATCCTATCGCACAGTATTTAATTTCAATGGCAATCTCTAATTTTGCGGAGTATCAACAATATTTCAATTATTCAAAAACCGATTCGATGCCGGTCATTCATTACATCTATCCCGAATATCTCAACCAAAACAAAACAAATCTTGGCAAAACGACCAACATGCTTCAAGTCTTTTCCGATAAATTCGGACTCTACCCTTACATCAAGGAAAAGTACGGTCATGCGTCATTCGGCTGGGGTGGTGGAATGGAACATCAAACGATTACTTCGCTCGGCGGCAGTAACTTGTCTATCGATTTGATTTCTCACGAACTTGCCCACCAATGGTTTGGCGATAAAGTTACTTGCAAAGACTGGCAAAATATCTGGTTGAATGAAGGATTTGCAACATTCTGCGAAGCTGTGTACGCAGAAGCAGTTGGCGGGAAAGCTTCTTATGATTCATATGTTTCCACCAGCATGTTTTATGCTAAAAAAGCAGTGGGAACAATTTATGTGAAAGATATCAGTACTGTTGACGAGATATTTAATAGTTACCGCTCATATGAAAAAGGAGGAATTGTTCTCCATATGTTACGCGGAATTGTTGGAGATGATAAATTCTTTACACTTATGCGCAACTATTTAAATGATCCACGATATGCTTATAACGTTGCCACCACTGAAGATTTTCAAGGGGTTGTCGAAAGCGTTTACGGCTCTTCACTCGATTATTTTTTCAAAGAATGGATTTACGGAGAAAATTTTCCGACATATACGGTAAAATGGAATACAAGTTCTTTAGGTAATGGAACTTCAAATGTAAATCTCTCAATTGCTCAAACGAAGAATTCTACACCACAATTTTTTACCATGCCGATTCAGATAAATATCAAAACTTCGCTTGGTGATACTTTGTTTACGGTTTTTAACAATCAATCAACGCAGGGTTTTTCGTTTGTGGTAAACGGAACGGTTTCCGCAATTCAGTTCGATCCCAATAATTTAATTCTGAAAAATGCTTCTGTTGCCGTTGGAATTGAAAGCGACAAATTAGTTCTAAATAAATTTGAGTTATATCAGAATTATCCAAATCCATTCAACCCTGAAACAGTAATCAGTTACCAATTGCCGAAGAAGGATTTCGTTTCTTTAAAAATATTTGATGTGCTTGGAAAAGAAGTTACCGTTTTGGTAAATAAGGAAAATGAAGCAGGATTTCATCAAGTTAAATTCGATGCTTCAGCTTTGTCCGGCGGAATCTCCACCAAAGGCGGATACGCCTCTGGTGTATATTTTTATGTTTTACAATCAGGTAATTTTAGTGAAAGTAAAAAATTAATTTTGTTAAAGTAGGAATAAAGATAATT
This sequence comes from Ignavibacteria bacterium, assembly GCA_030693705.1. Classification (GTDB taxonomy): domain Bacteria; phylum Bacteroidota; class Ignavibacteria; order Ignavibacteriales; family Ignavibacteriaceae; genus UBA1563. The sequence goes on along the minus strand of JAUYAB010000041.1, from coordinate 183,237 downwards.
TTACAAACAACTAACTATCGACGAATGACCAATGATATAACCGGTCGGAATCTATCATGACAACTACAATGACTGATACATATTTTGCTTCTCCTCAGCGATCCTCCGACGAAATTATTCAACGGGACAGGAAGATAATTGAGAATAATCCCACCATCATCCAATTGTTGGAAGGATTTCCTGACCTCGCACTTATCTTAAACGAGAACCGGCAGCTCGTTGCGTTCAATTCAAAAGCAGTTGATTATATACCTGAAAACCTCAGACCATGTGTTTATGGAATGAGACCGGGAGAAGCAATTGATTGTATTCATTCGCATGAAATGCCGGCAGGCTGCGGAACTTCTCAATTTTGTGTTGAGTGCGGCGCTGTTAAAGCTATCGTCCGGACTATTGATAAAAAAGAGTCGGCTATTGAAGAATGCAGAATAACAAGAAAGATGAATGGTATAGAAGAATCTCTTGATCTCCGGGTTCACACTTCAGTAATAAATATTGACGAAAAAGCGTTTACTTTATTTTCTATTAAAGACATCGCCGCTGAAAAACGGCGTCATGCTTTTGAAAGAATTTTCTTCCATGATATTTTAAATACAGCGGGAGCGCTTGACGGATTAATCAGTCTGTTGCCCGATTCCGAAGGTGAAGAATTAGTCGATTTAGAAACCACGCTCCCAAAAATTTCAACCCAACTCATTAATGAAATTATTGCACAGAGGCAGTTATTAAGCGCTGAAACCGGCTCTTTGGTGCCGGAGATTTCGACTCTCTCTCTTAATAAAATACTTAATGAATCGGGAGTTCTTTATACGGGACATGAAGTGGCAAAAAGAAAAACGATCTTCGTAAACTCAGTAGAATCTGACATTGAATTTAAATCAGACAAAACTTTACTTATCCGCTCGATCGGGAATTTAATTAAGAATGCATTAGAAGCCTCCAAACCGGGAGACGGGGTAAGAGTTAGCGCTGATTTTTCACCGAAAGAAATTTTTATTCATGTTTGGAATAGTACGGTAATGCCCCAGAATGTTCAACTGCAAATGTTCCAACGTTCTTTTAGTACAAAAGTTTCCTCCGGACACGGCATTGGAACCTACAGCGTTAAACTTTTAGTTGAACAATATCTAAAAGGAAAAATCTCTTTCGTTTCCGATGAAGAAAGCAAGACCACTTTTACAATTACTTTACAAAGATGAGTTACTTATAGATTGTGAAATATTCTGATAAATGTGGAATTAATTTAGACGCTTCCTTTTTAAAATTTTTTCCGGATTCTCCTTTGCCCTAAACCGGATTATTTAATAGTGGATCCATATATCTTTTGAAAACCTTCGAGATCGAATTTATTATTTCCGCTTCCTTCATAAAACTTCATGATATTACCATTCCACAAATAAAAGACACCCGGCGTATTTCCGTTGTCTCCCATTAATTGCCAGAACTTTGATATATCTACCACTTGATACGGAATCGTACATCCCATCTCTTTGAAGAAGTCGGGGATCAGGTAAGTTTCCTCATCCATAAAGAGAATGTAGACATGCGGGAAATTATCTTTTTTAGACAATCCGCAAATTGCTTTTGCAACTGCTATACAGTGGTCGCAACCGGCGGCAAAGAGACAAATAATTTTCTTCCCTTCGTCAAGAGTTACATGTTTGTTTTCGAAAGTTGTGTATTCTGCAAATCTTGAAGTTACCTTTTTCGGTTCGGAAACAACAGACTTATTTGGAGTTGTCTTTTTCCTAATATCAGCAGCAGCTTCCGGCGATGCCGAAGATGGTTGTTTGTTTTGTGCAGAATCAACCTTAATTATAGTTTCTTCCAGATTGATCTTCTGCCGGCAAGGAGAGAACGGGGAAAAAATAAACATAAACAAGAGAGATGAAAGCATGAGCAAAATAAGGTAGATGAATTTCTGTTCTTTCTCTTCATCCGCGGGAATAGTGCGATATAAATAAATAAGCAGCCCTATCATGATCATATTTTTGATAAAAGCCTCAAAAGGTGACATATCGATCAACTGCCCAAAGCATCCGCAGTTCCCATTAAGAGCGCCGTGTCTGTACATTTCAATTGTAAGATGAATGCTGAAGATAATTAAAAGAAAGAGAGCGGTCGGGATAATAATTTTTTTGAGATAATGTTTTTGAAGTATGGCAATCCCGATCGCTATTTCCAAAGCAATTAGGAATCTGGCAAAATAAGGGGCGCTGCACCATGTTGCTAAGCCAAGATCAACTAACTGTTTTTCAAAAGCCCAAAGGGGAAACATTTTGGCTATGCCTGAAACCGTAAACAATAGGAATACTAAAATCCTTATTGTCCGGGGCAAATATTTTTCAATCATTTCAACTTTATTTTTTTTACAAATCCAATAACCGGCGGTGGTAATTTATTTGTCCCAGGTGGTAAGCTAAATGCGTTGTAAGATGAAGCAAAAAATATTCCGTTGAAGTTTTTTTATCAAAAACCACAAGAGGATAATCATTTTTTAACTCTTCATCAGTTAAGCCGCGTAAGGAATTTTTAACGACAATAATTGTTTCATCGCTCTTTTTTATCAGTTCGGTTTGGGGAATATCTTTAGTGGAAAATTCAAGTTCTCTGTGCCTAACATAATTTGTCTTGCCAAGCCCCGCTCCTATGAACCAATTAAGATTTCCGATAAGATGTAAACAAATATTACCGGCAGAATTCGCTATGTTTTTTTCTATGAGCCAAATATTTTTTTCATTCTTGTATAATTCAATTTCAGATTTCAATCTGTTAAGGTCTCTATTAAAGAGCGTTATTAAAGTTTCGATGAGCATCTTTGTATCTCCATGGTCTAATTTAGTTAGTTAAAACAAAACCCATTTATTCATCTGCAAAAACCTTTTTACACAAGTTGAAAGTGATTAATAGTTCTTCCAATTTGCGTTAACCCATCCCACTTCCCTTTTTACATTTTCCGCTAACTTCATAACCTGGCAAAGCCAGAACCACATTGTTCTTGAATGAAGTATTTGTTTCATCTTTTTCTCGCTAAGCTCGCCACGAACCGCCACGCTCGCGACGAATTTTCCCTTTGCGGACGTTGCGGGAAATTTTCGATAACTATTCTTGCCATCTAGCGCAGTCCGCCGCGGCGGATTTTTACTAACTATCTAATTTCTCACACATATTAACATCCGCCGGTCAGTTACCAGCTCATGTAATGCAGTTGTTAAGTGAAAAAATTCTTAATCGTAATCGTTATCCTAATCTTACTCGTTTTTCTGCAATTTAAGCAGATTAAGAAAAAGATTACGGGTACGATTAAGAAACCAATTCAACCTTTTGCGAAACATGACTTACCAGTTTATCTTATCGCCGATTTTTAACGAATACTTATCCGAGAATCCCGCACAAACTTCTACAACATATTGCGCCGGTTCCGTGGAAGCGTAAGATTGATCTGATAATATTTTAGTGTTCTTATGAAAGGTAACAATTTTTTTATCCGCATTCGCAAAGATCATATCCAGCGGAGTGTAGGTGTTTCGCATCCAAAATGATTGCATTTCCTGAACCGGAAAGATGAATAACATCCCTTGATTTATCTCCATCGATTTTCTGTACATTAATCCATTTTGCCGGTCATCATCAGTGTCGGCAATTTCAATATCAATTGTAGTGATTGGATTGTTGAGGCTGTCGGTAAAGGTTAAACTTCCCTCTTTCATAAATGTGTATTCCGTTTCTTCGGATTTTTGGCTTGTTGAACTTGGAATTATAAACGTAATAATAAAAACTGCTACTACAACTATTGCTGCAATTGCATAATAAATTTTCTTTTTATCGGCAGTTTTACTTTTAACAGGATTTTGTTTTTTCATAATGTGTTCTGTACCAATTTAATAATGAATAGACTATTGAGATCAAAAATAAGTGAAAGAAATGAAAAACCGCTCATTTTCGATATGGAATAATTTTATCCCTACGTTAATTTTTTACTACTCTCAATTTAAAGTAAACTTCTTCCGGCGAGAATATTCCGGCGAAAAGTCGTTCATACATTACCGGCTCAAGATTTAGAATTGGATCCAGCCACTTTAGCGGAGCGAAATGAGAAGTAATAAATCTCCTTTCCAAAACTTCAAAAGATGCTTTCCCTTCGTAGTTCGTCCGGTGATTCAATTTCCATTTCTCGTAAAACTTTAATTGGCGGTTGCCGATAAATTCATAATTATCAAACGAACGGATGGAAAAAGGAATTTTATGATCCGGCTCGCCGAAATATTTTGTATTAAGAAAAAACGGAACGTATACGATGAGCAGACCGTCAGGTTTTAATATTCTGTAAAGTTCGGTTATGGTTTTGTGAAAACTATCGAGGTGTTCCAAAACGTGCGAAGCAAAAACTTCGTCGAAGGTGTTGTCTTCAAACGGATAAGGGAACGTGTTTATATCATGCAGTTGATTGCCGCCGTAATCAACAATATCAAGGTTAACGTAACCTTCTTTCAGATCGTTTCCACAGCCAAGATTTAATTTCATATCATACTTTCAGTTTGGAGTATACAACTCTCATTAATAATTCTCATAAAAATCCTCTTAATCATAATCTTATTCTTAATCGTAATCTTCTTTGCGGTTTAATGATCAAGAAAAAGAATAAGAGCACGATTATGAAATCATACCTCTATCATTTACAGAAATGAGGATTAGTCATCACTCAATTCCCGGAATTTGATTCGTTCTAAATTAAGAATTTAAATGGAATTTTCTACATCCATTCAACTAATTAGGAGTGTTGAGTTCCCTGAATTTAAAGATTAGCCTTCTTCTGCTTTAGAAATAAATCCCATTGCTTACGATTTTTTTCTTTTCACATTTTGTTTTTTCATAAATTAACCGGTAATCTTTAATAATATTTATTGACGGTATGACCTCACGAATAATCGAACGAACGGAAATTCCGCTTACACCTCAACAAGAAAGAATGGTGGCAAGCGGTTGGGGTGTAGATGCAATCGAAAAAGCTAACGTCGAAAAAATTATTTATCTCTCCGATGGTTTGCAAATTGAGGGTTACCTGGCTTATCCAAAGCAGCGAAAAGAAAATGAAAAATTTCCAGGTATCATTTGGAACAGAGGCGGCGCGGGTGCAAAAGGGTTGATCGACTCATTCGCGGCGCGCGGCATGTTCGGACAACTCGCGAGCTGGGGCTACGTTGTCTTCGCTTCAATGTACCGCGGCAGTCTTGAAGGAAAAGATGAAGTAGGCGGAGGAGATGTAAACGATGTGTTAGCATTACTTTCAATTGCGGAAGAAATTTCTTTTGCGGATACATCCAGATGGGGCATTGAAGGATGGAGCCGCGGCGGATTGATGACTTACTTGATTTTACAGCAAACTGATATTTTTAAATGTGCGGTTTTCGTAGGCGCCATTTCAGATGTAAGAATGAAAGCCAAAAATACTCCCGCGATGGTAGAATTATTTAAGCATGCTTTCCCAAAAGAGATTTTTGACGCAGAGATGAGTAAACGCTGCGCTCTTGATCACGCAGACAAACTCGCCAAAGAAACTAATTATTTGCTCATCCACGGCGGTGGAGATGATATAATCTCCCCGCTCCAATCGATTGAAATGGCAAAAAAGTTAACGGAAAATGAAATTAACTACCGACTGGTAATTCTTGAGCACGGGACACATTATTTAAGGAATCACCGAAAAGAAGTCACCGCGTTAAGAAAACATTGGTACGAAAAGTACTTACGGGACTAACCAACGTCTTGTTCATTGTTTTTATATCCCGAAATTTTTAAATTGGTACCACTTTTATAGAAAAACACACTCGAAACCGGTTTTAAGTGAACAAAATTCTTATTTGTTGTGTTATATAAAGAGAATTACAATTTCAAATTATTCTTATTTACCAAAAGGCTTTGGAAATGTCAAATGAAAAAATAAATCAAAAATCAATTGAAGAATTAGAAAACCAGGAATGGATGTACTCGCTGGATTACGTGCTTCAGCACGGCGGACCCAAAAGAGTAATTGAAATCCTTCAACAGTTACAAATTAGAGCGCAAAAAGCCGGAGTTGAACTCCCTTTTACAGCAAATACACCATATATAAATTCTATTCCACGAGAAAAACAACCACCTTATCCCGGTGATAGAGAAATTGAACGAAGAATAAAAAGCTTGATCCGATGGAATGCGATGGCGATGGTCGTCCGTGCAAATAAAGGCGATTCCGGTGTAGGCGGACATATTTCAACTTATGCTTCCGCCGCAACGTTATATGAAGTAGGCTTTAACCATTTCTTTAAAGGAAAAGGAGACGATTACGAAGGAGATCAGATTTTCTTTCAAGGTCATGCGTCTCCCGGTATTTATGCGAGAGCTTTTTTGGAAGGAAGACTTTCTGCCGAGCAATTAGAAAATTTTAGAAGAGAATTAAAACCTAACGGCGGACTTTCCTCTTATCCCCATCCCTGGTTAATGCCTAACTTCTGGGAATTCCCAACCGTATCAATGGGACTCGGACCAATCATGGCAATTTATCAAGCTTACTTTAACCGCTATTTGGAAGACCGCGGTTTGAAGAAAAATACCGGAAGAGTATATGCATTTCTTGGAGACGGTGAAACGGATGAACCGGAATCTTTAGGTGCAATCACTTTAGCTTCACGAGAAAAACTTGATAACTTAACTTTTGTCATTAACTGTAATTTGCAACGGCTTGATGGACCCGTGCGCGGCAATGGAAAAATCGTTCAAGAACTTGAAGCGGCTTTCCGCGGCGCTGGATGGAATGTTATTAAAGTTCTTTGGGGAAGCGATTGGGAACCGATCATCGCTAAGGATAAACACGGCAAACTTGTTCAACGAATGATGGATGTTGTTGACGGACAATATCAAAAATATTCTGTTGAATCGGGCGCGTATTTCCGCCAGGATTTCTTTGGCGTTGATCCTGAATTATTGGAAATGGTAAGCCATCTTTCCGATGAACAATTGCGGAAATTAAAACGCGGCGGACACGATCCGGAAAAAGTTTATGCAGCATACAAAGCTGCTACCGAGCATAAAGGGCAGCCAACCGTTATTCTCGCACATACCATCAAAGGCTATGGATTAGGCGAAGCTGGCGAAGGAAAAAACATCACGCATCAACAGAAAAAATTAAATGAAGAAGAATTAAAAGAATTTAGATCACGTTTCGGCATTCCAATTTCGGATGAAGTTGTTGCGAAAGCTCCATTCTACAAACCGGAAGAAGAGAGTCACGAATTAAAATATTTAAAAGAAAGAAGAGCTGCGCTTGGCGGTTTCGTTCCTTCAAGAAGAACGGATATTGCTCCAATCAAAACACCTTCGGAAGAGCTCTTTGAAGAATTCTACAAAGGAACCGACGGCAAAGGGGTTTCTTCCACAATGGTCTTTGTAAGAATTCTTGCAAAACTCTTACGCGATAAAGAAATTGGAAAACTTATTGTTCCGATTGTTCCCGATGAAGCGAGAACTTTTGGAATGGAAGCGTTATTCAGACAAGTAGGAATTTATTCCCACGTCGGACAGCTTTATGAACCGGTTGATAAAGACAGTCTTCTTTTTTACAAAGAAGCGCAGAACGGACAAATTTTTGAGGAAGGAATAAATGAAGCGGGCGGAATGTCCTCATTTATTGCAGCCGGAACTGCGTATGCTACGCACGGTGTAAACACAATTCCGTTTTTTGTTTATTATTCGATGTTCGGCTTCCAGAGAATTGGTGATCTGATTTGGGCTGGCGCTGATATGAGCGTAAAAGGATTTCTTGTTGGCGGAACTGCCGGGAGAACAACATTAAACGGCGAAGGCTTGCAGCATCAAGACGGAAACACACATTTGCTTGCGTATCCCGTTCCAAACTTAGTTACGTATGATCCGGCATTTGCGTTTGAGCTTGCCGTAATTATCCGCGATGGAATTAGAAGAATGTACGAGGAAAAAGAAAAAATCTTTTATTACATCACCGTGATGAACGAAAATTACGCGATGCCCGCGATGCCGGAAGGTTCAAAGGAAGGAATTCTCAAAGGAATCTACAAGTTGAAAGTTTCTGAAAATAGTTCGCACAAATTGAAAGCAAATTTACTCGGCAGCGGAACAATGGTGAATGAAGCGTTGAAAGCTCAAAAAATTCTTGAAGAAAAATATAAAGTCTCTGCTGATGTTTGGAGCGTTACCAGCTACAAAGAATTGCGGAGAGACGCTTTGAACGTTGAAAGATGGAATTTACTCCACCCAACTGGGGAACAAAAAATTCCTTACATCACTCAATGTTTTTCAAATGATGAAGGAGTAATCGTCGCTTCATCCGATTATGTAAAAACGCTCCCCGATTCAATTTCAAAATGGCTTCCAAAACAAATCGTTTCACTCGGAACAGACGGTTTCGGCAGAAGCGAAGCGCGTCCCGAACTCCGTGATTTCTTTGAAGTTGATGCACGTTATATTATTGTCGGAACGTTGTTCGCACTGGCGAAAGAAGGAAAGATGAAAATGGCTCAAGTTGAAAAAGCGATAAAAGAATTAGAGATCAATCCGGGAAAATTAAATCCGATGATTTCATAAAATTTGAAAGCTGTACGAGAAGAAAAGTTTTTCTTAGTGAAGCTACGTGACCTAAGTGCCTTAGTGGTAAGAATTTTTCACCACTAAGACACAAAGGACACCAAGAAACACTAAGATTGTTATTGGTTTGTTAAATGTTTTAAAATAATTGCACTAAAAATTTTTAAGAGAACTTATGAAAGAATTTATCCTTCCCGAATTGGGAGAAAATATTGAGACCGCTTCAATCCTTAAAGTGCTTGTGGCTCCAGGCGATATGCTGGAAGTTGAACAAGCTGTTTTAGAAATTGAAACCGATAAAGCTACCATCGAAGTCCCTTCAACGGTGAGCGGAAAAATTAAAGATGTTTTTGTTAAGGATGGTGAAAAAGCCAAAGTCGGACAAGTAATACTTCGCGTTGAAGAAATTGAAAAACAGGAACAATCGACAAAGGCTGTCCAAACAGAAGCGAAAACTGTTTCAGCAAAAGATGATAAAGTGGCAACTGAAAACCAATCTCACACTTCCACTATTGCTGAATTTAAACTTCCTGAATTAGGCGAGAATATTGAATCCGCAAATGTTTTAAAACTTCTTGTTGCTGTAGGAGATGTCATCCAAAAAGAACAGGGCATTTTAGAAATCGAAACAGACAAAGCGACGATTGAAGTCCCTTCAACTATTTCCGGAAAGATCGTTGAACTGTTTGTAAAAGAAGGAACAAAAGCTAAAGTTGGACAAGTAGTTTTGCGTGTTGAAACTTCCGTTCAGCAAACGGCATCAATTAAAGGTGAAAAAAAAGTTGAACCCAAAATTGAACAGACAGAACCGGTTCAAGAAAAAAAGGAAGAACCAATTGAAATCGTAAGAGGTTCCGCAACCGCAGTTATCATTGACAATCAACCTTCGATCACATTACATGCGGCTCCGGCGGCTCCTTCCGTAAGAAGACTTGCGCGGGAAATAGGTGTGGATATTAATCAAGTTCCCGGAAAAGGACCTGGCGGTAGAATTCGCATGGCTGATGTTAAAGACTATTCTAAAATGTTACATGAAAACCGTAACCTGGATGGTGGAGCAAGCAGCATAGGAGTAAGGCAGCAACAACTCCCGGATTTCTCTAAATTTGGAGAAGTTGAAAGAAAAGCGATGTCTATGATCCGCTCAAAAACGGCTGATCATTTAGGTTATGCTTGGGCAACCATTCCCCACGTTACACAGTTTGATAAAGCCGATATCACCGATCTGGAAAAAGTGAGAAAAGGTTTATCTTCGGTCGCTGAGAAAGAAGGGACAAAGCTTACGGTAACTTCTTTCTTATTGAAAATAATTTCTGCGGCGCTGAAAGAATTTCCACAATTCAACGCCAGCGTTGATATGGAGAAGAAAGAAATTGTTTATAAGAAGTTTATGAACATCGGCGTAGCTGTTGATACGGAGAACGGGCTCATCGTTCCGGTTGTAAAAAATGTTGAACAGAAAAATATTTTTCAACTTACAAAAGAGATGAACGAGTTAGCGGAAAAAGCACGCAAAAGAAAAATCGGTTTGGATGATCTGCAAGGCGGCTGTTTTACAATTTCAAATCTCGGCGGAATCGGCGGAACGTATTTTACACCAATAGTTAATTCACCTGAAGTTGCAATCCTTGGAGTATCACGTGGCGCGTTCGAACCTGTTTATAAAGACGGACAATTTATTCCACGGTTGATGCTGCCGTTATCATTATCATACGATCATCGATTGATCGATGGGGCTGACGCGATACGCTTTTTACGTTGGATTGTTGAGGCTGTTGAGAATCCGTATCAATTTTTAATACAATAGTACGCTGATTTTTTAAGATCGTTTATGATCGGCGCAGATCATAAATAATCTTAGCAAATCCGCGTCCCATTTTTTATCATTTTAGAATCGAAAGATTTATGGAACAAAATAAAAGTGTAGTTGTTATTGGCGGTGGTCCGGGTGGATACGCTGCTGCGTTTGCCGCTGCCGATCTTGGCATGCAAGTTACGTTAATCGATTTAGAAAAAAATCCCGGCGGCGTTTGTCTTTACCGGGGATGTATTCCTTCAAAAGCTTTGTTGCACGTTGCAAAACTTTTAACCGAAACGAAGGAAGCGAAAGCCTGGGGAATTGATTTCGGCGAACCAAAAATTGATTTAGATAAATTAAGAACATTTAAAAATAAAGTCGTAGCCAAACTTACCGGTGGTTTGGGAAGTATGACCAAACAACGAAAAATTAATTACATCCAGGGAAGAGCAAGCTTTCTTAATTCATCAACTTTAAAGATTGAAAAAGTTGACGGAACGGTTGAAGAATTTAAATTTGAAAAAGCGATAATTGCAACCGGATCGGTTATAACAACCATTCCTTCGCTAAACATTCAAAGCAAAAGATTGTTGAACTCTACATCGGCGCTTGATCTGCCGGTTATTCCAAAATCGTTACTTGTTGTTGGCGGCGGTTACATCGGACTTGAGCTTGGTTCTGTTTATAACGCGCTTGGAACAAAAGTTAGTGTGGTTGAAATGATGGATGGACTTCTTCCCGGCGCTGATAGAGACTTAGTTCAGTTCCTCGCAAAACGAATTGAAAAATCTTTTAATAAAATTATGCTCAAATCAAAAGTATTGGAGATGGTTGAAGTTGAAGATGGAATCAAAGTTAAAATAGAATTTGCAGATGGAACAATAAACGAAATGGTCTATGATTATGTTTTAATGTCAATTGGAAGAAGACCGGAAACAAAAGGACTTGGACTTGAAAATACAAATGTAAAAGTAAACCAACGCGGCTGGATTGTGGTAAATCAACAATTGCAAACTGAAGACTCAAACATTTATGCAATCGGCGATATTGCCGGCGAACCAATGCTTGCGCACAAAGCTTCGCATGAAGCGCGCGTTGCAGTTGAACATATTGCCGGTCATAATGTTGCCTTTGAACCAAAAGCAATTCCCGCAGTTGTATTTACTGATCCGGAAATTGCATGGGCGGGTTTAACTGAAAATCAAGCTAAAGAAAAAAATATTGCTATTGAAGTTGCAAAATTTCCTTGGGCTGCTTCCGGCAGAGCAGTTACACTTGACAGAAATGACGGTGTTACAAAATTAATTATTGAACCGGAAACAGAACGGATTCTCGGCATTGGTATTTGCGGTCCCGGCGCAGGTGAACTTATAGCTGAAGCTACACTTGCGATTGAGATGGGCGCAAATGTTAGAGATTTAGCATTGACAATCCATCCGCATCCAACTCTTTCGGAAACGGTAATGGAAGCGGCGGAAGTTTTCTTTGGAACGAGTGCTCATCTGTATAAACCGAAGAAGTAAAAATGGTTTCTTGAATTGTGTTTGGGATAAATCAATCTTTTACTATTTTAGATCGATTTCTTTAATTATTTAATAACTATTTTATCGGATGGGAGGAATGTATGAAGAACATTCTCGTTTTAGTTGTTTTAATTTTGTTGGTAGGTTGTAAAAAAGATAATACACTTGTTTCTACTCAAGCAGAGAATAAAGGGCAGGTATTGTTAAAAATTGATAAAACTCAAAAACCTGCCGACGTTGTTTCTGTTATAGCTTACCTTTCTCGTAATAAATTTGATACACTTAAAAGTGTATTAAACTTTGTGTCCGACTCTTCTGCAGATATTTCATTTAATTCAATTGAAGTAGGGATTTGGCATCTGAAAATTGATGCCCTAAATGAGAACGCAAAAGTAATTTATACCGGCGAAACAGATGTTACTGTCGTAGAAGGAATTACAACTCAAGTAAATTTAACATTACTTCCTGCCGCAAGTGGTTATGGAAGTCTTTATATACTCGTCAATTGGGGAACGAACAATTCCAAGTGGATTGATTACAATTTAAATCCAATTTTATATAGAACAGGAACACTGTTTGATGCTGGAGGAGTAATTCAACCAAAAATTATTTTTGATGATAATATGTTTAAAATGTGGTATGCTAATGAGACTTATAATGGAGTGCATAGTATTGGTTATGCAGTTTCATCAGATGGATTTCATTGGTATAGAAAAGTTGACAAACCGGTCTTAGTAGCAGGCGCAAATGGGAGTTGGGATTCGTATGGAGTTTCCCTTGGCGCAGTAATCAAAGATAATGGCACTTATAAAATGTATTATATTGGAAACCCAGCTCATGATGGACCTTATCAGATTGGACTAGCATTTTCTACTGATGGAATAAGTTGGACTAAACATCCAAACCCTGTGCTGCATGCTGACAGCCTTTTTGAGTTCTCTTCCATCGCCTCAGAAGTGTTAAAGATAAATAATAAATATTATATGTATTATTCCGTTTCGACGGCAGCATCAAAAAGAGTTGTATGTCTTGCCTTCTCAGATGACGGAATTAAATGGACAAGATATAACAACAACCCTATTCTTTCTGTTACTGAAACATGGGAAGGAACTGGAGCTTATTATCCTTCAGTAATTCTGGATCAGAATAAATATTTTATGGTTTTTCAGAATTATAAAGAATCTGCCACAGCTTTTGGTTCAGCAACATCAACCGATGGAATAAACTGGACAAAGAATAGTAATAATCCAATTTTTACTCAAAATGAAACTTATAATCACTGGACAAATTATCTTCAAAACCCTTATTTGATTCATGTGAATAACGAATACCGTTTGTATTATGTTGGTTACAATTTGTCATCTTCAGAAGCAAAAATCGGTGTGATAAGAAAATTCAACTAAGAATAAAAAAGGCTGTTCCAGAAACAGCCTTTTTTTATTACTTCTTAAAAATTCACTTCAATTCCGCCAACCGGAAGAAGCGAGAACTGATAAATATTATCGCGGGTTCCATCTGAATTGTATTGATAACCGGCGATATTTTTTCTGTTGTAAAGATTTTGTACCGAAAGGTAAACGGAGAGACTCCATTTTTCAAAATTGTACCTACTGTTTAACGCGATATCAAGCCGGTGATAATCGGGATAACGCGCTGAATTAATTTCATCAACTTCTACCCAATTCCCTTTACTCCAACGAACTCCCCCTTCGTAATATTGTTCATTTGTACTCCACTCTTTTGGAGTGTAGACTTTTCCACTCGCATAGCGATAGCGAACACTGATTTCCATATCATCCGAAAACGGAAGTATCATACTTGGATATTTTATGTAGAACGGCATGTCGTCAAGATTTTTTCGTAAACCGGCATACCGTTTTCCAATGATAAGAGTTAAAATATTAGGGAATTCATAATCCGAAGTATATTCTTTTCCTTCTCGTCCAATTCGCGGATCTTTTGTTTTGCTCAACATTTTTGAATAACTCAAAGTGCCATAATAATCTTTAACTAGTTTTTGTTGGATCATCAAATCGATACCATATCCATTTTGTTTCCCTGCATTAATTCTAACATTCGATCGATACTTTCTATCAAAGAAATGAATGAACTGTTCTGAAACCGGGATATCCGAATATTGCTTGTAATACCCTTCTAAAGTTACTTTCAAACCATCGTCAAGAATATGTTCAAAGCCGGCAACTAAATGACGCGCGTGAGTGTTCCTTAAATACCGATTGACATTTGCATCTTCGTTTTTCCCATACAATGGTCCATATGTCGGGTACGATTGTGTTTGGTAATACTCACCATATGCTAGGTTGAAATTCGTTATGCCCGGAATGATGTAGTAAGATGCGGAAATTCTAGGACTTGCATATCCTTTTTCACTGTAGGAAAAATAATCATAACGTAAACCAACATTTAGCATTACGCGGTTATCAAATAATTTAATCTTATCATTTACAAAGAAATAATATTTCTGCTGATCGAAGTATTTAATTTCTGTAGTCATTTGAGAAAACGGTTTAACAACTGTTGGCGACCATGTGTTAAACTCAGACAGCCAATAGCGGGCTGAATCACCAAAGACATAAACGTCCTGTACAAAATCTCCAGAACCTAAAAATCCGCCAAAACTTAATTCATTTTCATTCGAAACTTTCCAGACAAATTCGCTCTTCCCGGCAAGAATTCCCGTGTGGTGATCGTCTCGAACAATTTTTCTTGTATTGAGCAACTGATGGTTAAACGACTTGCCTGAAGCATCGAATGAGCGCTGAACATAATTCTCATCAATATCAACATAATATTTTAAGTTATTGTGATAAACCGTGACGAGAGAATAAAAATTCTTGCCCCAAATACTTTTCAATGAAGTTCCAACAGCAATTTGACTCTGCTTAACATCAATACGGTGATATCCAACTGAATCTTTGCTGTTGGCAAGCCACTCGCGCGTCACATCCGCTTCGCCGTCAAAGAGTATTTTATCATTTCCATAAATTCCTGAAATTGAAAGATGATGCATGGGGGAAAGATCGTAACCAACTTTGAATTGGAAGTCATAATATTTAGGAATTGCAGTTAATCCGAATGACGACGCAATAAGATCAATATAACTTTTACGCGCCGAGAAAACCCACGACCCTTTACCGTTATTAATTCCTCCTTCTAAAATCACTCCCGCGCCTGCCATCGAAAGATTCGCGTTTCCTTTAAGCAAACTGTTCCGCGTTCCTTCACGAGTTTCAATGCTCATTACTGAAGAAAGTTTATCGCCATATTTAGAAATAAATCCGCCGGTAGAAAATTGAATGTTTTCGATGAGATCAACATTAACCATGTTTATGGGTCCTCCGCTGTTCATTTCGTTCGGGTAATGATTTGTTGTGTGCAACTCCATATTATCATACACGGTAAGATTTTCATTTGGAGAACCCCCGCGAACTAACAACTCATTGTTCTAATCGTTTGAAAATGAAACGCCTGCCATACCTTGCAAAATTCTTTGAAAGTCCTGAGCGGAACCGGGTGATCGCCGGATCTCTTCTGAACTTAAAACAACTGTAGCAAGATTATTTACTTGAATTGATTTATCAAAATAATCACTCTGCACAACAACTTCGTTCAATTCAACATTCGTTGGATTAAGTCTTATCACTACAAAACTCTCTTTCCCCGATTTAACGATAACATCTGTCTTCACCATCGGGGCGTATCCAACCGAGCTAATCTTTAATGAATAACTACCTACAGGAACGGATATCCTGAATTTTCCATTCACATCGGTTGCCGCTCCTATATTACTCAATTCATTTACTACAACATTTACTCCGATCAGTATCTCGCCGGATGAAGCATCTTCAACTTTTCCGGCTATAACATTTTTTTGCGCTAAAGTTATTTGTGATAGGCAAAAAAGAAACAGTAAAACAAGTTTTCCCATTTTTTCAGAATTCCTTTTTTTTGACGACTAAATTTACAAATTCGTTACTACTTCTTGTTTTTTTATAAATAAACCGCGTAATAAACTGATTAAAGGTGCATACCAATTATTTAATAATCTGAGATGTTTGAATTACTTTTGTATATCCGAAAATAAATATTGAAAGTCAAAACATGAAGAAGTTACTTTTTCTTTTGCCCTTGCTTTTTGTACAGATATCCTTTCCGCAAGAGGCCGTTCACATAAAAAAAGAAAGATTGATGAAGCGTGTGGAATATCTCGCTTCGCCGGAATTGCAAGGCAGACTTGCCGGAAGCGAATATTATAACACCGCCGCAAAATTTGGGGCGAATGAATTTAAGAAAGCCGGTCTAAAACCTTTCGGTGATGAAGACTATTTTCAATATCTGAACATTGAGTACAACCAGATTTTACCGGATGATAAATTTTCTGTTATTCGGAGTAATGGTTCGGTGAGAAAATGTGAAATCGGCAAAGATTATATTTACCGCGGTTTTTCCGGTTCGGGAAATATTACTGCACCGGTTGTTTTTTGCGGATATGGAATAAGCGACTCTCTTTATGATGATTTCAAATCCGTTGATGTAAACGGAAAAGTGGCAATGGTTTTTAAGTATCAACCTAAATGGAATATTGAAAATAAAGGCTGGAAGAACGGGAATCCGAGAGAAAAAGCAAGAGTTGCGTTTCAACACGGTGCAGTAGGAATTTTATTCGTCTCATTTCCAAATGATGAAAAGCCACAACTTCCAATCGGCAGCGTAATAAGCGGTTCGGGTGAACAGAATCTCAACTTTCCAGAACTGCATGTTGATATTCCAATCGCAGATGAAATTTTAAAAGGAAGCTCTTTCACATTAAAAGATTTGCAGACAAAAATTGATTTAACAAAAAATCCTTTCTCGCTTTCAACGAAAAACAAAGTTAAAATTAAAGTTGAAACCGATTACGCCAAAGAGAAAAGAACAATGAACGTCGTAGGACTTCTTGAAGGAAAAGACGATAGGCTTAATAATGAATATATTATTATCGGCGCTCATCTTGATCACGTTGGCGGACAAGGAGGAAAAATCTATTTCCCCGGTGCAAACGATAATGCTTCCGGTTCTGCGGCGGTTATGGAAATTGCACATGCTTTTGCTGAAGGAAAAATTGAAAATAAACGGTCAATCATTTTTGTTTTATTCACTTGTGAAGAGCAAGGTTTGTACGGAGCAAAATATTTGGCAAATCACTTGCCGGTTAAACAAGAACAAGTTGTTGCTATGATGAATATGGATTGTGTCGGTTATGGCGACAGCATTCAAATCGGAAACGGGAAAAGCGCTCCGCAGCTTTGGCGGATTGCAAAACAGATTGATGCAAATAATGATAAGATGATGATTGAGACAACCTGGAACGGCGGCGGCGCTGACGCAGGTCCATTCCATAATAAGGGAATTCCCGCAATTTATTTTGTTACAACAAACAGTTATGAGCATCTTCATCAATTAACAGACAAACCGGAAACGCTGAATAAATCTCTCTACCAACAAATTACTAAACTTGCTTTTCTAACGGTAAAAAAAGTTGCAGAAGGGAAATACAAAAGGGAACCGGTATTGAAATAGCTCAAATTATTTAGACTTCGAAGACGAGGAAACATATTTACCTTACACCTTCGAGGTCATAGAAGAATATCACTTCATCAGAATAAACTTCTTTGTTTCTACAAAACTCCCGGCTCTTAGCTGGTAAAAATATACGCCGCTTGAAAGTGTGTTAGTAGTTAGTTTATGGTTGTTGGTCGCATCAAATTTAACAGAATAAGTCCCCGCGTGTTGTTCTTCATCTACTAATGTGGCTATTTCTTTCCCGAGAATATCAAATATCTTCAAACTGACTTTACTGTTTACTGCCAACTGATAACTAATCACTGTCAACGGATTGAATGGATTGGGATAATTCTGAAAAAGCTGAAAACCGGTTAAAATTGATTTATCTTTTGCAGAAAGAACGAAGTTATTGTCCGCTGTAAATCTGAATACATCATTAGAAGTAATCGATTTGGTCGTCACTATTTTCAGTGTATCTCCCTTAACAGGTTTCAAGTTAGAGCTAAAATTGAACCTAACCTCATAACTTGTGGTAGTGCCGGCTGCGTCTTGAGGCCTCAAAAGGAGATGTTCCGCAAAATCCCATTTCCCATTATTTCTAGTAGCCGGAAGATTTTCATCAATTAAATAGTTAGCTCTTTGGGAGGATGAATTATTGATAATAGTAAAAGGACAGATGACATCTATTCCGCGCGTTGTTTTTACAGTGTCGCCAGGAAATTGATATTGACCTGTTGTAATGGTATCGAGACTATTAAAAACAATTGTCCAATCTTCAGGGACTTTAATTTTTGGGCTGCCAATCGAGGCGAAATTAACTGTAAACGTCGCATTTAATTCCATTCGATTAAATTTTGATTTAAGAGAATCAATATCTGTTTGTTTATCAATTACATTTAATTTTAAGCCTTCAAAATATGGCGTTGTAAATAGCGGGTTTAATGGGATTCCCGTCAAAACATAATTGTTACTTGAAAGATTTTTTATATTTAACTTTTTACCCAAGCTATCAACATCAAAAGTTATTTCGTAAGAGTTGCCAGTTACCAGCGAAGGATCTATAACCAGTAATTCTAATTCCGGAGTTCCAATTCCGTTTGTATGCTGAAAAATATCCTGCGCATATTTCCCAACCTTTTGATTGATACTAAATTTTGGAGAGAGAATTGTTGTATCACTTTTCCCATCGGAAGCAGTTAGTCTCAAATAATAAGATTCTGAATTCGGGAGATTAGTAAAATCCCAATTATAAATATATTGCCCCGGCATACTTTGTTTTGCGTCAATCAGTGGAAAAAATGGACCATCAATATTATTTGAATAAGAAAGAGAAATAATTGAAGTTTCATTATCCGCGTCCTCAAGAGTCCAGCTAATACTAAATGGAGAAGTCCTAACCGTGAGACTGTCAAACGAATTAACTAATTCTATCTCCGGTTTACCGTTTACCGGATTGTTAATCGTAAATTTGCTATCACAAACATCAAAGTAGTATTGAGTAAGGTCTTTGGGATTATATGCGATAACGCGAATAAGATAGTTTGTGCCATCATTAAGATTAGTGGTGTTCCAGACATATGGAGAATTAATTAATTGTTCAAAAACTACAGGCAGCCATGTTTTTCCACGATCAAAAGAATAATCAATAATCACCTTTGCATCCGGATCCAATCCCGAATAATTCCAGTTGATAGGAACAAGCCCTTGCACAATACCGCTTTGGGGTGAGGTTAAATTAATTTTATAGTTAACATTTCCTCCTTCAGTTCCAACTTTATCACTTAAAAAAGGCCAGTTATGATGATAATAAATATATGTAATGTCTTTTTCCATATCTTCATAATTGTCTGAAAGAGCAATCGCGAGTTTCACGATTTTGCTTTCACCCGGTTTCAAATTAAAGGGACCTGTTCCAAAATGAAGAACATTATCACCTGCGTTCGTTAATAAAGAATTTGTTGAATCAATCCCGCTTGTGAACCATTGCCACATCAATGGACGATTCTTCGGAAAATTTGGAGCTCCATATCTTGCGGGGTGAAATGAAGTTAAATCGAGTTTTTCCGGTGTCTCTAAAAATTTGAAGGACAAATATCCGGGGGTTATTCCACCCATACCAATTAAATCATCATCCCAAACATAAATTGTATTTCTTAGGGGTTCAGCAAGTGAAGCACTATTTTTAATATAATTAATTCTGTCATCTATGTAATCAAATGCCCCACCAATGTGCGGATCTCCAAAAAAACCAAAATAAACATCATTTAGAGTTTTAGGACTTTCATTAGTTATCTTATATTTAACAATAAGAGCATCCTGCATCCCATTGGCAAATTGATAAACTCTTACTTCTGCTTTAACACCAAGACCACGTTTCGTTGTATCATTCGGATAAGGGTAATAAGGGAATTGGGAATTAGAAAAATCATCCATAACATAGTAAGCTTCATCTTGTCCGATAATTTGACCATCACCAAATTCGCCCTGCCATTGATTCCAATTTGTGGGCCATGAAGAAGGGTTTTTTGCAGTAGCAATTTTAAGCTGGGAAGGATTTGTGAAACCTGCCTGCGGCATCCATCCCCATTTAACATATCCATCCGGGGAAAAACCGCCTTCAGCAGCTCTAAGGTGTGAATCACTGATGATGCTCACTGTGTCACCGTTTTTATCGACAACTCTAGCGGCAATCATTGGACCAAATTCATACATATAACCTAATTTTTTCCAGACTAAATCTTCTTTATTTGGAAGTGAATATGGCGAACCGATTGACCCCGAGTTATAAATTATCTCGCTTATTGCATTGGAGTTGAGAATTGTATTTTTTACCTCTGAAAACCTATCGCTAAGTTGAGAGAAATTGTTTGCCGAAAAGAATAAAAAAACTAAAATTATTTTTAGTGAACGATTATTAAATGAATCCACGAATAGCCTCCGATCTTGTAGTAAACGAAAAAATATTGTTACTGTTGAAAATTATAATATTATTTCAAAATTACCAACTTCTTCGTCTCAATAAAATTTCCCGATCTTAGTTGGTAAAAATATACTCCATTCGACAATTCGTAATTCCTAATTCCTAATTCGTAATTATGGAAACCCGCTTGCTGTTCTTCATTTATCAAAGTGGCTATTTCATTCCCTAGTATATCAAATATTTTCAAACTGACTTTACTGTTTTCTGCTAATTGCCAACTGATGACTGTGCTTGGATTAAACGGATTTGGATAGTTCTGATAAAGTGCGAATGAAGAAATGATATTTTTTTCATTCAGACTGTTCGGAGTGAAAGGAATCGCTTTGCAATAGACGGGAGAAAGTCCGCCATTAACATTTGATGCAATTGAAATATAACAATCGTCATAAGTGCCCTGGTTAGGCGCAAGGTTTTGAACATAATAGATAGGAATTATTTTTTTCTCTCCGGGTTTGATTGTAAAAGTTCCCGGGAAGATCATAACAGAAAAATTAGGATTAGAAGATTGAACTTGAGTAATAACTAAATTCTCCGTACTTGGATTAAGAAGCACGAATGCAGACCATTTTGATGTGCCGACGGTAACGGAATCTAAATTTATTATACTTGGGGCAACGGTTGCAGCTACGGTTTGCGGCAGATACCCATTTTTTACAGTAGTTTTTCCGAGAACATTTCCGTTTTCAGAAACAGCTTCGAGCAGCACGGAATCAGCATTAAAGACGGTAACGCGCCCATACGCATTACCAAATTCCGATTCGGGAAGATTTGAAGTATGTCCGCCGCTATTAAAAACAAAGACTCCAAAGCGTTCCATTAACGAAACGAATCCCATATTTTTTATATCGAGTGGTCCAGCCATCATTTCGGGAATCATGGAATTTTTTCCGTTATCAACACCGGAAGTGTGAGTATCACCGGAAAGAAAAATTACGTTTGTAATTTTATTTTCATTTATCGCTTGCAGCAAACGGAAATTATCTTTCGGAAAACCTGCCCATTTGTCGGAAAGTTCAAACGCAATATCTTTTATATTAAACATTCCATAGAGCGTCGGGATCGCCTGGTACTTTGGATCTTTTTGGAGAAGCACGGCTAACTCAATAACTGCGCGCATTCCCGGGTTAAAAGCCGTACCCGAAGAAATAAATTTCCAATCGGCTTTTGAATTTTTTAATTCGCTCAACAGCCATTCCATTTGTTCATCACCGAGAATTGAATGGGTGGAATCAGGAGCAAAATAGATCGAGTCGTTTGCTGTTTTAAATGCTAAAAGATTTGGATCTCTTTGCGAGCGGTTATCCGTCATAAATACTTCAACATTTCCATACGTAAATTTTTGCCACATTCCTTTTTGAATATCGGGAAGAGAATAGTGAGGAAACAATTTATTATATGCGCTCAACATTTTTTGAGCGCCTTGTAAATAAAGGATTGAGCCATCAGTATTATTACCAGCCATATCATGGTCATCATACGTATAAGCGTAGGGAGTTTTTCTTATTAGTTGCCATGAAGGATGGGTGAAAGAATACCGTGAACGAAAACTTTCTTTCACGAGATCGTCATTAAAAGAAAAAGGAGATTCTGTTGTATCGGGATAACCCCAATCTCCTTGCTGCAGAAAGAAGGCAGGATTTTCATCTGCGATTTTATTGAAGATTGTGCCCGGTTGCCCCTGTTTCTGACACGAACCGAAAGCAAATTTGAATTGAGTTTTTTCACCATCAACAGGAAACGTTGTGAAATATCTTTCAACAGAATCGTCCGCTTGAGCATTGTTGATAAATACTTTGTAGAAATATTTTGTTTTGGGTTGAAGACCGGTGATTGACGTTAGACAGAAAAAATTGGAATCACTTTTTGCCGAAACTGTATTTGTATAAATCGGACTAAGAAAGGATTGAGAAACATCTAACCCAATTTTTACTTCTGCTTCCTCATCAATACGAACAACAAAACTTGCCGAAGAAGAAGTTACTCCACCAACGATTGGTGGGTTGGCAATTTTTTGAGCTTGCGCCACATATAAACCGAATAACAAAAAGACGGAAATCAATTTTACCAGTTTCATAGAATTCTCCTTTTCTTCACTAAAATTCCTGCTTAAATTGGGCAAAAAATTGTGCAAATACAAGTGCCGGTAATTTCAAGAAAAGTTTTAAGAAAACATAACACAGTATGATTTGTTTTGATCACCATGCAGCAAAACTAATTCGTAATTCATAACCTGGTAAACCAGAACCAAATTGAATGTATGGATGCAAGATTGAATGACTGAATGAAAAACATTCAACCATTCACTTTCATTCATCCATGCTGTTATTCTTTTACTAATTTATATTCTTGCCATTTTGCGCAGTCCGCCGCAGCGGATTTTTACTAACTATCCTAATTCGTAATTCCTAACCTGGTAAAGCCAGAACCACATTGTTCTTGAATGAAGTATTTGTTTCATCTTTTTTTTCTCGCTAAGCTCGCCGCGAACCGCAAAGTACGCTACGAATTTTCCCTTTGCGGACGTTGCGCTTTCTTTGCGAACGTTGCGAGAAACTTGTCCGAAAAATATTCTTGCCATTTTGCGTAGAATATTTTTACTAACTATCTAATTAATTATCTCCCCATTCTAAAATATCAACACGCACTTCCGTCAAACCATCGTTAATCATATCAATTTCTTTAGCGGCGCCGAGTGAAAGATCTATTGAGCGGTTATTCGTTTTCGGCTTCCGGTCGTTTATTCTCACGATCACGGATTTCTGATTTTTTAAATTTGTAACCCGGCAGATCGTATTTAGCGGATACGAAACGTGCGCAGCCGTAAGATCATTCATGTTAAAAATTTCACCATTACTTGTTTTTCTTCCATGAAACTCATCCGCGTAGTAAGAGGCGGTTTCGATTGAACTTTCAAGCACATCAATCTTATCATAATTTCTCACAGGATTTGTTTTTCCGGAACTGTCGGCAGCCAAAGGATTTGATACAATCGGTTTACTTTCTTCTACATAGCGAAGAGCGGGGGTGCATGAAACAAGTAGGAAAGAGAATCCCAGAAGAATTAATTTCTTCATTTGCTTGAAGAGTATCTAATGATTTCTACTTTTTCGAGTGTGATTAATCCACCCGACTTAGTTGATTCGAAAAGTTCATCCAATTTTACTTTAAAGGATTCAATCTTTTCAAGCGTATCAACTATTTCAATCACAATAGGAAGATCCTCAGATAAGCGAAGAATTTTAGCTGTATGGATGCGGCTGTCTTTTCCAAAGCCCATTATCCCCTTGGTAACGGTTACACCGGCTAAACCAAAACTTTTTGCTTCAAGCACAATTTTTTCATAGAGAGGAATTACTCCGGCTTTATCGCTTTCCCCTATGAATATTCTAATTAATTTTGCTTCACCTTCAAGATGCATAACAGGCTCCTTATCTGCTTAAAATATAGGCTAAATAGACGCCAAGTATAGATAGAAAAACGCTTGCAAAAATGTAAACCGACGCTAAAAGAAATTCCGAATCAAGAAAAAGTTTTATTGATTCGAAACTAAAAGTCGATAATGTAGTAAATCCTCCGCAGAAACCGATGGTTAAAAAAAGTTTTAAAGGTTGACTTAAAAGTTCTCGTTCATCAAAATAAAAAATAAAAACGCCGAGTAAAAAACTTCCGATGATATTGATGAATAACGTTCCGAATGGAAAAAACGAAGGAAGCGATTTATGAACAAAATCTCCGAACCAATAACGTGCTGCTCCCCCAAGCGCAGCGCCGAGTGAAACAAAAAGATAGTTCATTGTTATTCTAAAAATTATATCGGGCGAATATATTCAAGCCGGATCGCGCGGTCTGCCGAAGCGGCGCTCCATTTTTTATTATTAAGCAAGTCACGCAAATCAAAACCTAAAGTTAAACCTTCGCCAACAGACCAGCGAATTCCTAAATTTAAATAACCATTTCCTTTTCCATAAAATCTTGCAGCGTTATCGTTAAAAGCAAAATCATATTCTAATACTGCGGAAATCTTTTTGCCGATCGTCTTTTCCGCTCCAACCATCAAATTTAAAAAATTGTCTCCATCCTTACTTTCAAGTGAATAGTTAACAGCGCTACTGAGACTTAAGTAACCGAGAAATTGAAAATTCTTTGAACCGCTTACAAAAAATCCGGGAGATTTTATTCCGTAGCGATTTGTGGAATCAAAAAATTCACCTTTGCCCTGAGAATCAAATCCAAGCGTTAACGAAGGATAAGTTAGCGATTCCCCTGAAACGCGGAAACGTAAATTTACGCCGGGATATTTGTACCATTTTGGTGAACCCGAACCGATGATGTTAGCTCCGCCGTAAGAAATTCCGAAAGAGACATCCTGAAAAACTCCAACTTCCATTCTTCCAACAACAATACCGTCCGGTAAAATATCATTTGAAACTCCGACCGATCCTTTTTCAAGAATTCCTGAAGAAGGCATATCAACCAGGTAACGATATTCTTGTTTTGCATCTTCACCGGCAGTTCCCTGTCCGAATGCGGCAACTGAACAAAAAAGTAAACAAAGCGATAAGGATAAAAGATGTTTCATTTATTTCTCAACAATTATTTTGAATTTCTTTATTAAATATAGTAAAAAGTTAAAAGTATCCACCAGAGGCGGATCAGCCTTTGGATGATAAAGTATAAAGTTGAAGTAAAAAACACTGATTGAACAAAAACTGCCGGCTGCCAATTATTAGGCGAGATTTGGAACAATTTTTATTTCGAACTCCGTTGGCAGTAATGAAAATTTTGATTTAACGCGAATGACCACGGTTCCCGGTTCAGCTTTAGCTTTTATAATCAGTATTCCTTTTTCATAATTATTTTCTTCAATCTCTATCAAATCTTTTCCTTGAATGATGGAAAATTTTGTATAGCTGTTTCGGAACGGCGCTCGAAATCCGAAACTATTTACCGGAACAGCCTCGAGTACAATCTTTGAATCTGAATTGAGATATAGCACCCTTGAGCTGATTTTATATTCAACTTCGTAGATCGAAAAAATATATTGATGTGCGAGCAGTGCAAATAAACTCATAAGAACAATTACCGTAAAATAAATTTCGACTTTTGACATAGTTAAAGATGCAATTCTTTTTTCAGTTTTAGTACTCTGTTTTTTGCTGCAATTACTATTTGGAGAATTATTTCATCGGGAACACCATCTTCATGCAGCGATTGCAGCCTCAAATCACACTGATCGTTCACATAGTCGATCGCAATAAATTTATACTGCGGAGTGATCACAATTTCGGTTGAAAAGAAATCGAGCTCTGTAATGTTATAAATTGTCCGGGTAATTTGAAAGAGTTTTTTCAGTTTAAACGTTTCAATTTCTTCCGAAGTCAAAACCTGGTAATGATGAGTAAGGTCATCCCACCAAACCGGAATAATTTTTCCAAACGCATAAAACACTCTAAACCACGCCCGTTTTCCATTAAGGTAGGCGGGGTATATTTTTTCCTGAAGAAGGTATTTATCTTCGTGATTAAATTTCCTTTCATACAGCACATCGTGGAGCGATTCTGCTCCGGTAACAACACCAATTCCTCCGCCGGTAGTATTACATGGTTTGATTATGAACGGGCGTCCAAGAATGGCGAGATTGCTAAGTGAGATAAATAATTCTTCTTTTTCTTTTACGGGTGGAATGATTATGGAATAAGGAACGTTCAATCCGGCGGTAATAAATTCAAGGTGCATAGTAGCTTTATCGATTGCGTGGAGAACTTTTTTGTATGGGTTGAAGATGTGAGTTTTCCGCTTCATCAAAAGGTTTCCGAGCGCTTCAAACGACTCTTCAACATCCCAACCTCTATCAAAATAAAAATTGAAATGGAGATTCTTCTCCTTAATTCTTTTTTTTACCGCTTCAATATTGTGATGCCCAATGATGAACGTTGACAAATTATAGGCGTGGAAAACCTCTTCGAACTTATGGATAAAATCTTCGTCAAATTCCCAGACATAGGCGAACCCGATGTCAAATTTTTCAATCATTTTTATGTATCTTTACCGTGAAAATTTTGATTCTAAAATAATTTAGAACCAAGATAAAAAAAATTCCGTTCTTGATGAAGAGATGTTTATATGAACGGTTTAACCTAAAGACACAATCAATTTTATTAAAAGAATAGTTAATGCGAATAGTTTTTTTAACCCTTTTTGTTCTCGGATTTTTTGGGTGTGCGTCTTCCATAAAAACCGGCGCTGATAACGACGGCAAGCAAGAAAAAAAATCCTTAAAAACAGATGCGAAACGAAAAGCGCTCGATCTTTTTCTCAACGGCGTTAATGCTGATGCGAAAGGCGATTATGCTTCGGCAATTCTTGAATATCAGGAAGCTGCACAATTAGACCCGTCCGGCGGAATTTATTATGCAATTGCCAAAGATTATTTTTTCTTGAACAAACTCTCTTTTGCACTGCAAAACGCTTCCAAAGCTGCCGCCATCGAACCTGATAATATAGAATACTTAATGCTGCAAGAAGAAATATTTTCGGCAGCAAAGAAGAATGATGACGCGATCACTGTTCTGGAAAAAATTATTTCAATCGATTCAACCAACATCAACGCTTTTTATAAACTCGCCCGGTTATACGAGCCAAATAAACCTACACAGGCAATCGAAGTTTATCAAAAAATTACAAAGCTTATAGGTAATGATTGGAGCGTACTTACCCGTGTAGCCGATCTGTATGAGCGTTTGGGAAATAATGAGAAAGCGGTTGAAACACTTGAATCACTTTCCGAAATTGATCCTGCGAACAAAGAATTGCAAAAAGTTATCGTAGATTTTTACATCCGCAACAAGAACTACGAGAAAGCTCTTATGCAAGTTGACGACGTGCTGCGTGCTTATCCCGATGATCTGGAAGCGCGCGAAACCAAAGCCCGGATTTATGTCCTGCAAGATAGTTTGGCAAAAGCTTCGGTAGAATATGATTTCATTCTCAAGCAAAAAAATGTTCCGCTTGAAACAAAGATAAGTATTGGCGCAACTTATTTTCAAAATTCATTTAAAGATTCAACTTTACTTCCAATAGCCAAAAAGCTTTTCTTGACTATTGATAAAGACACAACAGACTGGCAGGTAAAATTACATCTCGGGGCAATTGCAACTGTTGAGAAAAACGATTCACTTGCAACTTCTTATTATAATCTTGTAATTGAATTAGCTCCGTGGCATCCGGAAGGATGGATCAGGCTTGGCGGATTCTACTTTGATAATAAAAAATACAGCGAAACCGTAAAAGTACTTTCTACCGCAATTACAAAATTCCCGGAAGATTTTACGATAAATCTTTTACTCGGCGTTGCTTTCGCTCAACTTGATAAACATGACAGCGCAAAAGTTTATTTGAGCAAAGCGGTTGAATTGAATGGAAACGACATCAATGCCCTTACTTCTTACGGATACACTTTAAGCCAACTCAAAGAAAATGATAAAGCGATTTTCTATATTAACAAAGCAATAAAACTTGATCCGACGAATGTTGATCTACTTGGAACTCTAGGATTAATTTACGACGGACAAGAAGCATGGACTCAATGCGATAGTATTTATTCGCTTGCATTAAAAAGCAGTCCCAACAATGCGCTGATAAATAATAACTATGCTTATTCCCTTTCCAAACGCGCCATTAGATTAGATGAGGCGCTTGCGATGGTAAAAATTGCAGTAACCGCCGAACCGAAAAATTCTTCTTATCTCGATACTATCGGATGGGTTTACTTTCAACTTGGTGATTACGAAAACGCGAAAAAATATATCGGAGAAGCTCTGGAGGTTGGAGGAGAAAAAGCTGTAATTCTTGATCACTATGGAGATGTGCTGTTCAAACTTGGAAAGAAAGAAGAAGCTGTTACTTCGTGGAAGAAAGCTTTTGAGCTTGATAATAGTGTTGGAGGATTGCAATCAAAAATTGAACGAGGCGCCCTTTGAAAATAAAATTCTTCTTGCTTACATTTGTTTTGGCTACAATTTTAGTTTCTTTTTTTACCGGATGTTCGTCTTCAACTACTTCCGAAGAAGTTGAGATTTTGCCGGCTGACCGGTTAGTAAAAAAACTTGAAGCCAACAGAAGAAAAATCCGCTCGTTTGAGGGAAGCGGTACACTCACAATTAAAACACCGGACTTTAACAACTCCGCATCGTTTAACGTGGTGATGATTAAACCTGACTCAATTTACCTGACCATTATGGGTCCATTTGGGATTGAGTTGGCGCAAGCATTGGTTACAAAAAAAGCATTTACTTTTTACGAGGCGCTTTCGAACACGGTATACATGGGCGAAACCAATGACGATGTTCTACGAAACATTTTGCGAATTGATATTTCTTTTTCAGACTTGCTTGATGCGATAATCGGTGCTGTGAATTTAACAGACAGACTTTATAAAAATCCCGATGCATACCAGGTGCAAAACGATAAATATGTTATAGCTTATAATGATTCGCTTGAGAACACTGTGTCAACGTATGCCATTGACATTAGAAATCTTGGGATTACCCAATACACTTTAAAGTCTTCAAAGGGAAAAGAATTGTTGATCGGAGAATACAAAGATTTTTCTCTTACAGAAAATGTTGCAACACCAAAAAGAATTTCTGTCTCCAACAAAAAAGAGAATCAATATCTTCAAATTGAATACAAGAACATTTCTGCAAATCAAAAAGAGATTCAAATTGATTTTAAGTTTCCAACGGACGCAACGATAATTAGATGGTAGATGTTACAAAGATTTTTCTTTTTCTTCTGATCTTTTCTTCATTCTCACTTCCTCAACAAAAAGAAATCTCGACAAAAAAACAAGAATTGGATAATCTGAAAACGGAAATCCAATCGCTTGAAAAAGAAATAGCTGATATCGCCAAGCGCGAAAAAAAATCTTATTCTGTAGTTGAAAAATTTAACAAACAAAACTTCCTTCTTAATCAGCTCATCAATTCATATAAAACTCAAATTGAAGAGAAATCGGATCTGATCGGTTTACTTCAGTTGCAGATTGAAAATCTCCGGCAAAAAACAAATGCTTTGAAAGCGAATTATGCAAGATATGCTGCTGCAATCTATAAGGGAATTTACCGTAATGAGTTTATCTATCTTTTTGATGCGGCGTCACTACAGCAAGCATTAGCGCGGTATAAGTATCTAAAACAGTTTTCCATTAGCAGAAAAAAAGACTTGCAGCAGATCAGAGAAAACTCATTGTTGCTTGCAATGAAAGTCTCTTCGGTAGCTGATGAGAAACGATCGAAAGAAAATTTGTTGAGTCTGAAATCTTCGGAAGAAAATCAGTTGCAAAAAAAACTTGTCGAAGAAAAAAATGTGCTGAAGAAATTTAGAAATGATAAGTCGGCAGCCGCAAAAGAGTTGGCAGATAAAAAGCAAGCGGAAAAATCGATAAAAAATATTATCACCCGGTTAATAGAAAAAGAAGAACTCCGTAAAAAAGAGCTGGCGAGAAAATTAGCTGATAAAAGAAAAAGAGAATCACTAAAAGATAAGACCAAACCAGAAACGCCGGTTTCGTCTTCAACAGAAGAAGAAATGAAAGACTTTCCGTCCGAAGGATTCGCTACGGAAAATTTCAAATCTTTTTCCGCAATGAGAGGGAGAATGCTTTGGCCTGTTTCGCGCGGAGTAATCATTAGAAAATTCGGTGAAGATAAAAATGAAAAATTAAAAACCGTCACTTTGAATTACGGCATTGACATAAAAGTTGCGGGTGATTTCAAAGTAAAAGCAGTCGGTGAAGGAATTGTTTCCGCGATTGAATGGCTTCCCGGTTATGGCAGCATTGTTATTGTTACTCACAGCGAAGGTTACAGAACGGTTTACGGACATCTTGGACAAATAGCAGTTAGCGAAGGAAGTAAAGTAAGCTACGGAGAAATTCTTGGCGACATTTCCGAAAGCATCGAAGGAAGAGTCATGCATTTTGAAATCTGGAAACAACGCGATCATCAAAATCCGGAAGTGTGGCTGGTGAGGAAGTGATTGGAGATTTTTTCAAATTCTCTTTCAAATCAAAGTTGTTACAAAATGTAGTTTCACTTTCATTTCTTCAAGTACTAAACAATCTTTTACCTCTTATCACTTTCCCTTACTTAGTACGCGTACTCGGACCGGAGAAATTCGGATTAGTTAATTTTGTAACAGCCTTTGTTGCCTACTTTTCTATGATCACTGATTTTGGTTTCAATTTTTCCGCAACACAACAAATTTCAATCTGTAGAAATGAAAAAGAGCGGTTGTCTATAATTGCCTCGGCAGTTTATTCTATTAAAATTCTTCTGCTGTTCCTTTGTTTCATCGCATTTTGGGTCTTGGTCACTTTTATCCCAAAATTTTCCGTCGAAAAGGAACTGTTCTTTTTTTCTTTTCTCATTGTACTTGGAACCACATTCACACCAGTTTGGTTTTTTCAAGGATTAGAAGAAATGAAACGGCTTGTTGCCGTCTCCACCATTTCAAAAATATTAATGATAATTGGAATTTTCATTTTTATTAAATCCAAAACTGACGATGGGACTTATGTAATGTTGATAGGTTTAAGTTTTGTGTTCAATGCAATTGTCTTAACCGGAATGATGAAGAAATATTATGATGTGCGATTTCTCTTTCCATCGATGAAGGAAATTTTTTTTCAATTAAAGGGATCGTATCTATTATTTATCTCCAGCGCTTCAATTAGTCTCTATACAACCACAAATATTTTTTTACTTGGACTCTTGTCAAATCATGCTGAAGTGGGATATTTTGCAGCAGCAGATAAAATTCGTTTTGGGATCCAATCTATGGCGAGCCCAATCAGCCAAGCCCTTTATCCCCGGATTGCTTTTCTTGCACAGAACGATGAAAAAAAATCAAGACAACTTCTTATGAAATTCACTTTGCTAGGCGGAGGAGCTCTGCTAGCTGCAGGAATTATAATTTTCTTTTTTGCGCAACCGTTAGTTTTATTGCTTGCAGGAAAGAACTACTCAAAATCAATTTATCTTTTACAAATTATCGCTCTCCTTCCATTTATTATCTATTTGAGCAATATGTTTGGTATTCAAGGATTATTAAACTTCGGGAAGAAAAAAGAATTTACTGCAATAATTATTTTGGGAAGTATAATAAGTATAGCTCTCTCTTTTTTATTCGTTCCATTGCATGGTTCAACCGGCTCTGCATTCTCCATACTGGCAACAGAAATATTTATAACGCTGGGAATGATTTATTTTTACTTCAGGAAAAAGAATTTGCATGAAGTATGACTACTTAATTGTCGGTGCCGGTTTTGCAGGCGCTGTAATGGCGGAACGGTTAGCTTCACAATCGAATAAAAAAGTTTTGATTGTTGAGAAGCGTAACCATGTTGGTGGGAATGTTTATGATGTATATGATGAGCACGGAATACTTATCCATAAGTATGGCCCTCATATTTTCCATACCAACAGTAAAGAAGTTTTTGATTATCTCTCAAAGTTTACTGAATGGAGATTTTACGAACATAAAGTACTCGCAAATTATCAAGGTGATCACTTCCCTATTCCGATTAACCGTATTACAATTAACAAATTTTTTGATCTCGACTTAAAGACCGAGGGGGAGGTAAAGAGTTTTCTATCGACTAAGATTGAGAATAGATTTCCTATTCTGAATTCAGAAGATATAATTGTTAATCAAGTAGGAAGAGAGTTGTTTGAAGCCTTCTTCAAGAATTATACAAAGAAACAATGGAATCTTTTCCCAAATGAATTGTCTCCGTCAGTTTGCGGAAGGATACCGGTTAGATTTAATGATGACTACCGTTATTTCACCGATAAATATCAGTTTATGCCAAAAGAGGGTTATACAAAAATGTTTGAGAAAATGCTTTCTCATAAAAACATTGAAGTTGCATTGAGTACTGATTATAAAAAGATTATTGATAATACGAAGTTTGATAAAATCATTTACACCGGACCGATTGATGCCTTCTTCGATTATCAATTCGGAAAACTTCCTTACCGTTCAATTAGATTTGAGTATGAATATTACAAAAAGCAAAACTATCAAAGCGCCGGACAAGTTAATTTTGTTGATATGAAAGAAGAATTTACTCGTGTAACGGAATATAAATATCTTACCTTGCAGAACACAGATGCAACAACCATCAGCAAAGAATTTTCTTTGCAAGATGGTGAACCTTATTATCCTATTCCAACTGATATGAATAGAAAATTGTTCTTACGGTATAAACAGGAAGCCGAAAAGCTTAAAAACATAATATTCTGCGGAAGATTGGCTGAGTATCAATATTATAATATGGATCAAGTGATTGCGTATTCATTGAACAAGTTTAGGAAATTAGCAAATGCTTGATCATTTACCATTGGTTACGGTTAACATTCTTTCCTTTAACCGGAAGAATGAATTGCGTAATACTCTGACAAAAGTTTATGAACAAGACTATAAAAACATTGAAGTAATAGTTGTTGATAATGCCTCTTCTGATGGTAGTCCGGAAATGGTAGCAAACGAATTTCCTGCGGTTATTCTTATAAGAATGCAAAAAAATATCGGCATAGCCGGATGGAATGAAGGATTTAAAATTGCCAGTGGAGAATATGTGCTGGTGTTGGATGATGATAGTTACCCGGAAAATGAAGTTATTTATACTGCAAGCGAGTATTTTAAAGAGCATGTAACAACAGCCGTCGTCGGATTTGCTGTTTATAATCAGAATTTTAATATTATTGAAAATGATGAATTTAAGTACCACAACTCCGCCGTTTCTGAGGATGTGAACGGATTTATTGGCTGTGGGGCATTGATTAGAAAATCAGCTTTTGCTGAAGTCAATGGATATGACAATAATCTTTTCTTGTATTATAATGAATTAGAAGTCTCTATCAGATTAATTAATCGCAATTACAAAATAGCATTCTTCAGTAATCATCGAATAATTCATACCTATTCCAAAATTGGAAGAAATATAATATTAAAAGAGGAAAACAGAATAAATGAAAAAAGATTTTTTTATGGATTCATCAGTTATTGGATATTTTTATTTAAAAATTTTTCGTTGTTCTATTTTATCGTTTTTTCAGTAAAATTACTTATAAGCAATTTAATAATTGCAATAAGGATGAAATATATAAAATCTTATTTCCGAGGTCTTTATAAAATAATAAATCTGCTAGACACCCAACTTTTATTCCGAAAACCGGTAAGCTATGCAGTTCAAAAAAGATATGCTTACGGAAATTTTAAGTTCAACAACATTTATATTTTCAACCGATGAGTAATTCAAAAGAATGTTTTTGTTCTGTAATAATGCCAGTTCATAATGGAGAAAAATATCTTGCTGAAGCCATTAATAGCGTATTAATTCAGGATCACAATTTTTTTGAATTTTTAATAATTGAAAATGGTTCGGATGATTCATCTCTAAAAATTATACAATCTTTCAAAGACCCAAGAATAAAAATAATCTTTGAAAAAAAAACGTCACAAATAGTTGCTTACAATAGAGGTTTCCGCGAAGCGCGAGGGGAATATGTTTTTATTGCAGATCAAGATGATATTAGTGCCCCTACAAGATTTAGTAAGCAACTTAGCTTAATGATGGAATCAAATGCCGATATTTGTGGCTCTTTTTATAATATAATAGATAATAAAGGAAAAGTTATTGGGAAACAGGAACTTCCTGTCATTGACGCTACGATCAAAGATGAATTATTATATAAAAATTATACAATATTTAATTCAAGTGCTTGTATTCGTAAGCATGTCTTTGAAAAATGTGGTTATTATGATGAAAACTTTTTCCCTAGTGCAGACTATGAGTTTTACTTAAGAGCCAGCAAAACCTCTGTTTTAGCAAATTTCCCAGACTATTTATATTCATGGAGAATTCACAAAAATCAAATCTCATCAAAACATTCTATGGCAACAAGAGAAATGACTATCAATATTTCTCTGAAATATCTACGTGATAGAAGTTCTAATATTCCTAAAAATGATTTACTCTTTAGAGAAAGCCTCGTCTTTTATAATAATAATAAACTTCTTATCGCATTTAGTTTAATTTTAAAAGCTTTATTTAATGGATTCTGTTCAAGAAAACTTTTGAGATACTTATTTGCTCTTGTTTTAGGAGGATTCCTTTTAAAAATATTGCGATCATATTCGCTTTCATATACAAATAGTTTTAAAAGAATAAAGGTTATCTGGTACTTCCTATGGGGTGAAAGAAATCAAAAATGAAATTATTTAACGCGTCTCTTAATTATTTTGAATTCCTTCTCCTTCTAATTCTAAAAGTTTTCTTGCCAAGGAATAACAAGAGAAACGCAGAGAATATCCTTTTCATTAATACGGGAAGAGTTGGCGATTTGGTTGTCTCTTCCATCCTTTTGGAAAATGATAATATTTTTGAGATACATCAACATGTTAGATTGTTGATGCACACCGAATACATTGATTTATTTAAAGACTATTCCGGGAAAATTCAAATAATCCCATTTCAACATAACAGATATAGATATTCTCTTCTCTATAAAGTTAAATTGCTCAAATCCTTTCGAAAATCTGGATATGGTCTTTGTATTAATCTTACTGCGGCAAGGGGAATAATAAATGATGAACTTTCAATTTTGAGTGGAGCTAAAACAATTTATGCTTTGAATGCTAAGCATACTTACTTAGGAGAGAAGTTAGGAACTTTATTAGATAAATTTTATACCCAGATATTAACTGATAATATTTTCAATGAGTACGATAAGCATATTGCTCTTCTAAATATGTTTAACAAAAATGCGTTTTATAAGATCAAATTTGCTAATCAAAAAACATTTTCGACAAACTACGATTTAATAAAACATTCTACCTTAAAAAAAAGTATTGTTATTGCCCCATTTTCATCGGAACGCAATAGAGATTGGCCAATTAAGTATTTTACTAAAATAATTCACCAACTAAATTCTGAATTTCAAATTTATTTGATAGGAAATAAAGAACAAGAAAACGAATTAAAGATGCTTCGCAATGGATTACAAAATGTTATAATTCTCGCTAGTGAATTAAAACTTTATGAAATCCCTTCATTAATCGCAAGATCAGACTTGTTCATTGGAATCGATTCCGGGATATCGCACATTGCGTTACGATTGGATGTAAAATTATTGGCAATTATTGGTGGTGGGATGTTTGGACAATTTTTACCCTTTAATTCATCGAAAGAAAAAAAATTTATATTTTATGATTTGCCTTGCTTTAATTGTGCTTGGAAATGTTCTCAAAAAGAGATGTACTGTATCACCAAAATTATGCCCGAAAAAATTATTCAAGTAATCAACGAATTGTTAGATGTCCAGAATTAACTTATTCTATTTAGCTGTGTCCCTCACTGTTTATCTAGGGTTATCCTACGGACTCTATAGCTACTTTCATCTGACAGATGATACATACATCTATTTGAAATATGCCGTGAACATTATAAATAGGGGTGAATTATCTTTTAATCCTGGAGAACTAACTTACGGTTTTACCAGTCCGTTATGGCTATTTCTTATAGTCGTAATCAATTTGGTTATCCACAATATTCTTCTTGTTCCGACTCTTCTTTCGATAATTTTTGGAATGGCATACATTACTTTATGGTGGATTATTATTACTAAAATTATTCATCAACGAACTTTGCAAATATATGCTTTGCTTTTAGTCTCTATCGATCCAAACTTATTAAAGCATACCTACACCGGTTTAGAAACAACAGCTGTTTATTTTTTCTCACTTGCGATTCTTTATGTTTTTTTTATTCGAGAACATCCCAATTCTTTTCTAATGGGTGTTATTATTGGATTTTCAATTTTAATACGTCCTGATTTATTACTCATATCGATATTAATTCATCTGATAAATAACAAAAGAATACTATCAGATGAGTTTTTTAAAGTACTAGCTGGCGCCGCTATTTTGGTTATTCCCTGGTTAATTTTTGCTTATTTCTACTTTGGTACCTTTCTGCCATCAACATTTTATGCAAAAGGAGCTGATTACCCTATCGGAAGGTATTTTATAGCTAATATTAAAGCCTCACTTATGATATTCTTAGGGACATATTTATTTGTATTCATTCAATTATTAGTCCTCGGCAGATCAAGATTAAAAGAATTCAGCAATACAAGATTTCAGAGATATTATACTTTCCTCATAGTACTAATCGCATCATACCTACTATTTTATTCCCTCACTATTAGCAATGAATTTATCTTCTCCAGATATTATTGCATCGTTTTTCCCCCTATATTTTTAGGATTGTTTTTATTTCTTGATCTTCAACAAAACACAAAGATGCAAAAAATACGTTCTATCATGTATTATTTAATTCCAGTTTATTTTTTATTTATTAGTTCATTTCATGCAGGCATCTATAGACAAATTTACTTTGAGAGCGAAAAAGCGGAAGATCAAATTATAAAATGGACTATAAAAAACACCAAAACTGACGATAGAATTTATAGAGATAGAATAGGAAAAATTGGATTTCTCACACAAAGATATATAGTTGACCCCGTGGGTTTGATTAATCCGGGTATCAGCAAATATAGATTAAAGGGGGATATCGTTTCTTTTTTAAAAATGAAAAAAACTACTATTTTAATAGGCCCCAAACTCAATGATGAAATCGAATTAGAAAGAAAGATCCCCAAGAATATCTTTCTGTTAGATTCTATTGCCACAAGAGATAATTTTTTAGTACGTCAACAATTTATCAAAATGCTCAACATGAAGCCTAATAATATTGTATACTGCAAAATAAGTAAAATACAATGGTAAAATTATCAGTAATAGGGCTAAGTATATTTTCCGCTATTCCAACAACGCTTGTATAAGTTAATATACTTATTTACAGCATCGCTTAGATTATATTCTCTAACGGCAGTGTCAAATCCGTTTAACCTTATTTTATTGTATAACTCATCATCAGAAATTATTTTTAACAAAACTTTTTCTAAATGTTTAGAATCCCCGGCAGTAAATAAAAATCCAGTTTCTTCATCAGTTATTATTTCTCTAAAAACAGGAAGATCACTGGCTACCACCAGTTTTTTATGAGCCATACCTTCAATTATGACCAATCCAAAACCTTCTAATGATATTGACGGAATGACTAATAGATCAATTCGACTATAAATTGATTCCAAATTAGTTGTTGGTGGGAAGATATCAACAACTTTCTGGAAGTGATGTTCTCGAATAAATGATTCAATACTCTCTTGTAATTCTCCTTCACCGAAGAAGCATAATCTGACATGGCTAAGCTTTATATGAATATTGCGAAAGGCATCTAACAAAACAAAAATCCCTTTGGTTTTAGTGAACCTTCCAACAAAACCGATAGTAAATTTCTCTTTTAATTGTTGGGAAACTTCATTATAAGAAATAGGAGTTCCATGTTTAATTATTGTAAAATCTTTTTTATGAGACCTTATTAACTCCGATTCTGTTGATTTACTAATAGCAACATAATGATTTGCATAAAGTAGCTTTGTTAACTGGTCATCAAATGTATTGTGGTGGGAATAAATAATTTTCAAGGCAGGAAATCTTACTCTAAGAATTAAGATATACGGTAAATAGACCCTATGGTGATAATGAAGAATAGTTATTTCTTTTTTCTTCAGAATTTTTATTATACAGAATAGGTTCGAAAGAAAATTGGAGCTATTGCTTGGAAAAGGTAAATTATTAATTTCAACATCATCATTTATATAGTTTTTATGATTAAAGAAATCTCCATAAGCACAAATTCCGACGTAGTCAAAATCTTTAATCAATTCGTTCGCATAATTGATGACTGATCTTTCAACTCCCCCAATATTAAAAGATTTCATTAGGAATAAAAGTCTAATATTATTCAAAATCTGTTCTTTTCTTTACAATTTGCTTTATGAAAAATGGTAAGTCATGAATGATATATCGTTTTGATAACCTTGAAGGTTCCGTTAAAAGTCTCCATACCCACTCGAGCCCGATTTTTTGCAGGAATACTGGGGCTCTTCTTTTTATTCCAGAATAAAAATCTAGCGCTGCACCAACACCAACATTTATTCTTGCGTTTATTGTTTTCATATTTTCAGAAAGCCAAATCTCTTGCCTCGGGCATCCTAAAGCAGCTATTAAAATGTCCGGTTGGAAGTTTTTCAATTCGTTAATGACTTTATTGTTAGTTGATTCTTCTGTTTCAAATAAAAAAGGAGGAGAGATTGTGAGTAATGAGATATTAGGAAAGGTTTTTCCCAATTTGATTCCCAAAACCTCTAACGATTTTGTGGTAGAACCTACCAAGGCTAGTTTCAACTTTTTACCGTTGGCAATTCCTAAAAGTATTTGAAATAAATCATTCCCGGTTAATCGATGAAGAGATATTCCATATTTTAGTTTGAGTAGAGAAGTAATTCCTACTCCATCCGCAAGTACAATTTGTGCATTCTTACAAACGTCTTTGAATTTGTCATTCTCTGTGGAGATTCTCAGAAAATCTAAATTAAAGGTTACTATTAAATTTGTATTTCGTTCGCTTAACAGAAACTCCAGTTCTTTCTTAAACAAACCAACGTCTTTTATATTATTTATTTTAATTTCGTTTATATACATTTGTAAGGTTCAATTTTGATCAATAAACTACATCCTCGATCTAAACAATGAAGAGACAATACTTATTAATAATTTTATTTCTTTATAATTGCAGTTTTAATATTCTGTCTCAAGTCTCCCTTACATCTGAAAAGGTGACGGAGAATAAACATATTCTGTTTTATCAAAATGAGTTTAGTTTTCACATCTCACCGGCTTCCGGGCAAAACAGATTACAGTTCGATTTCCCTTTGGATGAATCAAAACCAAACCAATTTAATCTGCCTACAGCAACTATTTTTATTCCTATTGCCGCAAACACAACTCCTCAAGTGCAATTCATCATTGATCGTGAAGAAGTTTTGGAAGCCATTCCGGAAGTAACTCCAACGATTACTGTTGATAATCAGAAAATAATTCATTACGAATATAATACTTCGCTTCCCAAATCTTATAATTCAAAATTCTTAATTGTAAACGGACAATTAGTAAAAGATGGAAAAAGTTATCTTCATCTTTCAGTTTCTCCATTCCTCTTCGAACCTGCGAAACGTTCTATCCGGAGAATTGTGAAATTTCATTTGGAAATTACTTGTCCCGTGAATATTGCTCCGACATTCAGCACTCAAAACAATTTAAATTCTATTTCTGAAAGTAAAATCAACTTTAACGATACTAAATTAGTGCAGTATAATCTTAGAAGGAGCGATTCTTCAGATAAATGGATTGATTATAATACTGTTTACCTGAAAATAGGAGTGAGTAAAGACGCTATTTATCACCTGACTTATAACGGTCTGAGTCCATATTTAAATTTATCTTCTATTATTCCTAAAACTTTAAAGCTCTATAAAAAAGGAATTGAAGTCCCTATTTATGTAAAAGGAGAAGATGATAATGTCTTCGATCCGGAGGATTTTATTGAGTTTGTGGGAGAACGAAACATGGGAGGAAAACATCGCGAAGTAAACCAATATGGCGAACCTTATAATGAATACTTGGACCGCTTCTCTGATACGACAATTTATTGGTTGACATGGGGAGGAATGGATGGTTTACGTGTTAAGGTATCGGATAACGGAAATTTGATTTCAGCACAAGACACTTTAAAATATTATCACGAAGTTATTCATTACGAAAAGAACAATTGGTTTGATTTTTCAATGGCAGATCAAGTAAGACGAGAAATGCCGAATTGGTATGAGAA
Source organism: Ignavibacteria bacterium (assembly GCA_030693705.1). Classification (GTDB taxonomy): domain Bacteria; phylum Bacteroidota; class Ignavibacteria; order Ignavibacteriales; family Ignavibacteriaceae; genus UBA1563. Next base: position 142,912 of record JAUYAB010000041.1, on the reverse strand, counting down.
CAAAACCTGGCATCAAGGTAATTTAGGGGTAGGGACAAGAAATTCAACATTTGTTACTTCCAATGTTTTTACCGAAAAACCATTTTATGTTTTTTCAAAACAACAAAGTTATGCTTCAAACATAAATCAAAATGCACACCTTCTTGCAATTTCAGTCAATACTTCTGCCATTCAAGATTCCGGCTATATCGATAAATACAGTCAGAAACTTTTGAAAGGAGAGTATAACTCTAGTATTTTGACAAATGGGAATAACACTCTAAAGATTTATTCGTTTCTTACAGCAGCTTCTCCCAACCTTTGCATTTACGACTGGTATGAAGTTGAATATCCAAGGTGGTTACAGACCTACAATGATTCTTTGTTGTTTTCCTTCCCTTACCTTGATTCTCTACCAACTGTTGAAGGAATTAAAATTACAAATGTTTTTTCCGATTCAATTATTGTTTGGAGATATGGGAAGACAAGTGAAAAATATCAATTACTCAGAAACAATAGTGAAATCGTTTTCTTTGATACGTTAACGAACCAAGATAAATTTATTCTTATCAATGCAAGTAGCGTTTCAGAACCAAAGATTTATTATGCGAAAAAGTTCGTGAATTTAAGAAATCCCCAAATCCAGGCTGATTATCTTGCAATTACGCATAAAAATTTTCTCAACAAGACAAATGATTACACCTCATTTATTTCGAACAGCTATAACGTTATAGCAAAAGTAATTGATGTTGATGATATTTATGACGAGTTTGCGTATGGCTATTTTAATCCGGAGGCCATTAGAGATTTTTTAATAACCACGCATAACAATTGGCAAACTCCCTTGCCAAAATATGTTTGTCTAATTGGCGGTGCCACGTATGATTATCACGGAAATAAAACTAAATTTATGAATACTCCGCCAAAATACAATTTCGTTCCATCTTTCGGAGCTTCAGTAAGTGACAATTGGTTTATAACATGGGACACTACCGGAGCTTATATCCCACAGATGAATATTGGAAGAATCCCGGTAACCTCTGAACAAGAATTAGATTCTTACATGACCAAACACATCAACTATGTTTCCCGTGCTTCTGATAGTTGGAATAAAAGATTTACTTTTTTCTCAGGGGGAACCGGAGATAATCAAAGTCAGTTAGACCAACTCCGCGATGTAAATAATTATGTCATAAACACCTTCGTTACTCCTCCTCCTGTAGGTGGAAATTCAACTCACTTTTATAAAACCATTAATCCAAATACAAATTTTGGACCTTACTCGGAAGCCGAGTTTCAGAAAACAATTGATGAAGGATCGGTTTTTATTTCATATTTAGGGCATAGCGGAACCCAAACATGGGATAATTCAATTACAACCCCTTCGCAGCTTAAAAGTAAAGGATTTGGAAGTCCATTAATTACTGATTTTGGATGTTCAACTGCACGGTTTGGAGAACCCGATGTTACTTCTTTCTCGCAACTTTTTGTTGTTTCAAATGAAGGAGAAGCAATCGCATATATTGGAAACTCATCGCTCGGATTTTTGTCCACTTCATTATTAGGGCCCAAATTGTTCTATGAGAAAGTTTTAATAGATTCGGTCTCTACAATAAGCGAAGCTTTAAAACTTGCAAAACTAAAGATGCTCCAAACTTATGGCAGTACAGGCGTGTATAAATTGTTCGCCTTAACCAATACTCTGATTGGAGACCCAATAGCACAACTCCGAATTCCTAATAAACCGAATTTATCTATCACTCCTTCTGATATTTATATAAATTCTACCAATCCTTCAGATCTTATGGACTCTTTATCTGTATCTCTTAATTATTATAATTTTGGTAAAGTAACGAATGATTCTTTTTCGGTTGTAATTAATGATGCCGTAGCAGATACTAATAATTTTAATTTGGAAGTAAATAAATCCCTGCCGAATTTTTCTAATTCTATGAAGATTTCAATACCAATTCGAAAGAAGCCGGGGGAACATACCTTTTCGATCCATCTTGATGCAAATAATTCAGTTGATGAATTGTCTGAAGTTGACAATTCTGTTTCGATTAAGTATTTAGTTGTCGGATCCTCAATCAAAACGATGGTTACTCAACCAGTTGAAAATGGATTAGGTGATCTTCTGCGTTTGATTAATCCCGCCAGTAAACAGCAAAGTGATTCTTTGGAAATAGAATTTGCAACTAATGATTCCTTTAAGAACAGCCAGGTAGTTCACAAATCATTAGATACTCTGTTCACTTCATTAAGTATGGCGAATCTTCAAAAAGACACACGCTATTGGGCGAGGACAAAAACTGCAGGGAACGAACAATTTGGTTCTTCTTTTTCTTTTATTAAAACGAATGACAATAAATATTTCTTAAGTGATAGCCTTTCCTTTTCCAAATCTACTTTAGCAAATTTGCAATATCTGAACAGACATATCTTGTTTGATTCCATCACGACGGTTTTTTCTGCTTTTTCAGCCGGATTCAGCGACGGTAATTCGGCTTCAATTCAGAAAAATTCTAAAAATTATATTCCGGAAAACACACTACGTGGACATCATGTCTGTGTGTTTGATGATAGCAGTTTTGAATTTATCTCTTACAGACTCTTTGATGTATTTGGTGGTGAAACAAATAATTACATCAACTTTTTAAATACACTTTCAAATAAGTACATTGTTATAATAGCCGTTTCTGACGAAGGAAGTGTATCCTCTTCTGAGTTAAAAAATCAAATCAAAAGTCTTGGCAGTATTTATATCGATAGTTTAGTCTTTCGTGGTTCCTGGGCAATAATTGGGAAAAAGGGAGCCGTCCCCGGTTCTGTCCCGGAAGCTTTTTCTAAGCCTGGTAATGGCAGTGTAAAGATTGATACTACTTATTATACACCCAACAAAAGTGGCTCGCTATTAACCTCTGAAATTGGACCGGTTGGTAAATGGGATTCTCTTTCAGTCGAACAAATAATTAGTAATGAATTAGTCAGTTCATATCGTCCATTAGGAATAAGAGATAATGGAATTGTTGATACTTTGAATGTTTTATCGGTTACTAACAACACCGCTGATTTAAATTCTATTGATGCTAGGCTATATCCCAAAATTAAAATTCTTTCCGCGTTTAGAACTGAATCAGATTCAATTTCACCTAATTTATCAAGTTTAAGTGTTAAGTTTCATACATTACCCGAACTCGCAACCAACTACCAGGTCGTTTCCATCTCTCGCGATACCCTAATTCAAGGGGATAGTCTTGATCTAAAGTTTTATGTTTACAATGTTGGTGAATCTCCGGCAGATAGTTTTCATGTGTTGGTTGATGTGATGAAGGAAGATAATTCTTCACGACAGCTACTGGATACGGTTGTCGCATCGCTTGATTCAATGCAGAGAAAAATGTTTACTCTCAATTATATGACAAACACAACCGACGGCAAAGGGAATATGGGATTCAAAATAAAAATTGATCCGGAGAACCATGTCAGAGAATTGTATAAAGATAATAATGAGTTCACTATTCCTTTCTTTACTAAACCGGATACTAATGTTGTCTCAGTTTCTGCTTCATCTGTGAGCGTTACTTTTGACAACACAGAAATATTGAATGGTGATTTCGTCTCAGGCAATCCCAGTATAAAAATTGATCTGAAATACCCGACTTGGTTTGCTGTAAGTGACACTTCTTCCCTTTCCATCTTACTGGATAACGAAAGAATTCCGTTTAACCAGTTGAATATTAAAAACGATTCAGCAAATAGAACATTAACTTTTGCGTTCATCCCATCATTAACTAATGGCGAGCATCAATTTAAGATATTCGGGAATAACGTTTACGGTAAGTTGGATAATCAACCCGGTTTTGAACGCGTATTCCTTGTTTCAAATGAACTTGCAATTATGAATTGTTACAATTATCCGAATCCGGTAAAAGATAATACTTACTTTACTTTTATACTTTCTCAGTTCCCTGTAGAGCTTACAATTAGAATTTATACGGTTGCAGGACGTTTAGTAAAAGAAATTAAAAGATCATCCGCTGAATCTTTCAATCACATTTATTGGGATACTAAAGATCAAGACGGAAATTTTTTGGCAAACGGTGTTTATTTATATAAAGTGATCGTAAAAAGAAATGAGAAATCGGAATCAGTTACACAGAAACTTGCGATCGTTAAATGAGATATCTCTTCTTATTTGTTTTTTTATTTACTTTCGTAGTCTCAGCTCAAAAACCTGACGGAACTTTACCTGTTGAACTCGTATATTTTCAAGGCTACTTCGCCGATGGAAAAGTAATTTTGTTTTGGGGAACTGCAACTGAAGTAAATAACTACGGATTCAATGTTGAACGAAAACTTCCTCAAACTAATTGGGAACAAGTCGGTTTCGTTTTCGGAAGCGGGAACAGCAATTCCCCTAAAAGTTATTACTATGAAGATTCAACCGATCTGCAACAAGCAATTTATCATTACCGTTTAAAGCAGATAGATAACGACGGCGCATTTAAGTATTCCGATTCCATTGAAGTTTCTACAATTACAAAGGTTGAAAGTGAAGCAAATACTGTCGCCGGATTTTTGCTGAAACAAAATTATCCTAATCCATTTAATCCAACGACAGTCATCAGTTATCAGTTACCAGTTGGTAGTTATGTAACCTTAAAAATATTTAATGTTTTGGGAAAAGAAGTTGCTAACTTAGTAAACGAAGAGCAAAACGCAGGAGTACTTAATTACGAATTAGGAATTAGGAATTACGAATTGTCGAGCGGCGTTTATTTCTATCAACTTCGGGCAGGAAAATTTGTTGAAACTAAAAAATTTGTTCTCCTTAAATAAATGGATGTTGTTTTGTCATTCCTTAACTTTGTAAAAATCATTTTCATCAATTCAGAGAAAAACATGAAAAACATCTTACTAATTTTATTCGTTCTCTTCTTTTTCTTTAGTGATAATTACTCTCAATTCAACCAATTCCCAAATCCAAATAAAGGTGATTTAACCGGCGGATTAGGAATGACGTGGATTGACGGTCAGCCTTTTTATGCTTTCCGTTTTAGACCGGAAATCTCTTTTGCAAAAATCGGTGTGGGATTAGATCTCAATTTGGAATTCAGTTCTCAAGGAAAATTACGCAAAGAAAACTTTAATGAGACTTCAGATTACTTGAGCATTATTCGTTATGTCCGCTATGGAATGAAGAAAGATCCGGTTTATGTAAAACTTGGAGCTTTAGATTTTTATACGTTAGGACATGGAAGTATCATGTATCAGTACAACAACAGTCCAAGTTTTGATACCCGCACAATCGGGGCAGTTGTTGATCTTGATTTTACCAAATTCGGATTTGAATCGATTTACAGCAGTTTTGCGCAAGCCGGTGTTTTGGGAATGCGCGGATACGTTCGACCGCTTCAATACACATCGGCAGCATCTATTCCAATTATCGGCAATCTTGAAGTAGGTGCAACTTTTGCCGGAGATTTTAATAAGAACTCGGGAAAGGTTTACAATTATCAGACAAATATATTTGATGACAAAGGTTCAGTTAGTATCGTAGGGCTCGATTTAGGTTTGCCTCTCTTTAATTTCAGTATGGCAAATGCTTCTCTTTATTTCGATTATGTAAAAATCATTGACTTCGGAAGCGGCGCGGCTTCAGGAATTATTCTTGGATTGAACGGATTGGGAATTTTTAGCGCTTCCGCAAAATTAGAACGCCGATGGAACAACGACCAATACATGCCGGCATATTTTAATTCACTTTATGAAATTGAACGGTACACGGAGAATGTTTCAAGCAAAGCCACTACTCTTGAATATCTAAATGCTGCAGAAAACGGTTATTACGGTGAGTTAGGAATTTCCGTTTTAGGAACGTTCAATGTTATCGGAGGTTTACAAAAGTTAGACAACCATGATGGAGGTATTTTACATTTAACAGCCGATGTAGCTCCAAGCGGATTTTCATTTATAGCAAGAGCCGGCTATGATAAAATATTTGTTGACGGCGCTGATGTCTTCAAACTAAATGACCGCTCAATTTTATTTACGGAACTTGGGTACAAACCTTACTCGTTTATGATAGTTTCGATGGTTTATCAGTGGACATTCACGCCGATCAGAAACAGTGATAAAGAAATTGTCGGTTATAAACCACAAAAGAAAATTGAACCGCGTATCAGTTTTGTTTACCCGTTTAACATGTAAAAATTGATTAACTTGAATAGAAAAAGGAGAAAGTAAAAATTCTCCTTTTTAGTTTTAAAGAACATCGACAAAAAACTTTTTTAATTCATCAACCGTATGGAAGAGATAATCACTCTTCATCTTAAGTACTTTATCATGTGCGTAACTATCCCACACAACTGAAGCAATTTCAACTCCTGCTGCGCGAGCCGCTTTAATATCTGCCGGGGCATCTCCAACCATTAAAACTCTTTCTTTGTCCAAAGAATATTTTTCAACAAAGATTTCAATCCCTTCCGGCGATGGTTTGTGCTCTTTTACATCACTTCCAGTAATAACTAAATCAAAGAAATCAATTATTCCCAACTTCTTTAAAGTGATAAGAGAAGCTTCTCTCCCTTTCCCGGTATATATGGAAAGTAATACATTCTTTTCTTTTATAAAATGAAGAAGTTCTTTCATTCCCGGATAAATATCTGCCATCGCATGATTATTTGTATAGAACGAATAATATTCTCTCCTCACTTCTTCGGCATTTTCTCCAAACCAATCTTCGATTATTTTATCTTCAGTCGGACCGAACAAAGCGATGATCTCTTCATTGGTCATTGATTTATTTAAATACTTTTTAGTGATGTGGTTAAAAGTAGAAAAGATAAGTTCATTCGTGGAAGTTAGCGTTCCATCAATATCAAAAATAACACCGTCATATTTTCTCATTTATTCAGTTACCTTAAAGACAATAATATTACCATCCATATTTGATGCGGCTATCCTCTGTTCATCCAACAATTGTAAAGAATGCGTTCGCGTTGTTCCCATAAAAAACAAAGAAGTAAAATTGAATTTTGAATCGATATCATAAATATTTCCGTTTTTACTACCGAAGTAAATATTTCCGTTTACTTCAATAGGTTGAATCGGTCCGGTATCCAAACCGAATTTCAGATCAATTGTTTTTTGAAGTTTCCCGTTAGCAGCAGAAATGATATGTAATTTGTCATTCTGACTTTTAACAAATAATTTTTTTAAATCATTACTAATCCCGATTGATTCCCATGCGTCGTATTCCATTTTCCGCCACGCTGTTTTACCGAGCAACAAATCCACCGCAGTAATTGCTTTATCCGGTGTTGCAAAAAAGATATAACGCCCATCGGTTAAAAGTGGAGAAGCTGCGGGCGAGAAATTAAAAACCGGATTTCCGTTCCACTTCCAGTTTAACAATCCGGTTGCAGCATCAATACAATAAAGAAACGTATCCCAGCTTCCGAAAATGATTTTATCTTTGTTTATCAACGGTTTCGATTCAATCATTCCTCCGGCTGAAGTGTTACTCCACAAAAGATTTAAAGAAGAAAGTTCATACGAAAATATTTTTCCCGTTGCAGTGCCAAAAACTACCGCGTAAGATTTTTCTCCTTGATAATCAATCTCCATGGTAGTAATTGGAGAAGAAATTGCTTCATCAATTCCAATTACTTGTATAACGTGCCCGGTAGAAATATCAATCGTGTATAGATCGCCTTTCATCGTTCCAACAATAACAATATTATTTGCAACCGCCGGTTTACCGAATAAAGAAGCGCCTAAATCCGTTTTCCATAATTGACTGCCGACTTCATCAAAACAAAACAGAACTCCATTTTTAGCAGCGGCGATAATTTTCTTTTCATATGTTGTCACCGGAGCGAGCATCGTTGTTTTTAAATCTTTCTGCCAAAGAATATTTGCGGAGTAGTTTTCATATTCAGTTGAATCGACAAGTGAATAATCCAAATAATTTTCTTTCCCGATTGCATTCCATTTTTTAATCAGCGTATCTTTTGTTATTTCAAAAAAGAAAAGCGAATCGATTTGATCGTCCACCAAAGTATAACCCCAGCTTTTCCCTTTTGCGGTCAAGGTTGAACGCGACATGACCCCGGCAAGTCCGTTGAAATTATAAACGCGATTTGCATGTCCATGACCGACAAAAATTTCTTTCACATTTTTTTTTGCTAAAAGATTTGTAACCCAAAACCAGTTATCAACTTCCTTATCAAGTTGATGATGGGCGAAAAAAAGAATTTCTTTTTCGGAAGGAATAGTTGAAAGGAGTGAGTCAAGCCAATGTAAATCCTCCGGAGAAAAATGCCCGCCACCACCCCGCCATGAGATTCCACTGCTTAATCCGATAAGTACTGTTTTTTCATATTCAATTACAAACTTGTCATCTTTCCACAGATTTGAAAATACTTGGCCACCGCTTTCACTCCATTTAGTATCGTGATTTCCCGGAATTATATAATACGGAACATTGAGTTTGTCTAAAATTTGTTTTGCATTTTTTAGATCTTCTGTTTTTCCGTTTTCAGAAATATCTCCGGTAGCGATTACAAACGATACTTCTTTTTTCAAATTGATGTCTTCAACAACCGCTTGCAAATCGAAATCTGCATTTTTAAGACCGATGTGTAAATCGGTGATCCATCCAAACTTAAACGGTTGCGCAAAGGAAATGGAGGAAATAACAAATGCAATGTAGAAATATTTTATTTTTTTTAGTGTTTTCATTGGTTACCCGGATAAATAAACAGACTCTTGCAAAGAGAAATTTTAAGAATCATTGCGTTGATGAGGTGGAACAAAACCGCGGTATGTATCAAATTTAGAAGAATAGAAAACGATGTTAAAATTTTTATCCCGCAGCGTTCCACCGCTTGGATAAAGGTAAAACTCACTTACTTCTTCTGTATGTATTTCGGAAAGTAATCTATTCTTTATAAAAAATTTTACGCGGTAAAAACCAAGTTCATATTTACCGGTTTCTATTTGTTTTAAAAGGTTTTCTTCGGAGAATTTGTAAAGCTCGTTCATGTATTTTTTTGTTTTAAGCACTTATTCCGATTATCATAACCGGAATATCTATGTTAGCTGTCCCTCTTTGTTCCAAGTCCCAAACAAATTGTTCAAAATAAGAAACTCCAGTTGACATGTGTTCAGCTAATTCTTTAACCGGAACAATTTCTACACCGGCTATAATATGTCCCAAATTTTTAAAAATCGTCATTTTAGCACAAACATTATAAACCATGAAAGAATACTTACCAAACTGTACTTCAACTCCTAATTTATTTTTGACAAAATCCATATCACGATAAGGATAAACTTTTTTCTTTGCTGGACTCTTATAACCATCAACATAAAACTTGTTACTGTATTGACATTGTTCTTTCACATTTTTCCACCCAAGAGGAAACAAACCATCCTTAAAAGCTTTGTTCAAACCAACCGGACTAAAAAGAATTTTTCCCGGCATTGTTTTTTCTTTGCTTTCTTTAGTTTTATGCAGATTTGCATCAATTGACTTTATGGCTGCTTTCAATTCTTTTATTTCTTTTTTGAAATTATACAGAACAAAATTTTGTCCATCATTAAATGAATAAATCCCTGCTATTTTCATACACTTTTCTTCAGCCACTCAATAGGCATTTGAGCGACTTTGTCCTTTTGCGAAGGTTGGTGAATTGGTTTGTTAATTGGACGAAATTTAAGTTCTCCGTCTTTATAATCTTGAATTCTCTTTTGAGATATTTTACAGTAATCTTCCTCTTTTTCAATACCGACAGAATTTCTATTGTTTTTTATTGAAGCTATAAGCGTTGAACCAACTCCCGCATATGGATCAAGAACCCAACTATTTTCATTAGTCAAAGCCAATACACATCGTTCAACCAACTCAATCGGAAACTGGCACGGATGAATTGTTTTTTCAGGATGGTTCGATTTTACATTTGGGATATTCCATAATCCTTCCTCCCAATCTTCGACGACTATTTCCCAAATATCAGACGGGTTTTTCCCGTTTGGATTGCCAGAAGGCATTCCTCTCTTAGGTCCTTTGAAATGAAGTTTTCCCGGATATTTTGAAGGAACTCTTATTGGATCAAGATTGAATATATAGTCATCGGTTTTTGTAAACCACAAAATGGTTTCATATCGACCGGAAAATCTTTTTGAAGCGTGAAGACCGTGTCCAAAATGCCAAATAATTCTATTTCTTAATTTCAATCCATATTTCTTAAATATTTGGTAAAAATAAATATCTAATGGAAATACTTCACCTTTATCAACATAATTTCCAACCTGCCAACAGATGCTTCCGCGGGATGAAAGAACTCGAAGCAATTTATCAATAATAATTTCTTGCGTTTCTAAATACTTCTCAATTGATTGTTTTGCTTCATAACTTTTTCCAATATTATAAGGTGGTGAAGTAATAATTAAATCAAATTTTTCATCCTCATAATTTTCCAACACCTCGCCGGTTTCCCCGTTATCCACGATCGTTTTAACAGAAGACTCCAAATATGGAAAAAGTGTTTCTTTAACTTTCATATTAATTTTCTCTGATTAATCCAAAGCTTTTAAAAATTCAATTAACTTTTCAATTTCAACATCAAACCGTTCATCGGTCTTCCTGATTTTCACTTCTACTTTTCCTTCTTTCATTTTTTTCTCTCCGATAATTACTTGAATCGGCATTCCAAGCAGATCAGCATCGTTAAACTTAAATCCGGCTCCGGCGTCAACACGATCATCAAAGAGAACTTGGAATCCCGCATCTTGCAATTCTTTATAAACTTTTTCTGATGTTTCCGCTATCGTTTGATTTTTCAAATTCAATGCAAGCAAGTGAATATCGAACGGTGCAAGTGTTTTATCCCAAACAATTCCTTTTTCATCGTGATGTTGTTCTATAAAGCACGCCATCACACGATCAACACCAATACCATAACTTCCCATTATCAACGGATTCTCTTTCCCGTTTTCATCAAGAAATGTCGCACCCATTGCATCGGAATATTTTGTACCGAGTTTGAAAATATGCCCGAGTTCTATTGCGGTAAATACATCGAGCATCTTATTACACTTTGGACAACCTTCGCCTGATTTAACAATTCGGAGATCAACATATTCAATATTTTTTACATCGCGAGCCAAATCAATTCCGCCGATGTGATAATCATTTTTATTTGCGCCGCTGTAAAGATTATTCGCATCTTTTAAACGAAGATCGGCAAGAATTCTTCCGTTAAATCCAACCGGACCAATTGAACCCGCATCTGCGCCGGTTATTTCTTTTAATTCTTCCGGATGCGCGGGGCGAACGGTTCCACCCAAGATCGATTCGATTTTCGTTTCATTTACTTCATCGTTACCGAGCATCAAAAGTAAGACAACCTTGTTATCGTGCATAACCACGCGGGATTTTGCGCATTCCTTTTCATCAATTTTCAAAAAAACACAAAGTTCATCAATCGATTTTACATTCGGTGTTGATATTTCATAAATGGTTTTGCTTTCGGCATCTCTTTCTTTAGGCGAAACTTTCGAAGATGCAACTTCAACATTAGCCGCATAACCGCAGCTTTCGCAGTAGGCTACGGTATCTTCACCGGCATCGGATTTAACCATAAATTCTTCCGAACCGCTTCCGCCCATAGCGCCGCTTGAAGCGCCTACGACAAAATATTTTAATCCGCAACGGTCGAAAATTTTTCGATATGCGCCGTCATGCAATTGATACGAAGAATCAAGATTTTCATAAGAAGAGTCGAATGAATAAGCATCTTTCATTAAAAACTGTCTGCCGCGGATAACACCGCTGCGTGGACGGGCTTCGTTTCTAAATTTTGTTTGTATCTGATACCATATCTGCGGCAATTCTTTGTATGATTTTAAAGCTTTCCTTGCGTGATAAGTCACAATCTCTTCGTGCGTTGGTGCAAGAACGTAATCACGATTTTTAATTTGAAAAAGAATATCGCCGAACGCTTCTACTCTTCCGGTTTCTTCCCAAATTTCTTTTGGATTTAACGCCGGCAAATGAAATTCCTGTCCGCCGATAGCATCCATTTCTTCACGGATAATTTCGGATATTTTTTTTACAACTTTGTACCCAAGCGGTAAAAAGGAATAGATGCCGGCGCCAAGAGAGCGGATCATTCCGGTGCGCAGCATTAAAACATGACTTGTAACTACCGCATCATTCGGTACTTCTTTTAAGGTTGGAATAAATGATTTACTGAATTTCATATTTTATTTCTTTGGAAATGGAGTTGATAAATTTCTTTTTAAAAATAACTAAAAGCCATCTGTCCCCCAAAGAGGGAATCAAAATTCCCATCTCTTTGGGAAAGGTTAGGAATGGGCTTTTTTTTTGCTGACATTAGCTTTCCGTCCGTTTAATAAATTCAGCCATAATCTCATCGGTGGAATTTTCAAGTTCATTAATATTTCCAATAAAATGGATTATTCCCTCATGCATCATTGCGACTTTGTGCGCTACGTTTTTTACGCTGAACATGTCATGTGTAACAACGATCGAAGTAACTTTTAATTTTTCGGCTAATTCTTTTATAAGATTGTCAATTGAATCAGACATGATCGGGTCAAGCCCGGTGGTTGGTTCATCGTACAAAATATAATTTGGATTGGTAATCAACGCACGTGCAAGTCCAACCCGTTTTTTCATTCCGCCGGAGAGTTCGCTCGGTTTAAGATTTTGAATTCCCGAAAGTCCAACCAGTTCAAGTTTCTCTTCCACTAATTTAATAATTTCATTCTCATCGGTTTTTATATTTGCCTCAACCAGAGGCAGTGCAACATTTTCTCCAACGGTCATCGAATCAAACAAAGCGGCGCCTTGGAATAGGAAACCGAAATTTCGTCTAACTTCGTACAACTCTTTTTCGGAAAGCTCGCTGATTATTTTGCCTCCTACTTTTACAAAACCTTCATCGGGAGAAAGTAATCCGACAATATGTTTAAGCAACACACTTTTTCCGCAGCCGCTTCGCCCAATGATAACAATGGTTTCACCGTCATGGATATTCAAATTTACGCCGGCTAAAACTTTTTTAGATCCGAAACTTTTATGGAGATTTTTTATTTCAATCATACTTTACTCTTTAATCTTCAATATAAAATTACAGCTTTGCTTTTAATTCCAAAACATCAATCAATTTTTTAAGATAGTAAAAATCATCCGCGGTGTACCAATGCTTCATAAAAACTGCACGCAAAGCGATTAACGATTCGTTCTTTGGGTTCTCATATTCCGGGAGTACCGTTTTCGTTATCTCCGGTGAGAGCACAAACTTTGAAAGAATAAATTCTGGATTTTCAGCTTCTACCGAGAGAAGATGATAGATCGCAAGTGTCCGTTCGTTTACTTCGGAAATATTCTTTCCATACGATCTTCTGAAAAAACAATTGATATCTAAATCCGGGAAGTTTAGGTTATCATAATTTTCACTCTGCCCGATCATCTGGTAAAATTTTTGTGATGCGAGAATGGTTTGCGATAACAACTCGCCAATTCCCGAATTGTTCGGCGGAATAACTTTATACGTTAAATAACAAGCCGCAGCCGTTGCCCCCGAACGGGAACCTTCGAGTGAAAACATGCCGATATTCGGTTTATCCAATTTATGATAGGTGTAAGGCGCCGTATTGAGAATGATGTCTCGCAGTTCTTCATTTTTGTAAAGAACCGCACCGGCGCCGTATGAGACCGAGCCTTGTTTATGCGGGTCTATTGTAATTGAGTCCGATTCCGATAAAAGTTGCAATTGCTTTTCCGTGTGCCCGCTTAAGGGAGTTTTTTGCGAAGAATGATTATAATTTTCATCCAAAATAATCGATCTAAAAAATCCGCCGTATGCAGCATCAATATGGAGATGAAAATTGTATTTCTTTTTCAACTCAAGAATTTCCTCAATATTATCAACACTCCCCGTTCCGGTAGAACCGAGATTTGCCACAACCATCATCGCTTCGCTTTTCTTTAGCTCATCTTCAAGTTTAGTGCAATCCATTCTAAAATTTATATCAACCGGAATTTCTTTGAACGAATCGATATTTAGAATTTTACAAATCCGCTTCCATGAATAATGAGAAACTTCCGAAAAGTAAACGGTTCCTTTTTTGTAATAATCACGGGCAGCCCAAAGCGCTTCCATATTCGCCAGAGAGCCGCCGCTTGTTAAATGTCCCCAGCCGGTTTTATATTCAACCATTTTTAAGAGAAGATCAACCACTTCCATTTCCATTTCCGTAGTAACCGGTCCCCCTTCGTAAGCATGATTATTGGGATTGGAAAGCATGAACGTTAAATAACCGAGTATCGTTGGAATTGACGGATCTTTTGCCATCTGCGCCGCATAACGTGGATGAAAAAACGGAAAATGCTTTTTGCTTCGCTCTAAAAATTTTTCAAACTCAATGGTAAGTTTTTCGCTATTGTAATCTTTTTTTTGATAAAGCGAAGGATCACAAGCGAAATAATCTTCCCGCCATAATTTCTGCTCACTCAGAATTTTTTCTATAAAAGTTTTGAGAAGAGATAGGTTCTCTCCCTTTGGTCCAATAAACTGCGAAAAAAGAAGGTCGTCCATTAAATAATTCCTAAACTGATTTATTCAAAATTACGTAAATCCGGCAAAGGTTAATAGTCAAGTGGAACAGATTAGGCTTATTTTAATCGAAATATTTTTTTATTTTCTCTAAGTGAATTTATAATATAACTCGAAAGCATTATGGCAAAAGAAAAGAAAAAAAATCAACCCCGCCAAATCGGGAAAACGGCACTGCAAGGGAAAAAACCTTTAATGAATCCCAAATTAAAAAGCCGGATCGAGACGATCGTGTTCCTACTTGTGCTTCTCTTCTTTTTTATTTTGAATAACACGAAAAAAGAACCGGAAAGCGGACCTTACCCGCCATTTTATAATAAGACCGGACAAACCACCAATTAGTGAATCCTTACTCAATTATTATCATCATACTGAAAAATTAATAAGGAATTGTATGAAAAATATTTTAGCGCCGTTTGCGGTTTTTGTTTTGATCATGTTCATGTTCTCTAATGCTACGTTCGCGCAAGAGAAAAAAGCTCCCGATTTTTCACTTAAAAGCGTTGACGGCAAAACCGTAAAACTTTCCGATTATAAAAATAAAATCGTCATCATCGATTTTTGGGCAACATGGTGCCCGCCGTGTAGAAAAGGGATTCCCGATTTGATTGAGTTGCAAAAAGAATTTAAAAAGGATCTCGTTATTCTCGGCATTTCGGTTGATTCAGACACAAAGCCAGATGTTCCGGGATTTATAAAAAGTTATGGAATTAATTATACTGTGGTCTATGGCGATCAAGCGACGGCAAAACTTTTTGGTGGAGTTTCCGGCATCCCAACTTCTTTTTTAATCGATAAAAAAGGAAACATCGTTGATAAGCATGTGGGATTAGTACCTAAGGAAACTTTGGCTAACGGAATTAAAAGTCTACTGAAAAATTAGAACTTGTATTTAGAGATTAAAGCCCGATTCGTTCGGGCTTTTTATTTTTTAAAAAGATAAAGGATCAAAGAAATGAGCAAGCTTAAAAGAAGCGAGGTCATGATTGGAAAGTAAAAAGTAAAATCCTTCTTTTGGATGATAATGTCACCGGGAAGTTTACCGAGAAACGGAAGTTTACCCAACGACAAAAGAATAAGTCCAACAAGCACAATAATTCCTCCAAACAGTATTAGCATCTTTCCTATTTGAGGTACATCGAAGTTCATTACTCAATTCCAAGTTTGCTCACGATCTCACTAAAATTATTCGCCGGCAGTTCGCATGCGAAATTCTTGCACAAATAAAATGTGGGTTCACCGTTAAGTTCAACAAGTGGTTTGGTGTACTCTGAGATTTCATCCAATGCTGTGGAATCTGCCGGATTTTTGAAAATGATAATTTTATTCGGGATAAACTTTTTTCTTAAAACTGAAATTGCGTCCTTCACTTTCTCATCAAGTTGATTTCCGACAACTACAATTTCAAAACTTTCGGAAAGCATAAACTCAAGCGCGATCATTAAAAACGGGTGCCCCATTGGTGTAGCTTTAACCTGTTCATGGAAAGCGCGGCTCAGATCAAGTGCTTTATTTTCATAGCTGGTTTCACCGGTATATCTGCTTAGTTTTAGAAGATTAAGCATTGTCACCGCGTTGCCGGAAGGAACCGCTCCGTCATAAATTTCTTTTTGTCGGACAATAAGCGCTTCCGCAAAATCTGAAGTGAAGAAATAACCGCCGTAAACCTCATCCGAAAAATATTTGTCAAGTGCTTTCTGAAGTTTCACAGCGCTTAAAAGATATTGAGAATCAAACGTCGTTTCATATAATTCGAGCAGCGCGAAAATTGTAAAAGCATAATCATCAAGATTTCCATTTATCGCGGCGTCATCATCTCTAAAACGATGAAGCAGCAAACCGTCTAAAGTTAGCATTGTATTCAAAACAAACTGCGCGGCGGTTTCAGCGCTTTTAATAAATTTCTCTTCTTCAAATACAGCTCCGGCTTTTGCGAGAGCCGCTATCATCAAGCCGTTCCAATCGGTTAGAATTTTGTCATCCTTGTGTGGATGAATCCTTTTCTCTCTTTCATCAAAAAGTTTTTTCGTTGACTGTGATATTCTCAAGTTCAGTTCTTCGATGTTTAGATTATGTTCAGTCCCATAATCCAAAACAATTTTTAGAAGATGAGGAATATTTTCTCCGTGATTTTCACCTTTAAATGCTTCAAGATAATTTCCTTCTTCTTTTATTTGAAAAACATCGATGAACAATCCGGCATCTTCGCCTAATATTTTTCTTATTTCTTCAGTTCGCCAAAGATAAAATTTCCCTTCTTTTCCTTCACTGTCTGCATCTTCGGCAGAAAAGAATCCGCTGTTTGTAGCAGTTAATTCGCGTTTTAAGTAATCATAGATTTCATACACCGTCTGTTTGAATAATTCATCACCGGTTATTTGGTATGCTTCAGTAAAGGCTAACAACAACATCGCCTGATCGTACAACATTTTTTCAAAATGTGGAACGAGCCACTTCCTGTCTGTGGAATAGCGGTGGAATCCAAATCCGATTTGATCGTACATTCCTCCTTTGCGCATTTCCGTTAACGTTTTTGTAACAATTTCAAGCGCTTCGTTATTCTTTGTGCGATGGTAGTAGCGTATGAGAAACATCAAATTATGCGGTGTTGGGAATTTCGGGGAGCTGCCAAATCCGCCAAATTGATGATCAAACCGTTCGTTGTATTGCCTGAAAGCCAAATCCAATATCGCAGTTGTGAAATCATTTCCAAAGCGTGAATCACTCGTTTGTTGCATTGCATCGGTTATTTGGTTCGCCGAAACAATTACGTCTTGCCGCTGAGTTTTCCAATACGTTTCAACCTTTGGGAGCAAATCTTTTAATCCGGTTCTTCCATATTTACTTTCTTTTGGGAAATATGTTCCGGCAAAAAACGGTTTCTTGTCGGGAGTCATCAAAATAGTTAACGGCCATCCGCCGCTGCCGGTAAGCGCCTGGCACACAGCCATATATACCGCATCAATATCTGGCCGTTCTTCTCTATCAACTTTAATGGAGATAAAAGATTTATTCATCAGCGCAGCAATCTCTTCGTCCTCAAATGATTCTTTTTCCATCACGTGGCACCAATGGCACGTTGAATAACCGATTGAAAGAAAAACCGGTTTGTCTTCTTCTTCTGCCAGCTTAAAGGCTTCATCGTTCCATGCATGCCAAGCAACCGGGTTGAATGCATGTTGAAGTAAATAAGGACTTTTTTCATTCACTAATCTATTTGGGATTCTATTTTCCACTTTGTCTTCTTCTACTATTTTAAGATGTGTGAGAGTAATATTAAAAATTGAAACGAAATCTTTATATTTTTAAAGTAAGGAATCATTTATTTATCATTTCTTTAAAGAAAATTAATGTTTAGAGCTAAAGGGAACAAACGATTTATTATAAAAACAATCAGTGTTCTTGTGATATTTTTTCTGACGATCTTTTTCCCGGGTTGGTCGGATTCCGCAAATGCAATATGCGAAAATATTTTTAAGAATATTCGCGGTGAAGTTGCACCAGACACTAATGTTGTAATTATCGATATTTCGGGAAACGACATTGCCCGGCTCGGCGGCTGGCCTTTGAAGAGAAGTTACTACGCGCTACTCATTAATGAATTAAATAAATACGGCGTGAAGAAAATCGGGATCGAAGTTTTTTTCAGCGGGAAAAATTCAATCCAAACGATGTATGATAACTTGCTCGTTTCGCAAATTAGATCGGCTGGAAATGTTGTACTTAGTTCCGTTCCGGGAGATATTTATATCACGAACGATAATTCCCAAACCGACGGAATTGAATATCCTTCGCTAAAAGAAATTGATTCTTCGATCATTACCGGGCACTTGGAACTGTTAAATAAAGGGCGAATCCCACTACTGGTAAATAATGAAAAAGCCTTCGCCGCACAATTAGCGGATTCAAAAAACGAAGGAGTCATAAAAGTTAATGTTACCTCTTCATGGAAAAAATTTCACAAGTTTGAACTTCTCGATTTTTTCTCGCTCGTAAAACAAAGCTCACCAGAGTTGCAGCAGCTTCGCGGAAAAATTATTTTGATCGGCGTTTCCGACGAGAAGTTCACAAAAAAATTGGCTTCTCCATTCGATTCGTTTCTTCCAGGAATAGCTTTACATGCGTTTGCCGTCTCCAATTTGTTAAAACAGAATGCTTTCAATGATGGACTGCTCCTCGCTTCCATTTTCCTCCATCTGCTGTTGCTTGCCGCATTTCTTTTTCTTTTAAAAGAAGAAACCTCGAAAAGAAGAAATCTGGTTGCTGTAGTCTTTGCGGTTATTCTGATATTTGAATTTGTTTCGTTTGGTTTTTTCAATGTTGAACTTGATTTCGCATCTTTTCTTCTTCCATTCTTCTCGTTAGCGATTTTGGAGATTACGTTTGGCGTGCTCGAACGTAATTCACTTTTTGAAACAACTATTTCGGAGTCCGAAGCCTTAAAACATCTTCTTGCGAAAAAAGAACATGAGCTTTTTGATTTAAAAAAGCATTCTGATTCTTCATCAATAAATGAAAGAGAAAATTTAAAAGAAAAAATCGATTTGCTCCAGAAAGAAATTTCGCGTCTGGAAAAGCAAGACCAAAACGATTTGCTTTACACTCCAACTCCAGATGATAAAATGAGTGAGAATTATTTTGGAATTATTTATCGGTCTAAAATTATGAGAGACGTGGTGTCGTTTATTAAAAAAGCAGCGCCAACGAACGAAACGGTTTTAATTCTTGGTGAAAGCGGAACCGGTAAAGAATTGGTTGCAAAAGCAATTCATCAAAATAGTCTGCGGAAAAACAATTCATTTATTGCTGTTAATTGCGGAGCGCTTTCAGAAACACTTTTAGAAAGCGAACTGTTCGGACATGTAAAAGGAGCGTTTACCGGTTCAACCGGCGATAAGATCGGCAGATTTGAAGCGGCGGATAAAGGAACAATCTTTTTAGATGAAATCGGAGAAACGTCCGATAATTTTCAAGTGAAACTCCTTCGCGTTCTGCAAAGCGGTGAGTTTGAAAAGGTCGGCTCGGCAAAAACGTTTCGGGTTGATGTGCGAATAATTGCCGCCACAAATAAAAAACTTGAGCAAATGGTGCGCGAAAAGAAATTCCGTGAAGATTTATTTTACCGGCTAAATGTCTTTCCAATTCAATTGCCTGCGCTGCGCGAAAGGAAAGAAGATATTCCTGAAATAGTTGAAGGAATTATAAATCAGAATAACTCACTTACCGGAATCTCAAAAGCTGCGATGGAAATTTTATTGCAGCATGATTGGCGCGGCAATGTTCGTGAGTTGGAATCAGCGCTTAAACGAGCTTTCGTCTTCGCCAATGCGGAACAACGAACCATAATTCAACTCGCCGATCTGCCGGAAGAAGTAGTTAAAGAAAAGCGGCTCCATTATGAAGAACTTGTATTGGATGCGCTTCGCCAGAAAAAATTTTCGCACTCGGCTTTTAGTGAAATAGCTGCGGAACTTGAAGTTAACAGAACGCTGATCTCGGAGAATTTCAGAGGATTATCTTTTAAACTTTTAGTAAAAAATAATTTTGATCTTGAAGAAACTATAAATGAAGTTTCTGCGACTGATGAAGAAAAAGTTTTAGAAAAAGTGAAAGCGAAACTTGACACTTTTTTATCGAACATCCGTGAAGATGCAGTTAAAGTTAGCTCGCACAACTTCGAGGGGGTAAAAGAAAAATTATTCTCGAAGTACAAAAATCTTCCAAAAAAATTTCATCCGTATTTGGATGAAGTGATAAAACATTATCTATCGTAAACCGGAAAGAAAATCTTTTATCGCTTTATTAACAAATTCCGGATTTTCTATCGGGGTCATGTGTCCCGCTTCCGGAACAACTAAATATTTTGAATTCGGTATTTTATCTGCAACTTCTTTCATTTCGGCGGGTGGTGTTAAATTATCTTCTGTTCCGCAAAGAAGAAGTGTTGGAATTTTAATTTGCGGTAAAAATAAAGTCGTGCCGGTTCTTCCCTGCATTGCAAGTAAACAACCTTTCACACCAAGGGAATTTGATTTTTTACTCCGCTCTAAATAAACATTGTACTCTTCGGCGTGTTCGGTTTTGAATTTTTCAGAAAAACAATTCGAGACAAAACCTTCAACAAATTTTTCAACGCCTTCTGCATTAATTTGTCTTACCCCGTTGGCGCGTTTCAATTTTGCTGCGTCGCTGTCTGATTCAGCACGAGTATCGCACAATATAGCTGCTGTAAATATTTCCTGCGCTCGTTCAAGTACACGAAAACCGAGATAGCCACCCATCGAAAGCCCGCATAAAACCGGCTTCTCCAATTCCAATTCAGCTATAATCGTTAAGCAATCATCCGCAAACATTTCCATTGTGAACTGTCCGTCACCGGGACTGGATTTGCCAAGTCCGCGAATGTCATAAGTAACACAGAGGAAATCATCCTTCAAAAATTCTACCTGCGCATTCCACATATTTTGATCGAAAGGAAAACCGTGTAGAAATATTATACTTCCACGCTTATTTACACCGGTTACTTTTGTAATTAATTTTTCAGAGAGTTTCATATTTATCGCCTTAATCGTTGTCCAAAAATTACAAAAAATATTTTTGATCCTTCAACCAACTTTTCACACTTTTGTGCATCTTTTAAATAGCAAGAAAATTAATTTATGGAATCCCAAAAGATTATATCATTCTCCAATATTTATAACAGCCATAAAAAGCCGGTATATCACTACGCGCTAAAGATGGTTAGGTCTATGATGACAGCGGAAGATATTGTACAGAATGTTTTTTTGAAATTGTTCGAAAAATTGGATACCATAAATGATTTTGGGAGTATCCGTTTTTGGCTTCTTAAAACAGCACGAAATGAAGTTTATGGTTATTTCAGGAGAGCAAAAAATCATAAAGAAGAAGCGCTTGAGGAGAATGAAGAATTGTTGACCGATACAAATCTTGGGAGGGAAATTGAAGAAAAGGAAGCTCAAGAAATTGTACGGAACGAAATCGATTTGCTTCCCACCGAACTACGTGAAATTTTCGTTTTACGCGAATACTCGGAATTGAGTTATGAAGAGATCAGTCAGATGGTTGGCGTTTCGAAAGAAATTGTTAAAAGCAGGTTATTCAGTATAAGACAAAAATTAATAAAGAACGTATCAAAGAGAATTGGAGTTTGAAAATGAAATGCAGTGATTATCAATTATGCATTTATGAGTTTTTAGAGAATGAACTGAAAAAAGAAGACAGGAAATTATTGTTCTCACATTTAGGTGAGTGCGAAGCATGCAGAGATTATTTTAGTGCGGCGGCTCTGTTGAACAGTACAATTGTTGAAGATAAAAATCTATTTCCGGAGTCTCTTGATGAAGAAATTTTTTCAAAACTTCCGAAAGAAAAGTCGTTTACATTTGCAAGTTTCTTTACTGTAAAAATACCGGCTTATCTCGCTTATACGCTGGTAGCTATTGTAATTCTCCTAAGCCTTACTCTACTTAATGAGGTAAATAAATATAGAAATGAACTGCTGCAAACTTCCGCACAATTAAAAGAACAATCAAAAACCATTGAACTACTTTACAATTGTCTTCCGCCGGTTGAAGTTCATCCGGTTAAAAATACTAACTTATAAACGAGGTACATCATGAAAAGAAATATTTTTTATCTGCTTCTGCCACTTATAGTTTTAATATTTTCACCGCTCATATCAGGGCAAAATTTGGATGTCTCTTCAGAAGAAGGAGCTCGCGACATTGCTCAAAATTACAAAAGCCAAGATGATACAACCGGAATGAGTGAATTTATTGCGGTTGAAAAGATGCCTTCAGTTATAAGTCAAATAAAACCTGTTTATCCTGAAGAAGCTATTAAGAAAAATGAAATAGGGACGGTCTGGGTAAAAGTAAAAGTTGATGTTAATGGAAATCCGGCTTCAGTAATAGTTGCAAGAAGCACTAATTCTGTGTTTGACGATGCTGCAATTACAGCTGCGAAAGGTTATAAATTTACTCCGGCTGAGAATAAAGGGAAAGCCGTTGCAGTTTGGGTTGTTATTCCTTTTAAATTCGATTTAAGTCCTGAGAAGGAGAAAAAAGATGTTTTGAAAGAATGTTATTTACAAGAAGCCGATGAAATGCCAAGTATTATTGGTGGAATGTCTGCTCTCTTTAAAAAATTATCCTATCCGGAATCCGCAAAAAAGAAAAATATTGAAGGGAAGGTATTAATAAAAATTTTCATCGACGAGAACGGAAACATTGATGCGACAAATATTATCAAGGGAATCGGCTTCGGATGCGATGAAGCTGCTGAAAAAGCTGCAAGAAGTTGTAAATTTACTCCGGCAAAGAAAGATGGGAAAAATGTTAAGGCTCAAGTTGTTTTACCAGTTCAATTCAAACTTAAATAATGATTTCAATGCTCCGCTCATTAGCACACTTGATGAGCGGAGTTGTATTTATTTCCCTTCCGGTTTTAAAATAATTCCTTTGTTTTGCTGCCCGTTCATTTTAACAACGATCGGTTTTTCAAAATGAAGATGGCTGGTAAATTCTAATTCTTCAACCGGTTTTTGTGCAGTAAGCCAATCCCAATCAACAAAATCAGTATTCTTGTAAGAGTTTACCGTAAAATATCCGACGCGGAACGAAGTAATATTTTGAAAAAAATGTGAACCTTGCGACGGCGTAACGCTTAAATCTTTAAAACCTGATTCAACAATTACTGCTGCGCCGGAAATTTGATCCCACGTTACCGGAATACCGAGCCATGAGTCAAGCGTGCCCCATCTGCCAACTCCAATTAAAATATACTGTTTTTTCTGTGCGATCAATTTTGCATTTAACTGACTCACTTCGTCAGCTGTTTCCCGACTTTTTGAGCGGTCAAACTTATGAAAATCAACCATCACGATATCATAAATTTCGTTGATGGTTCCGTTGCCTAACACTTGTTCGCTCAAACATATTAAATCTTCGTTTTTGAATTTTCCGAAATGAATTTCCTCAACTTCGCGCGTAAGAACGAGCGGACGCATTTGCAGCATACCGAATTCTTTTGGCTTCCCCTTTGACACGCTCATGTTTACTGCGAACTCTATTTCGATTGGCGTTCCCATTCCCCAACTTCCGGTAGCAAGAAGTAGATCGAGAATATCCGGCAATGGGAAAATTTTATTTTTTAGTACCGGGGCGAAAGTAACCAACCGCTTCCCTCTTCTTGAAATACCATCATGCACCGAATCGTCATCAGGCGAATACGTTGAGCCGACAAAGCCAAGCGAGCCGTCGTTTTCTGCTTCATTTAAATCATATTTTTTTACAAGCGTATCGTACGGTTCTACGGTTGCGTGGTGAACTTTTCCTTTAAGATCTAACGCATAAAAATCTTGCTGAGAAATTTTTACAGTTTCTTTTGCAGAAAAAAATTGGAGGAGATGCTTTGGATACTTTGGACAAAATCGAACCGAGTTTCCGCCATCAACAACTGTTTTACCAAGCCCCAAAGCAGCCATCGCAATTCCATCTTGCGATTTTTGCGGAGCTACCGGATAAAAATTGTACGACTTTGCAACTCCGGCAAAGTCGGGATAAAATTTGTCATTCCGCGAAGTGCCGACTAACTTTTGAATAACCACCGCCATCTTTTCTTCTTCTAACCGATACTGCGTTGCTTTCATGTAGTTCTTCGCAGCCTTGAAAAAAGTTGAAGCATAAACACACTTTATACTTTGCAACAATTCTTCGAGCCGCTGTTTAATATCCTCAGCGCTGTTTGGAATCATGTAGGTTTGATAGACCCCGGCAAACGGTTGAAACTGCGAATCTTCCAAAAGACTTGAAGAACGGACAGCAAGAGGTGCGCGCACAATTTCTAAAAATTCTTTTAACTGTTTTAGAACATCTTCGGGAAAATAATTCGCATCTAAAAATATTTTGATTAGATCAATATCGTCAACGGTGCTAAGCGCCAGATTGGTTAATTTATTTTCCTCCATAAACTGATCGAAGACATCTGTGCCGAGAACAACTGCGGAAGGGACATAAATACGAACATCCTCAAAGCGGTTAGCAATATCGTAATTTGTTATCAACATATTTACGAAGCCGAGTCCACGCGCTTTTCCACCAAGAGAGCCGCCACCGATTCTGGCAAAACTATTTTCGGGATCAAAATTGTCTTTTGAAAAATCAGTAATAATTCCTTTCTGCCTAATTTCTAAAAAAAGATTTATCGAGTTGATAAGGTCCTGCCGCAATTCTTCACCGGAAGCAAAATCTGTTACCTTTCTCGGGCGCAGGCGATGTGCAAGCCAAAACTCCGTTCGAGCTTTTAACCAATTTGAAAAGTGATTTCTTTCAGCATGAAATTTTATACTTTCTTCAGGAACAATTTTAAGCATCTCCGCAAGTGCAATTAAATTATTTGCGACTCCAACCTTTTTCCCTTCGGGAATTCGAAAAATAAAATCACCAAAGCCGAAATTATTCACCATAAACTCGCTTACTTCATGCAGCAAGCGCGGGGAGCCCTTTAACACAAACGAGGCGCCTATTTCCTCCGCTCTCTTTTCATATTCTTCGTTACTGGATTGGAGAAGAATTGGAATGTCTCCCTGTGCAGCTAAAACTTCTTTCGCAAATTTTATCCCGGCTTCGGCATCTTTCTCTCCACCCAAGCGAAAGTTGATATCGGTAATGATTCCCAAAATATATTCGCGATATTTTACAAAATTCTCCCAGGCTTCTTCGTAAGTTGAACAAAGTAAAATTTTCGGGCGAGCACGCATTCGTAAAAATTTATGAGTTAAGTTCACCCCTTCGGAGATAAGCCTCTGCGACTGTTTAAATATTTCGGCATAAATTAAGGGTAAATAGGAGGAGTAAAACTTTACATTGTCTTCTACAAGGATAATAACTTGAACACCGGCTAATGCGGTATCGGTAACAACATTAATCTTATCTTCAACATATTTTATAATACCGATGAGTATCCGGTAATCTCCCTGCCAGATAAATATTCTTTCAAAAATTGAGGTATCATAATTTGTGGTTAAGTCCTTCCGTTCCTGATTGTCATACGCCAAAATAATGATCGGAGTGTCTGTCCCGTTTTGCCGCAGCATTTCAGCAAATTTAGTTACGTGCATATCTTCTACGTGCAAAGTTGTAATAATCAGATCAAAGTGATTTTCTGAGGCAAGTTCAATTGCTTCGCTTCCGGTTGAGACGTGGGTAATTTCCGGCGCGTGGCTTAAATTGAAAACCTGATATTCCTGGCGAATGATATCGTAGAGCCGTCCGTCTTCTTCGAACAAATAAAAGTCATACAAACTGGATACAAGCAAAATATCACGAACTTTGAACCGCATGATTTTCTGAAAATTCTTAATCCGGTTTCCAAAAAGTTCATCTGAACTGAGATGCGTTAGTTTATTCATAGGTATTACTTATTTTTCTAAAGAGAATTTTGCTTACAAAATAAGAAGTTTTTTTGAAA
Source organism: Ignavibacteria bacterium (assembly GCA_030693705.1). Classification (GTDB taxonomy): domain Bacteria; phylum Bacteroidota; class Ignavibacteria; order Ignavibacteriales; family Ignavibacteriaceae; genus UBA1563. Next base: position 116,789 of record JAUYAB010000041.1, on the reverse strand, counting down.
CGGAAGAATGCCGTTTTCTGTTAAAAATCAAAAAGGTTATTTTTACACAAAATAAAGATAAATTTATGAAGGAATTTTGGGACGATCGATACTCGGATGAAGCGTTCATCTTTGGTGTAAAACCAAATGAGTTTTTCAAATCACAGATTGAATTACTAACGCCGGGAAAGCTTCTTCTTTTCGGCGAAGGAGAAGGACGAAATGCTATTTATGCCGCTTCTCTTGGCTGGGATGCGCTTGCATTGGACTGGAGCGAAAAAGCTAAAGAAAAAGCGCTTGCTCTTGCAAGAAGGAATAACGTTCTCTTCCGTTATGAAGTTGGAAATTTTTTAGACATTCATGTTGAGCATTATTCTTTTGATGCGGTCGCCCTAATTTATATTCATCTCGCTGAAGTAGAAAGAGAGTTGTTACATAAAAAAGCAATCACTTCGTTAAAACGCGGTGGAACGATAATTCTTGAAGCATTTGATAAAGATCAATTGGGAAAATCCTCCGGCGGACCGAAAAATCTCGAACAACTTTATTCGTTGGAAAATATTGTAAACGATTTTCAAGATTTGGATTTTAAATATTTTGCGAAAGAATCGATCCAACTTGATGAAGGAAATGGACACCTCGGCGAAGCGTCAGTTATCCGATTTGCAGGAATTAAGAAGTAATGAAAAAAGTTCTTTTTATAACTTACTATTGGCCTCCTTCCGGGAAAGCTTCTCTTCACTTCCCGCTTCATTTAATAAAGCATCTAACTGAATTTGGTTGGAAGCCAACGGTGGCAACCGTTGCAGAAGATACTTTCACACAAAAAGATGATTCGTTATTGATGGAAATTCCTTCCGGTGTTACTGTTCACAAAATAAAAACGTTTGAACCTTTTAATCTTTACAGAAAATTTATTGGAAAGAAAGATTCCGAACCACTGATTGCCTCTGAAACAATTTCGAAAGAGAAAAATAATCTTACCCATAAAATCTCGATTTGGATTCGGATGAATTTATTTATCCCCGATGCTCGTATTGGCTGGTATCCATTCGCTGTAAAATACCTTAATAATCTTTTAAAGGAAGAAAAATTTGATGCGATCATAACGGTGGGACCGCCACACTCTTCACATCTGATCGGTATGAAACTGAGCAAACTATTTAATTTGCCACACGTACCTATCTTCATCGATCCATGGGTAGACATCGTTTATTACAAAGACTTCAGAAGAAGCAGCTTAACGGTTAAGATTGATAAACATTTTGAGAAAAGTGTTTTGCTGAATGCCGGACACATTATTTATGTTACAAAGTCGATGCGTGAAGATTTTGTAGCCAAATATCCGTTCGTAAAAAATAAATCTACAGTGCTTTATTGGGGTTACAACGAAGAAAATTTTGAGAGAATTTCACAACAAAACAATCCATCTGATGAAAAAATATTACTGCACGCCGGAAATATTTTTGATTATCAAAATCCGAAACAACTATGGAAGTATATAAGTGATAGAGTAGCAAAAGGAGAGAAAATAAAACTGCAATTCATCGGAACAGTGAGTCCGGAAATCCGCAAATCAATAATCCAATCAGGGCTTGAAAGCGTAACTGAATTTCTCGGTTTTCTTCGCTATCAAGAAATGATTTCAAAATTATGTTCGGCAGATTATCTTCTTGTTTGTACTACAGAGAAAAGACATGTCCCGGGAAAGTTGTTCGAATATCTGCGTTCGCAAAAACCGATCCTCTGTTTCGGTGATGAAAATCCGGAAGTGGCAGAGTTAATCAGCTCCGGGAATGCCGGGATGTACTTGGATTATCAAAACAGCGGAGAAATGTTTTTTAAGAATCTTCACTCTTTTTCAACCGATTTAGCATTTGCCAAAAGCTTTGACCGACGAAATGCCGCATCAATACTGGCTAAAAAGCTCAATTCTCTCTGCTCATGACTTAGTAAGAGCAATTTCACCCTAATTTTACAAGGGTTTGCGCCTTCCACAAAAAGAAAAAAAAGTAAAATAGTTGTTTCTTTTGATGAAAAATCTTTTTAATTTTCTGATGAAATAACTTTTTACTAACATTACAAGAGGTATAGTATTATGGCAGAAACAAAATCAATGACCAAGTCTCAAGTTCTTGATCACCTTTCAAAGAAGACTGGAACAACCAAAAAGTTAGCCGGTCAATTCTTAGATGAATTGGTAGCTCTTTCTTATAAAGAAGCTAAGAAACAATTCGTCCTTCCGGGTTTAGGTAAATTAGTTGTTGCCGCCCGTAAGAAAAGAATGGGTAGAAACCCTCAGACAGGTGCATCAATCGTAATTCCTGCAAGAAAAGTTTTAAAGTTCAGAATTGCAAAACAAGCTAAAGACGCTGTGTTAGGCAAAAAATAAACTACTCCTCTTGCGAGAGTTAGTAAAAGGCATACAGGTTTCTGTATGCCTTTTTATTTTAAACTAATTTTCTAATCACGATTTAATTTGGGGCTCAATTTGTTTGTACGCTTCAGTGCGAACATTTTGTAGGAGTTTGGTAATAAAAATATTTGCATTGGTTAGATGATGAAAAAATCCGATTGAAATATTTTTCTCATCAACCCGCATTAATTCTTTCGACTTCCCGTGAAAAATTCCTCCTTTTAATTTAGTAATTTCCGAGAAGTGAAGAATTACCTTTTTGTCTTTCTTTAAAAATTGACTGCAAATAATTTTTTCATCATCAACTTCAATTAAAAACGGCATTATTCGATATAGACGAAAATACAATCTGTTCATAAAGAAGATAATGAGAGAGATCGAAAGGAGGTAAAGGGTTTGTGATGCTTTATAAGAAAAGGCAGCTAAAGCCGGAAACATATAGATCAAAAGAATCGGAGTTATCAGCAGATTACCGTAGCGATAAACAAAACGGTAAAACGGTTTATACGTAATAATAGTCATTGTTTAAAACTTGTTCAACACTTCAACAATTTTATAAATATCATCTTCCTGATGGTAGAATGAAATTGGCAAGCTTAGTGTCGTAGCGTGAATTTTCTCCGAGATTGGAAAATGTGCTTCAGAAATAATTCCTTCCATCGCCTTTTGTTTATGCGGTGGAACCGGATAGTGAATTTCAGTTTTTATTTCATTCTTTAATAAATATTCTTTCAATTCATCACGTTTCGGATGGCGAATATTAAATATGTGAAAAACATCAAAAACGTTTTCTTCAACAACCGGTTTGATAAAATCATCCTTCATATTATCAAAATATATTTGCGCCAGTTTACGTTTATGATTATTGATCTCATCAAGATGCTTTAGTTTGATCGAGAGGAATCCGGCTTGCATTTCATGTAAGCGTGAATTGTAGCCTACAATTTCATTATAATATTTTACATCAGAGCCGTAATTGCGCAATCGCTTAATTGTTTTGGCTAAAGACGCATCATCGGTTAACACCGCCCCGGCATCTCCCAGAGCGCCTAAATTTTTTGTGGGATAAAAACTGAACGCACCAAATTCCCCAAACGTACCGGTTAGTTTTCCAAAATATTTTGCACCGTGCGATTGTGCACAGTCTTCAATAAGTACAAGTTTATATTTTTCTTTTAATGTTAAGATCGGATTCATCTCACAAGGTTTTCCGTAAAGATGAACAATCATTATTGCTTTTGTTTTGGAAGTAATTTTTTCTTCTAATTTTCGCGGATCAATATTATAGGTTTTAATATCCGGTTCAACTAACACCGGTTTTAATCCGCAGTGTAAAATTGATAGTATTGTTGCGATGTATGTGTTTGATGGGACAATGACTTCAGAATCTTTTTCGAAATTAAATGCTTTCAATGATAGAATAAGAGCATCCAAACCGGAGGTTACTCCTACACAATATTTTGATTGGTTGTAAGCAGCAAACTCTTCTTCAAATTGTTTTACATTTTTCCCTAAAATATACCAACCGGAGTTTAAGGTTTTTTCAAATGATGATTTGTATTCCTCAACGAAAGGTTTATTCAATTCCCCAAGATTTTCATACTCAATCATTGATAATCCTCGTAGATATAATCTGTTGCATCAAATTTGGTTGAAGCAAACACAAGAAGTACGGCATCAGGTGTGAAGTGATGCATCGTATGCCAATCTTTTGGTTCAAGAATTAAACATTTACTCGGATGATCCAAATAAAAATCTTCTTTTGTTTCATTATCATTGTTTGAAACGATACAGCTTCCGTGAATGCAAATAGCTGCTTGAACCGTTGTTTTATGCCTGTGTCCGCCACGTACGGAGTCATCAACTCCGTAAATGTAAAAGACACGTTTTACTTCAAAAGGGATTTGCTCTTCAATTACGGTTAAATTACCGCGGTGATCTGAATGCGTTTTTAGATTAATTAGATATGCCATTTTTCTTTTCGAGATACTTTGTTTTATTAAAAATGTTGTACGTTCCTTTCAAATGCCGGTAAACATAAAGCAGCGGAGTCTTCCACAAAAGAGGTTTTTTACCAGAACCGTGAGAATCAAAACTGTTATCAATCTGTTTAATAATTTCTTTTGACTTTTCTAACTGACGAATATATGGTTTATAAAAATAATTATGAACTTCCGGAGAAAGATATCTTCTGCCGAGTTCAATTTCACCATTTGTAAAAAATAGAAGATAATGAAAGTGATAGAAGATCACTTCAAATTCTTTCTGCGAAGTCTTTTCTCTTCCGAAATATTTATCATCTCTTTTGTAAAAATCATATTGCTGGACATTCCAACCGGCAAGACCGCCGCCGAGATGCTGCATAACATGAACACCTTCAAAACGTTCCGTCCAATCTTCCAGGTAAAGTTGATCTCCAAATTTTCCGTCTTCATAATAAGCGAAGCACCATTCAAGACAACGTTCACGCCACCAACGGAGAGCTTTTAAACCGCGTTCATCATTCTTAAAAGTTATGAACTGAACACAGTACTTGCCGCTTTTCTTAAAATCGGATTTAATAAATTCAGGTGAATACCGATGTTCCGTCAACAAAATTGAATTATTTCCAAGTTCATCAAAGATCGGTTTTGGAGAAGAATAGAAAAACAAATCGGCATCAAGGTAAGTGCAACTTTCAACTTTATACTTTTCTAAGACATATAATATTGTTGATGAGGTTGAAGTCCAACAATATTCTCCGATGGAACGTGTTGGTTTAATTTTCAAAAGTTCTTCGTCTTCGAATTCTTTCAAAGAGATGATAGTGGCTCTTTTCAAGTCCAACTTCTTCAATATAGAATAACATTTATCGTTGAAAGCGAAAATATAAATATGAAAATCTTCACACACCTTTTCGAGTGAATGATAAAGTGTAAGTCCGCGCGAGATGTAATGCGTATCGAAGAGGGTGCAGAAGTTATACATCGGTTATTGTATCCGAAGAATTTTTTTTATTTTTCCAATAACGGCACGATAAAATTTCAATTTCACAACATTTGTTAAAATATTTGATTTTGAATTAGCTATTAGTTCATCAAAGATAGGGTCACCAAAAAGTTGTTTACCATTTAGTGCAATATGATATGAAAATCCGTATTGTTCCATTATCATACTAAAAATCCAGCCGAGTAAATATTCCCTTATTGAAAATGAATTATTGAAAGTATTTAAATAAGTTAATTCCCCCCAGCATGGAGAAACTTTCATTGATTCCGATATTAGTTTTTTCATCAACTTATTTTTAGATATTGTGTCCAATTCAGACGGAGAAATTCTTTGAGTACCTTTTACTACCATATCAGCCAACCAAAAATTAGGTCCGTTCATAACTTCAAAGACTTTAAATAATTTATCTTCTCCAACATAAGCATCTATAATTCCCGGTTCGAACTCTGCCGCAATACACTTATTCCGAATGCTCTCATCAATATTCAGGAATAATCTTAAATCTGTCCCTTGAGAATCAGTCTTAAACCAGTCAACATATTTAATGTTTAGTTCAGCAAGCAAAGAAGAAAGACTTCGAGCTTTTAATTTTACTTTTTTATCTACATTAAACTTCTCAGCGAATGACCATACTCTGAGAGATTTATTATCCGGGTGGAGAACGCTTGAACAAAAGGGAGATGAGGTTAAGAAAAAATCGGTTTCAGTCGAATCACTATCGGTTACTACACAATTAAAAACATATAATTTTTTGTACCCTTTATTTTCGTTGGCTACATATCCAAATTCTCTATCATCAGCATCAAAAGCGAGACAGATGGAGTGTTTGGCGAGCGCTTTCCATTTTGCATCAATAGCTCCCGATGCGCCGATATCAATCAGAACGGGCGGTTGATCAATAAATTCATCACGTTTTAATATCTTTTCAATTAATTTATTCATTTTCTCCTAAAGTTAAAATTTTGAAAATTTAAAAATATTTTAAATTAATTTCAATTGTTTTATTAATAAAATGTTATTGCACACTTCAAAAAAACATATTAAGAGTCACGGATCAGCAATATCTTTGATATGGCGTTGATCCACATGATATGTTTAATACCGCTTTTGGATAAGCAATATATGGTAGCTATTTGCCTATTTAAAAAATATGGATTTAATTAAAAAACCAAAACAGCGGCTGAACCAGTCATTTCATAAAATCGGGTTACTCGATGAGAATATTGCTGTAACCAGTTAATCCTTTCATGGATTTTTAAAAGCGAATCATTTGAACAAAAAGGATCACTTAATCCAATTTATGAAAGACTTTTGTTTAATATTTATTGAATTTAAAATATCGTTTTCATAGAATCATTATAGAAAAGTTAACCATTTAAAGTTAACCAAAAAATTTAGGGAGAAATGCTGAACTCCCGCTTTGTATTAGAAAATTATTGCTTTTATTTTTGAATTCCAAATATTTCTTCGGTTAGCATTAAAGCTCCATAAATAGCTATTAAAGAGAAAAAAATGTATCACTCTAACTTTTTTTGCTAATCTCTTGCTTTTTCTCAACCTGATCAAATTAAAAACCCTAAGAATATTAACACTTTCTTAGGGTTTTTGAAATAAAAAATATTAGAATTGTTATTTAAGTCTTCTCACGAACCCTATTTTACCATATCTTTGATCAAAAATAGATGCACCAGAATAATAAATTCTGTACTCATTTTCTATTTTTCGAAAACAGGGATAAGACGCATATGCCCTTGCCCACCCATTAGAAGTTATTGGTCCTCCAAAGAAAGGATTTGAAATTGATTTGTTCCAATTTTTCCCATCTACTGATGTAGCAAAACCAAAAGACATTCCATCTGCATTAGTATTCATATAAACCATTTTAAAGATGTTCTGATCAACAATGACAGATGCTGAATTAACTCCATACTCCTCCCAACTATATGTTTTTGACAAAATAGGATTTTGTGGATAGCGAGTCCAATTTATTCCATCTATTGAAGTTGCTAACCCAATTTTATCTTCATTTGTATTCATAGCTCTCCCGGTATAATAAAGATAAAATTGATTGTTTGCTTTTACTACTTCCCCCAGTCCAAGAGTATATTCCCATGAATTGGAATTTGAAGTAATGATCGGGTTGTTTTGATATCTTGTCCAATTAATTCCGTCGATGGAGGTAGCCATTCCGATTTGAGATCTATTAGTGAAAATAGAATAGCCCGAATAAAATAATATATACGTATCATTTTCTTTAATAACACTTCTTGTACAAACAGCTTTGTTATCCCATCCACTTCCATTACTCGGCATGAATACGGGCGCATTACTTTGCCTTTCCCAGTTAATTCCATCTTTGGAGACAGCAAAAAATGTAAAAGAACCACCATCCTCAGACATACCATTGTACCACATTTTGTATTGTCCGTTATCATATAATATAACCGGATGTGAAATTCCTTTACTATCATAGTTATTATTAAACTTAGATAAGATGGGATTTCCAGCAAAATCAACCCAAGTAGTTACAGATACTCCCCAATTAACCATGATGTAAATACTTCCCGTTCCTGTTGAAGTTGGAACTAAGGTAAGATTTACCTGGACAACCATATTCTCAATAATAGTGACTTCTGTTTCTCCGGAATAAATTACCAAATTATTTACATCTCTAGCTTCAACTTTCAATCGCCATACGCCAATCGGAATATCTGCAATCGTGATATCTGCTGTTGAATCCGAAACTAAATTAAGGCTGCCACTAATCGTTTCAAATCCTTGTCTTGAAAGAGTAGCTGTTATGGATACAACGTTTTCAGGTGCATTTTCTTTGTCAATTTTGAAAAAAACTTTTCCCGTGGTTTGGGAATTAGAGGTTGGTGGCGAAGTTGTTCCATCCTTTGAACAACTCATAAACATGAACAAAAACGAAAACAATAATAAGATCAAACACTTTTTCATTAGATCCTCCGATTATTATTAATTTTAAAAATAAATTAAACAATTTTTAATCAAAATCAATTATACCTCAGTTAAAAATTAGAGAAAAAGTTTGAGGTTTTCTTTTACTGCCTCTATTTTGACAAGAACAAAAAGTTTAAAGAATGGATGTAAATTATCATATGATATAACTTATGAAAATTTAGCCTAATGTTTGTCTGTACTCTTCATTTTTTGCTTCTGAAATTAGTACGAACGGCTCTCGATTTTTGCTTAGATGATTTTTGATCAATAATTGTGAGATTTAAGCAAACTGCTAAAATTATTTTTTATCTTTGTTCAGCTATTTATACAATTTTTAACAAATCAATTTTTGTTTGTTAAAATATTGGTTCGTTTTTCCCCTTATCTTTTCAATTGACTTGAACTTAAGGAACTGGAAATAGAGGATATTTAAAATAAAATAAGAGTTTTATGAGTTATCGTTTCGTAAAAATTACTACATTCTATCGCGATTTTTTAAGACAATACTATCAAAAGAATCCGGAAATTGTCTTTCGAAATTATCGCGAACAATTAACACATCTGTTTGAGCAATATTTCGGCTGGTCTAATTTTTATGAACTTCATTTAAGAGAACTTGGCGTTGATGCTTTTGAGATTATTTCCAACGCCGAAATCTTACAAAATACCTGGGCGAAAGAAAATGGAACCACTGTTGCCGGTAAAGATATTGTAGTAGAACAGTTGAAAGTTCTGCAACCAGACGTGGTGATGTTCCAGGATAGTTTTATTTTTAACGGAGAGTGGATTAATAATCTGCGTGAAAAAATTCCCTCTATCAAACTTGTAATTGGATTTTGTTGCTCCCCTTTTAAGTATGAACACTTAGAACAATTTAAAGTCTTCGATTTTTCTTTTGTTTGTTCTCCAAAGTTTTTAGAAGATTTTACTGTGCTTGGACTTAAAGCTTATGAACTTCACCATGCATTTGAAAGTGAAATACTGGAAAAATTGAACACTGATAATTTTTATCCGGACACAGATTTAATTTTTTCCGGTTCGATAATTACGGGGTATGGGTTTCATGAACAAAGACAACGTATTTTGGAAGAACTTTTAAAATCTAAGATTGACATTAAACTGTTGGTAAATCTTCCCGAAATAAATTCTTTGGATTTATTCATCAGAAGAGGTGGATATGTTGCCGCAAAGATTTTAGACAAAATCGGTTTGAGATCTTTTGCTGAAAATAACTCACGATTGAGAAAATCTCTCTTATTACCCGGAATGCCGACTAGACCTAAGAACTATGCCAAACTGCTCAAAGTTATCCACCCTCCTGTATTCGGGTTGGAAATGTTGAAAGTGTTGTCTCATTCAAAAATCGGATTTAACAGCCATGGTGAAATAGCCGGCGATTATGCAGCTAATGTTCGATTATTCGAGGTAACCGGAGCAGGTTCTTGCTTGATTACCGATTGGAAAAAGAATCTTGACAACTTTTTTGAAATTGATAAAGAAGTAGTTGCCTACGAATCAACCGAAGAATGTATTGAAAAAGTTCAGTGGTTAATTAACCATCCTAAAGAAAGAAAAGAAATCGCTAAAGCGGGACAGAAGAGAACCTTACGAGATCATACATTTAAACAAAGAGCCGAACAGCTTAACTCAATCATTCAGAAAGAGTTGTTAATTAAAAAATATTGAACGTTCACTTTCTTCTTTGCTAAAGTATGTTCTGTTGATGCCTGTATATTGACATCTTTATTTTTTGCATAATAATATGACAAATAATCTCTATAAAAAGTTGTAATTTTTACAAATCTATAACTCATTTATAAACCTACTTAGAAAGCTGATGAACGATATCAAATCGAATGAATTCATTTTTTAGAAATTTTATTACTGATGCTATTAGAAAAAAATTTTAATAATTCGTTCGATTTTTTAAATCCTATAAGGGTCTTAATCATAAATAAAATTATTAAAATTAATGCTACTAACTTAAATAAGAACAAAGAAAATAAATTAATGTTTATAATATTTTCTACCAACCTAATAATAAACACAGAAAACATCCCTACACAGAATACTGAAATAATTTTAGGCCATTCATATGGAATATGAAAATACTTTTGACTGTATTTCATATATATGATAAACGTTACTATTGAACTTAATAAAGTTGAAACACTAGCTCCAATAATTCCGAAATGAGGAATAAGACTATAATTTAATACTGTATTTAATACACCGGCAAATATATTTATAATAGCGATAATTTTAGTTTTCTTTACTAAAGACAAACCTGGAGTAAAAATATTCATAGCAAGAAATAGAGTAGCAAATGAAATAATGGGAATTATTTTTGCTGCTTCATAATAGGCGGGTGTTGTAAAAACTATTAATACTTCTTTGGAAAAGAATGACAACGCAATTATAAAACTTAATACTGACAAAAGAAAATATTTAAATATCCTAGCAATTTCAACCGGCGCTTCAACATTTTTGTAATTTTTATAAATTAATGGCGCCATTGCTGTCTGAAATCCTGAAAGGACAAGACTTACAATAGCGGAAAATCTATAGGCGATTCCGAAAATTCCCACATCAGAAAGAGACATTAAATTTTTAATTGCAATTCTATCGATATAAAGTAAGGCAATAGTTCCAACACTTGCCGGAATTAAAGGTATTGAAAAGTTTAACATTATTTGCAACTTCTCCCAAACGAAGACAAGCTTATACTTCCCTTTTGCGTAATACCAGCTTAAAATAGCGGCAGCTACATTCCCTGAAAGCAAACCCCAAAATACTGCTGCCGCTCCAATTTTATAAACCAGCATAAGCACAATTGTTATTGAATATGATACAAAAGTATAAACGATACCTACAATTGTATATTCCTTTGAAAACAAATACCATCTTAGTTGGTTTTGCAAAAATATAAAGATACCATTTCCCCAAATTGATATTAGCGCTATCTGAAAAATTGTAACTGAGTAATTTGAACCAATTAGATTATCATTCAGCCAGTTTGAAAATAACATGGAAAAGATAAGAAAGAAACTATAAGCAGATAATACAAACCAAAGAGATGTGGATGAATATTCATCTTGTTCTTTTATAGAATCGGTTTCACTATAATATCTGCCAAAACCCTGATTTATTTCAAGTGCTATGGTAACATTTATAAGGCTACCTATAATCAAAATCATATCTATAACACCGTAATCAGATGGGGATAAAAGTCGTGTGTAAATAGGCAGCATGAATATCGCCATTCCTCGGGTCAATATATTGCCGATTGTATATACCGCACTATCTTTAAAAAATCTTTGAATCATTAATTGAAATTTTACGATTAATTATCTATCTAATTGGGGAAAGAACTATCTTTTTTTCTAATTGAAGAATTTTCTTTTTTCTGTCTTTTATTTTCTTTGTTGGAATTCCCGCATTGATTGTCCAAGGGTCTATATTAGTGTTAACTAAACTCATAGCACCAATTGCTGCTCCTTCTCCAACTATAACTGCCGGGAAAATAATACAACCAGCAGCAATAATAGAATGTTTTTTAAATACTACTTTTCCACCGGTAACTTTAGTAAATTTTCCCGGGATCATCGGATTTGTCATATAATTTCCGCTGTAATCATCTGATTGACTATATACCAAAACCCTGCCGGAAATTGTAACAAAATCTTCAATTTGAATTTCATACTTTGCATATAAAGCGGTATAAGCAGAAATATGAATGTATGAACCCATAGCAATATTCCCCGAGAGAATACAAAAATCATCTATACGCACATGATCACCAATTGATATTTTATTCGGTGAATAAATACTTGCCTTACGGCTAATTCTTACATCTCTCCCAAATTTTTTAAACCCAATTTTTCTTAATTCAGTTTCATCATAAAATGAATTCAATTTAAACTCCTTCGAGCATCAATTATAAAGTTTGATTTAATATTTTAATAATACCATCCTGTTCATCTTCTTTTAAACTCTCATAGAGTGGCAAACACAAAATTCGTTTGGAAATATCCGAGGAATTAGGTGTAGAATATTTCCCTTTAATGTATGATAAAGTTTCCAAAGATGGATAGAAATATCTACGAGGATAAACTTTTTTCATTTTTAGATTCGCAACTACTTTTAAAAGAATTTCTTCAGATTCAAAAACAATCGGGAAGTATGAAAAATTTTGCGTTGCTTCATGATTTAATTTCTGAAATCTGATTTTCTCGTTTTTTTTAATGGTTTCCAAATACCGCTTATATACTTTTTCTCTATTATTTATTATCATTTCTATATCATCCAATACACATAAGCCCATAGCAGCCTGAAACTCATTCATTTTACAATTGATCCCCAACTCAGAAATTTTATCATATCCTGGAATTCCAAAATTTATCATCAATTTTGCTTTTTCGTAAAGAGCGGCATCTTTTATTATAATTGCACCACCTTCAATAGTATGAAAGATTTTAGTGCTGTGAAAACTGAATGTAACAACATCCCCATAATTAGCAATGCCCTTATCTTTATATTTTACTCCGAAAGCATGTGCCGCATCGTAAATAATTTTTAATTTAAACTTATTAGCAATCCTTTGAATAGTTTCGAAATTACAAATGTTGCCGAAGACATGCACGGGCACTATGGCAGAAGTTTTTTCGGTAATTGTATTTTCAAGAATTGTTTCATCAATATTAAAAGTAAGGGGATTAATATCCGAAAAAACCGGATTTAGTCCTTCCCACACCATGCTGCTTGTGGTAGCAACAAAAGAAAAAGGAGTTGTAACAATATCTTCTTTTAGGTCTAATAATTTGTAAGATACTTGTAGCGCTAATGTTCCGTTTGCAACCAGAATTAAATTTTTTACTCCAAGATATTCAGACAATTTTTTCTCTAATAACTGAACAAGCTGCCCGTTATTTGTTAACCACCCGCTATTAAATATTTTATCAACATAAAAATTATATTTTTCTTTATCCGGCAGATAGGTTTTTGTTACATTAATCATTGCTTATCCGTAATACTATTGTTATCACTAATTTTCGAATAGATTTTTCCATATTTTGACATAATTTTCGTTAGAGAATTCCCGACTGATAACTCTTTTATTTATTAATTTTGTTTCATTATCTAGATGAATAAAACTATTATAATCTAATTCATTCACTTTATCTATTGGAAATAATTTCAGTCCCATTTGTGATAAAGTTTCAAATGAAGTTATTTCTTCTCTTATAAATACTTTCGCACCGGTATAAAGCAAAGAAAGAATAGTCCCCAATCCTTGCTGTCGTTGATGTTGAAATATCGCAACATCTATTCCTTTAATAATTTTAGCATATTCTTCCGGTGGAATAAAATCTTTAAGAGCAATAAATTTATCGCCGAAAATATTTCTGCCATATTCTTCAACTGATTTCGCATATTCAATTTCCCCGCCATACGATAGAGGACAAACAATTTTAATGTTAAAATCTTTAAACTTTTTTAAAACATTAATAACAGCAATATGTTCATTTGAGGGATCTGACGAATTTCCTAAAAGTATTGTTAAAAAATTCGCATCCGGTTCAATTTTTAAAGAATTAATATAACCAAAATCAATTGGGATAGGATAGACTATATATTCATAACTGGCTTTTGAATTATAAATTTTTTTAGCAAGTTCATAATCACCCTTTACAAAGCAAGCAATTCTTGAAATTTTTTTAAATATGCTTCTCCTAATGAATTCATAAACATCTGATTGAAAATTTTTCGGTCTATACTTATAATAATATAGATCACCACCCCAAAGAATCCATGTGGTTTTTTTGAATAGGAATTTTGATAAATACCAAAAATATAAAGAAGGACCAACCGGGAAATAATGGATATAAATTTTATCGGCTTTTATTAATTTATAGAAAAGGATAAATACGAATTTGATACTATTATTTATGTACAAAATTCTTTTTTTTAATTCGCTGCTATACTTATAAATTCCTTCGGATTTACATCTAAATACAAATAGTTGATTATTAAGTTCAAAGTTATTCTCATAAAATTTAATAAAACTATGATTGTAAGTACCTTCGCTTGTAAAAATATGAATTTCCATTTGCTTGATTCTGAAATTCTTAAAAACCCGGACAATAATATTACGATTAATGACAAAATTTTATTGAATTTCTTCTACCTTATTATTTTCTAATTTATATTTTTTATTCGACTTCTCGCAAAACGCAATTCCGGTTTCATTAAACTTCAATTTCTTTCCCGCTTCACTTACCCAGCCAACAATTTTACCTGGATTCCCCACTACCAATGCATAATCCGGAACATCTTTAGTAACTACTGCACCGGCGCCAATAATTGAATTCATGCCGATTGTATGTCCGCAGACTATGGTAGCATTAGCCCCGATTGAAGCCCCTTCTCTTACCAAAGTTTTAATATAATATTGTGCCCCTACCTGAGGATATTTACACTTTGGATCAAGAATATTAGTAAACACCATTGATGGTCCACAAAAAACATAATCCTCTAAAGTTACTCCCTCATAAATCGAAACGTTGTTCTGAATCTTGCAGTAGTTTCCGATTGTAACATTATTTGCAACATTTACATTTTGCCCAAACACGCAATTCTTTCCTATCTTAGTATTCTTCTGAATATGAGAGAAATGCCAAATTTTAGTTCCCTCTCCAATTTCACAAGGCATATCTAAATAAGATGACTCATGAACAAAATAATTTTTTTGATTCTCCATTTTACTTTATTCCTAAAATATTTTTAGCAAAAGGGTGGACGACTGTTCGTTTCCCGGTTATTTTTTCATCTCTAATCTTATGAACAAGTTCAACTGAAGGACGCGCAGTTTCTATCACGAATCCCCTTCCTTCCAAAGTTTCACTGTACACTTTGGTATGAAGATCGGTAAAACCCTCAGTAAATTCAACTTCTTTATCATCAACCTTAATTGAACGGAGTGTTGTTTTGCCATTCTTAACAACCTCTTCAGGAAGATCATTTCTATCTATGGAAAGAAACCATTTTACATTTGCTCTTTCAAGTTCAATAAATCCGGATATTTTATCTTCGGAAGAGAAATGAACTTCGATTCTTTCCACGTTGCCAAAATACCACATCAACAAATCAAAAAAATGGATTCCAATATTAGTAGCAATGCCACCACTTTTATGCTGGTCGCCCTTCCAAGAATATTTATACCAGGGTCCGCGCGATGTTATATAAGTTAAAACAACATCATGTTTCGTCTGTGTCTCATGTTGTAATTTGTTTTTTAATTCAATAAGCGAGGGATGAACTCTTAATTGGAGAATGGTATAAACTTTACCAGCCGATTCATTTTCAAGTTCTTGCAATGCATCAAGATTCCATGGATTAAGCACAAGCGGTTTTTCACAAATTGCATTAGCGCCTAATCGCAGAGCTAATCTTATTTGAGCATCATGCAAATGATTAGGCGAACAAATCGTAAGATAATCAATCTTCTCTTCGGGCGAAGTTCTTCTTAATTTTTCTAAGTGCCGGTCAAATCTTTCAAACTCAGTGAAGAAGGAAGCGTTTGGAAAATATCTGTCTAATATTCCAACCGAGTCGTGCGGATCCATTGCTGCAATCAATCTATTACCGGTATCTTTTATTGATTTCAGGTGTCTCCCTGCAATGTAACCGGCAATACCTGTCATTGCAAAATTTTTCATCATGTTATTCCTTATAACTAATTTCGCTTAATAAAATATAAGATAATTAATTCTAATGTTATTTTCAATTTCAAATGTGCTCATTGTAAAGATAATAAATTCAAACTTTTCAACTTGGTTTTTGATGATATTTTTAATATCGCCGTATAATTATTTTTTAGAATCTTCTCAATAACTATTTTAAGTGTTTAGTAAATATTTGAACGGCACTCTCTATTCGATGTTCGAAAAGATGTTCTTTCATAGTTTTTTTCTGCCCGGTTTTTGCAATTCTCATTCGTTCATCTTTGTTTTCAATAAGCCAATTTATTTTTTCTAAACACTCGTTTTCGTTTTTATAAGAAAGAATTTCATTTTCTTCATTAAATAATCCCGGGAGGTTTTTACGATAATCTGTTAGTAAACAAGAGCCAATCCCTGTGGTTTCAAACAACCTCATATTGCTCGCATATTTCGGAGAAGAATCAGCATGAATGTTCAACACAATATCTGAATCGTTAATAACCTGATACATTTCATACCCAAAAACGGCGGGATGCATTGTTCTTTTTAACTCAATATCATAAGGTAGCCATGCATGTCTAAGATTTATTAATTTGTTAAGAAGTGGAAGTTCCCGAATGAAGCTATCTAGTAATGAAATATTACTTAGAGGATGCAATGCCTCTGAAACAAGTTTTTTAATTATTGATTTCACCACATGAATTGCTGTAATAGTATAGTAAGGACTAAAGATAGATAATTCATAATTTTTAGAAATAGTTACTAACAGTTTTTCGCGGTAATTATGATATTCTTCTCCACGGACTATTTGTCCAACAAAAGTTACTAAATGTTTTTTTACAGCGGGCTGAATATACTTCATCGGTGCCGGATTAAAGGCATGATGCATATGTTCAATTGGAAGACCCTGCTTAGACAGAATACTCACCGTTTCCGGAGCGCACGATAAGACAAGGTCGACCTCTTTCAATACGGCTACCGGTGGAATAGCGCTTCCCGACCATCCGACAATTAATTTAATTGAAGGGATTTTTTCTTTGATTTTTTTTAATAACTTGAGATCGAAATGATCGTACCAGAGAATATCTGGCTGAAATAATAGAATTTGCCGGAATAAAATCTCTTGAAGCGATACCTCCCCTTTTAAATTTTCTTTCGCCCATTGCATCTGTAAATGCGTTGAATTTACAGGAACAGAATAAGCGGTAAATCCATACTTTTGAAAGGCTGCTTCCCAGCCATATCCCCACACGGAAAATCGTTCGTTAATTTCCTGCCGCTGTCTTTCAAAAGGAAGGTTTTTAAAATCGGGGAAATTAGTATAGAATCTTTTTGTAGTGTCTAAGTAAAGTCCGGTTGCAATAAATATTTTCATATAAGGTTAGATGTTCAAACAATTGCCCTGGCGGTAAAAAACGGTAGTCGCTTTTCGATTAAAATATCCCGGGGATATTCCTGAAAACGTTATCTCCCTAAATCCCGATTGTTTCATGAGATCAAATGCTTCTTTATATTCCTCTCGATCGGAATCATCAAGAATAACAACACCTCGATCAGTTAATGCGGATAAAGCCTGCTTAGCACAATTTACTCTATCATTAGCATCTATAATGATAAGATCATATTGTTCTCCCTTGTTTTTTACTGCTTTACTATAGAGTCCATCAATATCGTCTTCGCAAAAAATAATATCTGAGTTTTTAGGAACTATGCTTTTTATTTTCTCAAACCATGCAGCGTTATGCTCTACCGATGTAACGTTGAGCGTGCGTTCTGTGTAAAAGAGTGTTGAAAATCCAGATCCATATTCGAAAACTTTCATCGTTTTATTTAAGCGCCCTTCAATAAAATCAATAAATGGATAAGTAACCCATGGAACCGGTTTTAATTCCTTATTAACGGACTTTCCTGATTTGAACGCATCAAACCATCCTATATCAATCAAATATCCTGTATTTCTTAAGGATAACAAAAGACGTAGAACAGAGGGCTCCGCAATTAATTGCGATAATGTTTTTATTTTTTCTTTAAATGGAATTGCCATGTTCTACTTTCCTGGATAAAATCTATTTTGTCAAAGTTTATTTAAATGCTGTTTGCTTTCTTATTAAATAGGTTACTATAAAGTAATACGAAATGAGATAGCCAAAATTAGTTAAAAAAGATGAAAAGGCTGCGCCGTATAATCCGTAAAGAGGTATTAACCATAAATTTAATATTATGCTAATCACCGCTAGCGGAACTCCTATGACTAATGCAATAAATGTCTTTTCAAAGAAAATTATGTAATTGCTATATAAGGGAGTTAAAGCAGAGAATACTTGTGTCAGTAACAAAATTGGTAGGAGATATAAAACTTTTGAATATTTCATATCAATTATCTGAAAGACAAGAAGCAGCTTAAAGGTTACTATGATTAGGATAGACAAAACAAAAAAGAAGACGGCGCTTTTCGCAATAACGTTAAATGTTTTTTCTTTGTTTACTTGCAAATTTTTCTCTTTAAAAAAATGTGGGAGCCAAATATTCTGGAATGTCATAAACATCATGGGAATAACACCTGCAAGCGCAAACCCAAGATTATAAACCGCCAGGTCTTTAAAATTGCCGTATTTTTCAAGAAAGAATTTATCGCTGAAATTTAGCACAAGTCCCAGCACCGCCGAAAGCATTACCGGTACTGCCAATGTTAGAGATTTTTTTGCTAACGTTTTGTTGAATTTTCTTCTCATCGCTTTAATATAAAGAGGACCGAACACAAACAGAAAACTTAATTCCACCAAATAGGTAAACTTTAATCTAACCATTACCGAATCGGCTTTATAGAAAAACAAAAGTGAGATCACAATTCCGTTTACAAAAATTAATCTAAGGAAGTTATAGAGCTGAACGTGTTTGATGCTTTGACTTGTAAGGAAATAATTAAAAAGCATAAAAGAATAAACTGAAACGACAATCGCCAGAAAAATAGAATTTCTGTAACTGCTATAATCAATTTTATTTTTAAAGAGAAGTGCAACAAGATGATAATCAAGTCCGGCAAAGTAGGTTATCAGTAAACATGCGGAAAGAAAAGATAAAAGCATTACATTAATTGTATAAAGCAAACTTCCCCGTTCTTCTTCGTCTTGGAAATCTTGATACAATTTACTCTGGGCTACATACAAACCAAAATTCATCACCAGCGAGAAGACCGAAATTATTGCGAGCAGGTAAGTATAAAGCCCATACGCTTCTTGTGTCATCAGCTTTAAATAGACAGGCAATAAAATAAAGCTTGAAAGTTTAACTAAGATATCAACACTAAAAACTTTCGCATAATTTTTTACAAGAACGTTATGTTTATATCTCTCAAATGTTTTAAACATTTACCGGTCATCTCGTTTCATTCTTAAGCAGCGCTTTCGGTTTTTCTCTTTTTAAGCAATTCAAGAGCAGCCGCTATTACCAATCCAAGAACAACAAAGGAACTAAGCGAAAGTGCAAGATATTTCGATATCACAAAACTTTTTGGTTCATATTTGAACTCAACTTTGTGAACTCCCTTTGGGACTACAATTCCCATAAGAGCATGATCTACACGGTGGATTTTAACTTCGGAATTATCGACCGTAGCATGCCAACCTTTAGGCATATATGTTGTGCTGAAAACTAAAAAATTGTTTCCTGATGCGTTTACTTTTAACAAAACATTTTCATCCTGATATTTTTCAACCGCAATGGAAGATGTTGAATCCGGTTTTTCCGCCACAACTTTTTCACCTTGAACAAACGCAATTTCTTTTGGATCAAAAGAATCGGTTTTCATTGCTTTAAGAACATCAAGCGCAGGTTTTTCTTCTACTTTGTCTGCAAGAAAGAATCTTGGTAAAGCGTTTTCATTTCTGTAAACAAATTCTTTTCCGCTACCACCGATTAAAGCTAAACCGGGGAATTGTCCTTGCTGATCCATGATGATGTATTTCACATTGGTTAATCGCCAGAGGGTTTGATTTACAGGTCCAACAACATCCATATAATCTTGATACGCTCGAGGTTTAATTCCCGAATAACCATAAAAATCTTCCAATAAGAAATAAGCATTCGTATTACCATTCTGATTGAATGAACCAAGTGAACCATCCTGTTTCATGTTGAAAATACGGAATGGTTCTTTATCGTTCTGCGCTTTTATAATTTTTACATATTCGGGAGTTTTGAATTGAGTCTCTACTTTTGGATTTTCCACATATTTCTCTCCTCGGGCATCTATTCTCCAAAGATCAATTAACACAACGGCGATAAATAAAATTGTTAGAACATCTTTGCTGATCTTTCTATTCAGATAAAAAACCGCAGCCCAAAACGAAACCATTAGCAGCGCGAAACCAACGATAATATCTCCCGTAAACATTTCGGAGGAATATTCTGCTAAAGCGCGGAATTGCTGCGCCAATTGCCCGCGTGATGCTTCAATACCGGCAGCATATTCATTAACTCTGTTTACAAACCAATCGCCGATCGGTTTGTTTAGCAGAAGAGACAAAGCAAATATTGCCGTAACTGCATAGGCAAAATATTTTAATATTTGTTCAGCAGTTTTGTTTGGATTTTCTCTCAAAGAAATAATTTTCATTACTCCCAGTCCTGCTAGTATTGGAGCGCTAAGTTGCACTAAAACCAGGATCATCGATGGGACTCTGAATTTATCAAAGTAAGGCAGGTAGTAAAACAGGATGTCGAACACCACCGAAAAGTTTTTTCCGAAAGAAACCAGAAGTGCAAAAAGCGAAAGTAGAGAAAGAAATTTTACGAGCGGTTCTTTCCATCGTGTAAAAACGGCGAACAAAGCTAAAAAGAAAACAAGCACTCCCATATACATTGCTACATCCACAAATGGCATCTGTCCAAAGTAGGTGTTTACTTCGGTTGGTTGATTCTCCGTTAATGGACCTTTGTAAACCGAATTTCCAAATCCAAAGTAGGAGGGAATTATAAAGGTCATTACTTCTCCCGGAGAAAAAGACCAGCTAGTATGATATTCATAATACTCAGATGCCGATTGTTCCGTGTTGCCTGCTGATTCTTCAACCAGACTTTTCGTACCTCGTGTTGAATATGGTGTGTACTCATAAACTTGTGTTAGACTATCGGATTGTATCGCCACAGCGATCAATCCCGCAGCGCCAACCACCAAAGCCGATCTAACTAATTTCTTTCGCAATTCAATTTCTTTTGTCGAGAATGAATGAACGAAAAATAGGACGTAATAAATTGCGATAGTAAGCAATGTATAGTAAATAATTTGAACGTGGAATCCCTGGATAAAAAGTTGAAAAGCAATTACCAGAATAAAAAAGTCAAGCAGTTTTATTTTTTCCTGGAACCGGAAGAGGAAAAGGAAGATAAGCGGAACCATGCACAGCGCCGTTAATTTAGTAACATGCCCGATGTAAAGAAAAACAATTATTCCCGTGCTGAACGAAGTCGCTATTGCCGTGAACATACTGACCAAAGTATTCTTCGTTAAATGCTTCATTAACATGTAAGTGGTAGACGCTAATACTATTAAATAGAAACTCCACATGGTATATTGAACTGCAAAAAAGCTTGTGAAAAAATTTCTAATCGTTGTGAAGATCATATAAATAAAATTGAACCAGGTTGCGTCAGTGCCAAGTGCGTAAGCCGGCATACCGAGAAAGATGTAAGGATTCCATAATGTAAAACCATCCCTCGCTTTCTCTATATAAGTTTTCATGCTTGCCGAAGCAAGAATATCACCCGACTGAAAAGTTTTTCCGCCAAAATAAAGGGGATTTAAAAAGATCAGAAAGAGAAGAAGAAAAACGACCAGCGCAACCGGCAAATGATATTTTTCAGGCAGCACATTTTCTAATTGAAAATTAGCCAGAAGTCCGGTTTCATTCTTTTCTTTTTTAACTATTCTTTTTGTTTTTGACATAGAAACACCTGCAGCTTAAAATTATTTTTTAGCGATAAATAAAATTCCTGAACCAACAGAATTTTTAGAGAGAAAATCTCCGTACATCATCAGTAACGTGAACGGAAAAGTGAGCAAGTAATAAAATGGGAGAAGAATAAAAAACAATTTGGAAAAATTCAGAAGTTGCATCGGATATTTTATTCCCAAACGCCATGCTTTATCTCCCCAAAATCCATAGGTATATTTTGATAAGTGAACTGAAAATCCAATTGGCTCTAACTTTGCTTTCAAATCTTCAAAAGAATAACCTTGCCGCGCGTGCTCGCCGATAAAACTTTCATCCTCATCGTCATGCACATCGCTTCCGCCAAAGATAGAAGGTGTATTCATCAGCATGAATCCCCCTTTCTTTAACGCGCGGAAAAAGTTTGAAAAAACTTTCACATCGTCTTGAATATGTTCCATCACATCAACGCACACGATCAGATCAAATTTGTTTTCATGTTGAATTTCCGTTAAATCTTCTACTGCAAAAGAAATATTCGAGATGTTATTCCCATTGAAAAATTCGCGGCAATCGTTTATCCAATTCTCTTTAACATCTACCGCATAAATTGAATTCGGTAAAAGGTGATTCTTCATAAAGTAAGAATATTGTCCGTAGCCGGTACCGGCATCAAAAATTGAAATTTCTTTTTCACCGAACTGTTTTTTTAAATTCTTCAGTTCTCTACGGACGTACCACGAACGCAGAAATATTACATCTAACGTTTTATAAAAAATTTTTCTTGTAAAAGGAAAACGTTTTATTGCCGAGGCGAAAACATCTTTTACCGGGTCGTAATGCATGAGAATTTTAGATAATTATTGGAAACGACTACTGACAACTGATGACTCAAAACTGTTTACTAAACGTTACGCTGCTTTATTGTGTATTCTTTTTCGCTTTGCGAATTGTGAACCATCATTTCTCCAAGAAGTCCAACTGAAAAAAATTGGACACCCACGATTATTAAAAGCATACCTAAGAACAACATCGGTCTGTTGCTTAACGGTTTTCCATTAATCCACTCAAGAGTTAAATAACCGTTCACTAGAAATCCAATAAAGAAAGAAAACGCGCCGAGAAATCCGAAAAGATGCATTGGACGTTTGATATATCGCGTAACAAATGTAACTGTGACTAAGTCGATAAATCCTTTAAAGAATCTTGAAATACCGAATTTTGTTTTTCCGTACCGTCTCGGATGATGCTGCACCGGAATTTCTGTAACACTAAATCCCTGCCAATGTGCGAGCACCGGCATGTAGCGGTGAAGTTCACCATAAACTTTCATTTGGCGAATTACGGCACGGCGGTAAGCTTTTAATCCGCAGTTAAAATCGTGAAGTTTTATTCCGCTCATCACGCGGGTTACAAAATTGAAAAATTTGGAAGATTGTCTTTTGATAAACGGATCGTGACGGACTTTTTTCCAACCGGAAACGAGATCGTAACCTTCGTTCAATTTTTTTAAAAGATTGGGAATCTCTTTGGGATCATCTTGAAGATCGGCATCCATCGTAATAACGTAACCGCCGGAAACTCTTGCAAAACCAACTTGCAGCGCAGCGGCTTTGCCGTAATTCTTTTGGAAGCTGACATATTTGTAATGTGTGTCTGTTCGGCAAATATCTTTGATCACTTTTAACGAATTATCAGTACTGCCGTCATCGACAAAAATAACTTCAAAATCTATTCTACTTTCCGTACAAACTTTCGTTATCTCATTAGCAAGCAGTTGAAGTGATTCCTCTTCGTTGAAAAGCGGGATAACGATCGAGACTTTTGAAGAGATCATCTTCATCGGTTTTTTCTGAAACTGCCTCGGTTTTCTTGGGTTTCCCGGTCTTCCGTTCACTTTAGCGGGTCTATTTTTTGATTGTTCTTGTTCGGATTCTGCCATGCTTTACTTTCTTAAAGTGTTTTTTTGATTCTGTTTCAAATATAACTTTTAAAGAATTAACTTAATAGACGGCGGCTCGATTTTTTGCAGACCGCATTAAAAATCCCATCACTTACCCGTTTATCAGATTATATTGCCGACAATGTAGAACTAACGAAGGCTTGCCTGCTATTCGACTAATTTTTGATTGAATTTTTTAATAGAATGTGATGTTTAAGAATCTCCTTAAAAATAGAAACAAAATTTACTGGATCTGCCAAATTGGCGGCTGGGGTGGATTCTTCATTTTCAACTTTCTCATCTATATCAGCTTCGACGGTTTCCATTGGAAGCGCGTCATTACTTTCCCCTATTTTGCATTGGTTGGAATTACCGCTACGCATATTCTTCGCACGATAATTAAAAAGCGAAAATGGATCGATAAATCACCGAAAGAACTTGTTTACAGTGTTTTAATTTCTACCTTTTTGATTTCCTTTATTATGGTTGTAGTTGTTATGGGGATAAATTACAGCGCCGGAATAATTGATCGAGACCAATTTAAAATTGCCGGTTTTTTTGCGATTTTATTTAATACCGGAATATTAATTTTACTCTGGTCAATTATTTATTTTCTCGTTCACTATTTTGAGAATTATAAGAAGTCGGAAATAGAGCGCTGGGTTTGGGAAGCCGCCGTAAAAGATTTTGAATTGAAAACTTTAAAGTCGCAGTTAAATCCTCATTTTATGTTTAACGCATTGAACAGTATTCGGGCTCTAATTGAAGAAAATCCTTCAAGAGCAAAGACAGCGATCAACCAGCTTTCAAATATTTTTCGCTACTCTTTAAAAATTGAAAGAACCGAAACGGTTCCTTTTGAAGAAGAAATAAAAACCGTGGAAGATTATCTTGGACTTGAGCAAGTGCGTTTTGAAGAAAGATTAAAATATAAAATTGAATATCAGCCGGACGTAAGAAATATTGAGATTCCTCCGATGATGATACAAACATTAGTTGAAAATGGAATTAAGCACGGGCTCTCGAAACTCCCCGAAGGCGGATTTGTAAATGTTACTGCAGAACGAGCTAGAAATTTTTTGGTGATCGAGATTGATAACTCCGGTTCGGTTCCCGATGATGCACTTATAAAATCAACGGGATATGGAATATCGAACACAAAACAAAGACTTCATTTGCTTTATGGAGACCAAGCGACATTTTCTATTACTAATGCTAATTCACATGTTAAAGTTAAAATTATTTTACCTGCGGGAGGCAGCAAAATATGAAAGCCATTATTGTTGATGACGAACGTTTGGCGCGAACCGAATTGCGCCGTTTACTAGCGCCATTTAAAGAAATTGAAATCATCGCCGAAGCGGTGAACGCAAAAGATGCAGCAGAAAAGATAGCGCAGCTTAACCCCGATCTTCTTTTCCTTGATATTCAAATGCCGGGTAAGAATGGATTTGAATTACTTGAAGAATTGGAAAGCGCTCCGGAAGTTATCTTCACAACAGCTTATGATGAATATGCTTTGAAGGCATTCGAGTTTAACGCTCTCGATTATTTACTAAAACCGATTGAACCGCACCGGCTCGAAGATGCAATTAAGCGGGTTACTTCAAAAGCTAAAGTGGAGAAATTTGTTTCCACTGAGAAGCAATTCTTAACCGCTGAAGATCAGGTTTTTGTAAAAGACGGCGACCGCTGCTGGTTTGTTAAGTTATCTGAAATTCGTTTGTTTGAGTCTGAAGGAAATTACGCCAGGTTATTTTTTGGAGATTTCAAACCGCTGATCTTGCGGACGCTTAACTCTCTCGATGAGCGTCTTGATCCGCGGACTTTTTTCCGCGCGAACAGAAAGCATATTGTAAACCTTAAATGGATTGACAACATTGAACCGTGGCTAAACGGCGGTTTGCTTGTTAAACTTAAAGGTGGACAAAAAGTTGAAGTATCGCGAAGACAATCTGTAAAATTTAGAGATATGCTGAGTTTATAAAAAGCAAAAAACAAATTCCAAATAACAAAAAAGCGGGAAGTAATTCCCGCTTTTTTATTGGTCATTCTAAAGTTGTAGGGAACGCTCGCGAGCGTTCCGTGTTCTTATCTTCTATCACAATCTTAATGCGGAACGGTCTCGACCGTTCCCTACATTCCTAATTCCTAATTTACACTAACCCTTGATCCATCATTGCATCGGCAACTTTTAAAAAGCCGGCAATGTTGGCGCCGTTCACATAATTCCCCGGCGTTCCAAAGCGGTCTGATGTCTCAATACACGTATCATGAATTCTAACCATTATTTCGTGGAGGCGTTTATCCACTTCTTCTGCAGACCAGGGAAGACGCATGCTGTTTTGTGACATTTCCAATCCGGAGGTTGCAACTCCGCCTGCATTTGCAGCTTTACCCGGTGCGAAGAGAACTTTTGCTTCTCTGAAAGTATGATAACCTTCTAAAGTTGTCGGCATATTTGCAACTTCGCAGACACATTTTACGCCATTCTTTATTAACTCTTTTGCATTGTCCGCATCAAGTTCATTTTGAGTTGCGCAAGGCATGGCGACATCAACTTTAACGCTCCAAGGACGTTTGCCGGCTACAAACTCTGCGCGGAATTTATCGGAATAATCTTTTACCGTATCTTTTGCGCTTGCACGCATCTCTAAAAGATAATCAACCTTCTCTCCATAAATACCGTCTTTATCATAAACGAAACCGTCAGGTCCGGAAATAGTAACAACTTTTCCGCCAAGCTGATTGATCTTTGTTATTGCGCCCCAGGCAACATTTCCGAAACCGGAAACCGCAAAAGTTTTTCCTTCAATATCTTCTTTGATTGTTCTCAACATTTCTTTTACAAAATAAACTCCGCCAAAACCGGTGGCTTCGGGACGAATAAGCGAGCCGCCCCAATTAATTCCTTTGCCGGTTAATACGCCGGTGAATTCATTTTTCAATCTTTTGTATTGTCCGAAAAGAAATCCGATCTCTCTTCCGCCAACGCCAATGTCTCCTGCCGGCACGTCTGTGTTTGGACCGATATGTCTGAATAATTCCGTCATAAAACTTTGGCAGAAACGCATAACTTCGTTATCGCTTTTCCCTTTCGGATCGAAATCGGAACCGCCTTTACCGCCGCCCATAGGCAAAGTAGTTAAACTGTTTTTGAAAGTCTGTTCAAAACCCAAGAATTTTAAAATGCCCATTGTTACCGAAGGGTGAAAACGCAAGCCGCCTTTGTACGGACCAATAGCGCTGTTAAACTCGATACGGTAACCTCGGTTAATGTGGATTTCTCCCTGGTCGTCCATCCATGGAACGCGGAAAGTAATAGAACGTTCCGGCTCAACCATGCGCTCTAAAATTTTTGCGTGTTTGTATTCGGGATGTTTTTCTAAAACAATTTCAAGTGATTCGGCAACTTCTTGTACCGCTTGATGAAACTCAGGTTCTGCGGGATTTTTTGCTTTTACATCCGCTAATAACCTTTGAAGATACTCTGACATAATAACCTCAATTAAATTTTTGCTTGTGATTAAAATAAATTTTATTAGTTACTACAGATTTTATGGCTGGTATGAATAAAGAAAGGGCTAAAGTTTTTCGCTTTACGAAGTGTGTGCAGACGGGTTTCATCTTTTTTCCATTTTTCTATTGATGAAAATCCGGCTGTTTTGAGAATGTGTTTCCATAAAATCTAAAATGTTAATGAGTAAACTTAAGGGTTATGGAAACAACTAAAAAATTTTTGTTGTTGAATCAATTACGTAAAGATCTAACTGAATAACACGTTCTTTAGGTTGTGGGATTGTTGCATATTTGGAATGCAAGACATTTGCCACATCTGTCTTATTTATTTCGGTTACAGTTAGTGATTGTGTTAGTTATTAAACTTTTACCGCCGGACGGTAAATGATTACCCTTTCCGGTCATAATTTCCCTCATTTTGATGCAAGTTTTGTTCTCCAAGAGGAAAACTTTCCTCTCCAAGGGGCAAACTTCCCTCTCCGAAGGGGAAACTTTCCTCTCCGAGGGGGAAACTTTCCTCTCCGAGGGGGAAACTTTCCTCTCCAAGAGGAAAACTTTCCTCTCCAAGAGAAAAACTTTCCTCTCCATGTGGAAAACTTTCATCTCCGAGGGGCAAACTTTCATCTCCAAGGGGGAAACTTCCATCTCCGAGAGGCAAATTATATCCTCTGAGGATAAAAATATATCCCGGAAGGGGAAACATTTTAGAAAAACGAAACCTCCGGCGTTTTCAAAACACCGGAGTTTTTTTTCAAATCATCTTCATCTGCAAACTGCTTACTGCAGACTGTGGACTGATCCATGCCGACTTACTTCTTCAATTCCTCAATCTGGTCGAGTGCAGAATGTACCATCATGGTAACTCTTGCCATTGGTCCGCCGATTAGAAATAATGCGCCTGCAAATGCAAATGAGAGCCAATTAGCGTTGTTGAAGCTAATTACCATTCCCACCAATCCAACTACAGCGGCAATTATTCCGCCGGGAACGCCCATCGGGCAGCGAAGTTTTTTATTCATGTTCTGATCCTTTCGTTTAGTTTATTAATAAGTTCTTCTTTTGTAGGTAAACTTCTAAATATTATTTCATCGTTTAGTAACAGAACCGGCACTGCATGAATGCCGAGTTTGAAACTTTTCAACCAGCCTAACGGTGAACTAACCAATGTTTCTTTCAATTCAAATTTATTTCCGTATTGCGGAAGCAAGTCTTTCAATAATCTTTTAAAAACTTTGCAATGCGGACAGGTTATCCCATAAAACAA
Organism: Ignavibacteria bacterium; assembly: GCA_030693705.1. GTDB lineage: Bacteria > Bacteroidota > Ignavibacteria > Ignavibacteriales > Ignavibacteriaceae > UBA1563. The sequence goes on along the minus strand of JAUYAB010000041.1, from coordinate 88,066 downwards.
TTCTAATTTCATATTCTCCTTTTTTATTTGTTATAAGATAAACAGTTTAAAAATCATTTTGGTTCATTTTTCAGAAATGTTCTTTGTTCTAAAAAAGAAAATTTTTGTTAAATTTACTCTAGTTGACCGCATTATTTGATAAACCGTTAAAACGGTTAAAAATGTTTTATGTCGTTTCATTAACACCTCGATTAATCGAGGTGTTAATAAAACAAAAGCCCAAATTGTTAACCGTTTCAACGGTTTTAATTCTTTATATTTTATGAGCGGTCAACTTGAGTAAATTTTCTTTTGAACGTTGATAATAAACTTCTATTCAGATTTTTTAATCATACACCCCGGTAATGAAGATAAAAATAGTTTACGCTTTAATTATAATTCTTAATCTCGCATGCCCGCTAAACGGACAATTCAGATTTGATTTCTCCGTAAAAGATATTCGCTCCGAATATTCTCTTCAAGTTTGGACGAAGTACGATGGTTTGCCGTCTAACACGCTCTACGGCTTGGTTAAAGGCGATGACGGTTTCTTCTGGATCGGATCAAGCAACGGGCTGGCAAGATTTGACGGCTCCGAATTCAAGGTATTTAACGCCGCTAACACTCCGGAAATAAAAGCGAACATTGCCGCCGATCTATTTAAAGATCACCGTGGAAGAATCTGGTTTACTAACGGCGGCGCAGGGTTGCTGGTTATGGAACATGATAATTTTAAACGAATATCGGAAGAACAAGGACTTTCTCTAAATCACCCAAGTTTTTTTGCCGAAGCTAAAAACGGAAGAATGTACGTCGGTACGTTTGGAGGCGGTTTAAATATTATTGAAGAAAATAAATCCTTCACAAAATTGTTCCTAAAAACGATCAACAAAAAAAACGGATTAAGCAGCGATGATATTCATTCGCTTCTCATCGATAAACAGGAAAGAATTTGGATCGGCACGTATGATGAAGGAATAAATCTCATTGAGGGAAATGAAATTAAAAAATTTAAACGGTTGGGCGATCAGCTAAACACCGCTATTGAACATATCTTTCAAACTTCCAAAGGGGAAATTCTCGCCGCAACTCATAGAGGAGTTGTAATATTTAATGGGAAATCGTTTGAAGAAAAGAATGCTTTCCTTCCTTTAAAAGGTAAAACGATAAATCATATTATTGAAGACCATGAAGGGAATTTGTGGTTTTCAACTTCTAACTACGGCATTTACATTTACAACGGAAAAACTTTTTTTCATCTTAGCACAGAGAACCTGTTAAACTCAAATGATATTTCACAGGTGCTTCCGACCAAATTTGGCGTGTGGATTTGCAGCTTGACCGAAGGTCTTTCTCTTTTAAAACAAAACAAAATTAAAGTCCTCTCAGTAAAACAAGGTTTGCCGCATAAAAAAGCCCGTACAGTTTTCCAGGCTCCCGATGATGTTTTGTGGATCGGGACAAGCGATGGAATTGCAAAGTATGATGAACAAAAGAATAAGCTTACTCCTATAAAATCAAACTTTGCGGACTTGACCGTTCATTCATGGGCAGCGAATGCAAATGGAGAAATATTTTTTGGAACACTGCCACACGGTATTTTAAAAATTGTTGATGATAAAATAATCCCCGCTGCCGACCGTAAATTGTTGAAAGTAAATTTTATCCGCTCTTTAAAATTTACCGATGACGGAACACTTTGGATAGGAACTAACGGCGCCGGAGTGGTTTTATTAAAAAATGGGAAGACAAAGTTTATTGATAAATCCAAAGGACTGCCGAGCGATTTTATCGCATGTATCTGCAAAGACCATCAAAATAATTTTTGGGTTGGTACCTCCGGCGGGGGAATTGCGGTTCTAAACAGCAGCGGCTTGGTCTTAAAAACAATTTCGGATAAAAATGGTTTGGCAAATAATATTGTTAATTCCATTACCGAAGATGAGGATGGTGTTATCTGGATCGGCACAAGCGTTTCGGGAATCAGTAGAATAAAAAACAATGTTATTTTTAATTTTAATGAGCGGAACGGACTTTATTCCAATACCATTAAAAAGCTTTTGTACGATGGGAAAGGACACTTTTGGATTACTTCGGATCGAGGTATTTTTTCAATTGATAGAAAAAATTTTAATACTGTTGCCGAAGGGAAAAAAGAAAAACTCGTCTTTGATCTGTTCGGCAGAAATGAAGGAATGATCGACGAAGAGTTCAACGCGGTTGCTGATAACGCAGGCTGCATCTCGCGTTCAGGGAAAATTTACGCTCCTTCAAATGACGGTGTTGTAATAATCGATCCGGAACTTTTCTTAACTAATGTGGAAACACCAAGCGTTTACATAGATGATGTTTTTATCAATTATAAAGAAAGTTCAAAAGCTGCTTTGGAAAATCTTCCGCCGAATACCGAATCTGTGCAAATCAATTACGGCGGAATATCTTATCTCAACGGGAAAAATCTTAAGTTCAAATACATTCTTGCCGGAATAGATAAACACTGGGCTTTTGCCGGAACGAGGCGTCAAGCTTTTTTCACTCACCTGCCTCAAGGTAGTTATACATTAAAAGTAGTTGCCATTACTCCCGACGGAACGGAAAGTAAGAAAGCGGCGGTTATTGGTTTTACTATCCGTCCCTATTTTTGGCAGACGCTGTGGTTTCAAATTCTTGCCGCAGTTGCTGTTGTTGGGTTTATAACATTTTATCTTCTCTTTTATTTTAAAAGAAAGTATAAACGGGAAGTAAAAATACTTGAAGCAGAAACCGCTTTAGAAAGAGAAAGGATGCGAATCTCTAAAGATATGCACGATGAACTTGGAGCAAGTTTAACAAAAATTTCGCTGATGAGCGACCTGGCAAAAAGAAAGGCAAATGAACCAGATCAACTGAAAAAAGAATTGGACACAATTTCCGAAGCAAGCAGAAATGTAGCTTCAAGTATGGATGAAATTGTTTGGGCGGTTAATCCCAAAAACGATACGCTTGAGAAAACTATTTTTTATATTGCTCAATATATTGATGAATATTTGTCATCAACTGAAATTGAATTTGTGATTGATATTCCTGATCCGCTTCCCGTACATTTTATCCATGCGGAATTAAGACACAATTTGTTCCTCGTTATAAAAGAAGCCGTAAATAATATCGTAAAACATTCCGGCGCTGATACCGTTCAACTGAAAATTCTAATCGCAAATTCCGTTTTTACTGTTCAACTTGAAGACAACGGGAAAGGAATTGATGTGCCATGCGTTGATCAATTTAGTAACGGTTTGAAGAATATGAAAAAACGAATTGAAGATTTTAGCGGAAATTTTGAAATCTCCAACAACAAATTGAACGGAACAAAAATTAACATCGAGCTTCCGTTAAAATAAATTCACACGTTTGTGTGAGAGGAACAATCCGTTATAAAACTTACTTTATAGTAACATTTACCGGTTTAATATTATGAGCAAAATTACTGTTGCAATTGTGGAAGATAATCTTGAAGTTTCTCAGAGTTTGGAGTTATTGCTGAACTCAACCGATGAGTACGCCTGTGTTGGAACTTGCGCCAACTCTACCATAGCCCTAAATACCCTGCCGGATTTAAACCCAGATGTTATTTTGATGGATATTAATCTGCCGGATGAATCGGGAATTGAATGCATTAAAAAATTAAAACCGCAGCTCAAGCATTCACAAATTGTTATGTTAACAATGTATGAAGACAGCGAAAAAGTTTTTGAAGCTTTGGCGAGCGGCGCTATCGGCTATTTATTAAAACGAACGACAAAAGAAAAACTCCTTGCGGCAATAAAAGAAGCTTTTGAAGGAGGTTCACCCATGTCAATGCAAATTGCGAGAATGGTAGTAAAATCCTTTGCAAACGTTCCAAAAAAAAATGAAGTGAAAGCCGCGCTTACGGAAAGAGAATGGGAAATATTAGAACATCTTGCAAAAGGAAAGCGGTATAAAGAGATTGCGGCTTCACTCTTTATCGGCGTTGAAACTGTGCGAAGCCATTTAAGAAACATCTATGAAAAATTGCAAGTACGCTCTTCTACCGAGGCGGTTTTAAAATATTTGAAGAACAAGTAAATTTTTATGTTTCTATTCTCCTTTCCCCCCTTGTGACTTATCTCAACCGGAAACAAATTCACACTTTCGTGTGAAAACAATTTTTTTTATCCATCGTAGTTTTCTGTTACAAAATTTTAATGGATTATTTTCATGACGGAAATAGTAGAGATTATAAAACAACAGATTTTAAAACAAATTGAACTTGAATTATTGCGGTTGAAGATATCACGCATTTATGACCTTAAAATGCAAGAAATGAAACCGTCAAAGGCTACCGCATAAACAGAATTCTCTCAACTACTTGTCATTAAGTTTTTTTTGAAACTGCTTAAATGATTCAGGTAATTAATTATTTAGGACTAAAACCATGAAACACCGTAAGATTGAAATATTGATAATTTCCTGTCTTTTGCTTGTTCTGTTTGTTTTGTTGGAAGAAGTGTTAAAGTAAGCACTACCATATCGATGGAATGAGATTGTTGGGTTAGAACATGATATATTTTCTTGATGCTGTTATAGCGGCAATGGTAAAAATAAATTACCTTGTGAAAAGCCACAATTGATATCTTAATCGTAATCTTAATCTTTTTCTTACCTGTCAGCCTTTGGCTGAATCTGCTTTACCTGTCTAAAAACAAGAAAGCTTTCAATTACGTTTATGATTAAGATGATCTTTTATTAGCGCTACATAAAGCGAGTTGAATAAACGGTGTAACGATTTATCTATCGCCCATGTGACCTACCTCAATCCCCAAAACAGTTTAACACTTTCGTGTGAGAGCAAACTTTTTCGTTCGTTGTAGATTTCAAATGCAAAAACAAAAAGGAAAGAAGATGAAAAATTTATTTATTCACTTGAATAGCCTACTACTAATCGAAGTATTTATTCTTTTTAATATGAATCTCTTTGGACAATTATCTGCGCCAAGCGTAAACAATGTTTACGGAGGAAGAATAAACGGCATCTCGGTTGTTTCAACCGGTGTAAATACAAGCCGCGTTTATATTGCTACGGAAAGCGCCAACTCGGTTTTCTATGCCGATGTGACTACAACTCCCGGTTTAGAATCTTTTGGAACATTTACCGTAATGCCGGGTCTTGATGACGCCGCCGGTCACGGAAGCGGCATTTCTAAAATCTACGCGCATCAAACTTCAGGCTATTTATTCTTCTCGTTGAACAACAACTTATATAAAACCATTTCCTCCAGCAGTACGGTTACTTTAGTTGAAGGGGCTCCTGTTTCCGATTTTATTATTTACGGCGATTATATTTTTTATATTAAAGACAGTAATTTTTATTACGCTCAAATAGATGGTTCCGGTAATTTGGTTTCAAGCGGAACAATTGCGCTTGGAACTACTCTTACAAGTCCTTCCATAAAAATTAATTCCGCAAACAGTAAAGTTTATATTACTTCTTTAACTGCAACTCCAACTATGTATAAATCGAATGCTAATTATAACGGTTTGAGTGGCACCAGTTTTTTTAGCGCTCTTACGCTTGGGTTATTATCCGCTTCTGTGACAAGCTGGGATGCCTTTGGTATTGGTCCCGACGGTAGTTTATTTTTAGGCGGCGATGACAACTCAAACAAATACGTCCAATATTCAACTAACGATGGAACAAATTGGTTAGGCGGTTCTATTTCAGTTGGTGGTGTCGCAGGTCCTAATTTTTCTTTTGCAGGTTCCACATCACCTTACAAAGTTTGTTTCGCTAAAGCCTACTCAACATTTACTACTTCAACAGGATTTAGTAGTTGGATTGACTTTGGTAATGTAAGTTCAGAAACTCATCCAAATGATGGTTCCGCTTTTGTTGATCCGAATAACAACCAGATTATTTACGTTACTACTGATCAAGGAATTGGAGCCTCAAAAGATGGCGGTGCAAATCTTTTTGAAATTGATAACGGCGTTGAAGCTGTTCAAGTAAATGATTTTGATATGGCTTCAAATAAAATTTGGGGTTGGCTGGCTTCTAAAGCCGGTGTAAGAAAGGTCTCCGATTTTAGAACTTCACCCACATGGACAAATGCAATGTTTCCTACTTTCGATGGTTCACCCTATTATTCTGCCGAAATGAATAATGATAAAGACGACACTGCTTATGTTGGAAATGTTAGAATTTATAAAACTACAAATTCCGGAACAGGTTGGACTAGAATATTTTCAGCCGAAGATGCTCCTTATTTGTTTGGCTCTATGGCTAGAGTTGAGGCTATTGAGGTTTGTCCGACAAATGAAAACCTTGTAACAGCAGGTTATTTTATAGACGGCACTTCTCAAGGTGGATTTTTCTATTCTACTAATGCCGGTTCTTCATGGAACCAACAGTTGCTTAAAACTGCTTCGGGATATAATGATGCCGATGTTTATGATATTGTTTTTTCAAACGAAGGTCCGAATCCGGTTGCATACATTGGTGTTAATTATGATACGTCAGTGGCAATTTCAGATAGAGCGCGAAGCGTTTACAGAGCCGAATGGAGCGGAAGTGCATGGACAGTGAGAAATGATTTTGATCTTTCTTATACCGCGGTTGGATATGCGATAACAGCAACAATAATGGATCTATTCGTTTCCGGAGACACAATTTTTGCAGTGGGAACTGACGCAACTACAAATCACCCGATAGCTTATTATAAAGCTGTTGCCGGAACTAATCTTTGGACAACGTTAACAACAAGCGGTTTTCCAACTTCATCTCCGGGATTTTTGAAATATGGCAGGGCAGGCTCTTACGGTGCTGATACAATTTTCGTAGCGGTGGATAACCAAATTTATTATATGCAAAAGTCTGCATCTTCCTGGACTACAGGATACACTTATCCTGCCGGAACGCAAATAAACGTTCTTTATTATGATGAACTTTTAGTCGGAACCGGAACAGGGCTTTATGGACAGAATACCGAAAACGGATATTTGCCGGTGGAATTAATATCCTTTACCGCTAATGTTGATGGTGATAAAGTTTTGTTGAGATGGAAGACTGCAACTGAACTGAACAACTATGGATTTGAAATAGAAAGAAAAGCCTACCCCAAACCCCTTCCAAAGGAAGGGGCTTTTAAAACTCCCCTTCCTTTTGGGAAGGAGGTGGAGGATGGGCTTTGGGTGAAAATTGATTTTGTGAACGGTAATGGAAACAGCAATTCAGCAATAGATTATACTTCTGTTGACAATAATGTAATCTCCGGCAAATATCTCTATAGATTAAAACAAATTGATAATGACGGGAGTTATAAATTCTCACCAGAGGTTGAAGTTGAAATAGGAACTCCGACTAAATATAGTCTGGAACAAAATTATCCAAATCCGTTTAACCCAACTACTACGATTAGTTTTGCAATTCCCGAAGAAACGAAAGTAACGCTTTCTATTTATAATCAGCTTGGTGAAAGAGTTGCAACATTAGTTAATGAAAAACTTGAAGCAGGAAATCATTTGGCAATATGGAATGCAGTGCATTTTGCATCTGGAATCTATTTCTACGAAATCAGAACCGAACGATTCTCTTCAGTTAAAAAACTTATTCTCTTAAAATAATTCTCCTCATCAGACCTCCAATAAAGAGCCGCTGGCAACTGCCGGCGGCTTTTTATTTTTTCCCATCTTTGTTGATTCAATCTTAAGCGTGGTGAGATTATCCGCTATAATATGTAAAACAGATTTATCAATGTTATTCTGCTCTTAAATGATTCTACTTCAAAAAGATGAACTTCTTTGTATCCTTAAACTTGCCTGCTGATAAGGTGTAGAAATACGTTCCGCTTGCCAATTCATTTGCATCGAAAATTATTTCATACTGCCCGGGATTTTTCTCTTCATTCACCAATATTTTAATCTCTTTTCCAAGAATGTTATTAACGCTAATTTTCACAAAACTCGTTTTGGGTATCTCAAATCGAATGGTTGATAAAGGGTTAAAAGGATTAGGATAATTCTGAAAAAGATTAAAATTTCCCGGTATTGCCGTGTTGTTCTCTACACTTGTAGCCAGGCTATCTTTAACGCACCTTATAGAATACTTCAATGTTTTATACCAGTCGTAGGTATTTGATGCAGCTTTATTATATGCTAAATATCTCTCCCTCGCTTTGCTGATGCTGATATTTGTTGAAGTCCAGAAAACAGCATATTCATTAAACAATTGAAATTTTTTAAATTCATAACTATCATATTCTCCGGCTGCTAATGCAGAAAATCCGCTGCTGTTTGTTGCACCGGTGTTGGGTAATTTCCATCCGGTTGTAGCTTTCATTTTTCCGCCTGCAACAGAAGTACCGCCAAGAAATTGTTCCAATTCCTTCCAGTCATTATCTGACGGGACATGCCATTCACAAGGACAAACGCCCTGTGCATTCTCTACGGTTGAGTTTTTCATCGCTGCATTCCAGGTATAAAGCCTTCCATAGATATCGGCGAGACTATCGCTATTATTATATGCTACAACATCCGGAATTGAAGTTCCATCAGAATAGTGAAGTGATTTAAGATTTTCTTTTACCCAAAGTTGATTACCTATTTGAATGGTGTTGTAGATATTTCCATCATAATCTGAAACGGTGTCATTTCCAATTACTATTCTATCAAATTTGTCCGCTACTAAATGCCCGGTAGACCCAACATGGGCTGACACATTTGCAAAAGCAAAAAGATATGTTACTAATACTGCAAAAAAGAAATTCTTATTCATTACATCTCCGGGTTAATTGTTTATTTTTCTGCCCCAAATGTATACGTTCGAAATAAAGAAATCAGAGATTATCGGCAGAAGTTCCGTTTACCAAACGATATTAAACGAGAATAAACACAAAATCCTTTCGTCAAGCAAAGACTGTTGTATCGGTGGTTAAAATTGAAGTTCATCTATAATCAGGTATAATTTATTCTGAAAGTGTTTATTTTTGTAAAGTCTTTTATCCGGTTAGAATTAAGTAATATGAACTGGAAATTATTAATAACCGCTTGGTTTTACGAAATTTTACAAACAATGTTTTGCCGGTATTTCTTCACAAAATAATTTTGACTATGACTTTCCCTTTTGATAAATTAAATAAGAACAGGATACTGTTGCATGCGCTTTTCTGGATTGCTTATATAGCCTTCTTTACTTTCCAGTATGGATATCCTACAAAAGACTATCTGGTTACGTTCTATGGTTATTGTATTTACCTGCCGGTGCTAATTCTTGCGGTTTATACAAATCTCTATTTTATAATTCCAAATTATCTTCTTAAAAAAAGATATTTGTTGTTTTTTATCTTTCTTTTTATCAGTGCTGCGATATTTACTTTGTTTCAAAGGGGTGCAGCATATTTTGTAATTGCTCCGCTGCTTTATCCGCCGCAGGTAATGGCAAACTATATAAGATTAGGATTTTTCTATCCTTACTATTTAATAACAAATTTAATAGCAATTTATTCTGTTGTTATTGTTGCAGCTTTTATTAAGTTGTTTAAAAACTGGTTAGATAAAGAAAGAACTGCTCAACAGCTTTCAAAAGAAAAAATTGAAACCGAACTAATGTTCCTTAAATCGCAGATACATCCGCATTTTCTATTTAATGTGCTAAATGCTATTTATGCTTTAACGCTAAAGAAATCGGATCTTGCCCCGGAGATGGTACTTAAATTATCTTCGCTTCTTGATTATATGCTTTATGAATGTAACACGGAAAGTGTTCCGCTTTGTAAGGAAATAAAAATTATTAATGATTACATAGAGCTTGAAAAAATCAGGTACGGAAACAAAGTCAAAGTTCAGTTCAATACAACAGGTACAGCCGAAGGGATATATATCGCCCCGCTAATACTTTTTCCGCTTATAGAAAATTCATTTAAGCATGGAATCAATAATGAAATTAACAATTCATGGATAGAAATAAGCATGGATGTTTCTGTGCATAAACTTATATTTAAAGTGGAAAACAGCAGTTCCAACACTTCCGAAAAAGAAACAGACGATGGTGAGACCGGAATTGGTTTGAATAATGTTAAGCGAAGGCTGGATTTACTTTATACCAACAAATATCATCTCACCATAGAGAGAAAGAAAAGTAGTTTTGTAATCATCCTGGAAATAATTTTTACCCAAAAATAAAATGACAAATTGTATAATTGTAGAAGATGAACCGCTTGCAGCGGAAATAATTGAAGGATACTTAAAGAATTTTTCTGAAGTTTTTCTTCTTGGTAAATTTGAAAATTCAATTGCCGCTTTTAATTTTCTTAAAAAGAAAAAAGTTGACCTGATGTTTCTTGACATAAGAATGCCGCAGGTTAGCGGAATTGATTTTTTGAAAATATTAAGCAACCCTCCAAAGGTTATTATAACTACAGCTTACCGCGACTTTGCACTTGATGGGTATGAACTGGATGTTGTTGATTATCTCCTGAAGCCAATATCATTTGAAAGATTTTTTAAGGCTATGGATAAATTTTATAAATCTGATGAGAGAAACGTGAATGATAGTTTGATTCTGCAAAAGCCTGCCGATGAAAATTTTATTTATGTTAAGGCTGAAAGAAAAGTAATGAAGGTTTACCTGAAGGAAATTTGTTTTATTGAAAGTCTGAAAGACTACACAATTTTACATCTTAACGGTAAAAAAATAATTACACATCAACTGATAAGTTCATTTGAAGAACAACTTGCATGCAAAGGATTTATCCGTATCCATCGTTCTTACATTGTTTCAATTTCCAAAATTGAAGCAGTAACTTCAGTCTCAATTGAAATTCATGGTAAGGAATTACCGATCGGTAGGAACTATAAAAACGAACTGTTAAAGATATTAAATCTTGGTAAGATCATTACAAAATGAGAAAACTGTAACATCAGCATCTGCTAAACAAAACGGGTGTGAAAAGTTATCTTGAAGATTAACATATAATTGACCTGCAAGAAGAATACGTTTTTATTTAAGTAAGAGGAGTTTTTTTATCGAATTAAATTTATTTCCACCTTCTTCAGCTTCAGCAGTCATCCTAAGAATGTAAATGCCGCCGGAAAGGTTGTGTGCGTTCCATATTATCTCTTTATACCCTGCTCTTTCTTCTTTATCCACCAACCGAACAACTAACTGTCCGAGAATGTTAAAAATTTCTATCTTTACTCTGCTGTTGGAAGTTCAATTATCCATCTTAAATAATTTGTCCCAGAAATTTTCTTTCTTGTTCTTTTTTGAACCTTTCCAATACCTTGTATATTTTTCTTGAGTAGTAAATCCAATTGGACCAAGATAAATTCCGCCATCCTTAAATCCATCAAAAACTCTAACCGCAAGAATGTTCTCTTCTCCCGGTTTTATTAATCCTTCGGGAATAAAGTAACCTCTAAAAAGTTTATAGTCATAATCATTCGTTTCGGGGAATTGCCCAAGCATTTTACCGGTTGATCCTATCAATACTCCGTTCAAATAAGTTTCATCCATATCGTCAATCTGCCCAAGCATCAGCACAAGTTTTTTCCCTTCAAGCTTTGATCCCGGATTAAATTTTTTACGATACCACGCATACCCGTCATAATCGGCATAACCAAAATTATCCCAATATGCCGGAACGAGCATAGATTTCCAATTTGCATCGTTGTAACTTTTTTCCTTAAAATCCTTGTCATCATCTGTTGTAAATTTCCAATCATTTCCGTCGAGGCTGTAATCCGGGAATAGAAAATTTCCTTTCCCTATAAGAGAAACCGGATCGTTTACTATTCCACCGGCTAATTCTCCATCGTAAACACGTATTGCAATGATGTTTCTTGCATCAAAATTAATGCAAGAAGGAGGAATAAGATATTCTCTGAATTCATTGTACGCCGTTTGATAATTCGGCGGGAACGATCCTTTTCTACCGATCAATCTACCGTTAAAATAAACTTCATCTACATCATCAATGTTTCCGATAGAGAAAAAAATATTCAGCGACTTGTACGAGCTTGAGATAACAACATTCTTTCTGTACCAGGCAAATCCGTTATAGCCGTGGTAACCTTCGTTCTCCCATTCGGAGGGAACAGTGATAACATCCCAATCTCCATCATTATAATCAGGATTGCTTCTGTTTTTATCATCTCCGATAGAGAATTTCCAATCACCTCTTAAAGTTGCAATAAGAATTTGATCCTGCGCGTGCAAGTCCGCCGAGCTATTTCCCAGAAATAAAAGAAGTAGTAAGAGCTTTATTTTATTTGTCGTTTTCATCTGCTATTCATTATAATTTAATTATTCACAATGTCAAATTAATTACTTACTTGCCAGTTCGGCATCTATTTGATACTGTTCAACCACAGCATTGCAAATTCTTTTAACTTCAAAATTTCTTTCATTCTTCGACAGCTCCATCAATTTTATGATGCAGCTATCTTTTCCCATTTGATAAAGAGAAAGGGCGATCAATATTTTATTTTTGTTGTTTTCATGTAAAAACTCCTCAAGTAAAAGGGGAACCACTTTCTCAACTTTGTAGAAGCCTGCCCAATAGATGCCGCTTCTCTTAAGACCATCATTATCCGACTTTATTGCCGTAATAAGATTCTGCATATGGTTCTCGGAAATAACTGTCTTTTTCTGAGCTGTTAAACCGGTGAATAGAACCAGGCTCAACACAACCGCCAAAACCGCTGTGTAACTTGTCTTTTTCATTTTAGAACTCCTTTGTTTGTTTATTATGAAATCTAATTTCCGTTGTAAACATAAAGGGTTCAAATGTCAAAGATGCCACAGAGATGTATAGAGTTGTAATAAATTGTAACAACGGTTTACAAATCCACCGGCAATAAAAGATTTCACTTCACTTACTTACCATCGATTAATTTGTATCCGATTCCATGAACCGTAATAATAATATGCGGTCTCTCGGGATCTTTTTCTATTTTCTGCCGTAAGCGAACAATAAAATTATCAACGGTTCTGGTAGTTGGACTCTCTTCGTATCCCCAAATTTTATTCAGCAAATCATCTCTTGTTACCACGGTGTTTCTTTTATCCCATAAATAATGAAGCAGTTCGAATTCTTTGTGGGACATTTGCACCGGTTTGTTTTTACTTATTGCAACGAAGGTTGAAAAATCAATTGTCAGCAATCCGATTTGTGCTTTTGAACTCTTCAATCCATTTTGTATGTTGAACTCAGGCGCACGCCTCAAAACAGCTTTAACTCTCGCTAAAAGTTCTCTTAAAGAAAATGGTTTAGTTATATAATCATCCGCTCCCATTTCAAGTCCTCTAACTTTATCTATCTCTTCTCCTTTAGCAGTCAAGAGAATGACGGGAACATTTATTCCCTCTTTCCTAATTTGCTTGCAGACTTCAAACCCGGACATTTCCGGCATCATCACGTCCATCAAAACAAGATCATATTTATTATTGATCATCTTTTCGTAACCAACTCTTCCGTTTTCAGCTACATCCACTTCATATTCTTCAAATTCGAGATTGTCTTTCAGACCAAGTCTCATATCGGGTTCATCTTCAACGATCAAAATTTTAAACATTTTGTTTGTTTTCCTTCATCATAAATTTTAAGGTGAATGTACTTCCTTTGCCCGGATTACTCTCCACTTCAACTATTCCATCATGCGCGGCTGCAATTTCTTTTACAATGGAAAGTCCGAGTCCGGTGCCTTTGGTGTTGTGAACATTATCAGAACTAACCCGGAAAAACTTCTCGAATATTTTCTTTTTGTCTTCAGTAGAAATTCCAATTCCCTTATCGGCTACAGATACAAATAAATATTTTCCATCTTTCCCGGTTCTTATACTTAATTCCTTTTTGTCCTTGCTGTACTTAATTCCGTTATCAAGTAAATTGATCACCGCTTCGGATATAGCTCCATGATCCGCCTGTATCAGCGGAAGGTTCTCTTCTTTTTCAAAAGTAACTTCAAACCCTTTGTTCTTAAGGTGGAATTTATAACTGTCGTAAATTTTTTCGACAAGTTCATTCATATCAACTTCTTCAAATTTGTATTTTCTTTTACCCGATTCCATTTGAGAAAAATTTAATATCTTATTAACGATAGCGCTAAGCCGCTCGGTTTCTCTTCCAATTATCTCATAGTATTCTTGTTTCTTTTCATCTGATTTAACTCTCCCGAGACTTAACGTTTCGGCAAACATATTTATAAGAGAAAGCGGAGTTCTCAATTCATGCGAAACATTCGACACAAATTCCGATTTAATCTCTGAAAGTCTTATTTCTTTTCTGATATTTTTCAGAAGAAAAATCGCTCCGGCGGAAAGGAGAAGTGCAAGCGCTCCGGTAATGATAAGATTTTCTTGTTTCCGTTTTTTTGCAATGTCTTCGATGGTTGTATTAAGAGGTTTAATTGCCATTTCATATCCCGGAAGCAGCCAAAGTATTTTATCATTTCTCGCTTCACCCTTTTCTCCAGGAAAATTTGAATAAACTTTTTCCCCCGTTCTCTTATTAAAGATCGAAATCACCAGCTTCTCTTGTGCGATCACTTGAAGCCGCGGCTCAAGCGTTTTATTAATAAATTGCTTTGGATCAATGCTGATGCCCGTAATTAATTTTTTCATACCGTCTACTGATGCAAAAAGAATATGAGTAAGATCAGAGTTCAATGTGTCATTAACCGGTTCGGCTTTTCTGTAACCGGATTTTAAGTAGTCGAAAAGTTTAGAAATTTTTAAAGTATTATTTTTTAAGATGGAATCGATAATAGCTTTTGTTTCATCAATACTTTTTCCACTCCCGTCGTATTGTATTGTTGTCTGATCGCTTTCGGGATCAAATGTATAGAGAAGTTTAATCGACGGGTTTTCTTTTAGAAATTCGTTTAGCGTTTTTGGATCATCCGCCGGTTCATTCCTATTCATCAGTTTAATCTGCCAAGACGAAATGATGTCTTCAGAATAAAGGTTGACAGAAAAGAGAATGCTGTTTAATTGTGTTTCATAAACTTCTGCGACTAATTTTTCCTCCCTTGTGATGGAGCTATATTCATACACGGCAAATACAATCACCGGGACACTTACCAGCAATGTTAAAATAATTAATGCTTGTTTGTATTGTTTGTTCATAATCGTCGTTTCTCTTTAATGAAAATTACAAAAAATATTTCTTGTTAAGTTGCCTCTCTCCAAATTAATCACTGAGATAAATTGCTTCATCATGTCAGTCGAGAACAATGAGAATCTTTTCATCAAGAAGAAGTCTTTCATGTTTTTTTTGTACTTTTACATACAAAAGTTGCAATTATAACAACGGAATGACTATGTCAAAGATGTTTTTGTGCGTGATTTTTTCCTTACTTGTTTCATACAATTCGTTCGCTTCATCAGCCACCGTCAAAAATCCTACACCAACCGAAAACCCTGTATTTACCGGAGTAAAGCTTCCCGGCTTTGTTACAAGTCCTTATTTTAATGAACAGATTTGCATGTTCAATTATGATCCTGAAATAAGAATTTTTATTAATGCACCGTCCGTGGAATCTTTCGATCCGAATAAACGAACTGAGATTGCTCTCTTCGCTCTTCCAAACGGAAATTCAATCGAATGGACAATTGGGAAAAAATTAAATGATGGAGATGATTGGCATTACGATATTCAGCACATCGGGGCGCAAACCCGTTTTCTCCGCAACCAATCGAATGAAACCAATCTAGTAACTGTCTATCTGGAAACGGCGCAAAAAAGCTGGCCCTCATGGAGAGCAAAGTATCCGAACAACCCGGAATTGATTAATAATCTTGTTACTTATTTAAAAAATATTTTTTCGGCATACAATCCATTTCTTGTATTAACCGGACACAGCGGCGGCGGAAGTTTTACTTTCGGATTTATGAATAACGCAGCAGAAATTCCAAACAGTGTTGAACGCATCTCTTTTCTCGATAGTGATTATAATTATGACGGGACGTACGGATTGAAATTATTAAACTGGATTAACGCATCTCCAAATCATTTTTTAAGCGTGATTGCTTACAACGACAGTGTCGCTCTGTTCAACGGTCAGCCGGTTGTTAGTGCTACGGGCGGAACCTGGTACCGAAGTAAATTGATGAAAGCGTATCTCGCTAATCATTTTCAATTTACTGATGAAGAGAATAGTGATTTTATAAAATACACTGCCTTGAACGGAAGAATAAAATTTATCCTGAAACAAAATCCTCAACAACTAATTTTGCACACCGTTCAAGTTGAATTAAATGGATTTATTCAAGGGATGCTTTCCGGCACTGATAAAGAAGGAGTTGAATACACGTATTACGGTTCGCGGGCATATACACAATACGTGCAGGATGGAACTCTTCTTCCAAAAATTTTAACAATTCCGCCAAGACCGGCAAATGCAATTTCCGGTTCGCAATTTATGCAGCAAGTGTTGAACATGACGTTTGATCAAAGAGAAGTTGAAATATACAATCAACTTTCGATCGGCAACATTCCGGACTTTATGCGAACATTAACAAAAATTTCCAGAAATTTTGTCGATGGGAATGGAACAAGTCATGCATGTACTTACGAAGTTATACCCGATTATCTTTCAATAGGTTCAAACGAAGATTTTTGTAGAATTCCGATGGGACCAATAACCGCGCAAAAACTTGCAGACCTTTTTGGCGCTGTAATGCCAATGCCTAAACTTGTTGATGATATTTATATCCATGCGTTAGTGAAATTGGATTCAGTTACTTATCCTTGGTCAGTAGAAAGCTCTCTTGTTCCAAAATTTATTGAGCATAATGCGGCAATTGAAAAACTACGCATTGCCGCGGGCGGTGTACTTGGACAGCTTACCGGTGGAACTAAAAAAGATGTTGTGCTTAGCAATTTAATTGTTGATCCTACAAGACCAAATCACGTTGTTATTTATGGCTGGCATACGCTAAAAGGCACGCCTATTCAACCTTTAACAAATGTTCACATCAACAGTTATGTTGATTACAGCCACGGCATCCGCTTACTCAATACCGAAATGCTTGTTGACGGAGTTATCACAAATATTAAAACCATTCTTGCCGATCCGGTTCTTTATAAAATGTTAAGTAACGAAACCGGCGCGATGGCTCAACCAACTTACATAGTGGATGCAACTTTGCCTGGTAAACCAAAATCATTTGGAATAAAACCGGGTGGAATTGATAAATTAAAAATCATTATAGGGAATGTAACGGCAGTTGATAATTATAATGTGTATATAAGCAAAGACGGGAAAAATTTTCAAGCGCCGGTTACGCTTTCTCCAGACAATATGATTCTTGAGGGACTCCAAACGGATTCGATCTATTTTATAAAATTAGAAGCGGTAAATCTTTCGGGAAAATCTCCGCAATCGGAAGTGCTTGCCGGAGTTCCCGCTTCAAACACAAACTCTTCAATTTTAATTGTAAATGGATTCGACCGGAGTTCAACAGGAAACAGTTATGATTTTGTTCGTCAACACGCACAAGCGGTAAAAGCAAATAACGGAGTTTTTGAATCCGCAACTAACGATGCGATTCTCGATGGGACTTTCAATTTAATTGATTATCAAATCGCCGATTATATTTTGGGTGATGAAAGTACCGTTGACGAAACATTTAGTTCGACCGAACAACCAAAGATAAAATCTTTTTTAAACAACGGGGGAAATCTTTTTGTCTCAGGCAGCGAGATAGCATGGGACATTGATTATAAAGGCTCTACTGCTGATAAAGATTTTGCGTGGAATTATTTGAAGATGAAGTATCTCAACGATGCGCCATTCGGGGTTTCAGCTACATACTACAAAACAGAACCATTTAACAATTCAATTTGCACCGGGATGCCTTCTTTTTTTTTCGATAATGGAACGCACGGCACAATTGATGTAAAATGGCCCGATGTAATTAAATCAACAAACGGTGGAATGGGTTTTCTAAAATATTCCGACCTTGATACAACATCGGGATACGCCGCAATTTTTTACAGCGGCAATTTTCCGCAAAGCGTTAAACCGGGAAAAGTTGCAGTAATGGGATTTCCGTTTGAAACAGTTTATCCCGAAGCAATACGAAATGAATTGATGAATAAGCTGCTTACTTTTTTCAACGCCCCGGTTTCGGCATCGGAAGAGAAAAATAATTTACCTACAAATTTTTCACTCTCACAGAATTACCCTAATCCATTTAATCCAAGCACAATAATCAGTTACCAATTGGCAGTTGGCAGTTATGTTTCATTAAAAGTGTACGATGTTTTAGGCGATGAAGTTGCAACGTTGGTAAATGGGGAAAACACGGCGGGAGAATATCAAGTTGAGTTTGATGGGTCAAAATTGGTGAGCGGAGTTTATATATATCGTTTAACGACAAAGGACTTCGATGCTGTTAAGAAATTTGTTTTAATGAAATAGTTTATTCTTGCTTTCTTCGCAGCTCTCTGTGTAATTAGAAAAAAAATAATTCGGGATTTGAGTATGAAAAGACTATCAACTTCAGTCAAAATCTATATTGGTCTTATAGTAACCCTTGCTATCTTGGCAGCTATTAATGTCTTCCTGCCTCAAGGTTCAACTGTACCGGCGCAGGAGTTCCCGGTTTCAAAACCCGTGTTTGCTTTTGTGGTTGCATCCATTATGCTTCTTGGATATGGAGGTTTGGGTTTGCTTGGAATGATGTTTTCACACAAACTCGGTTTTGCTGATCTCTGGTGTACAACAATTTCAGTCAAACAGAGATTGTTAATTCCTACGTTCATCGGGGCAGCCCTTGGAGTATTTTTTATTCTCGCCGATGCTATCTTGAGCAAATTCCACACATTGGGAACCATTCCCCATCCACCTTTTCCAACTTCTATCGTTGCTTCGGCAAGCGCGGGAATTGGAGAAGAAGTGATATTTCGCCTCTTCTTCATCTCGTTTTGGGTATGGCTTATTTCCAATGTTATTCTAAAGAGGAAATGGCAAAATCAGATTTTCTGGATTGTTGCTTTTGGATCAGCTTTTGCTTTCGCATTTGCACACGTCCCTTCTCTTATGTTTCTCTTTGGTTTGAAAACGATTGGTGACATTCCCCTTGCTCTGATGAGCGAAATTATTCTCCTCAATGGAGTTCTTTCAATTGTCGCCGCATATTACTTCAAAACCTATGGCTTTCTTTCAGCCGTTTGTATCCACTTTGCAGCCGATGTGGTTTGGCATGTCATCTGGGGAGCGCTCTGAACATGCCGCTACTTCACATAACAAACGAAATGAAAAATAAATACACTTTCAAAAAAACCACAATACAATTGAGTTTAGAATAAAAACTTGTTGAAGCCATCTCGATGAAACCGATATTTTTTGCAAAGCAGTCCGATTTTAGAAAATGGTTCGTGAAGAACCACAAAAAAGAAACTGAATTAGTAGTAGGTTTTTACAAGGTAGGTAGCGGCAAACCAAGTATAACATGGTCACAGTCGGTGGACGAAGCGCTTTGTTTTGGATGGATCGATAGTGTGCGTAAATCTATTGACGGCGAAAGTTACTGTATCCGTTTTACTCCAAGAAACCCAAAAAGTATATGGAGCGCCGTGAACATAAAGAAAGCGGAAGAATTGATTAAACTGGGGCTAATGCAACAAGAAGGCTTGGAGCTTTATAAAAACAGAAAGGTTGATAAAGCTAAACTCTACAGTTATGAGAATAAACCGGAAAAATTGCCACCGGAATTTGAACAGAAATTTAAAGCGAATAAAACCGCGTGGGAATTTTTCTCACAACAACCCTCTTCGTATAAGAGAACTATTTACTTCTGGATCTTAAGCGCTAAACAAGAAAGGACACAGCTATCAAAACTGGGGAAAGCTATAAACGAAAGCGAGCAAAAGATAAAGAACATCTTTCGGTAACAGCAAGTAATTTTTAAAACGACAAACTCTATAGAAAATTACAAACAACTATTTTCAAATATCAAAAAGATGATTTTGCTTAGATAAAAAAATAGCATTTATAAAAGAAGAGTAAATGTTATATTGCAGAAAGAATTTTGCAAATAAAACTATTGCGACTGTTTATTATAGAAAACTTCCCTAATAATTTTTACTTTTACTAAATGGAAATCACCGGAAAAATTACTGGAATTAAATACAAATTGTTTCTCACAGATGAGTTAAAACAATTTGATGAATGCAAGTTTGATATCAATAAAGTTCCGACCGCTTGCATAATTAACGACGGCAAATACTCTTTCGCAATTTCAAAGTGGGTTTCACCAAAACGGACTCGTTCTTACCCTTATGAAAGAGTTTACAATACACTCACCACTTCCAAAAAGATTACAGTAATTCCAATAGTTAAAGACGAAGGAGCTGCTGGCGACAGAGATTTTCTTCAATGGGACACTGTTTCATTAATGTCATTGCTCGATGTTTATGTGATTTTAGCTTACTACAATAAAGCAGAGAAGGCAGAAAATAAAATCACCAACCAGCAGTTTGAGAACAAATATGTGCTTTCAAAAATCAAGGAGATTGAACAATATCATAGTTCGGCTTTGCATTGGAACATTAACGAATTGAAAACAAACTTTCACAATATTTTGAACAAAGTTGTTTTGTCTTATGGAAAAATTGAAAAGAAAACAAAAGTCCCATTACACGGACTAAAAGGACTGCAAAACTTTCAAGACAAGATCGGATCAGATGTTTCCTTGTTTATGCAGTTCTCAAGAGACAAAGCATCGAAAGCGCAATCCCGAGAATTTGTAACTACACAACCGAAAGAGAATTTATCCACTTTAAGCAAAGCGAAAATTACCATAACAAATTATCTTGGTGGAAATTATTTTTTTACTGTAGATGAAATTATAGTTTCAAAAGAAAAATTGTTTTTAGTTGAAGGCAAACACAGTGTAAATTCTCTTTTACCAAGCAAGGGGGACATCAAAGACGGATTACTGAAAATGATTTTGTTTTGCAATTTAATTGAAACAAAAGTTGATGAAAAAGATATGGAAAGCAGACCGATTTTGGAATTGACATCAACCAAATTGAAAGGGCAAATCAATTCCAATTCAACAGAAAAAGAAATTTCGGATTTTATAAGCAACAATGCTTTCAATGAAGGACAAAAACAAATTATTAAAAAACTTTTTGAAGAAACAAAAAGCAATAACTTTACAGTAAATATTAAGAACGAAAGTTTAGACCGGCTATGATAAAAAGTCCGTTAAGATACCCTGGTGGAAAAAGCAGAGCCGTTGATTTAATTTCTACACTTGTTCCAGATTTTGACGAGTTTAGAGAGCCATTTTTAGGTGGTGGCTCTATTTTCATTTATCTAAAACAAAGATTTCCGAAGAAAAAATTTTGGGGGAATGATTTACATTTTAATCTTTTCAAGTTTTGGGAAATGTGTCAGAAGGATGTTAATGCGGTAATTGACAAAGTTTATGAATGGAGAGATCAATTTATAAGTGGAAAAGAATTACATAAATTTCTCACCGACAACATTTCTAATTTTAACGACTTAGAAAAGGCTTCCGCATTTTTCATCTTCAACAGAATTACATTTTCTGGAACAAGTGAAAGTGGTGGTTACAGCGAACAAGCATTTCACGGACGTTTTACAGAGAGCAGCATTCACCGATTAAAAAAATTCGGTGAAGTAATCAAGGAAACAAAAATTACAAACAACGATTTTCAAGAAGTAATTGAAGAAGATGGAGAAAATGTTTTTATTTTTTTAGACCCACCTTATTACTCTGCAACAAAGTCTGCACTCTACGGAAAAAACGGAAACCTGCACAAAGGTTTTGATCACATTCGTTTTGCCCAAACAATGAAGAACTGTGACCACAACTGGCTCATCACCTATGACGACAGTGACTACATTAAAAATTTATTTTCATTTGCAAACATTATTTCGTGGGACTTGACTTACGGTATGCGAAATGTGACAGATTCTTCCGACCAGATTGGTAAGGAGCTTTTTATTTCAAACTTCTTGACAAAATTACCAAGTCAACTTGCAAAGGAGAGACAATATGTTTTGTTTGAACCGAAAGTTAAATACAACCGACAATGTCATATAAAAAATTAGCAACAACAATTCTCGGACAGACAACTTTCGACTTAATCCTAACCTCTATTCTTCACCGCCAACGCAATTTTCTCCGCAGTAATTGGCATTGATTTAATTCTAATTCCAAGCGCGTCTTCAACAGCGTTTGCAATTATTGGTGCGGCGGGAATCATCGTGTGCTCGCCCATTCCACGCGCGCCGTACGGTCCATCGGGTTGTGCAGTCTCAATAATTATGGGAACTACTAAATCGGGAATATCCATTGCCGTCGGAATTTTATAATCGGAAAAATTCGCATTGATCAGTTTTCCTTTGGCATCATAACGCATGTCTTCATATAAAACCGTTGCGATGCCCTGGAGAATTCCACCTGTGATTTGTCCGTTCACCAAATCGGGATTTAACGCTTTCCCGCAATCAACGGCAAGAACCACTTTCGGAATTTTAACTTTTCCCGTTTGCTTATCAACTTCAATTTTTACAGCCGCAGCGCCAACCGTGTAATGCACGTTTGGATGTCCGCCTTGACTTGTTTCGGGATCGCTTAACGCGGAAGCAAATTCCGGCATGAACATTCCCCGCCCGATAATTGGTCCGCCTCTAAATGTTCCATCTTCTTTTTGTATTCCCGAAATAATAAAATTCTTTAACGGTAAAGAAAAATCTGTTTCAACTTTTGATTTGACACATTCATCTTCCAAATAAAGTTCGCCTCTCTTTTTCTCAAGCGCCCTTTCAATTAAATCAAATATCTGTTCACGCGCATCTTCTGCGGCTTGTTTAACCGCGTTGCCGCAGCCCCACGTTACATGCGATGCAACCGTTTGCCATTCGTATGGATTGCGGTCTGTGTCGGGAGTTTCCACTCTAATTTTTTCTACCGGAACAGAGAGCACTTCCGCCGCTATTTGCGCAAGCACCGTTAAATAGCCCTGTCCAATTTCCATTCCCGAAACAAGAATATTTAAACTTCCATCTTCATTAAATTTTAAGAATGCCGACGAAGATGCATTTGGCGGCATCGCCGGAGCTTTCCAGAATAATGAAAACCCTTTCCCGATTGCTGTGTTGGGGTCGGATGAGGTTTCTTTCTTTCCCCATTCAATTTCTTTTGCAACTTTGTCAATCGCTTCCATCAAGCCATTCGGATTCATCGCTGAACCGTACGTAAGTCTGTCTCCTTCGCGGATCGCATTCTTTTTTCTAAACTCAACCGGATCCATTTTTATTTTTTTTGCAAGTTCATTTATGTGAGATTCAAGTCCGAATAAAAATTCCGAATATCCAAAACCTCTGTATGGTCCGCCGGGAGGCAGATTTGTGTAAACACAATACGAATCAATTTTGATGTTGGGAATTCTGTACGGACCGGTTGCCGAAAGTCCCGCAGCGTTTACAACGTTTGCGCCATATTCAACATAAGCGCCGGCATCCCAATAGAGTGTATGTTCAAGTGCCGTAAGGGTTCCATCATTTTTAACACCCACTTTTAACCGCGCAACAACGCCTTGCCGTTGATACGTGTTGTAAAATTCTTGCGCGCGAGACCAAAGAATTTTGACAGGATTTCCTTTTACTTTTGTCGCAAGTGCGGCTCCAAGAATTTCCATCGAGACTCCTGCTTTGCCTCCAAAACCACCGCCAACGAATGGAGTAATAACGCGGACATCTTTATGTTGAAATCCAAGCGGAGCTAACGCTTCTGCAAATAAATGACGCTGTGTGTGCGGAGATTGCGAAGCCGTCCAAACGGTTAATCTGCCTGAATGATCAAGCAGCCCAACAGCGCCGTGAACTTCAAGCGCGCAGTGCGCATATCTTGGAACGGTGTAAACATCGTCAAGTACCACATCGGAATCGGCAAATGCATCTTCAACATTTCCGTTTCTTACTTTGCGAAGGTGCGCAACATTAGAATTGGTTTGCGGAAAAAACCAGGGAACGTGATGATAATCTTTTAAATCGGGATGGATGAGAAACGGCGAATCACCCAATGCTTGCTGAACAGATAAAACCGGAGTTAATTCAGTGTAATCAACTTTAACAAGCTTAGCCGCGGCTTTAGCGGTTACGGCATCTCTTGCAATAACGGCGGCAACTTGCTCGCCAACAAATCTTACGCGGTCTTGTGCAAAAATATATCTGTCGTGCATATAGAGACCAAAGCGGAAAGGGAAATCTTTTCCGGTAACAATTTTTACAACTCCGGGAATTTTTTCTGCTTCGGAGGTATCAATCGAGTTGATGATCGCGTGTGCAAATTTGCTTTCAACAATTTCCGCAAAAAGTAAATTCGGTCCAAAATCCAGATCGTCAATAAATTGAGCGGCTCCGGAAACCTTAACTTTTCCATCAACTCTAACAGAAGATTTGCCAATAAATTTGTACTCGTCCATAAATTTTCTCAACGTTATTTTACTAAATCAACAACTGCATCAATGATCGGAGAATAGCCGGTACAACGGCAAAGATTCCCGGCAATCGCTTCTTGAATTTCTTCTTTTTTCGGATGAGGATTTTTTGCAAGAAGTTCCGTGGCTGAAAGAATTACTCCCGGCGCGCAAAATCCGCACTGAAAAGAATTGTGTTTGAGAAAGGATTCTTGCAAAGGAGTTAATCCGTTTTGCATAATCCCTTCAAGCGTTACCACTTCTTGATCTTCAACTTCAATTGCAAGAATAAGACAACTGCGCACGGTTTTTCCGTTGATCATTACAGAGCAGGTACCGCAGTCACCTCTATCGCAGCCGCATTTGGGGCTGTTAAGACCGAGCCTGTCTCTTAATACTTCAAGAAGGATTTCGGATGAACTAACATCGATCGTTCTTCTTTCGCCATTTAATAAAAAACTTATTTCTTTCTTCATGAACATTTCTCCTAAAGGAAATTCAGAAAAATTAAATCACACTTTTTCCATACGCCGGACCGCCGCCGTTCAATCTTTCGATCACCGCGGTTAAACCTCGCTCAAGCATTACTTTTGCCATGTGCATTCGATATTCTTTTGTTGCACGGATATCGGTTATCGGGGCAATATCATCTTCAACCAATTGCCTTGCTTTTTCCATCAACTCGGGAACAAGTTTCATCCGGTTTATTAATCTTTCGATTCTCATTGCCCTAACAGGAGTTGGAGCAACCGCACCGAACGAAATGCGAAATGAATAATCATCAAATGCTAGAATTGCCAGATTGACTTGAGCAAGATCTTCACCGTTGTATCGTTTTAATTTAACAAAACAACCGGCATGTTTTTTATCGGGAAGTTGAATTGAAATTCCCTTTACAATTTCGTTCTTTGCCAACGCAGTTTTTCGAGAAGCTACAAACCATTGTTCGATCGGAATTTTTCGTTCGCCCATCGAACCTGCCGTGATAACATTTGCTTTGTAAACAGATAAAACCGGACCGCTATCCGTGCATGGTACAGCCGAGCAAATGTTGCCAACCATTGTGGCGCGGTTTCTTATTCCAACCGACGCAACTGTTTTGCTCATCTCAGCGATTACAGGGAAATGTTCGTTGATGATTTCCGATTCGATTAGTTCGTTAAAAGTAACTCCGGCGCCGATCCACAAAATATTATTGCCAAGCCTGATATCTTTTAAATAATCAAGCCCTTTAATATCAATAACAACGTCGGGATGAATTGCACCGTTTTTTAGGAACTCAACAAGATCGGTGCCTCCGGCGAGGATGACAGGATTCTTATAATGCTGAAACACACCGAATACTTCGTCGAGATTTTTAGCTTTTACATATTCAAAATGATTTTCGATTGCCACGATAGACTCCGCTATGAGAAATTATTTTTCATCTTTTGGTAAAAATGCAACGATCCTGCACATCGCCGATTCAAGTTCAATTCCGCGAAGCGGGAAACAGCCGATCCACGCTCTTTTATTACTTAGTTTATTAATATCTCCGCCAAGATTTTCAGCGTGAACAATTTTCTTCGGAAACATTTTTATGTGCATCACCTGGTAATATTCTTCTTGCGGGAACATTTCATCCCACGATTTTACTTTATATTTATTTATCAACTTCTGTTCGGCTTCAACAAATCGTGCGGGATGCCATTGCCTGATAATCGTGTTCATCGGATGATCCGCGCTTCCGCAATCAACACCGATCCATTTCAATTTCATTTCGAGAGCCCATTTGTGGAAACCCGGTCCGGGTCCAGGATGTTTTACAAAATAACGAACTTCATCAGATTGCTTTTGATCCCATGCATAGCGGTTGTAACCGGTATTGATGATGAGAATATCGCCTTTTTTAATTTCGGCTTTGCTCATCAACATTTCAGGAGAATACAAATCATAATCGCCAACTTCTTTTGAAATATCAACAACAACACCTTGCCCGATCCATTCTTTCATCGGCACATTTCCAATCGATCTACCAGAAGCATGAAAATGAATTTCACCGTCCATGTGTGTTCCAACGTGATTGCTGGTAGTGATGATCTGTCCGTTTGCCCCTTGTCCCATATGGGCGCCGGCAATTCTTTTAAAGTATTGAATTCCCAAAGGCATATAGCTCGGCCATGGCGGAGTGTGAATGCTGAGCCGTTGTGTGAGATCGTAAACTTGAAGATTATCCATAAAATTTAGAAAATCGTTTGTCTTCATTTTTTTCTCCTAACTATTTTTTAGTTGATTTGCAAAACCGATGAATGCTTTTATAAATGGATCGACGGGAGCTTCCAGAACTCCGGCGCCGATTTGTCCGATGCCCGCCTTTTTATGAGCAACACCGGTATCGATAAAGGGCAGAATATTTTTTTCAATAACTTTTATCACATCAATTCCAGTTGGCGTTCCGCGAAAGTTTAGATATGGAATTTTATAAATATTATTTTCCGCAACAGTTATCTCATACATCTTGAGTGTGTAATTCACCGCGTCGTTCGTGCTTCCGCCGACGAACTGAACGATTGCCGGTGAGGCTGCAATTGCAAATCCGCCGAGTCCGTTCGTTTCTGTAATTGAACTATCACCGATGTCGGGATTGGCATCATCTTTTGTGTAACCGGTAAAATATAATGCTTCCGGAACCGGTGAGACTCCCGTGAACCATTCATCACCCGTACAGGAAAGTTGAATTCCGAACTCAGTTCCGTTGCGCGCCATAACAACTACGATACTGCTGTTCTCAATATTTCTTGCGGCATCGAGAGAAACTTTTGAAACGCCCATAGAAAGATTTAAAAAGAAATGATCGTTGCTGTTGATAAAATTCAAAACGCTTATCGCATTTTCTTTTTCATTTTGATTAACAATTTCCGGCGCCAGCGTTCTGTATAGTAGTGAAGTCGCTGCACGGTTCCGATTGTGAACTTCATCGCCCATGTGCAAAGCCTGTGCAATAGTATTTTTTAGATCGATCTTCCCAATTTTTTCTATCGCTTTTTTAAGCGATGGATAAAGGATGTTCTCCATCCATCGTAATCTTTCAATAACGCTTTCATCGTAAGCGCCGTAGCGGAGAACTTTCCCGAGTCCTTCATTCATTGTGCAAAACGCTTTGTTGCCGAACTCTTCATTTTCTAAAATAAAAACCGGCATTGATGGAGATACTATTCCCGCCATCGGTCCAACCGTTGCATGCTCGTGACAAGGTGAAAATTCTATTTCACCGGAAGCTGCTGCTTTTTCAGCTTCCTCAAAAGTTTTCACAAAGCCTTCATAGATCAACGCTCCGATTACGGCCCCTCTCATAGGTCCGCACATTTTGTCCCAAGCTACCGGGGGACCAGCATGAAGCAGAAGATTTTTTTTCATTCCGGGAATCACGTCAATCGCTTTTCCCATTCCGGTTAAAAACGGTTTGCTATTTAAAATTCTTTTCACCGCTTCTTTATTTGCGGTTTCAATTTTATCTGAATTTTTTCTAATAACATCGAACATTGAAGGATCAGAAATTAAGGGTGGTTTCCAATCAACTTGAACTGATTGAACTTTTTGTTCGTCAAGAGTTTCTTTAAACGATTTCAAACCGATGTTGATTACTTTTAGTTCGCTTTCAAAAAGTTTATTCATTTTTCATCTCTTCTTTTCTATTAGAAACTTAGCAAGGTTGCTTGCAGCAGCATTTGATTCAAGAACAAGCACACCGTCCGCTTCCAGGGCGGCTGCAACCGTTGTTCTGTTTTGCGGATCTTTCTCTGTTCCGGTCACGGAACAAACGATTGGTAAATATCTTTTCTGACGCGAAGTTATTTTTTTCACTTCTTTTAGTACCGGGAGAATTTCGGCAAGGGGATCCATGTTTGAACCGTAACCCAAAACAATATCCAAAAGAATTATTGCGGTTTCCAAGTCATTCGCTTCGGCAAGAATTCTTTTGTTCCTCGTTGAGTAATCGATCATCGGGTGCGGTTTACCAACTGTAAATTCATCATCACCAAGATCAATGATCGTATGTTTCTCACTCTTCCATACATCTTTTAGTTTTTTCACTGTCCCAACCGGAGTGTTTGAAAAAACTTCTTCCGGCATCTTCTGGAAAAACATTTGTGTCTCATCGCAGAAAGTACCGCCGCTGAAAAGTGCGCGTAAATATTTTTGCTCGGTATTTAGTTTCGCCGATTCGTTTTCAGCAATTTTGTCCAATTCTATTTCACGAACATTTATTCTCTTCGACACTTCTTTACTATTTTTCTTTTGAGAATATGCAATGGCGAGCAAAGCTCCTTCTTCAAGAGTTTTCGCTGTATTGATTTTACTATCCTTCAACAATTCAACAGAAGCATTCAGAAAAACTCCTACAACAGGTTTTTCTATTTCATTTATAAGTTCAACAATTTTTGTAATCACTTCATCGGCAGGCGGTTTAGAAACCAAAAGGATTACTTCGGTATTTTTATCTTCGGCAAGCGCTTTGATTCCTTCAAGGAACATAATTCCGCCGACTTCTTTTTTCACATCTCGCCCGCCGGTACCAATTGCTTGAGAAATTCCGCAACCGGAATTTGATATAAGACAACTAACTTCCTGCAAACCGGTTCCCGAAGCCGCGACAATACCAATGTTACCGCGGTTGACTACGTTTGCAAAAGCAAGCGGCACACCGTTGATAATAGCGGTTCCGCAGTCTGGACCCATTACAAAAAGTCCTTTCTCTTTCGCAAATATTTTCAACTCAATTTCTTTTTCAATTGAAACGTTATCGGAGAAGAGCATAACATTTAATCCGTTTTGCAAAGCTTTCATCGCTTCATCACCGGCATATTTTCCGGCTACGGAGATCATAGCGAGATTTGCATCCGGGAGAATTTTTATTGCAGATTCTAAACTTGAAGGATTTTGTGAGCCGGAAGAGGTGTTCGTATCGCCGGACTTTTTTAGAAACTCGTTTATCTTTTGTGTGATTAAGTCAGAATCGTTTTGAGAGTTGCATTTGTAGGCGATCATCAAATCCATATCACCGGCGTTTTGAAGTTCATCTGTTAACAAACCGGAAGTTTGAAGCATAGATTTATTTTCCGGCGTTCCCATAACCGCGGCGGAATCAAGTACGATCTCAAGTTCGCTGATTTTTTTTGCGATGAGCATCAGCGAAACAGAATCAAAATATTCTCCCCTTTTCAGAATTCCTGTTACTATCATTTTAAATTCCTTTTTATTCCGAACAAAAAACCGACACCTTGATCTGCCCCGGAAGTCTCACCAAAAGAAATCAAAGTACGTGTATTTTCAAGAATCTCATTTTGACCGGAGTACAAAATTGAGTGAATTAAATTTTTGAACTTTTCGAACAAGGAACCGTTCTTTGCAGCAAGTAAGAAAATATTTGTAAATATATTTTCTCCTTTTGCCGCTTCATAAACATGAGCAATTAAATCTGAATTATCAACCTTATAAAATTTTTCTAGATAATTGAGCGCAATCAAAAAACCGGAGATGAAGTCATCACCGCTTGGTGTAAGCCCAAAACCGACGCCTTTAATTAATTTTATTCCCTCTAAAAAATTAGAAGAAATAAAATATTCGGCAGCTAAATCAAATCTTCTCACAAATTCAATTTCGTAAGAAGACTTGAAATTCTTTTTTCTTCTTTCATCCAATAAAAAGGTTAGGCTTTTATCGGATGAATTTTCAATGAGCGCTTTTTCAAAAAAAACAAGATTTGACGTAAACTTATTTTCGTTAAAGGCAGACACCTTTAGTTCTGAATTATATTTCTTTGAATTATCAAAAAAAACTTTTTCGTCATTTAGCTGAAAATAATCTTCAGCAATAATAAGGTTTTCAAGTTCACTGAAATCAACATCGTCAACAACAATATTAAATGGACCACCACCGATAGAGTTGTTGACGATAAAAACAAAAGCCTTTCCGGAATAAAAATTTATAACTTTATCGAAACGGGAATGAACGTTATAAATTCCTTTCTCTAAATGATCACCAAAGCTTAACAGCTTGATCATGCTTTATAGAAGATCATTCCCAAATGTTTCTTGTATAAATCTTTGCGAACGACTTCAACTTTTCCATTTACCTTCATCCCGATTTTGGGATTTTTAATGTCGAGCTGCCCGGTAATTCTATTTCCGTCTTCAAGCTCAACAATTCCGAGCGCCAACGTAACAACTTCATAATCTGATGGAAGAGTGTATAACGTTGTAAAGGTTAGCAGTTTTCCGTTTTTCGGAAGCGGCACAATTTCAAATTCGTTGTGATCATTTTCTCCGCATTTTTTGCAAATGGTTTTGTAAGGATAATGGAGTTCACCGCATCGTTTGCATTTATACGCATAGATATTTAATTCCATTTTCTTATTCCTTTATAAAAGTTAGACATACAACATTGTTACCGAAGCCGCCAAAATTACAGGTGAAACCGACTTTGGCATTTTTTACTTGCCGCTTTCCCGCTTCGCCGCGTAATTGTAAAACGATCTCGTGCGCTTGACCTACGCCGGTAGCGCCAACCGGATGTCCTTTTGCTTTTAATCCGCCTGAAGGATTGATAGGAATTTTCCCGCCGATTTGTGTCTCGCCTCTTTCGAGCGCAAGATGTCCTTCTCCTTTTTTGAAGAACCCAACTTCTTCACTTTCCGCAATTTCAAGAATTGTAAACGCATCATGCAGTTCTGCAACACTTACATCGGAAGGTTTTACGCCTGCCATTTTAAAGGATTGACGCGCAGCTTCTCTTACTGCAAGAAGTTCCGTCGGGTCTTTTCTTTCGTGAACACAATGTGTGTCTGTAGCTTGACCAATACCTGCAAGGCGTATCATCGGTTTGTTAATTTTTTTCATCACCTCGGCAGTTGCAAGAATTAAACATGCGCCGCCATCGGAGACAGGACATACATCATAAAATCTTAATGGATCTGCAACGTAAGGATTATTTGTTGATGCTTCCGGAGAATCGAGAATTCCTTCGATGGTAATATCTTCATGCAAATGCGCATAAAAATTGTCCATCGCATTTTTATGGTTCTTCACAGCAACCATTGCAAGATGGCGCGCTGTTACCCCATATTTTTCCATATAAAGTCTTGTGAACATTCCGGCTAAAGCGGGAAGCGTAACACCGTAAATATATTCCGCTTGCGGATGAGTTAAGGTCGCAACAAAATCAGTTGCTTCAAGCGGATTTGCTTCGCGCATTCTTTCTGCGCCAATAACCATAACCACATCGTGCATGCCGGAAGCGATTGCCATATAGCCTTGCTTAATTGCAGATGCGCCTGAAGCAGGTCCGTTCTCAATTGTTTCCGCACCGGCAGGAGTAAGACTCATGTGATCAACAACTGCGCTGGCAAGTCCTGTTTGTCCGTTAATTCTTCCGCCGCCCATATTTGCAACATAAAGATGATCAACTTTTTTTAATCCGGCATCACGCAAAGCCATTAAGCCGGGATATGCGGCAATTTCAACGAGCGGATATTCAAGCCGTGAAAAACTTGTTATGCCGATACCGGCAACATATACTTCTCTCATTTTGCTTTCCTCCTTAACTTACTTTTCATTTCGATAAGTGAAGTAGCAGTCGAATCAAGCATTGAGCGGGTCGCGGCAAGTAAATCTTCCGGACCTTTCGGTGGATCTGAAGGAGGTAAAATTGCTTCTTTTGCTTTTGCAAGAAGATGTTCCGGAACAGGGCGTCTTCCTACAACTAGTGTATTTCTTGCTTTATCAAATAATTCTTTTGTTAACGACCATGATGGGCATCCGCCTAATTCGTGTGGAATATGAAAACGTTTTTCAAGATTATATTCAATCATCCATCTTCTGAAACCAATTCCTGATTCTGCAACGATCAAAACTTCTTTTTGTTTTAAAATATCGATATGATATTCCATCTTTGTTGCAAAGGCGTGAGCCCCAACTCTTAATCCGCGCCGCAAAGAAAAAGTATGATACGACATACCGACATCGGGACTAACGCTTCTTCCGTTTACTATCGCGGCGAGTTCGCCGTCTATTTGCGCGACCAAAACGTATTCATCTTGAACACGATAAGTATAATAAGCGAGAAGTTCGGAGTATAAACGCGCCGCAACAATATTGTAAAAATCTCTTTCAACATGCATCAGCGGTTCAACATGGGGAAGGATATCGGGAATTTCTTCGCGTTCAGCCTGGCGGACAACCATCTCTTGCCCATTAGCGAGCGTCATGTATTTCGCCGGAAACTTTGGAAGTGGAGTATCCACCGGGCGAAGAATTTTTTCCAAATCAACAGACATAAGAGCCTCGTAATTAGTTGATGAAAATAGACAGTAAAAAAATTAGGGTTTAAAAGTACGACAATTATTCTTCACCATCTAATAAAAAATCAGAAAAAGATGTTAACCAAACCTGCTAACGATCATCATGTTCTGATGATTGCAAATATCTTTTGCTTCAGCAGTAAACAAAAAATCGATTCGATCTTTATAGTACTCGGTGATTTTCCCGCGCACCATTTTTAAGGTACTGTTCATAAAATGATTTTGCTCCGTGAATCCTTCACCTAAAATTGCAACCGCCGAAGGAAGCCATCGCGAGGGAAACGTTCCGGCAAATTTTCCTCCTTCTTTAAATTGTGCAATCTCAGATTCGATCTTTTTCAAAGCCGATGTTTGTCCTTCTTTTGTACTGAAGTTGAGATTTTGTTCTTTCAAATATCTTGACAACGCCTCTTTGTTTGGAACAACCAACGCAACTGTGTATGGCGATTGATTATTGTACAACATCATCTGATCGATGTAAGGAGAGATTTCTGTGATAGCTTCTTCTATGCCTTCCGGACTATATTTTTCGCCGTCGTTTGAAATAAGCAGACTTTTGAATCTGCCGAGAATATAAAGAAATCCATCCGCATCAAGATAACCCAAATCACCGGTGTAAAGCCATCCATCTTTCAAGGTTTCCGCGGTAGCTTTTTCATTTTTCCAATAACCCGCCATCACGTTTTCGCCTTTAACAACAAGCTCTCCGCTTCGTCCAACGGGAAGTTCATTTCCTTTATCATCACAAATTTTTACTTGGAGATTTTTTACAATTTTTCCCGATGATCCAAGCTTATGACAAACCGGAACATTGGCTGAAATAACGGGCGCCGCTTCCGTCAATCCATATCCTTGAAACATTGGTGTGCCGATCGCATAAAAAAATCTTTGCAATTCAATATCAAGCAGAGCTCCGCCGCCGATAAAAAATTCAAGTTTGCCTCCGAAGCCTTCCCTAATTTTACTAAAGATGAGTTTATCATAAAGTTTGTAAAGAGGAAGTTTTAATTTTTTAAATCCCTTACCGCGATCAAAGCCAAGCCCATTGTAATCATAAGCTAATTTTAATGCCGCATTAAATAACTTCTCAACTTTTTCTCCTTTGTCATGTATTCCGTTTTCTATATTCTTTCTAAAATTTTTCGCAAGCGACGGAACGCTTAAAAGGAATGACGGTTTTATCTCCTTAATATTTAATGGGATGTTGCGTAACGTTTCCATAGGAGTTTTACCCGATTTTATTGCCGCCATACTTGCCCCATTTTTCATCAATGTGTAAATGCCGGCTGTATGCGCAAAGCAATGATCCCACGGAAGGATGAGCAGCGAAACATAGTCTTGAGGAATTGGAAGAAGTGCTGTCGCTTGTTCAACATTAGCAGTATAATTTCTATGGGTTAAAATAATTCCTTTAGGATCTGCGGTGGTTCCCGATGTGTAGCAGATGTTTGCGTAATCATTTTCTTTTACTTCTTGCCAACGTTTTTCGAATTCTTTTTTATGCGTCTTTAAATATTCTTCTCCTCTTTTCATCAAATCAATTTTGGAAATCTCATCTTTATCCTGATCCGCCACTTCATCAAAGAGAATTATTTTTTCAAGTTCGGGAAGATCATTCTTGATTGATTTTATTTTTGCATACTGATTTTTTGATACCATCACCATTTTGCATCCGGAATGTGCGAGACGGAATTTAAGTTCAGCAGGTTCATCAAGTTTTATTGAAATTGGAACATCTATTGCGCCTGAATAGAGAACGCCAAGTTCAGCCATCACCCAATCGTTTCTCCCCTCAGAGATAAGTGCGACCCTATCGCCAACATTTAGACCTATCGCTTGTAATCCGGCGGCAAAATTATGAACGAGATTTTGCATCTGTCCATAAGTGGTGCCGTCATACTTATCGGAAGTATTTTCCCACATGAGAACATTGTTTGAATATTTCTTAACGCTTTCTTCAAAGAGCATGGGCAGAGTTTGTGCCGGCATAACGACTCCATAGAATATTTTGGGTTGAATTTGTTTAGTCTCATTAAAATGTAGCTTTTCTTAATCATAATCATAATCTTAATCTATTTTTAGAGTGTTGTGAATTGATTATGAGTAAGAATAAGATTATGATTAAGAGTTATCACAGCAAGATTTCTAAAATGAATTTATAGTAGCAAATGCTCTCTTCGCTTCTTCAACAAATTTCTTAACTTTATAAAAATCTTTTCGCCCGTCGATTCCTTCCACACCGGTGTGCGTATCAACTCCGGCTGGTTTAACCGCCATCATCGCGTCATAAACATTCAAATGATTTATCCCGCCGGCAAGAATAACCGGCTTACTTGAAAGTTCAACCAATCTTCTGCTTAATTTCCAATCGTGCGTTTTGCCTGTAGCGCCGCTCGCTCCCGTTGAAGGATCAAACGTATCGGTAATAAAAGCATCCACATACCTTTGAGTTGAAGAAACGATATTTTCAAGCTCGCCAATATTTCCTCCTCTCATTACAAGACTTTTTATTATGTTCAACTCCGGCGCAATAGTTTTCAATTTCCGGAGTTCATCCATTGAAATATCTCCGTGGAGTTGGATGATCTCAACATTTAGTTTTTTACAAAATTCAATTATTTCATTGGCATGGTTAAGATAAGTTATGGCAACAGATTTTACGCGGTCTTTTGTTTGAGCAATTATCGATGCGGCTTCCTCTTCAGTGCAGTCCTCTTTATTTACCGGTAAACGCAGCGGGAAACCAAGAAAGTTTACACCGCAGTTGATCAGCATTTCGGCTTCGGCAAGATCAATAATGCCCGCCACTTGAATAAAATTGGAGAAATCTATCATCATTTTGGTTCTACGAATTATCTTTGAAAAAACAGATGATGAAATTTAACGAAAAAAGCGTTGACGCAAGTGAGATTTGTCTTCTCCGTATATAAAAACAAATTTCAAATCTGATTAAACCATTTCTCCATCTCTCATGTCAAATAAATTCACAAAAAGGTTCTATTTTAAAGACACAAAAACAAAGGAGAATGAAAATGTACAAGACGATTTTATTTTTCACAATTATTCTATTCATCAGTTCTTCAGTAATTTCAGCACAGGGGCGCATGACTCACGAAGAAAGAGTTCAACAATACAAAGAAAGATTAAAACTTACCGACGACCAAACCAAAAAGATTGACGCCATTCTTTTAAAATCCGAAAAAAAACGTGAAGAGTTAAGAAACTCTGGCGATATGGAAAACATAAGAGAAGTTATGATGAAAAACATGGAAGAAACGAATGCCCAGATCTTAAAAATCCTTAAACCGGCACAGAAGGTAGAATTCAATAAAATGGTTGAAGAAAGAAAAAATCGGATGCAGGGACAAAGACGAAATAGACCGCAATAAACATTCTTAAACTAAAATTACACAGAGAATTAGAGAACAGTCATGAAAAAAAAGGTATTCATAATTTCCACAGTTATCATTGGGCTGGCGTTAATTGCCTATTTTTTGTTTTTTCAAGGAGACGAAAAAACTACAAATTTCACTTTTGTTGAAATCACAAAAGGTGATCTAAACGTTATTATCAGCAGCTCGGGAACAATTCAAGCGATAAAAACCGTTGATGTTGGAACACAGGTCTCCGGGAAAATTGATCGATTGCTGGTTGACTTCAATAGTCAAGTTAAAAAGGGGCAACTGCTGGCTGTTCTCGACACTGTAGTTTTAGCTGCCTCGGTAAGAGACGTTCAATCAAGTCTTGATAGAGCTAAAGCTCAATATGATCAAGCCGTTGCAGTTCACGAAAGAAATAAACAACTCTTCGAAAAAAGTTTTATGAATGAAGTCGACTTTATTGCTTCCAAAACAAACGTTCAAGTATTGCTCGCATCTCAAAAATCTGCTGTTACCGCGCTTGAAAGAGCCAAATTAAATTTAGGCTATGCTTATCTCTATTCTCCAATTTCGGGAACGATTATAAATCGAAGTGTTGAACAAGGGCAAACGGTTGCGGCAAGTTTATCCGCCCCGACTATCTTCACCATCGCGGAAGACCTTTCTTCCATGCGCATTTTAACCAATGTTGATGAAAGCGATATCGGACAGATTAAAGTAGGACAAAAAGTTCAGTTTACTGTTCAAGCATTTTCCGATAAAAAATTTGACGGTGAAGTAACGCAGATCCGTTTAAATCCGAACGTTGTTTCCAACGTTGTAAATTATGTTGTAGTAGTTAATGCTGAAAATAAGGATAAAGTTCTTTTACCTGGAATGACGGCAACGGTTGATTTCTATGTTGACTTCAGAGAAAATGTTTTATTGATTCCTAATATTGCCTTGAGATTTCAACCGACTGAAGAGATGACTGCTGAGTTCACAAAAAGCAGAGAAAAAGAATTAGCGAATTTGCCGGATAGTGTTAAACAGAGAATGCAAGCGCAAAGTGGTGGAAGGCAATTCGGTTCCGGTATGATGGGAAGAGGAACCAACGGAAACAAAAGAAAGGGAATGAACAGAGTCTGGTACTTTGACGAAAACAATAAGTTACAAATGAGCATGGTCTTTTCAGGATTGACTGATGGGAAAAATACGGAAATTGTAAGAGGAAGAAATTTAAAAGAAGGCATGAAAATAATTTCCGGAATAATTGAAGCTAACACACCGGTAACAACAACAAGTACAAATCCATTTAATCCAACACCCCAAGTTGGAAACCGTGGGCCAGGTGGAAGAGGATTTTAATAAGGAAGATATAAATTTGGAAAATATTTTAATTAAAACAGTCGATCTAACTAAAACTTATATTGTTGGCGAGATTGAAGTCCATGCCCTAAAGTCCGTAAATATCTCAATCGAAAAAGGTGAGTTTGTTGCGATCATGGGAGCTTCCGGTTCCGGCAAATCGACTTTGATGAATTTGCTGGGATGTTTAGATATGCCGAGTTCCGGCGATTATTTTCTTGATGGAATACATACGAGCAAACTTCCTCAAAACGAATACGCTCATATCCGAAATCAGAAAATTGGTTTTGTCTTTCAAGGATTTAATTTACTTTCCCGTACAACTGCTCTTGAAAATGTAGAACTCCCCTTAATGTATGATCGGCTTGAAAAAGTTAAAAATCATAGAAAACAAGCGGAAGAAGCCCTGAGGAAAGTTGGACTCGGTGATAGAATGCATCATATTCCTAGTCAATTGTCAGGCGGTCAACAACAAAGAGTTGCACTCGCCAGAGCTTTAGTGAACGAGCCTGCCTTGATCTTAGCGGATGAACCAACCGGAAACCTGGACAGCGTTACTTCGGTTGAAGTTTTTAATCTCTTTCAAAAGTTAAATGACGAAGGAATTACCATCGTGATGGTAACTCACGAAAGAGATTTCGCCGCCTTCGCTAAAAGGATTATCGAAATGCGCGATGGAAGAGTAATTAGAGATGCTCCAATCAAAGATCGTCTTAATGCTGAAGAAGAATTAAAAAGAGCTGTTGCTGAAGCAGAAATAGCCGAATAGAAAAGGTGAAAAGATGAAAGCCAAAATTATTTTAAAGGTTGCGACAAAAAGTATAATGAAATCGCGAATGAGAAGTCTGCTCACCGCATTGGGCATCATTATCGGGGTAGCAGCGGTTATCGTGATGGTTGCTATCGGAGACGGCGCTCAAAAAAAAGTTGAAGAACAAATTGCTTCTCTCGGTTCTAACTTAATAATCATTACACCGGGTGCTTCAAATAGCGGAGGTGTTAACAGAGGTTCGGGAACATTTAACCGATTTACTTTTGAAGATATTGACAAAATTAAAAACGAAGCGACGTTAATTAAAGGAGTTTCTCCTATCGTTGGATCAGGCGGACAAGTAATTGGCGGTGTTGGTAACTGGTTTACAAGAATTCAAGGTGTTTCGCCCGATTATTTAGACATCCGCCAATGGCCTTTGGAAAGCGGTGAGTTTTTTACAGAGCGGGATGAAATGGCGAGAGCAAAAGTTTGTGTGCTTGGTTCTGAAATTGTGAAAAATTTATTCCCGAACGATGATCCTGTAGGACAGCAAGTTAGAATCCGCAGCGTTCCATTTAAAGTGATCGGCGTTCTTAAAGAGAAAGGTCAATCTGCTGTTGGAACAAGTCAGGATGATATCATTTTAGCTCCTTCAAAAACTGTCGGTGACCGCCTTTCGGGAGATCACTTGCATCTTAACTCAATTCAAGTAAGTGCGCTATCGAATAGTAAAATTCCGGCTACAATTGCTGAATTGAAAAGTATTATGAGAGAATCGCACAAGTTAAATCCAGGAGAAGAAGATGATTTTACAATACGCGATCAATCTGATCTTTCGGAAGCCGCGACGGAAACTTCACGCATTTTAACAATTCTTTTAGCTTCCGTTGCGGGCGTTTCGCTTGTGGTTGGCGGTATCGGAATCATGAATATCATGCTCGTTTCCGTAACTGAAAGGACAAGAGAAATTGGCATTAGATTATCTGTCGGAGCCAGAGCCTCAGATATTTTAGTCCAATTTTTAACCGAAGCAACCGTGTTAAGTTTAACCGGCGGATTAATCGGCGTAGCCTTTTCTTTCTTGATGGTCTATGTCCTCAATCATTATACGGATCAAACGGCATATATTAAACCACAAATTATTATGATCGCATTCGGATTTGCCGGAGCGATCGGGATATTTTTCGGCTTTTATCCCGCGCGGAAAGCTTCTTTATTAAATCCGATTGATGCGTTGAGATATGAATAGCTGAATAATTGGATAGTTAGTAAAAATATTCTGCTCAGAATGGCGAGAATATTTTTCGGACAAATTTCTCGCAACGTCCGCAAAGGGAAAATTCGTCGCGAGCGTGGTGGTTCGTGGCGAGCTTAGCGAGAAAAAAAAATGAAACAAATACTTCATTCGAGAACAATGTGGTTCTGGCTTTGCCAGGTTATGAATTAGGAATTAAATCAATTAAAATATTTTTGCAGAAAAAGAGATACACTGATGAAATTTTTCAAAATATTGATCTTGGCTTTTATTGTTACAGGCTTAATCGCCATCAACGCACAAGAAAAAATAACTTTACGACAAGCTATAACGATTGCGCTTAATCAGAATACTTCTGTTATAAAAAGTGTCAATAGTTTAGAAACTTCAAACGCCGCCGTAAAAAATTCGTACGGAAATTTGCTTCCCTCATTGAGCTTGAGCAGTGGTTGGAACTGGCAGAGAGTAAGTAACAGTAAAGGCGCAACGGTTGTAAATTATTTTGGAGAAGCGCAAACACTCGGACCCACAGAAACCGATTCCAGAAGTTACAGCGTCTCATTAGGTGGTAACGTTACCCTCTTTGACGGACTTGCAAATATCTCATCAATTAATCAATCAAAGAACAATCTCCAATCAGCACAATACGATCTTGAAAAATTACGGCAGGACGTAACGCTGCAAACCGTCAATCTCTTCATCATCATTACTAATAACGAAAAGATCCTCAAGTTCCAAGAAGCAGACTTGAAGTTCAACCAGGATATGCTGAACAAAGTAAAGGAAATGTTTGATCTAAAGATGAAAGCAAATGTTGATCTTTATTCGCAGGAATACCAAACCTCGAATTCTCAACTCTCCTATCTTCAGGCAAAGAATAATTATGAAAAATCTAAAATCACGTTGTTGAATTATTTATCTAAAGATATCTTGAAGGATTATGTTTTTGAAATGGATTCTTCCTATTTGCCCGGGTCTGTAAAAAACCCTGACGACCTTGATGCGTTGTACAATACGGCGCTTATCAACCGGAGTGATTACCGGAGCTCAAAACTAAAATTAGAGAATTCAGAATATCAATTAACAATCGCCCGCGGAGGATATTTACCAAGCTTAAGCGGCAATTATGGTTTTTCTACAAGCGCTACACAACCCGGCGATCTCTTCAGTAGAAAAGTATATAGCGCCGGACTATCTTTGAGCTTTCCTATTTTTTCCCGCTGGAGTACCGACCTCGCAACACAAACGGCTAAAGTGCAGAACAAAAACACCGATGAAGATTTAAACGCGCTTCAACGGCAGATCAAAAGCGATTTGAAAAATGCCGTGTTAGATTTACAAACGGCAACATTACAATTGGAAGTTACAAAAGCAGCTCTGAAATCAGCGTTGGAAACATGGCAGATCAAACGGGATTCTTACACACTCGGCGCGGCAACATTTATCGATCAACAGCAATCATACAGAGATTATGTCCAGGCAACAAACAACGCTATTGCAAGTGAATCAAATTATATTCTGAAACAATTTGGTTTGCTAAGCGCACTCGGTTTGTTAAAAACAGAATAAATTTCTAAAACTAGGGTGTAGATTACCTACACCCCATTTTTTTTCCTCTTCAAAACTTTCTTAACAACTTCTGTAAATTTTTTCTCCCCAAGATCATCAAGAATACTATAAACAACGGGAACAATAAACAACGTTAAGAGTGTAGAAGTAATTAATCCGCCTATTACTGCCTGCCCCATCGGCGCTCTAAATTCAGACCCTTCGCCGAATCCGAATGCAACAGGTACCATTCCGAAGATCATTGCGAACGTTGTCATCAATATCGGGCGAAGCCGTGTTGGTCCGGCTTTTACTAACGCGTCGAAACGCTCAAGTCCGCGCGACCTTAACACGTTTGTATAATCCACAAGCAGAATTCCATTTTTCGTAACCAGTCCCATCAACATGATAATTCCAATCATTGAAATTACCGACAAAGTGCTTCCGAATAAAATGAGGAATAGCACGGCTCCAATTATGGACATCGGTAACGCAAGCATAATTGAAAACGGATGAACGAAACTTTCAAACTGCGCAGCAAGAACGATGTACACAAAAATAATTGCCATTGCAAGCGAGAGTAACATATTTGCAAACGATTCAGCTTGTTCTTCCCCTTGCCCGACAACGCTAATTGTATAACCGGGAGGAACAT
Source organism: Ignavibacteria bacterium (assembly GCA_030693705.1). GTDB lineage: Bacteria > Bacteroidota > Ignavibacteria > Ignavibacteriales > Ignavibacteriaceae > UBA1563. The sequence goes on along the minus strand of JAUYAB010000041.1, from coordinate 46,355 downwards.
TTATTTTTGGGACTTCTTTATTAACATCACCTAATATTTCGCCAAGCGTCCTGCCGTCAACATTTGCGTCAACACGCACTTCCCGCTGACGGGCATATCTCATTATTTTAGCAGGACCAATCCCTTCGCTAACCGACACAATATTTCCAAGCGGAATAAGAATATCTTTCCCGTCATAAGTTTTTTTATTGCTCTTTACCGTCATAAAAGGAATGGTATTCGTTGAGGTTCTGTCTTTTTTCTGAAGCTGCACACGAACATCATATTGCTCATCTGCATCTTGAAATGTCGAAGCGACATACCCGTCAACCAAAGCGCGCACTGTTGATGCGATTAAATAAGGATTAACGGCAAGATCCGAGGCTTTCTCCCGGTCAATATTTAAACGGATTTCAGGTTTAGAAGTCTCTAGATTATTTGCCACATCAACAGTTCCCGGCGTAGACTTAACAATCTTTTCAACCTGGTCGGCAAGTTTACTTATCTCTTTAATATCTTCACCGCGGATACTAAATGTTACCGGTTTTTCATTTCCGCCGGGACCACCTTCCATCAGATATGCTATTTTTGCACCGGCAATATTTTTAAATTCATTTCTCGATTCGGTAATTATCTGCTGAACTCCTTTTTTTCTCTCATTTTTCTTGAGAAGTTTTACAAGAATAGTTGCATCGGTAACGGGATTATTCCCCGAACCAATTGTAGTAAGCACAGTTGTTACTTCAGGTTTTTTCAGTAATGATTTTTCCATTTCGGCGCAGATATTACCTGTCTGTTCAAGCGAACTTCCCGGTGCGGCTTTAACATCAATTATAAATTGCCCCTGGTCGGTGAACGGGAAAAATTCGGCTCCCAACATTCCCATCAAAATAAAACTTGAAAAAAATACGGCAATCGAAATAAAGATCACTGTTTTACGGTGCAGCAACGACCAATGTAAAGCGGTTTTATATTTAGCGCTTAAGATTTCAAAAAAGTGATTAAAGTAATAAAGGATTTTATGAAAGAAGTTTCCTTCTTTTGATAATTCCTCGTCATCCTTCTTTAACCATTTGGAGGAAAGCATCGGCGTTAGCGTAAAAGCTACAAAGAGAGAAACGAGTACCGCCGCCGAGATCGTGATTCCGAATTGATAAAAGAATTGTCCGACAATTCCAGGCATAAATGCAACCGGGACAAATACCGCGACAATCGTAAACGTTGTTGCCATAACCGCAAGACCGATTTCCGCGGAAGCGTTTTTCGCCGCTTGAATAGCTCCTTCTCCCTGCTGCATGTGCCGGTAAATATTTTCAATGACAACTATCGCATCATCAATTAATAATCCGACGGCAAGCGATAAAGCCAGCAGCGACATCATATTCAACGTAAAGTTTAAAGCGTACATAACAATAAAACTTGCGATGATAGAAGATGGAAGCGCAAGTCCGCTGATGATTGTCGCTCTGAAGTTCGCGAGGAAAAGATAAATAACGATAATTGCCAGCAAGCCGCCGTAAATAATATCGAACAGTACATCGTTTACAGAGTCCTGGATATAGGTGCTATTATCTTGAGCAAGAACAAAATTTACATCGGGAGGAAGTTCTGTCTTTAATTTTGCAAGCTGCTTATGAACTTCTTCGGCAACCTTTACGGTGTTGCTTCCGGACTGTTTTATTATTTCCAATCCAACGGCGGAAATCCCGTTCATTCTTGTTAAGCTTGTTTTTTCTTTTGTCCCGTCAACTACCTTAGCTACTTCCGAAAGATAGACGTTCTTTCCCATAGGTGTTGCAACGATAACTCTGTTAAAATCTTCAACAGATTTAAACTTTCCCATTGTACGTAATAAAATCTGCCGCGGACCATTGGTTATATTTCCGCCGGGAATTTCAACATTTGAAGCCCCAACGTTTTGAATGACATCTTGAATGGAAATATTATAAGCTTTTAATTTTGCTGCATCAACTTCAATTTGTATTTCACGTTCTGCGCCGCCAACAAGATTGATCGCTCCAACGCCGGGGATGTTCTCCAACCGTTTTTTAATTACATTTTTTGTGTACGTCGTTAATTCTTTTTCCGATCTATTGCCGGAAACAGAAAGCGACATGATCGGAAGGCTCTGAAAATCAAATCTTTGAATTACCGGGTCTTCTATTTCGGCAGGAAGATTCGCCCGTATCGCTGCAACTTTTTCGCGCACTTCTTGAGCGGCGGCTTTTCCGTCAACTTCAAGTTTAAATGCGATTACGGCAATAGATACTCCTTCTTGCGAAGTTGACTGAATAAAATCAACGCCTGCAATAGGGTTAACTGCCTCTTCAATTTTTTTTGTTACATCGGATTCAATTTGCTCCGGTCCCGCACCGGGAAGAACCGTTGTAACAATTACGTAAGGAATATCTACGTTCGGATATAAATCAATATTTAATTTTATGTACGAAAAAAATCCAAGCACAATTAAAGCCGCAATCATCATGGTCGCGAACACCGGGCGCTGGATAGATACATCAGCTAATTTCATAAAGTTCCTCTAATTAAATTTTCCCTTAGTGCACCTCAGTGTCCTTAGTGTCTAAGTGGTATAACTTTTTCACCACTAAGACACAGAGAGCACTAAGAAGCACGAAGTTTTTTCATTTTACTCAAGATGATTTATCAATCAAAAATGAACCAAAATTCCTTCTTTAAGATTATTCATTCCAACCGTTACTACTGTTTCTCCTTCTTTCAAGCCGGATAAAACTTCCGTAAAAATATCGTTGGAAAGCCCCTGCGTTACTAATTTAAAATGCGCTCTATTGTTCTCAATGGTAAAAACTCCTGTACCTTTTTCCGTAATAGTTATTGCTTTGCTTGGAACCGCCAGCGAACCTTTTTGAGATTTCAATTCCACCTCCGCCGTACAAAACATTCCCGGTTTAAACCATCTATCGGAAGTGTTTGGAAAAATCCCTTTCACTTCAAAGGTGCGTGATTCAACTTCCGCCGATCTTGCCGACTGTGAAATTCTTCCATTCCGTATGTTCTTCGGATTTATTTCAGAATAAACTTTTACCGGTTGACCGAGAGAGAATTTCGGCAGATCAATTTCTCCAACATTAAAAATTATTTTCATCGAGTTGATATTGGCAACCGTAACCAGCGGCATACCAACGGCTGCCAGATCACCGATATTCGCATTTACCGCAGTAACTATTCCGGTAATGGGTGAAGTTAACTCAACCGAACTTTTTGCCGCTTCATAATTTGCTTTTGCAATACTAAAACCGGTCTGGGTTCCATCTAAAAGCTGTTGAGATACAGCGCCTTCTTTAAACAATGCTTCCATCCGGTGCAGATCTTTTTCCGCATTCTTAAAAGCGGCTTCAGCCTGAAAATATTGAGACGTTGCCCCGGCTTTATCGAGTTGTATTATCAACTGCCCCGCTTTAACGGCGTCCCCAACCCTTACTTTAACGGAAACAATCCTTTCGGGAAGCTTGGCAACAATATTCGCCTGGGCTTCGCCCTCAAGCGTACCGCTGAAAGATTTTGTTAATGCTATTTCTTTCAACTCAACTTTGGCAACTTGCACCGGGATAGTGTCCAGATCGGTATTCTTTTTTGCAGCCGTATCGGCTTCATCTTTTTTGCCGCAGCTTGATAGAAATAAAAGAACCGAAGCGACAACAATATATTTTATACTACTGTTAGCAAATCTTTTTAACATCGCTTAAAATTTCTCCTTGATTAAAATTAATAAACTGAGTACCGGTAAAAATTCTTTTCTTTTAATAGTGCAAAGCGTTAAGATATTATTCTCCAAGACTGACGGAATATTCCCACTCGGCTTTCGCCACTAAATAATCATAGATCGCCTGGGCATAGTTGGTATTTGCAAAGGTTAAAGCGGCTTGCGTGTCGATCAATTCCAACTGCGTACCGACACCGCTCTTAAAACGTGTCTGCGAAATTTTTAATGCTTTATCAGCTTGCTGCAAACTCTTTTCCTGTGCGGTAATTCTTTTTTTCGCTTCATCCATTTTCATTATCGCCTGCTGCACCTGAATAGAAATACCTTCTTCTAATTTTCTTCTGGCTAAGCCGACTTTATCCTTGTCAATCGTCGCTTGCTCAATTCTTGCACCGCGCCTGAATCCGTCAAACAGTGTGTAGTTAAGCTGTAACCCAACGAGCAGATTATTTGCCCAGTTATAATCTTTAAATCGAAAAGTGTTTTCTTGCGACTGCCATTGATACTGGCTGAACAATGCCAACGTCGGATAATATTCAGATTTCTCGATAGTAATATTTTTATCAAGCAGCGATTCTTGAATAGAGAGCTGATGAACCAACGGACTTTTTGCAACCGCGGTAAGTTCGGTCTCTTCTAAAATATTTTTTGGAATATCTTCAAAGACAAACTCCCCTTTTACTTCAATCGGTTTTTTGATGCTGATTCCAAGAAGATTTTTTAACGCGTTTTTTGTCAATTCCAGATTATTTTCCGTTTGTATTAAGAGAGGCTGCGTGTTTGCCATCTGCACTTCCGCCCTTAGATTATCATACTCCGACGCGACTCCTTGTTTGTACAAAGCCGAAACATTTTCATAATTCGCTTTTGCAACTTCATAACTTTGGCGGCTTACATTCACCATCTGTTTCATCAAAAGAACGGTATAAAAAGTTTTTTTTACGTTCAAACTTATTTCTTGTTTGGTTGCCTTATTCCCCGCTTTTGACATTTGGGCGTATTCATCGGCGATTTTAATGGCGGTGTTTACTTTTTGGCTATAAATAACCTGTGATAAAGTTATTCCGGCGCTATAACTATTTTTTGAACCGATCTCAAACGTTACCGTTTGGTCTGATGGATTGAATGCATTATTTGGCGGAATGAACATTACGGGAAGCTTAATATTCCTTGCGTAACTTGCTGTAAAATCAACACGGGGATAAGCATTTGAGTATGCTTCGTCGATTTGTTCTTCCGCTTTGAGCATATCTTTCTCGGATATCTTAACATCCCAATTCCGTTCAAGGGAGATTTTAAGTGCATCGTTTAAGGTTAAAACGAGTGTGCTGTCGTCCTTTTGCGGAAGGGATTCCTTTTGAAAAACAAAAAGGAGGAGAAGTATCGGAAAAATATTTAGAGAAATTCTTTTGATCATGAAGTCGATCCTCTAATAGTTAGGTTTCTTTTTAAGCAGTTGAAATATAAACCGGAGTGATTCCCCTTTGATGAAAGTTAATGAAAACTTAATACGGCAAAAGTTTCTCCGGCTCTTGTAGTAAAACTTTCAAAATGCTTCACTAAAATAGAGAAGTCATTTGGAAAAGCGAAAAAGAATTGATTAGCGGTTATTAGATAATTTGAGTGGCATACCTTATTTAACAAATATTGCGTTAGCTTTAGAACAAAGATAATTGTATTCCGTCTCCTTCTGCTTTTCGAAATTCCTGCCGCTTTTGGTCCTGAAAATCATAGAAATCATTCAGCCACTTTTCCAGTTCCAATTGTTCAATTTTAAACCATCCGTAATTACTAATTTCATGTCCCCGAGTTTTTTCCATGTCTGTTTCAGCAACATATTGACCGGCAAACTTTTCAAGTAAATAAGATTTAAACGAAGAAGCGTCTCTACCAACTTCAATTTGAACAGGCATTTTTACATCTAATTTCGGATAGCCATAATCAATTCCCTTTGCTACTTCTTCAGGATCAAGAGTGGAAATATGGTAACTATCTATTCGGTTAAAGCGTTTATACCATTCCTCACCACCTGTTTCATCATTTTCAGTAATAAAGTAATGATTAGGTTTACTAATACATTCAAAAAAATAAATAGTGCCTCGGCGGGAGCCATATTTTAACAATGCCATTTTATATCCAGCGTTTAGTTAGAGAATCTATTTTTTTCATTTGGTCAATCGTAAATGCAATAACTCTTATTACATTTTCTACATGAGTTGATTCATCCCAGCCAAGTTTTCTTCCTTTTCTGTCTTTCATATATTTGTCGAGTACTTGATAACCACCAATGTAAAAGTCGTAAACTTGTTGAGGAACATTATTGAAATATTGCGTTTTGTTAATATAAAGTTTTCCGGTTTTCTTTTCCACAACATAATTCCCTTTTTCAACTATGCTATCTCCCTTACCAATAAATTCACCAAACGGATAATCTAGATCAGTTTTCTTCAACAAGTGAGCCTCGATTAACTCATTGCCTAATTCTGCTAATTGCTTGAAAACTTTTTTGTCTGCCGTAAATGGGATTTTTGGAAAATCTATTTTTAAAAACTCAGCATACTTGCTGCGATAAGTTGGGCTGTGTAGTATTGAGTAAATGTAACCGAAAATTTCTTCGGGTGAGAAATGTTGTTTGTAAAGTGCATCTATGTAATCCCGAAAATCTTTTAAAAAGTTTTCTTTTTTGAAGAATTCCTTCCCTTCTTTCCCATAATAAACTTGTGGTTCTCTTACTTCATTTTTATTCCCTTCAAAAAACATTGCTTCGATTCCATTTCTTAAAATATATAAAGGAAACAAAACCGCACCGCCGCGATAAAATAAATTTACATCAGCAATTTTATCTGTAACAAAACTCAAATTCCATTCATCACCTCCAACTACTTGCCCTGCTCTTCCTGAAATCAGCGCCACATTGCTTTCCTGTACATTAAGCATAATTTCTTTTCGTGGAAGTTCTACGATCGTTTCATGAAAGAAAATACTTCTTTTATCGAAAGGTCTATAATTACATTCTTGGAAATATTGATCTGATTTTTCCAGTTTAATATTTCTAACTCTATTTAATTTTAGTTGCCAATCTCTTGTATCCTTAATAGAATATTTTTCTGAAATTTTATCATCAGAAATAGATTGATTCTTAAAATCAGAAATTCTTTTTTCCATTTCTAATTTATCAAATGCATAAGCAAAATGGTCTCTGTGTGTTTTTATTCCTGAGGAACTAAGGTTAAATATTTTCAATAAACTCCAATGCTCATTATACTTTTCTTTTAAAGTTTCATTTATCGGTTGAAATAAATAAGTTGGAGAATTTGGCGTTAATTCTTTCCACTCAATTGATTTAATGGTTTCTTCCAAACTATTTTGATACTTGCTTTGTCTTGAACCCCAAAAATCAGAATAAAATATTTTTTGAGACAACCCTTTTTTCTTTACAAGAATAGAGATTGCCACACCTTGTTCAATATCAAAAACATTCTCATCCTTATCACCTTCAGGGGTTTTCTCTTTCATCTTTGCATTGCCATGCAGATTGATAAAATACATTTGACTAAATGTATTCATCAAACTTTGTCTCATTCCTGGAAATGTGGGATTGAAAAGAAAAGTATGATTTGTAATTATTCCTACAACTCCCTCCTCTACTTTATCCATCTTGTCTTGGGCAAAGCGAATAAATTTCACATAATCATCCTGCAATGCTTTCGGGTTTCTTTCTTTTAATTTTTGTCCGTCAACAATTTTATAATCTTCTATTTTATTTTTAATCCACTCTCCGTTGTTTTTTGAATTGATTGAATAAGGCGGATTTCCTGTTATTACTAAAATCGGTTTGTCTTTTACTTCTTGTGCTTGCTTTGTTTCTTCTGTGAGCGCAGGAAGTAAAGGAATTTTTATTTGTGCGGGTATCGGCTCAAGAGTGTTCGTTAAATAAACTTGCAAACGTTCTTTCGCTTTTAGTTCGTAACCATTGTCTTTAAGAAACTGTGAAAGTTTCAAATGAGCAATGGTGTATGGAGCGATTAAATATTCAAAGCCGAAAATATTTTTTAGTACATGCTCTTTAATGATTAAATCTTTTTTGCCCGAATCCTTTGGCAGCTTCTCAAAAATCTGTTGAAGCATTTCAACTAAAAAAGTTCCTGTGCCTGTGGCAAAATCTAAAACGGTTACTTTATTTTTATCTGCAAGCCCTTCTTTAATTTTAAACGTGCTTATTAGAATATCATCAACTGCGCGAACAATAAAATTTACAACCGGCGGCGGTGTGTAATAAACACCTTTTGCCTCACGAAGTTTTTTATCATAAGCCGCCAAAAAGTTTTCGTAGAAATAAACATAAGGGTCTTTGATGGTGAAGTTGTTCGCGTCTTTTCGTCTTTTGGTAAATGACAATGAATCTTGAATTGCATGCAAGTTAAGGTTATTCATTATCGTTAAAACTTCTTCAACTATCCATCTTGTTTCTCTGTATTCCTCATTGTCCAACTCGTCAAGAAAGTTTACTAATTCTTTAATAAGTTCAAATGACGCTGGAATAAATTTCTTTGCGTTGTAAAGGTTTACGGTTTGAGTCTCTGCGTTAAGTTTTGCTAAAAACATACCGTACACTAAATTTTGCGCAAACGCGTCCGCAAACTCACTAATAGTAAGTTCGTGAAAAACAAAACTCCTGAAAGTTTCATAGAGTTGAAATAATCTGCCGTCAGTGTTTTCTTCTTGCTGCCGTTTTAATTCGTCAAGCAAAAAGTCCTTTAGGAGTTTGGCTCTTATCGCTAATTCCTCGGCTAACTTTTTTGCATCGGCAATTTCTTTTGGCGCTTGTGAGAGAAACCCTTTTATAAGTTTCTCAACCGCTGCGACTTTTACGTTATCAAGTTTAGCTTTTTTGTTTTCAATGTCGGTGAGATAACAAAGTGTTTCACGCTTTTGAATTTTCCCGCCTTTGATCCAAACCCAGTCAATGTAATTTGTCAATAATATGTTGTCGGAAAGCGCCTGGTATTTTTTAAGCTGATCACTTTTAATTGCCTTATCAAGATTATCCTCAATCTTTTTATTCTCAATGTACCCGATGATACTTTCGGTGTGTGTAATCTTGAAGTCAGGCGAACCAAATTTTCCTTCTCTCTTTGGTTCATGGAGAACTTTCACTTTCGCCCCAACAAAACTTTCCACCAATGTTTTTAATGCGGAGCGGTGTGAATGTTCGGTGATGTCGCTGATTTTCTGCGACTGTAGCGACTTAAAATATTTTTCAAACTCAGTCATTAACTTGCTTCTTTAATGGAAAATAATTCTGACATTGTATTCTTTTTTCTCTATAATTCTTTATTTATCAATTTTAATTCCCGCTTTATCTGCCTTTGCAATTAAGTAATTAATAAACGCACTACAAGATACCAACATAAATTTTGCATCCTCAAAATCACAATTTGCTTCGTCCATTAAAGCATGTCTAATACCGTTACTTTCACTTGTGTAACCGTAAATTTGCTTAAAACCCTTTTCTAATGCCGGATGAATTTTAGTTATATCCTTGATTTTGTCTAAGGCTCCTCCTAAAGTATCGTTTTTATTATCTGAGATTGTTTTAGCAACACTTTCAACCGCTGAAATTGACTCCTTTATTGAGTTTCTGTAATCTGGATTTTTTTTGTCGGATAATTTGTCGAGAGCATTTTTTAAGTGTATGTTTGCTCCGTTTAAAGCTGAAAAATGTCCCGAATTATGTATTGCTTCTTCTATCTCATTTATCTCCGTTATATTAGTTATCGGTGCTATCTTATCGTCAATAAATCGATAACCAGAATTTTCTCTTTCTAAAATTTGATTACACAATCTTTTAAACTTTTCTCGCGAAGTTATCTTTGTATTTATATAAATATTTGTAATAAATTCTAAAAAATCATAGACTTCAAACCAATTATATTCAAAAAAACTATTTCTCAAATAAGCTTCTTGCTGCTCAACATTGCGGGGCATTGTGTCAATAGGTAATTTAAAAAAGTCTATCCATAACACCTTACATAAAATGCTAAAATTCGTTTCTGGTGGATACCTAGGATTACAATGCTCAATTTCGTCTATAAAATATATTTTGAGTGTATTCCATAATCCGTTTCGTAAATCTGCGTCAATTTCATCAATCTGGATTTTTTTTGTTGCTGGAGTTTTTCCAATTCTTTGTGAAAATTTCATTGTTTTATCTTAAAATTTTTGCAATATGTTTTTCTATTAACTGGTATAAATTTACTCAATCTTTTCTTCCGTATTAAAAAAGAGTTTTTATTCCCATCAATCCGACAAGTTTCTTTTTACATTGTTCAAACCAGATGCGAATCTTTGTCTTTGAACTATTATTTAAAAATTGAGCCTTTGTAAATATAAATTAAACATAATCTTTTACTTCTTATCAGCTTTTCTTAACCATCGAAAACTCCCATCCGTTGTCTTCAAAGAACTGAAATAAGTTCATGTGCCTTACTTTGTAGTATTTACAGACGGCAGGAATTTTTGTTTCGCTTTTTTCACTTTCAGCGCTTACAACAACAAAGTCAGAATCATTTCCAAAGAGATTTTCTTCCTCCATTTTCTCAATAACTAAGGAGATAATCCAGGGATCAGCTTCGTCTTTCTTTGCCCTTGCGTCAATAAGCCGAGGAAAGTTTGCAAGTATTTGTAATGCTAATTGTCCCTGCCTGTTGGTAATAGTAAAGAAAGAAGATTTATTCTTTGAGATCAGTTTCCCAATATCATCTTTAGACCCCGAAGCAGGTACAATTTCGTCATAAACCATTTTATGCGAGAACATTTTTTTCTTTTTAAAAAGTTCTTCCAATTGTTTCCATAAATCGGGAAAGACCTTTGCGGGATAAAACCTGTTCACAGTGATCAAAGCGCTGCTATCAATAAAATATATATTTGGATTTTCAGATTTCACGGAGTAGTGTTGATATATTTAAGTCCAATGCGCTTGAGGCTTTGGTATACGAAATTTGGTTGCTGTACATCGCGTCCAAAATCATAGTAAAGAAAGTCGCTCCCCGGCTTGCTCTGCTTTTTACCACCGGTTTCACAAATCCCTTTTTTGCTTTCTGTTTATAAGTCGCTTTTATTTCATCGAGTAAATTGAAAAACATCGTATTCGATATTTTATTTTCTTCCTTCATTCGTCTTAAATAGACTTCACGGCTTATCTTAAGTTTGGAAGCATAGTGAGTAATGGCTCTCAAATCATCGGTTTCTTCAATGAATGGTTCCGGCGCTAAAAAGCTACCTGCAAATTCATTGCATTCCCATTCTTCTTCCTGTTTTTCGGTAGCGTTTTCAAAAAGACACATCCCGGATTGCTGTCTAATAATATGAGCTAATTCATGAAAGATCGTAAAGATTCGACCCGCATAACTATGGTTTGAGTTGGTTACTATTGCATAAGGATAAGCATCATTATTACAAAAGCCGTGAACTTCATTCATCGGCATAGCAAATTGAAAAACGAATATGCCAAGCCGGTCTTCAACCGCTGATCTCCAATTTCGGTATGCTTCGTTTTCTGTTCCCCATTCCATTTGATCTTCAATACTGATGTTCAGAAGTTTGCGTAATTGTAAACTGAAACCGGCGCTGTCTTTTACTTTGTTTTTAGCGTTGTCTAACCATTCATAACGTTCCTTCCAGTAAGTTTCACCATGTAATTCAAACGCTGTTTCGCGTAGATAGGTTACTTCACGAATAACCTCTAACGTCTTTTTGGAAAGTCTGCTGTCGGCAAAACTCAAATTACGGTAATCTTTTGGTTTGGAAATTTTATCGGGAACCATCGGCAAAAGAAAGACAGCCAATTGTCTTTGGTATGTATTAGCTATGGTTTGCAACTTGCCTAGCGGAATATTTTTCCCCTCGTTTTCCCAAAGTTTATATCTGTCGACAGTAATATCTACCTTGCCGGCAATTTCCGATTGGTCATAACCGGCTTCTTCTCTTGCCCATCGTAATATCTTGGGATTGATATTTATTTCAACTCTAGTCATCGGTTATAAGTTAATTGATTAATCATTCTATAATGTGTTTTTCTTTACTACTATAAATTCAAAGACACTTTTCTCTCTTTGTATGGACGAATACTACTAAACTTTGCAGAATGGTTTGCTAAGGTATAATAAATATCATACTGGTTTTGCAAGTTCAACCATAATTCTACCGAAGTTCCAAAAAACTTTGAAAGCTTTATCGCCATTTCAGTTGTTAAACTTCTTTTTTTGTTAATTATTTCGTTAACCGTATTTGGCGTTGAATTTATTAAGGAAGATAATTCCGTTTGGGTTAATCCCATTGGAATTAAAAACTCTTCTTTCAAAATAACTCCCGGATGTGTTGGTTCTCTTTTCATTATAAATAATTCTCCTGCTAATGATAATCGGTGATTTCTACTTCATAAGCATTTGATGATAGAAATTTAAAAACTATTCTAAATTGATCATTGATTCTGATGCTATATTTTCCGTTATAATTCCCTTTTAACTGTTTAAGTCTATTTCCTGGGGGGACTCTTAAATCAATAATTGAAACAGCGGCATTCAGATAATCAAGTTTCCGTAAAGCGGTTGTAACTATTGTAGACGGAAATCTTTTTGATTTACCTGTTAGATAAAATTTTTCTGTTTCTTTATCGCCAAAGGATTTAATCATGGGATAAAATCTAACTATTTATTTTATAAAAATCTATTCTCCTTCTCCCAACCTCCGGGGTTTTGAACCCATTTGACGCCCAAACCTCGGAGGTTTTTCTTTCCACTTTCCACTTCAACTTTCCACTTTCAACTTTCCACTTTCCACTTTCAACTTTCCACTTTCAACTAACCGGCGGAGGCGGCGTTTCTTCTTCATCGTCACCATGACTCCCGCCGAGGTCCTTAATTACCCGCGCCGATTTATAGGCGTTGTAGAAATCGGGATACTTGCTTTGCATCCGCAGCATCAGGTTATCAAGTTCTTCTTTTAACAGCACATCCGCATCATCAAATAATTCAGTTAGCGAAACCCGCGCTCCCGACTTTTCAGAAAAACTTGTTTTGGTTTCAGATACTGCACTCTTAAATGTCGCAACCGTTTGATTGAGTTTGGTCAGCTCCGCTTCATCAACACCGTACGCAACCAGTTCAGGTTTATTCGCTTCCACAATCTCCAGCAGCGTTTTGGATTTGTTCTCTAATTCGGTCTCACTCAATCCTTTTAAAGTGGATTTCGTAAATTTTACAAGAAGGGAAAGCTCGATGTTTTTTGTCTTCCGCGCAAAAGAAGCCAACGCCCCTTTTAACGCCATCAATTCTGTAATCAATACTTTTTTCGTCTCCTCTTTGGTAGCGGCTTTCCCCACCGTTACAGTATTTAATTCTCTTTCCCTCTCAGTGATATTATTGATGAGGGTTGCAAAATCTCCCGCCGAAACTACCAACGCAGGCAGCGTTGCAACGGCAGTTTGATTCTTTGTTAAAACAGCTTGCACTGCTTTGAACATTGCCAGTTTGTTTTCTTCGATCCGTTTCATAGTAACTCCAGATAATTAATTGATTATTATTTATTAGAACCTTTTATTATCCTTTTAAGAACAAACTTCAACAAAAACCTTCGAGGTTTTTAGAAATTTTAGAGAACGTAGTTATTTATACAAACCTCGAAGGTTTCAGCCCTAATTCCCATAGTCTCAAAGTCTCCCCATCCCAAAGTCATTTTCCTCCGTTTATCACTCATTTTCGCGCTTTTTCTTTTCTTCACTCAATTATCCATTCTTTTCACTTGGCTTTTTGTCGCTCTCACTTAATTTTCTAACAGACTCACCGGACTTTCTGTCACTCTCACTTGACTTTCTGTCACTCGCACTTTGTTTTCTGTCACCTTCACTTGACTTCCCTCACCCGTCACTCCGGTTTTTGCTCTCACCACTCCCTTTTTTAGAACCTTAAACCGGGTTTGTGATACCTTCACCCGGTTTTCTGCGCTTCTCACTTTCATTTTCACAAATCTCACTTATTAAACCGGAGACCGCACTTTCCAATTTTCTCTACTCACTCCCTTATTTTTCGTTCTCACCTTTCAAACTAAAGCCCATATTTTCTTTTTGTTTTTTACAATTCGTCAAGTCAACCAATAAAATTTCAATAGCAAAGCGGACATTTTAGAAAAAACATTTCTCAGCGGCGCATCATTTAAAACGCTCAGTGCTTACTTAAATGGGAACGGAGTAACGAGGAAGATGAAAAAGAAAAGAGTAATTTCCCGCACACTATTTTGCAAGACCCCGCTCATTTAATAATCTGTAACTACGAAAAATTTTATTGAATTTTGTTTTCCGGAAGAAGTGTATCAGCAAAAATTCAATAATTATTATTGAGCTGATTTATATTTACATGTAAAAAGTAAGTACCTCCTTTTTTTTTGTGGATCAAAACTAAGTTATGACATTTTAAAAAGCAAGTTAATTTTTAGGGGAAATAAAAACTGAAATCACTAATTGTAATTAACAAGATATAGCGTTTAATTATTGCAAATTTTCTTCGCGTAACTTCGTGCCTTCTTCGAGGGACTTCGTGCAACAAAATTCTTTCACGAGGTGACACTAAATTTATCACGACGGAACACGAAGCAACTCCATCATTGATTTTAATTATTCACCAATCCATATCAATTTTGGAAAACTGTAAACTTATACCCTCTCTTCTTTAGCATTGAAATTAACTCATCGAGTTTATTGTAAAACTTATCTGTCCTCTTGCTGTCCGTTCCAATGTGTGTTAACAAGAGGAAACCGTTCAGCCCGGAGGAGTCTTTCTTTTCGTGACTTAATATTCGCTGCATGATTCTATCGGAGCTTAAATAATTTTTCATGCCGGGAGTCGTATAATCGGCATTCGAATACGTTCCGGGAGAAAAGTTAATTAATGTAAATCCCGCTTCTTCACACCATTTACTTATCTCCGAATTGTACCATTCATACGCGGGTAAAAAGAATTGGTTGGAAAAATTATCTATTCCGAATTTTTTCATTTCAACTACATTGGCTTTCAGATCATTCAAAAACTCTTCTTTCGTAACCAAAGTTGAATCCCTCTTTTCCCACGAGCAATAAAGAAGATGTTTATCTGAATGTGCGCCTAAATAATGTCCTTTTTTCTTTAGTTGATTGATCAATCCGGTGAACTTAGGATTGCGGTAGAAATTTCCCGTGAAAAAAAACATCCCTTTTACGTTATGTTTTTTCAATGTCTTTAAAATTGTTTCTCCGCCGTCGGTAAATTCATCTCCCGTAAAAACTAAATGAATTTCTTTTTTAGATTTATCACCGCGGATAATTCCCCCGAAACTTTTTTCAACATTCTCTTCAACCGTTACCGCGTTTCCTTCTTTCTGCAAAGAAGAAAAATAATAAGTCAGACTCGCGGTTCCGTCCATCGTCGGTTCATTGGTTGAGTAATCGCCGTAATCATCATGGTATACAACGTAGTCGGATTGAAACTCCGCGTATTCATCTTCGCTGTGCAAAGTTATTCCCAACAATTTTTTATAAATTGAACCATACACAGGTCCATCTACCAACCCGCCGTCGATCTTCATTTTATAAATCGCAGAAAAAGCGGAATGAGGATCGCCCGGATAATCTCCATTTTCGGGTAATCCGACAATCATGCTTGTTCCCCAGGGATTACATCCCAAAAGCCAATCACGCATCGCGGCTTCAAGTTCGGCGTAACGGTTATCGCCAGATACTTCAGCGTATAATCTAATTTGAGTTAGCAATGCGGCAACCAGATTATTCGAACACCAGATAAAAGGAACGCCCATCAAAAACGGATTTGCTTTCCCTCGTTGATAAACTTTTTCAATTCCCTCGCGAAGATATTTTGTGAACTCCTTCCTTGAAAGATTTTCTTTTGCAAGAAGAAAATGTCCAAGATTAATAAACGGATACCATTGATAATGCCGCGCTGTATCGCTTCCCATCCAGGGTGTGGTAGTTTCTTTTCTTCCATACTCAACCGCATCATCCAAATATTTTTTATTTTTTTCCCTTTTATAAAGTTGAGCGGCGGCAAGTTCCATATCATCAACGTAATTATCTTCTTCATAAAAGTAAGGCGATTTACACGGAGCCGTTTGGCAAACCCCCGGATATTTTAATCCGAACTCATAAGCTTCTTTAGCCTTTGCACTGATCAGATCAGAAAACTGCGCATAATATTTTCTTAACAACTCCGAGCCAAGCGCGAACGCAGAAGCGTATTTCGCCGCTGTTGAAGCCACTCCGGTAGTTCTATTTTTATATTTAAAAACTCCCTGCGGTAAACCGGTAACAAAATAAACGGGACGCTCTTTCCCCTTTCCCATTCCATAATCAACCGAATCGAGCGAAGGAAGTTTAAATCCTGCATGGTCTCTATCATCCGCAATTTGGTTGAACATCATTTCGTTTTGCGGATTCATTCTTACTAACCAATCAAGTCCCCATTTCGCTTCATCTAAAATATCGGGAATTCCATTAGCGCCTTCGTTCCCATCTTTGTCATATTTGTCAAAAAATGATTTTGGATTTTGCTGATAGGCAAAAAGCATTTGATACACGGCGTTTGCTGAAGTGGTAACATATTGCAGATAATCGGAAGCATCATGCCATCCGCCGATTACGTTTATATAAGTTGAATCAAGCGTTGGATGATAAATAATATAACCATCATGCGTATGGCAAGAATCCTTTAGAAACGGGTTATATCCGCATCGCTGCTGGCGCATGTAATTCAAAAGGAAATCTGCGGTGCCGTTATAAATGTTGTTGGCGATTGTAAAGACCGGAGATTTCACTTCCCCGTATTTTATAAAATAACTCCCGGCTTTTTTGAATTTAGAAAAATTCATTCGATAAGAAGAGGTGAATGGAGGATAACTTCCATTTGCTTTTATTTCTTTAGAACGGAAGACAACATCTCCTGTTAGCGCTGCACATATTTCGAATTCAGCAAAACGGAGGTCTTCTTTGCTTACCAACACCGCAACTTTAACGGCATTTTGAAAGTAGCCAAGTTGATTTATCCTGATCCAGCTTTTTTGTTGTGGAGAAATAACTGATACGAAGAACATGCATAAAAACAGAAGGGCTGACTTTTTCATTTATTACATCTCGTTCACTTAATGATAAAATGCACTCAAAAATTAGCTCATTAACATCAGTAAGACAAATGATGAATTTAGGTTTGCATCTTAATCATACCTGTCAGCCTTTGGCTGAATCTTTTTCTTAATCGAAATCGGGTTTAATCTTTCACAAGAGATTATGATTGTGATTACGATTAAGAATAGGAATATGTATCATATTGTTCGGTTACGTACAATATAAGTCAACAAATAATCTTATTTTTATATTGAATTTATTAACTGTATAAATCATAAAAACATGACTAAATTTTTTCGATCACTCTTTCTTACTTGCATCCTTACAACTTTAGTTGGAAATAATTCTTTCGCTCAATCCAAAGCTGACGAGAGTTGGAAACTTTTTGACGATTCAACCGTTGCCCGTGTAGATATTACTGTTACCGAAGCAGCAATCGCGTATATGTATCAAAATGTTCAGAGTGATTCACTCCACTACTGCATGGTTCGTTTCCGTAACCATTTGATTGATGAAACACTTGATTCAGTCGGTATAACATTACGCGGAAACACGTCACGCAACTCACAAAAGAAATCTTTTAAACTCTCATTTAATGCTTTCCTCCCCGGGCGCGACTTTTATAATCTTGATAAAATGAATCTTAACGGCGAGCATAACGATCCTTCAATTATAAGAAGCAAACTCTGTTGGGATTTGTTCAACGATGTTGGCATACCACACAGCCGCGCAGCGCATGCAGATGTTTACATCAACGGGAAATATTACGGACTTTATATAAACGTAGAACATGTTGATGATAAATTCTTGAAGAAAAATTTCAGCGACTCAAACGGAAACTTGTGGAAATGTTTATATCCCGCAGATTTAGTTTATTTAGGTGAAGATCAAAATCTCTACAAGAAAATAAACGGCGGCATTCAGACCTACGATCTAAAAACAAACGAAACTGCCGACGACTACAGTAAACTTGCTCATCTGATTTCAATTGTAAATAAAACTTCTCTTTCTGTGTTACCCGATTCACTTGAAAAAGTTATCGACATCAGCGGTTTAATCAAATTGTTTGCTTTCAATACACTCGTAGCAAGCTGGGATGATTACCGTTCACTCAACAATAATTATTATCTTTATCACGAACCGTCAAAAGATAAATTCACTATTCTACCCTACGATTATGATAACACCTTCGCGGTTGATTGGTTTAACACCGATTGGGCAACCGCCGATCCATATAATTATCCTAAAGCCGTGAAAGGAAGCAGACCACTCTGGGATCGACTGATCTCAATTAAACAGTACAAAAACTTGTACACTCATTTCCTCGAATTTTATAACAACAAAGCTTTCAAACTTTCTCTCTGGGACAACCGGTTGGAAAATCTGAGAATAAAAATCACAGCAAGCGCATTAGCCGATTCTTTCCGGACACTTGATTACAACTTTACCTTTAGTGATTTTCTAAACTCATACTCCTCCGCTCATTATGAAAATCAACATGTAAAAAAAGGATTGCGCGAATATGTAAATCTTAGAAGTACTTCACTTTCTACAAAGTTAAATTATGCTTCCGGTGAAAAACCTATCGTTTATGAATACGACTGGTATCCTAAAAATCCGGCACCGAACGATACTATTTATGTTATCGCTTCGGCGTTTAGTCAGGCAGGTTTAAATTCTATTCAAGTTGAATACCATGATAACGTTACTTTATCAACCACAACTTTCCCTTTAGTTTTTTCTCCTGTTCCGAACACAAAAAAAGTTGAAGAAGCAGATAGATGGAGAGCAGCTCTTCCACCTCTCGGTGCAAATATTACGGGAAAATTCCGTATTACGGCAAAAGATGTGAATCAATTGCAAATGTCGTTTCCGCGTGGCGCTTGGATAGAAATAAAAACACCTCAAGCAGAAACTGCTCACGTTGTTATAAATGAGTTTCTTGCAAAAAACACTGTAACAAACACAGACAGTACCGGACAGTTTGAAGATTGGATAGAATTGTATAATCCGACAGATAAAACAATTTCTCTTGATGGATGTTTTCTTTCTGATTCCCGCGATAGTTTGATGCGATGGACATTCCCCACCGGAATTTCAATTGCACCTTTAAATTATTTATTAGTCTGGTGCGATAATGATTTGGATCAAGCGGGTTTGCATACAAATTTTAAATTAAGTGCTGACGGTGAATTTATTGCCCTAACTTCTCCTGATGGTGTAACAATTCTTGATTCTATTTCTTTCGGCACGCAATACGCAGATACTTCTTTTGGAAGACTTCCCGACGGGGAATCCACCTGGACATTTCTTAAACCGACACCCGGGCAAAAAAATCTTTTGACTTCTATCCAACGTGAACAGTTGGTTCCCGAAGCATTTACGGTTGCAGCTTTTCCCAATCCGTTTAATTCGACATCAACGATAAGATTTACACTTCCTTCAAGCGGAAAAGTAAAGATTGTTTTTTACAATCTCCTTGGTGAACAGCTTTATACGTATGAAAAAGAATTTAGTTCACCAGGTAGTTACGATTTTAAATGGAATGGAAGAGATGCGAACGGAAAAGAAATGAGTTCGGGCATTTATCTCTGCACCGTTGAATCCGCTAAAAACTTCAAATCGCTTAAATTAGTTTTAATGAAATAGCTTTCATCAAAATTCTTTAATCGAAAAATATTTTTGAGAAGTTATAAGGAGAAGTGAGTAATTTATTTCCCGGGATAAAATGATCTTAATCTAAAACGGGCAACCATATTGTAAATTCCGAACCGATAGAAAGTTGACTTGCAATAGTAATTCGCCCGTGCATCAATTCGATCATTGCTTTGGAGAGTGTTAAACCAAGTCCGCAGCCTTCAAAATCTCTTGTATATCCTTCGCTCACTTGTCGAAATGCTTCAAAAATAATTTCATGATCACTTTCGGCTATTCCAATTCCCGTATCACTTATTTTAATTATAACCCAATCTTTTTCGAAATCGTGTTTGCGTCCGATAGAGATAGTAACTGTTCCCTCCGTAGTATATTTAATTGCATTGTCATATATCTTACTAATACTTTTTATCAAAAGATCGCGTTCAGCAAAAACAAAGAGTTCTTCGTCTGTTATTTTCAATTTCATTTCAAGATTTTTCTCGATCGCTTGATTAAGATGTGTCGCAGAAAATTCATTTAATAATTCTGCAACATTTATTTTACCAAACTTTAATGAGGATTCCATCGAAGACAATTCCGATAAATTTAAGACACCATCGAGTGTGTCTAATAATCGATTCCCCGCCTGGTTAATTCCCCTTGCCATTTCAAGTTGCTCATCATCTTTAAGATCAGCGGCTAAGAGTTGTGAGAAACCAAGAACACCGATAAGTGGAGTGCGAAATTCATGACTCATATTCGCCAAAAGGGAAGATTTTACTCTTGCTGATTCCTCCGCCCTGTTTTTTGCGACTATCAATTCATCAAGCATTAGTTTCTTTTCGGTAATATCTTCCTGAATTCCTAAATAGTGAGTGATCTCTCCTTTTTTATTTCGAATCGGACTAATGTGCGTAGAAGCCCAATAAAGATCACCATTCTTTTTTCTGTTTTTATATTCGCCTTGCCATTCCTTTTCCGCAAGCAAAGTATCCCAAAGAGATTTATAACTCTCGCTCGTCAAATCACCTGATTTTAGAATTCTTGCGTTAGACCCGACAGTTTCTTCAAATTTGTACCCCGTCATTTCGCTAAATTTATCATTTACATATTCAACAACACCGTCTAGATCTGTAATTACGATTGCAACGGGACTTTGGGCAACCGCCCAATAAAGTTTTATTATATCAGCTTCTGCTTTTTCTCTAGCAAGCATCTCTTCTTCCAGTTTTAAATTTGCTGCTGAGAGTTGCGAAGTTCTTTCTTCAACACGTCTTTCAAGTTCAAATTGCGCTCTAAGAAGTTCATCTTCCATCTTCTTACGCTCAGAGATATCAATAAAACTTTCTAAAACCAGAATTGTTTCTCCGAGAGAAACTTCAACTTCTGTTTTAAGAATTGGCAACAACTTGCCGTTGTTCCTTTTTAATAATCCCTCCTGGCTTGTTTTTGATTCTCTGTTATAATCTTTATTCCCGAGAAAGAAAAAATAGTCATCCCCTTTTTGGCCAATCAGATTTTTTTTTCTTGTTCCAATAATATCGGCAGCTAAAAAATTAACGTCAACTATTAGTCCGGAGGATTTATTGACTATCAGTATCCCTGTCTGAATTGAATCAAGTATTTTTTTTAGTTCTCTTGTATTCTTAGAAATATCACTGGTGCGGAGTGCAATTTTCTGTTCTGTGTTTTCTGAGAGTTCGGTTAATTCGCGAGAAAGTATACAACTGTGAGTGATAGCGGCAAAATTATTAGAGAACAATCTACAAAGATCAATTATAGGTTTTCTCTCTTTTACCGACCGATCCAATAAAATTAGATTCATACCGATTATTCCGCTTGGAACAAACAAAGGAACCAGTAAACAATAACCGCCCAGTCCATCATTGTCCTCTATCGGGTACTCTCTAATGTCGGAAAAATTTATTGTTTCCGCGACAGCTCCGGAGTTAATCAATTGTTCAAAAATTATTTTTAGGGATTCTTCAAGGTGAAGCGCTGTTGAGGTTCTATAATAAAAATCAAATGTATGGTGATCAATTGAAAAAAGAGTAGCGCTGAAGCAGGCTTCTATATTAAGATAAACTTTTAATCCGGTAAGAATTATTTCATAGTCTGATTTATTTATTAATGCGTTTGAAGTGTAAGTACAGATCTTTTCAAAAAGAGCATCGTATTCGCTATTTTTAAAAAGTGCTTTCATCATTCTACCAGCATTATTCTTATTGTGTGGTCATAGGTGTCAACAATTTGTTTAGCGTTGGAAGTAAAATAACCCGGAGGAACTTTTAGTATTTCCCATGCTTTGATATTTGGTTCGTGGAAACGTCCATCCCCGGAATGCCCAAACCGCATCATATGAGCTATTATATTTCCGATATGTACGGCAGCTACAAGCGTACTGTTTTCATTTCCAACCACGCCTGAGTGATGATAGAGAATAGTATCCTGAAGCGCTAAAGGAAGCTTCCATTTTTCTGCCAATAACTGACCAACACGTGAGTGATCCATCCCGAATATCTCTGTTTCGGCTTCCACGATAGAACAGTTACTAGATTCAACAAAGCGTAAAACGCTTGCATACCCTTCGGACGCATATTCCAATAAAATTGTCTTTCCGATATCGTGAAGAATTCCGGCGAGAAAAAAATTTTCTAATTTACTTTCACCAATGCCTTTTCCGATAATTCTCGTAATAATACCTACACCAATTGAATGCGCCCATAAATCTACCGGACTGAAATTTGGAAGCCGTTTGTCTTTCGAAAAAATGTTCATAACAGATAAAGCAAAAACAATATTTTTAACTTCGTTAAATCCGAGATATAAAATTGCCTGGGAGATTGTTTCAACCTTGCCTCGAAATCCGTAGAAAGATGAGTTGGCTATTTTCAAAATTTTAAATGCTGATGCTTGATCCGAAGAAATTATTTGAGCAAGCTTCTCGGTATTCATTCGAGGGTCTTCAATAGCTTCGGACAGGGCTGCATATATTGTGGGAAGAGTCGGTAAATT
The DNA here is from genome assembly GCA_030693705.1 of Ignavibacteria bacterium. GTDB lineage: Bacteria > Bacteroidota > Ignavibacteria > Ignavibacteriales > Ignavibacteriaceae > UBA1563. The sequence continues at coordinate 23,817 of JAUYAB010000041.1, read as the reverse complement.
ATTTAACCGGGAGATTAAGGACTCAATGGATTTCATCGGTTTTCTCCTATGGATCTATTATCTGAAGCTATGTTAAGAGATAACAGCATCTCAAACAAATCTTCTTCATTGGCATTTCTAGGGAACCATGAAAACCGCCGATATAATAATTCTAATCCTTCGGTCTTTTGATTATCAGTTGGTTGTAAATCCGGTGGAGAACTGGAATCGTCTTTAATGTCTATAGATGTTATTCCCCAGGTTCTTAGAACTTTTTTATGCGTTTCGGTTATTTGTGTTTTTGCGGGGATTAGCATTTGACCAAACTTATTTTTAACCGCCTGGTTTGTTTCCATCCCATCGACAAGTTTCTCTATAGCTACAAGCCTGGACATACATTCTACCTAAGATTAAAATTATAAAAAAAAATTATCATATAATTTATTATCGGAACATGCAGCCTCTTTCTTAAACCAATTTAATAAAATTTGGCGATTAACACACTTTTTAGAAAATAAATTTTGTGAGTCCACTGGCACAAAAAATGTTTTTCTCATCTCAGAATTGAATAGTCAAATTATTCTCCGAGTACCCCGGTATTTTCTTTAACTCCGTGATGGTTAAATCTAATCACTATCAAAAACCAAAGGACCGAAAATATTTTTGTTTTTTTTGATGGAATCGTTTTATGATAAATCCAATTATAATGCATTCCATCCCCCATAAAAGAACTTCTACATAATACGCCCACCAATACCATCCGCCGTGTGGTTGATGGATAAAATAATCTTCTGCGATGTGCAAATTCCAGAATGGAATAAGATAGCAATACCATGTTGAGTGCGCCCATTGGTAGAATTTCGTCCAATCATTTGGATCGCGTTGAAATAATCTTCCTACATCCGGAAGCATTGTAAGAACTATTGCCGCACCAATAATATACCATCTACGGAGTTTCGGAAATAAATAACAGATCAATCCGGACTGAACCACATGCTGCGGAATTGTCATGCTGCTTTTTTATTCTTTCCATTTATCCGTTCTAAAAGATGAAGCCGGTAAATTCTTTTTGTTGAAAAGAGTTCCTTCGGAAGTATTGCTCCATGCATATCGTGCAGCAATTGGTTTAGTAATTTCCGGATTGCTGAGTACCAATTTATTCCCATCAATTTTTACATCGGCAATTTTGAAAACGCTGTCTTCTCCCGCGATTTGAAAATTTGCACTGTTCTTATCGTCTTTTAGGATTAGACCTCCATCTGCATAATCGAATGACAGAATGATTTTGTTTGCAATTATTTTATAAGTTTTGTAAATCGGTCCCGAGAAGAAAACTTTTTTCTTATAGTCTTTTGCCAACGCCCATAAAGCAAGCCGGGTTCCGACATCTTTTTTATTTCCCGGATGAACATTTTCGGGATTTCCAATATCTAAAGTTACTGCCATACCCGTATGTGGTACTGCAAGTGTAAAGAGCTGTTGTTCTCTCAATCTCTGCGATTCTACTTTCCCGCCATATCTATAAGGAGCAATTTGAGTAAAATAAAATGGAAAATTTCCTTCTTCCCAATCTGCTCTCCAACCTTCAATCATCTTAGAAAAAAGCGTTTGGTACAAATCCGGTTTCCATGCGTTTGATTCTCCCTGGTACCAAATTGCGCCTTTAATTGAATAAGGAACAAGCGGCGCTATCATTGCGTTATACAAAACTGTCGGTGTTGAAGATGAAAGATCAAAAGCTAACGGAGGACGTGAAGCAAATCCTTCTGCGTCCGAGCCAAAGGCAAAAAATTTGCCGCTTCGGAACTCGGCAACAATCAAATATTTCCACTCGCCGGAAAGTGAAATTTTTTCAATCCCATCTTTTACATGAATGTTTATTTTATCTTTATCTCCATAAAGTCCACCACCTCCTTGATTATCGACCACACGAATAGCGAAAGAAAGGATCGTATCATTTATTAATTCCTTCGGAACGATATAAATTCTTTCTTTATCCCATGCACCACTTTCTTCATGCACGCCAATGAGTTTACCGTTGATAAAAGTTTCATCCATATCGTCGATTGGTCCTAATTCTACAACTAATTCTTTATTCAGCCAACTATTCGGTATTTCGATTTTCCGTCTGAACCAAATCGCTCCGTCAAAATTACCAACTTCCGTTTCTTCCCAGAGACCGGGCAAATCCATTATCTTCCATTTACTATCATCAAAGGTAGGAGTTGAACATGCTGAGTCACGAAAATTCAATCCACTCCATTTAGTCGAATCACTATTTCCGCTCATATCAATCACCGGAAAATGATTCAGCCAATCATAGAGTTTTTTTCTTTCAGCTCCGCTATCCTCAATCTTCTTAACTAATTCTTTGTATTCATCAACAAAGCCAAGATATTTTTTATTCATCCACGATTCAACTGCAGTTCCGCCCCAACTTGAATTAATCAAACCGATGGGAACGTTTAATTCATCTGCTAATTTTTTACCGAAGAAAAATCCGGTTGCACTAAATTTTGCAACAACTTCCGGTGATGAAACAAGCCACTGTCCGGTGCAGTTAAATTTTGGTCTGTCGGAATAATCCCTTGAGACCGTAAAAAACCTGATGTTGTAATCTTGCCCGTTACTAATTTCTTTTGGGGCGCCGAAGATTGTATCTCTTGGAGGCCAGCCTTCCATCGGCATTTCCATGTTGGACTGCCCGGAACAAAGCCAAACTTCGCCGATCAATACATTTTTAAATACCAAACTTGAATCACCAATTTTAATTTTTATTTGATAAGGACCGCCTGCTTTCGGTGTTTGGATTTTTATAAACCAGAGACTGTCTTTTTGCACAATTGTTTTTGCCGTTTTTCCCCAATTAGCTTGAATGACAATCGATTCCCCGGGAACTGCCTTTCCCCAGAACGGCACTTTAGTTTTTTGCTGAAGGACCATATTGTCCGAAAAGATTGCGGGCATTTCGATATAGGGTTTTTCGGCAAAGCCGGAGAAAGAGTACAATAAGAATATCACATAAAGAAGCGCTGTTTTTTTCATTTTCTTCCCTTCTGATTTAAATAATTTCTCCCGGAGGTCTTTTCGGGAATGCATCGATAACATTATAAATTGCTTTTGAATCTTGCATCTAAGAAGATCAAAATAAGGTGAAGGAAAAATAATAAACTGCCTGATATTAATAATACAGAGAAAGCGGACATAAATGAGGTATTTTAAAGGTAGAAAAAAGATTTCGATCCAGGAAGCCGGCATTTATATCAAATGAAAAAGCGCACCAATCCGATGCGTCTTTAAATAACTCCCGGAGAGATAGATCGAGTTTTGTGAGCGGTTTTATTCTCCGGTAATTTCTTTCAAAATAGAGGATGCAACTTGATCAAGTACATCTTGCTTATCGTAGAATTTGCCATCAAGTCTGTTCCGTATCTCGGAAAGTCTTTTTGAATCAAGTGATGATGTTTGCATCAACTTTGCTTCATCAGAAATGACAAATTTATCTTTGATTTTCTCTTCCGAGGTCGCTTCAGACTTTTTCCCTTTAATTTCTTTTGGAAAGTAGAGAGAATTTGTGATTGCTTTAATATCCATTTGGGTTACCTATAATAATTAGCTATTTTTTTCTGGTTTTGCAGATAAGAAATTTCCGCTGCAACAGCCGCCAATTTAATTTCTTTTAATGTTACTATATCATCGAACTTAATTTTAATTAGTTTAGCCGGGGCGAGCAATCTCTCCTCAAATTTGTTAAATTCTTCCTGCCCGAACTGATCTTTTAGCTCACGTTTGAGCTTGCTCACATATTCCATCCCAATTTTTGCCTTCGGGAAGATCAGTTCAAAGTTTTCATCGCTAAGAATCTCGAGATAACCCAGCACTGCCTTGTACGAATTCTTAATTATTTCAATTTTATTTTCCAAAACAATAATCCTTCCTATAGAACGTTGGCATTAATACCGAATAACGATGCGTTCATATTCAAAGTAACAAGCTGACTTTGAAGTCCCTCATATTGCTTTCTCATTATTTCAGCTCGTTTATCAATTCGTTTTTTCATCGCTGTTATCTTTGTTTCCATATAAGAAACATTGTCATCTAAAGATTTTTTAGAGGTAGCAAGATAGCCGGCGGCTCCCAAGTAAGGATTTATTTTATTATAAAGAGTATTCGCAATTCCGCTTGATGAATTGAAAAGAGCCTCAACCTGTGAAATTTTGTCGGTTAAATTATTGTCAAACAGAGTGCTGTTCGAAATAGATAAGCCGGTTGTAGAATTAAAGGTTATTCCAATTTGAGAGAGATAACAAAAATCACCAACGGCAATTCCGGGAATTTGGGAACTTAAATTTGAAGTAAAAGAATCTAACAAGGAAGAAGTATTTGAATCACCCGTAAAAATTCCTTTTTCACCAAAATTTCGTTCACTTTTTGCATCGATAAACGTATAGACATCGTTAAATTTAGAGATAAGGCTCTCAACCTTGGTTTTAATACTTGCGTTATCAGTTGCCACGGCAACGTTAACCGTTGTGTCGGATGCCTGCATCACCGATTTGAGATTAAAAGTAACTCCATTTACAAGATCGGAAACCGAGTTGGTATTTCGTTGAAAATTTAGTCCGTTAAATTGAATTTTGGCATTTAAAAGATTAGCGTCTTGGGTTATATCTGCATAAACAAAACCTGCCGTATCGGGAATTGTGGATTGATTAAAGACAGGTCTGGTTGATCCCAAATTCAGACCGATAGTTGCCATTGCCGTTGATGTTCCCGTATCAGCAATATTTGTTATTCGGTTATTGAGCCCCGAAGTTTTAGCAGTGAGAGAAAATTGAGAATTTGACGAATCAGGAGCAAATACAGAAGCGGAAACAATTGCTGAAGCGGCTTTTTCTTTTGTAACACCGATATTCAAATCTGTTACAACATCAAAACCGCTAAGATGCGAGATTGAGATATATTTTGAAGAATCAGAAACAGTTAATTTTAGTTTTACGTCACCGGGAGTTGGAGAATCGACGACTTTCTCTGCAGCAATTCCACCAAGACTTGCGTTTGCGGTAATTTGTGCGATTGCTTCCTCAACCAGTTGCCCATAAGTACCTCCACCAGTAAGTGAAATCGTTTGTTCCGATCCGTTCAAGTTAATTTTAAATGAACTTGAACCGCCAGAATAGGCGGTTGCGGCAACCTTTGCATCGGAAGTTACAACGGCTTTATCAAAATTTATTGCATCACGGATTTTCTCCATAACGGTTTTATTCGTTTCTGAAGCGGTAAAATCAATATCGATATTGCTGGTGTATTCTCCTGTGGTTCCGTCACCTGTTTTAATTGTAAAAGAATGAGTCCCGGTAATTGCATTTGTGGTTGCAGAAACGGCTTCGGGAGAAACGGCAATATCACTTTTAGCAAGTTGATCGATCCGGAGATCGAAACTGCTTGTTGATGCTGCGCTTGTTGCTGTTGCAGTTACAAATTTTGTGTCGGAAGAGGTCGCTGCGCGTGTAGCAAAAACAGAATCTGCTCCTGTTTGCTTAAGCCCTACCAGCTCTGTTTTAAAAGCATCTAATTTTTTAGATAAGTCGGTATATCCGGTAGAAATATCTTTGCTTCGCGTTTGTTTTTTAGTAACTGGAGTTACTAATTTTTCGGTCTCATTAGTAGAATAAGCATCAACTAATTTTGTGATTGCAGAATATGAAGATATATCTAGTGCCATTATAGGTCCTATAGTTTCCTAAAAGCGTCTACCCAGGTAGCTCTTAATTCTACGAGGATAGTATTAACGATATCATATTTTTTTAATCGCATTTGTTCCTGACAAAACAAATAGAGCCTTAACAATCCGGTTGAAATTTCTCTGACAGGTTCAGTATCAAAATTTAATCCGTTGATAAGTTCCTGAATCGCATTGTTCGTTTTTACCATATTATGTTTATTACAGTTTGCGATCGCAAAATCATAAACTTTAATAAGGAGCTGCTGCGGAGTTGCTTCCAAGATCTCCTTAACTAAGTATTGGTTCATCCTATTTGAATGATTATTAGAAAAAGCCGACTGCTGCATTACTAAAATTCCTTATCGTCAAGTATAAAAAATCCCTCTCCCGCCTTATGCGGGGGAGGGAAAGTGAATGAACGAATCTTATCTGAACAAGGAAAGAATTGAACTTGGAGCTTGATTCATTTGAGAAAGCATCGAAGTTGAAATCTGTCCGCCAACCTGGCTCTTTGTAGAGTTCAGTTGTTCCATCGCCATATCGGTATCAAAAATACGGCTAACAGATGCGCTTGCATTTGCAATAGCAGCGGTCAAATACTCTTCTTTTACGTCAAGTCTTTGATTGTAATTACCAATGCTGCCTAACGCAGTCTTAACACTGGCAGTGAGAGTATCTACTTGAGAAGTAGTAGGTGCAAAGTCAACGGAGCTGGCGCCGGTTATCGATCCGAGAGCTGCAGTTGTGAAATCAGTCAAAGCAAGAGTAAGGGTATCAGAAGTTGACTCACCAGTTCTGAATGCGAAAGAAGTGCCGGAAGCACTGCTTAACAGAGCAGAATCATTGAATTTGGTGTTGGTGAGGATAGAACTTATTTCATTTCCTAAAGCTTTAATGTCATCTGCAAGTGATGTTGCGTTCTTTGTAGGATCGCTGGCATCAGCAACTTTTCCTTTAATTGCAATAAGCAGATCGTTAATGCTTGAAAGAGCTGATTCGGCTGTTGCCAATAAGTTCTTTGCTGAACCGATGTTACCTTGAGCACCCTTCATAACGGCAATTTTGCCCTGAAGTTCTTTACCAACTTGATAACCTGACGTATCATCCGATACCGAGTTGATTCTTTTTTGGGAAGCTAAACGTAACTGAGCACCTTGGGTAGAGCCTGTAACTTTTGCTAAGGCATTGTAAGCAGCTACCGCACCGAGATTTGAATTAATTGAGAACGACATAATATACCTCCATGTATATTTTGGTTGTTTTTTATCAGGCGTCCTTGCCTGACTTGTTATTAAATAAGATTTTCATCTCAACTTTATTATCGCAGCGGCGAAATAAAAGTTTAGAGTATTTCTAAAAAAAAAATTAAAAAAATATTTGAGGGAGTTTTTCTTTAAGTAGATTGAGTCGTAAGAGCACTTGTTCTTGATCGGCGAATTTCCGTTCGGCAGCATGAACAACTGCCGGTATTTTTGCCGGTTCTCCATTTTGAAGATACGCCGACACAAGATAAAAAATTGTTGATGGATCATCGTTATTAACAGTAATTGACTTCTCAAAAGCTATTGCTGCCTCGGCATATTTTTGAAATTCTATTAACAACAGTCCCAACTTGTTAAAGAAAACCGAATTCCCGGAAAATCTTTCCTTACAAAGTTGAACCAATTCTAATTTTACAACGTTGTCGCTATAACGATCAAATAAAGCTAAAACCAAAGCAATGTTCGAAGCGCTGATAAGTTCTGAATAATTCTGTATTTTGTCCGACGGGATTGGCTGGTTGTTTAGTAATTTTTCAAACAATTCCAATTCACCTGAACCGGAAGTATTATTCAACAATGAATATTCTTTGTAAAAAAAATTAAATAATTCTCTATTGTTAGACAGCAAGGCGATTTCTAACCCGTAGTAGCAGAGTTGAAGTTCATCAATTAAAATATTTTGATTGGAAGTTTTCTCTCCTTTTAAATATTTTCTATTTACCTCAAAAGCTTTTCGGCTATATTTTTCAGCAATGTTTGCATCTCCGAGTTTTAAATAGATATTGGCTGCGGCAAACAAAGCCAAAGGCTGTTCATTATCGCATTGAAGACTTTTGTCGATCAACTCTGATGCCGCTTTATAATTTTGCCGTTCGGCATTATCAATTGCAAGATATCTATAGGCAAGCGACCTCGATTCTTTTCCGAGATTTGGATCCGACAATGCAGTAGTAAAATATTTTATTGCGGTTTGTTTTTCATTTAATATTGCGTACGTCTGTCCCAAATGGAACGCATAATAGGAGGATCTGCTTTCCGCAAATTGTTTAAGCAGAATAGCTAAATTTCTCTTCGCCTTGTTTTGCAGATCATCTTTTGTAAGATTGTATCCGTAATGATCAATTTCAATTCTGGAATTTTTTATTGCATAATTATTTTTAAGCAATGACATTTCAATCTGTTCATGAACCTTTCCTTCAAAACGGACGCGCTTATCATTCGGGAAAAGTCTTGTATAAGTCATTACCGAAGGACGGGAATTAATTTCATCAATGTTGTTTATAATGCATTTATAAGCCTCCCGCTTTTTATTTGTTAATCTTTTTATTTCAAGAACTGATGTCTGTTTAAGACATTCGTCTGCATCAAGATATAAAATCCAATCACCGGAAGATTGTTCAAGCGCAAAATTTCGGGCGGCGGCAAAATCGTTAACCCATTCAAAGTGAAATATTTTTGCAGAGTATTTTTTTGCGATCTCAAGAGTGTTATCGGTGGAACCGGTATCAACAAGAATAATTTCATCCACAACATTCTTAACCGATTCAAGACAATTGGCAAGATGCTTTTCTTCGTTTTTAACTATCATGCTCAAGGTGATCATTTGCAACTCTTAGTCATCGGTCGTTCTAAAATCGATTTAATAATTTGAGTAAATTGTCTGCTGTGGATTCCCACGTATAATGTTTTAAATCGGTTGCCGCATTGGAACCTATTCTTTTGATCTCATCTCTATTGAAATAAGCGTATTCAATTTGGGAAATTATTTCTTCGATATCGGCTTCCTCCCAATCAGCAATGAGTTCTTTCTTCTCATTATAAACTTTAAATTCTTTCATCTTTTTTAACTTAATAGAATTTTGATCCGTAAGAATATCTTTGTGCCCGGTTGAAGATGAAGCGATCACCGGTTTACCACATGCCATATACTCCATCAATACAAGGTTTGTCCCACCTTCGGCACGATTTGGAAATAATCCAATGTCTGTGTACATATAAATCTCGCGGGACTTATTGTTGGCAACAAGCGGTAAAGTAAGAATTCTGCTTGCATCTATTGCATTCATCTTATAAAGATTAAGCATGTATTCTTCCCAATTATTTCCGATGAGTTCATACTTAATATGCCCGGACTTGCTCATCAAAGACATTGTTGCCGGCCAGAAGTTGTACCACGCGTTCACTAAAACAATGTCTGAGTATTTTTGTTGAAGAATTTTTACGGCTTTCAATACTAAATCTTGTCCTTTTCGAAGTTCAAACTTCCCGCCGGAAAATATTTTGAAGAACTTCTTGTCGGTTTCTGATTCCGAAGGATAAAAGATATCCGGATCGATCCCCTGGATTAATACTTCTACATTTTTAATACCCGCTTGTTCAAGTTTTTTCTTATTCCACGTTGAACCAACTAAAACCAGATCATACTTTTTCAAGTTTTGAAGAGATAAAGGAGTAAGTTCGTACTCGAAAAAAGCGTATCCAATGTTTTTACTTCCACGAACTTTATAAAGACTATTCATGTCGATATCAACAAGTGCATGCAAAACCGTTCCATCTATCGTAGTATTATTTTGAAGATTTTCATCTTCATCAATGCTCACCAAATTGATTTTTTTTGAGAGTTCTCTTTTTAAGTAATTGCTGCAAACACCCCATCCAAAGTTATTTCCTTTAGCTAAGCCAGCGTAGAGAGTTTTCTTTTCTTCACTAGTTTTTAGGCGAACAAAAATTTTTAATGCTTGTTCAACTTCCTCAAGTACACTTTTCCAGTTTAAAGGATTTGGTTGTCTGAATAATTTCATTGAAGGATACCAGGGAGTTGTAAAATCCTCCAGACTCCAGCGCCAATCAGGATAATAATAAATTAGATTCCACACAGGTTTCCCCATCGCCCCGGCTAGATGCGCAACCGAAGTGTCGACTGAAATTACAAGATCCAAATTTTCAATTATTGCTGCCGTATCTTCAAAATTATTGATCTCTAATTTTGTAATTCCATTAAAATCATTTAGTTGTAACCGGAGATTATCGTCACTAAATTTTTGCAGCGAAAAAAATTCCACATTTTCCAATGATACCAGTGATGTGAACTCTGAATAATTTATTGATCGATGCTTATCTCTCGCGTGGTGAGGATTCCCTGCCCAGACTAAACCAACTTTTATTTTTTTGCTTTTACCGATAATTTGATTCCACTTTTCGACTAATTTTTCATCGGCAGTTATATAAGAAATGTCACCGGGGATAGTTTGATAAGAAGTTTTAAAATAGAGCGGAAGACTTAAAAGAGAGATATGATAATCGTATTCGATTTCCGGTTCCGGATTGTTCGATCTTTCTACAAGTTTATCGATTACTTTAAAGCCGCTAAACAATCCGCTTAGTTTTTTGTCACATTCAAAAACAACAACAGCGCCCAGTTCTTTTAACTTAATTAAATATCTTGAGAACTGGATCGTATCGCCTAATCCCTGGTCATCGTAAACTAAGATAGTTTTCCCCTTTACAAATTGGTTCGTCAGTTCGGGTTTAGAGAAATTTCTTTGCGGGTATTCCTTTCTTCTTTTTCTCCATTCATATTCCTTAAAACCTTCCTCATAATTTTGAAGAAGCAGTAATATTACGGATCTGTTCCACCGTGCGCTTACATGATTCTTGTCGTGTAGCAGTGCAGCGTTATAATATCGCAGTGCGTTTTCATGATCAAACAATTGCTCCTTTATTACTCCGAGATTGTAATAAGCATCGGCAAAATCGTTTTTAATTTGAAGCGTTTGCAAATAATATTGTTCCGCTTCATCAAATAATTCCATTTCCCGGTATGCGTTTCCAAGGTTGTAATAAGCAAGGTACAAACCGTTGTTCAACTCAATTGCTTTTTTATAAAATGGAACCGCTTGTGCAATCTGTTTATTCTTGTGATACAAAACTCCAAGGTTATAATAGGCTTCATAAAAATTGGGGTCAACTTGAATTGCCGCCAGGTAACTTTGTTCCGCATCAGAAAATTTTCCGAGTTCCTTGCGCACTATGCCGAGCAAAGAAAATATTCCGGCTATATCCGGCTTTACTTTAATAGTTTTCAGCAGGTAGATTTCGGCAAGTGCAAATTCTTTTTTTATATAATAAAGTTTTGAAAGTTGAAAAAGAGTCGCAAACAGTTCCGGGTTTAAGTGTAATGCTTGTTTCAGATGGTTTTCAGCAAAAGCATACTCATTCGTTTCAAAATAGCGGTTAGCAGCAGCTAAAAGCATTTGTATCTTGCCGTCTTTCCGTAACGTTTCCACTTCTTTTGTCACTAACTTTGTTCCAGAACTGAAGTTAATTTTTCCTTTATGAAATTCATATTCTCCAGTGCAATATCATCTTCGGGATTTATTGCAAGAACTTTTGAGATGAATTTAACAGCTTCTTCATAATGTTCATTCATAATTTCGATAACCGAAAGATTATTTAATGCGATAACATTCGTCGGTTCGCTTTCCAGCACCTCATGCAACAGTATTTCCGCTTCATCATTTCTGTCTTTGTCGATGAGTTCTTCCACCAAGTCCAATTTATTTTCAATTGTGCGCAGAGGATTAATGTTTTTTAGTACGAGAGAATTATGATTTTGCGAAAATCCAAGTCTCTGATTTACCTTTGCGAGCGAACTCACCGCCGTCTGATTCTCCGGATTATTCTTCACTGCCCACTCATACATAGTTTTTGCTTCTGTATCCATTGCAAAGGTGGCGTAGATTTCGCCGAGCCCTGCGCAAGCGGAGGATGAGCCCGGATTAATATTCAGCGCTCGTTCAAATGATTCGCGGGCGTTATCGATATCGTTTAGTCCCAGGTAGTTATATCCGGAAAGATTAATTATTGAAACTAAAGTATCAGGATGAATTTCCTCGCTGCTGCTTGTAACAAATTTTTCTAATTCAAGAAGCACTGCAAGCGCTTCCTTGTACAATTTATTCTCGTAGAGTGAATACGTTTCAGAAAATAACGCTTCTAATTGTTCATCTATCGTTTTGGGTTCAGATAGAGTATTGTCATCCGCAGCAATACCAAGTTGTTGATTTACTTTAACCAAACAATTTTTTGCTATATGATTTCCCGGATCATTTTTTACCGCCCACTCGAACATGGTTTTGGCTTCAGCATATTTTTCATTTTGAAAAAACACTTCACCTAAGCCTACACATGCACCGGCTGAGCACGGATTAATGTTTAATTGCCGCTCAAAATATTCATTTGCTTCTTGAAGTTTGCCAAGAGCGAGTTTAATATTGCCGGCAAGATTTAACAAATCTTCAAGTTTTAAAATAGATTGATGTTCCTCTTGTAAATAAATTGCTGTTAAACGATCAATTATTGACTCGGCACCAGCTACGTCATCACTTTGTATGCTCAGTTGAAACTCACCCCACAATTTCTGAAATGATTGTTGAGATTGCATTTCAATACCTTTAACATTATTTGAATTCATATCATTCCTAAGAATCGTTTTTTTGCTAAGCACACCGATCCGCGTATCTACAATTTTTGCAGCATGCTTCCATGTAAAATTATCGTGCGAAAATTCTGCGGCTCTTACACCCAATTCTTTTAATTCTTCCGGATGGTTGTAAGCATAAAACATTTTTTCTTTTACGTCTTTAAGAGAAGGTTCATAAAGCCATGGGAAATCAACTGTTTCCAAATTGTCAATTTTTTTTTCGTTGAAGAATTTTTTCTCGGCATTTATAAGAATACTATTTTGAGCATTGCAAAAATCAAGACAAGCGCCGCCGTTGGTAACCATAACCGGTAAAGCGGAACCCATCGCCTCCAAAATCGGAAGTCCGAAACCTTCGCCACGATAAGGATGCACAAGCAGATCACACGCGGTATATAATCCCGCCAATTCTTTTTCAGATAAAATTTTATTTATGTATTCAATCTCAGGCGTTTGTTTGTTTTTTTGAATCTGTTGAATTCGATCTTTAATAGTCTGATTTTTGTAGAATGAATCACCGCCGAAATCCTTAATCACAAGACAAACATCATCATTGTTGGTAAAACACGATGTGTAAGCATTTATAAGAACATCAATTCCTTTTCTGTAAATGGTTCCCCCGACGAACAAAAATTTAAATTTCTTCTTTGTTTTCAGTTTATATGCTTTAACCATCGGGTTGAAAACTTCAGGATCAAAACCATTTGGAACGACGAAAACTCTTTCCGGATTAACGCCCGCGTTTAGGTAAATTTCTTTAACATAGTTGCTTGGCACCCACATTTCATCAACTTGTTTAGAGAAAACATCAGCCCATGCCGCCGGAAGGCTGCCAAATTCCCACGGTTGAATTACAACCCAACGTCCTTGTTCAGGCGGTGTTAAATTTGGAGGCCAATGATGACGGACATGGATATCAACTTTATCTAATTTTTTCAGCTCACACTGGTTTAGTGCTCCATATTTACTTTTCACCATAGGTCTGAAATTATCTTTTTCGGTTTTTACAATTGAGAGTGCATAATTCATTTGGACTAAACATGAGCATAATTCCCTATTAACCAAAGCCAGGGAATGATTAACAAACTGAGGTCCTTCCCAAAGAATTCTTGTAGCTTGAGGTGAAAGTTTATCGATACTCTCCTTTAACTCAATCAAATTATTTACAACGGTGATATTATTCCATGGATCAAGAAAGACATAATCTGAATTATCCTTCCAATTTTTTAGATCCTCTCCGTAAATTGGTCTAAAGACAAAAGTGGGTAAACCGGCTAAAGCCGCAAAGGTTTTTCCCCATGAATCGGCGCCAATAAAAAATTCACTTGAAGCGATAATTTGCATTTGTTCTTCAAAACTGAAACTTCTTTTATCAGTGCAATTTTCCAAGCATGGATAAGTTGCTGCTTCGGAAGGGACACCCAGAATAACAGGTTTGTAATTTTTACTTACTAAATAGCCTATAAGCTGCTTCCAAATTCGGGGATCAATAACATTCTTTTTGCTTCCAACCATTCCAACCATACTTCCCATAGGAGCGATGGCTATTTGCTTCTCAACTTTCTTGGTTGCAAAGTTGGCAGCCCACTCAGGACTTTTCTTAACTCCATATTTCTCAAAGATATTAATATCAGCATTCCATTCATCGAAATAGCTTTCAGAAGGAGTAACACCCATTCCCAATGTTTTTGCGGATTGATGGAAATGCTTTCTTAATATCATATGAAGAATTGGATTTTGTGGAACCGGAAATAAATATATTTTTTTGATGTTCGTAAAAGATTTCCAAAAACTTTTAAGCGATTGAATTGAATTGGCAAAACTAATGACAGTTTGTTCGGGTGATTCACCATAAAAGGTCGAAAGAAGTAGAAGAGCGTCTCCGGCGCCGCCAAAATGGAGATAACTTTTTTCGATGGAATTAATTTTGGTTAATAAGTTCCCGATTAACTTTGTGAATACGTGAATATCTCTTTGATCTTCCAGGTTAAGGTCATCTATTTGCGGATAAATGTTTTCATTTATAACCACAATATTTTCTTCAGTATAATCTAGATGTTTCTCCAATTGAATTCTGAATACATCATTTGCCCATTTCTTAAAAAATAAATCTCCTGCTTTTTTATTTAGTGCGTCAATTCCTTCACGTCCATCACCGGAGATTCCTTCGTGGTGAATCACCACGCTTTCCGGTTCATAAAAAACTTTGTACCCGGCTTTTCTTACTTTAAAGTTGAGATCGGTATCTTCAAAGTACATTCCATAAGATTCGTCAAATCCATCTACAGCCCAAAATAATTTTTTACTGATCGATAAACATGCACCGGTAACCGAAGTAACTTCTTCCGGATTATTCACTTCTACCAAATCTGCATTAGCCCGCAGGTAACGATGGAGCGGCCAAAATTGATGATCCCGGTTCACATTTTCGAAAAATTCAATACCGCAGTGTTGGATGGTTCCATCCGGATATAACAATTTAGAACCAACTATGCCGATTTTAGAATCGGAGTTTAATCTCGTTATCGCACTTTGTAACCAGCCTTGTTGAGGTTCAGTGTCGTTGTTTAGGAAAACCAAAGTTTTCCCTTTCGCAAAGAAAGCGCCGTAATTACATGCTTTGGCGAAACCATAATTCTCGTTTAATTTAATATAATTCAGGGAAGGTCGATATTCCGCAAGCTGAGACATAAAGACATGCGTATCATCGGTTGAATTATTATCAACAACGATAATTTCATACTCGATGCCCGGCTGAGTATTTGCATATATTTTTTCGATGCATTGCCTGGTGAATTCAACTTTATTGAATACGGGAATAATAATGGAAACCATCGGCGTTTTATTTAACATTGCGAATTCCTAATTAGTTAGCTTCATTTCTTTCTTGCAATAAATCTGATTTCTTCACCTAAGAGATTTTGCTCAAGTTGAGTAACCATCCTCCCGGCTTCATCATCTTCTACATCAACAAATTTTTTAATTCCTTTTATAACATTTTGTCTGCCATAGTCACCGGTAGAGGTATACATTTTTTCGACTTTAAAGCCGTTCTGTTCAAGGTGTTTAGTTAATGTTTCCGGCGAATAATGTACATAGTGAAAATTAGGATCAAGCCAGTACCATTCATCTTTTAGCTCGCGGGACATATAACTTGAAATATTAGGAACCATCCCGCAAAACAATCCCCCGTCAATCAATATCTCACGCACTTTCTTTAAAACTTTGAGGGGAAATGGGAGATGCTCAAAAACATGATTCATGGTTATCACGCTAATAGATTCAGCGGCAAACGGCGTATCTTCAAATTGATCATTTGTTACTTCGATGGAGAGAGTTTTGTTGGCGTGTTCAACACACTTCTTGGTCATCTCAATTCCGCGCGGTGTAAATCCATTTAGCCGGGCGTTATATAAAAAGGCTCCCCATCCACAACCGATATCCAATAAAGTTCCTGTGGGAGTAGTGAATTCCAAAATCTCCTTCAAGAAATAATCTCGTCGCAAAGGACTTTTTTTAATTTCTTCTTCAGAATTCGGAATTGCCATGTGCGAATCGCTTTCGGCATAAGATTGGTATAACCTATAAATTTCTTCCACTTTTTGCCGGTGACGCAGATAAACGGTATCGCAATTGTTACACTTAACTATATCGGCAGATTTTCTGAACGTTTCAGCCTGGTCTTCATTGCAATACGGACAAGGGATGTCTTCATAAGAATCATTGTTTAAGGAATTCGCAACTGGATTTTGTTTGTTCAAGTCTTCAAGCAAGAAGGTAATGTTTGTTAATAGTTCTTCCTTTTCTTCTGAAGCCGGCATTTCGGTATTAACTAAATCCCATATTTTTTTTATTTCCCCATCGAGTTTTTGGTGATGATATAAGCTGACTAATTTTAGTGCGGCGTTTTCATGGTTTAAAGTAGTATTAACGATTTGTTCCAACAAATTTATTGCGTGATTCTCTTTACCGGTTTCAAGATAAAGATCGGCTAAATTAGTTTTTAACTGCAGATTATTTCCATCAACTCTTAATCCTTCGCTGAATGCATTGACAGCCATTACGTCGTTTTTTAAAGCATGATAAAAAACACCAAGATTATTAAACACATCGGGATTAGTCGAATCAATTTTTATAAGATCTTCAAGCGTTCCAACCGCCTGGTCAACCTTTCCCAAATTAAATAGATTGGTAGCTCTTTCGAAAAGAACGTTGCTGTAAATCGCTTTGTTTATTTGGATCATTCGTTAACCTACAAACTGATTTTATTCTGTTATCTTAATTTTATACACGACACACTAATTTGTGTTAAAAGAAAAGTTGAAATTAATTTTCTCCCTTGCTGAAGCTTCCAAAGAGTTTAAATAAATTTTTGCGCGGTCGTCTTTTGCAAGAGCATAATTTACGAGGGTTAATCCAACTTTGGCTTCATTTAAATCCGGGGTAATTTTCAATTGTTCTTCAAATAAGTTTTGAGCCGTTTCAATCTCTCCCAATCCCAGCATTATATAACCGGTTAAAGAAGATAGTTTAGAAAAGGTGTTGTTGATTTCCGGGTTGAGAAGTAACTCTTCTGTAACCGATTTATACTTTTCCACTTCACGGATCGCTTCATCGAATTTTTCATGTTCAATCAGTTTGAAAATATCATCGTAACTTGAAAAACCAGACATATGATTACTTTCGTTCTTCTGTTTATCGATAAGCATTTTAATCGTCTCTTCGAGTTTTCTAATTTGACCGGCGCTCTGCTTTACTCCAAGATCGTAGGAATAATTTCTTGTTTCATTAATTACATTCGTAATAAAATCCAACGACTTCAATTCTTTTGGTAAAACTGCCGGAATTTTAACAGCGGCTTCCGTGTTGTAAATGCCGGATAATTTTTCAACTAATCTTTCAGCGGAGAATTCTTTGTTTGCCAGATTTCTTAATTCCGGACCGAAAGCCGCATCATATTTTTTAATTTCATTAACTAACTGTTGAACCGTGAAATCCTTTTTATATCTCCGCCCGGAAAAATTGTTCTTTTTAATTTCATCAAAAGTAGTTGGAGTAACCATGCCGTCTCCGCCTAAATAATCATAAATAATCGGGATTCTGCCGCAGAACATACTTTCTATTGCGCCACGCCCGAGCGAAAAAACTATGTCGGATTCATTAATCAGTTTTACAACTTCTTCTTGAGCAACCGTACCGAATCTACCGCCGACAAACCGGCAGTTAATATTCAGTTGATTACATGCTTCTCTTATAGTGTGCTCTTTTCCCGGATCGATTCTTCCGCTGAGGATAAGTGCTTTTGCAGGAACTTTATTCAAACTTTTCATAAAACCAAATTTTTGCGGATCAATCAAATTCCGGATGATCTCGATCCTTTTTTTCGCTACTCCCTGTTTAATAAGATTTGCTTCAACTTCTTCACTTACCGCAAGATATTTCGATATTTGGAGATCTACTATCGGAGGCTGCTCTAAAAACGGAAGAATTCCATGCGACAGAAAAACCATTGGTAAAGAAGGGAAAACCGATCGAACTTCTATTGCATTAATATTGTGGTGAACATGTGCGATATCAAAATTTTCGTTTTTTAGTGCGACTAATTCGTTTACAACTCTTATCTCAGCTTGCTCAAATGTCCCCAGAATTTTGCCGATATATTTTGAATAAACTACAACTTCATGCCCAAATTTTTTAAGATAAATAGCCAGCGTGTAGGTGTATAATTCTGAGCCGGTAAAATCTGTTAAATGATGATTCGTTAAAAGTATCCTAAGTTTTTTCAATTGAGGATTCCCTTGAACGATTTTAGAATTTTGTGAGTTCGCTTCAATTTGCGGTGTAAGTTTAATGCCTTTCACTTCTTTTTCTTCCCAGTTGATCAACGCGAATCCAAAATCTGATTGAGTATGAATTGCTTTTCCTTTTCTTAAATTCCATTTTTCAGAATATCTCGGGAAATGAGAAGCATAGTATTCACATTTACGCTCCCATCTTTGAACCGAGAGAGCTTTACCAAAATGTTTTACAAATCCTGTGTTGAGTATTTTACCGGAAGCTCCAAGATTAACCTCGCGTTGATCCGGTTCAGTATAAGAAAGGGTGGAAAGATTTCGAAAAGCAAAAATTATCTCGCGATATTCCGGTCCCATCCATTCTCGCTTATAAAAGATTTCGTCCACATCTTCACGGGTAATATAAAAATCAAATAATTTCATTCGAATTGCGAGCACATCCTCCGGTAATGTGCCGAGAATATTCCAATCAAAATCAATTCTTTCATCAGCATCAACATAAACGAGCCAGTCGTTTTCACCGGCATATTCTTTTACTTTAGCAAGAAGTGCTGCTCGATTTTCAAATTCAGCCTGTTCCCTATTATCATCCCAATTTCCGTTGGTAATTACAGCTTTTACATTCGGATGCGCGCGACAAAGATCAACTGTTTTGTCTGTTGAACAATCGTCATAAACAACAATTCCGCCGGTGCAAAACCCGGCGAGATGATCCAGGGAATTGACTATAATATCTTCTTCGTCCCGGACTCTTATCAATCCATAAATTTTGTAGTCGGTCGACTTTACTCTCATAATTTTTCTTCAGTTGGTTGAATTTCCAAATGCGAACCTGACATTCGTTACTTTAATTTTTTTACTTTGAAGTTA
Organism: Ignavibacteria bacterium; assembly: GCA_030693705.1. GTDB lineage: Bacteria > Bacteroidota > Ignavibacteria > Ignavibacteriales > Ignavibacteriaceae > UBA1563. Next base: position 4,704 of record JAUYAB010000041.1, on the reverse strand, counting down.
CGATTCAAACACCGTGCCCGTTGAACTTGATGATAAAATGCTTTTTGGGCTAAATTGGAAATGAATTTTGGCGATTATTGTACACTTGGTGGAAATTGATTAATAGGTGGAAAATAATTTAAATTCTTCTAAAGTAACTTCTCCGGGAATACTAATTCAAAACCCCGGGTGTTACCAATGCCAGCAGCGGTGCGGCTTCTTCTTTTAATTTTTCATTCATCTGAAGTTTGGTCTCATTTTCTAAAGTTAAGCGGTCTTTTAGCAGTGCATCAATTGATTTTTTTAAGTCTTCAATCCTATCGTCATAATTTTCTTTTAAGAGTTTTTCTTTTTCTTCAAACTCTTTTTTGGTTCCGCTTATTTCAAGTTCTCTCTGATTTTTTAACCAATTAATTTTTTGCAGTAATTTTTGTTTATAGCTCGTTCGACTGATAAAAGTGGAAACGGCAACAATAAGCGCTAATAAAAATCCGATGAGGAACGTGCCCAATCCCCATTTAATTCCCGCAAGGAACAATTGACCAAGCACTTCCTTAAACTCAATTCCGCCTCTAAAATACTGTGTAGAATAGCCGGAACATCCGCCGATAAAAAAGAGCAGTGAAGAGACAACAATATTATAGGTCATCATATTCCTGAAAGAATAAACAGGATCGTGTTTTTTTTCCATGGGAATTGAATTAATTCTTGCTTCAATCGTCAAGATATAATCTTCAATTTTCTTTTCAATATCTTTTAACATGGCTGCTAACTTTTCTTTTTGTTTCGTTTTAAGGGATTCAAAATCGTTAGTAAGAATCGTAATGGCGTATCTTTTCTCCTCCACTTGCTCATCGAACAGTTGCAATTTTTCATTTATCTCGTGAGCATATTTCATTTTTATCGCTTCATAAATTGAACGCACAACCGAGGTGAATTTTTCTTTCAGTAACCGGTAAGAACTAATTACTAAGATGTTTTTACTTTCAAAATAGTGATCAATTAATTTTTCAAGAAAAACTAATGTTTTTTTTGCTTCTTCAGAATAGTAATCTTTCATCTCTAATTGATTTAACTTTGAAAGATTCGATTTTAACTCTGAGATCAACGACGGTTCGGGCTTAAAAACTTCATGAAGTTCGCTTTCGATCTGATCGATAAGAATAGCGAGTTCCCGGTGGTAAAATAAATTATAAACCACGGAATTATTTACAAAATAGCGGAACATCCCTCCGTTGTTTTTGTTTATGGAATGATCGATCCGTTTGAAATCATATTGGCAAAGTTCCTTTATAAGCTGTGCCGCCGTTTCATGTTCGGCAAGTTGAACCTCCGCAAGTGCAAGGTAAAATTTTGCAGTTATTCCGTGTGGTTTAGTATTTAATGCGTTTCTAAAATGCGTTCTCGCCTGTTCGCTTTCTTTCTGTTTAAAGTAGGCAAAACCCATGAAAATTTTGATCACGTATTGAAGTTCATCTTTATAAGTATCGCTTACTTTTGTTGTATTAAGAACCTCCAAACTTTTATTAAAAAGTCCGATTGCCGTTTGCGTATTTGCTAATGATTTCTCAAAAGTATAGAGAACTCCCTTTAAAATGAGGTAGAAAAAGTTGTGTTTTGAAGATGATTTGTCGATGTAATTCAATGCTGAGTTGGCAAAATATCTTTTTTCGTTTTCAGATTTAATTACGATCCATTTTGTATAACATTCCTTTATCGTTTTGTAATAGTCATAGTCGTTACTTTTGCCAAAGTATATTTTAAGCACGTCTTCAAAGTACTGGACGATTGGAGAATCATAAATCCAGAAAAGCGGCGCCTCTTCAAATCGAATAAAAACCTCGTTAAGCTGCGGCGGAACGTCAAGGTTAAAAAACTTTACGCTCTCTTTTATGCTGGTTAAATACTCAATTGAAGATTTTGCTTCAAATTGAAAATATTCCCTTGCAATGTTCCTGAACCTTCCGGTTGATACTTCGATAATATTTTCCGGTTTAGGGACAGGCTCGCTATTTATTGTGTTACTTACAACCATTTAACTATTTTTACAATTATTATTGAGGACATTATGGTGATTTTGATTTATTATCGAAGAGATTTTGAATTATTTAACCTTGCGAAGGGAAATAAAGAATATCCGGAGATGGTAACGGTAGGTAAATTGTCTTAATAAAAATAAAATGTCCTTGGTTAAATGAAGATTATTTGCAAATTATTGTCCGATTGAGTAAAATTAATCAAAAAATGTTTTACTTTTCATTAGTTGCTATTTTTTTTTGAACATGCTTAGGTCTTAAAGGTGTTTAATGTCAGAGAACTTAATATTTGAAAACCGATTACATATTTTAGGAAAAATTACCGCCACCCTTCTTCACGAAATAAGAAATCCTCTTTCGGTTGTTAAATTAAGTATGGATTACCTCAACATGCACCGGGATGAACTTTCAGAAGATTTGATCGGCACGATCGAAAATTCTTCTCAAGCGCTTTTCAGAATTCAGGCATTGGTTGATAACTTGCTTTTCTTTTCCCGGCCCAATACACGTGAAGAAAAACTCTGCTCAATAAATCAAATTTCTGATTACGCTTTCGATATTGTTGAGGTTGATGCTTCTCGTAAGAACATTGCAATGTTTAGAGAATATTCCGGGAAAAATATTCCTTTTGTTAAATGCGATGCAAATAAAATGCTTCAAATTTTCCTTAATATTCTAACCAATGCTGTTGATGCTTGTAATAAAGGGGATAAAATAATTATAAGAGTCTATTCCGATCTTGCAAACAATATTATTTGGGAAGTTGAGGACACCGGTATCGGTATTAGCGAGGAAGACCAGAAAGCTGTTTTTAGCGATTTTTTTACAAAAAAAGTTAAAGGAACCGGGCTGGGGCTAAGCATCTGTAAATCATTGGCAACAGAACTGAACGCTGAAATTAATTTCGAAAGCCAATTGGGTAAAGGAACTAAATTCACCTTACTTTTTAATTCAAACTTTACGGTAAAAGAAAATGAAATTTAAAATTCTGATTATTGACGATGATAACCTTGTTGGACTTTCGCTAAATAAAGTGCTGACCAAATTGGGCTACGATGTTCAGGTCTGCTTATTCGCCAACGGAGCGCATGAGAAGATTGAAGAATTTGAACCGGACGTTATTCTTCTCGATATTTATCTTACCACTCACAACGGTCTCGAACTTCAGAAATCTTTCCACAAAAAATACTCGCACATTCCGGTTATAATGATTACGGGCTATGCTGATGTGAATATCGCGGTTTCAGCAATGAAATCGGGCGCATTTGATTTTATGCTGAAACCGATCGATCTTGAACAGCTAAAACTTGTTCTGAATAAAGCGTTGGAAAATGTAACTCTAAAAGCGGAAGTAAATAAACTTCACAGCCTGCTCAAAGAAAATGAACTTTCAAAAGAATTCTTCGGCAAAAACACAAAGATCTTGAGGGTGTTAAACTCTGCAGAAAAACTGGCTAAAAGTCCCGACACAACGATTTTAATTGAAGGGGAAAGCGGTACCGGTAAAGAGGTTTTTGCAAAATTTATCCATCAAAACAGTTTAAGAAATGATGCCGTCTTCATCCAGATTAACTGCGCTACTATTCCAAAAGAACTTGCAGAAAGCGAACTCTTCGGACATGAAAAAGGAGCATTTACCGGCGCATCACTTAAAACTAAACTCGGCAAATTTGAACTTGCTAACGGCGGAACCATTCTTTTAGATGAGATCGGCGAACTCTCTTTGGACATGCAAGCAAAATTGTTACGCGTATTGCAAGAAAAGAAATTCTATCGGCTTGGCGCTGAAAAAGAAACAAGAGTTGACGTCCGCATACTTGCGGCTACGAATAAAAATCTTGAAACAGAAGTTAAAAACGGAACGTTCCGCGAAGATTTGTTTTACCGGTTAAACGTTGCAAAAATTACCATTCCTCCCTTACGTGAACGAAAAGATGATATCCCGGTTTTAGCTTATTCTTTTCTAAAAGAATTTTCAATTAAGTTCAACAAAAAGATAGAAACCATTTCACCCGAAGTTATTTCTCTGTTCCAGAAATATCCCTGGAAAGGAAATATCCGGGAACTTAGGAACGTAATGGAGCGGGTTATTCTTTTAACTGAAGATGAAGAGTTGAAGGAATCTCACTTCGGATTTATTTTTGAAAATGAAGCCGGCAAACTTAACGAAGATGATAAATTCATCTTGAAAATTCCTGCTAAGGGAATTAAGATTGAGTTGGTCTTAAAAGACCTCATTCAAAAAACGCTGAAAATAACGAACGGCAACCAGGTAAAGGCGGCAAAAGTTCTCGGTCTTTCGCGCTCAAAGCTGCGTTACCGTATGGAACAGCTTGGAATAGAGGTAACAAGAAGCGTTCAATAATTTTTTCCGATTTAAAAATTCTTTTCCCCGGATGAAGTAGAAAAGGTGGAGTTTGTAACCTGACAAACCGGAACCAAAGAGTTACTAAGCATTGATTGAATGGCTGAATGAAGAATATTCATCCATTCATTTTATTTAATCGTTTAATATTATTGCTATTTTGCACAGTCCGCCTTTTGCGAATCCTAATTCCTAATTCATAACCTGGCAAAGCCAGAATCACATTGTTCTCGAATGTAGTATTTCTTTCATCTTTTTTCTCGCTAAGCTCGCCACGAACCGCCACGCTCGCGACGAATTTTCCCTTTGCGGACGTTGAGCTTT
>JAUYAB010000047.1 GCA_030693705.1 Ignavibacteria bacterium | reverse complement strand
CTTGGGAAAAAAGCTAAAGGAAAAAATGAATAATGAATATCGAACAAGGAATTTTGAATGATGAAACGCCGCGGCGGATGAAATACATATTGCATTCACTTCGAAATTCATTATTCTTTGTTCAGTATTCGATATTTAATTATCGTTAACATGTTAGCGATAGCGATTCTCTAAGTGCCTAATTCATCAATCGTCAGTGGTTTTGCAATAATTCTCTTCTGTTTGTCGAGTAGAAACATTGTTGGAGTTGCGTAGATAAAATATTCATTTGCCGCTGCTCCATCCCAGCTTTTTAAATCAGAGACATTGATAAAATCCAACCTGTTTTTGTCAACGAAGTTTTTCCATTCTCCTTTGTCCGTATCAAGAGAAACGGCAACCACCTCAAAATCGCCTTTCGCTTTTTTAAGTTCATTGAGCTGCGGTAAAATAGTTTTGCAGTGGGGACACCAGCTCGCATAAAAAACAAGAAGCACTTTTTCTTTGGTGATTTTGTAGAGTTCAATTGGTTTGCCGGAGATATCGGTCATCATAAAATTAGGAGCTATTGCACCAACGGGAAGTTTCTTGTTTTGGTCGATCCTGCGCTGAATTGTATTCCCCAACTTCTCATCCAAACACAAGTCATCCTTAATTACATAGGTATCAACGATGTAGTCCATAACTTTATCAAAACCGAATTTCTTAAAACCGTCAAGCAGATATTCAACAACATGTTGATAAACAATGGTGTTAACTTTCGCTCGACTTATAACCGAGTCGATCGCTTTCATAAATTCTTTTTCAAGAAGTTCTTTTGGCAATTGCGGATTGCGGTAATACGTTAAGTATTCAATCGTTTTATTTGTGAACACATCGGAAAAGATTAACTCACCGTCATCAAAGTCAACATTATCAAGGGCGTGAGCTTTAAGATAGCCTAACTGCTGTTCGGGTGATATATTAAAATTTACCGGAGACAGACCTGCCGACCGGATATATCTTGCAATAAATGAATACGGTTCTCTTTGCGATTCAGCCTTTATAAACGCCAAATATTCGTTTTGCAGTAGATTAACCTTTTCCTGAACCGATTGATAAAAACTATCCTCTTTCGGGTAGCGTGCAAGAAGTAACTGCAAAAGATCGGTTTTAGTTTTGTACGCTTTGTTGAGTTTAATAAAACAATAATAGAGCCTATTACTTTCTGAAGAAATAATTTCCATACTGTCCAAAATTGCAGACGCATGAGTTTTCAGCTTAACATTATTTCCATCATAAAGGAAATCAACTGAACGGTTATTGGAAAATGCAAGGCGATAAAATCCGTGATGATATTTTTTATTTTCAAAAGAAGAGCGGAAAGTATCTTTTTCTCTATCGGTAACTGAATCAACTTCGGTTACTTTCTCTCCTTGCAGCGATTGAAGTTTTGCAGAAGTTGAACCGATATCTTTAACTGTAACTTCAAATGACTGCGAATTAATTAAACAAGTTGTTAGGAAAAAAATTATTAAGAAAAATAGTCTGTTCATTTGTTATTCTTGTTTGTCGGGAATTAATTACCACTTCTACCAAAGTATAATGAAAATTTTCCATCATCCATCACCCCTCCTCCATCAAACATCACTAATCTTTTAGGCATCGAACGCTAAATCCCATTACCTTATTTGCGGCGCCTAAGTCAACCACGCTGTAGCCGCGCCTTAAGCCCAAATAGAAAGCATCGGTGGCGATATATTCCGTCGAACTCCAAAATGCGGCATGTTCTCCAAAATTGTAGAAGTGAATATAATCATACCGGTAACCTGCGAGCAAAGCCGAAAATCCGCTTGTGTTTGTTCCGGTTCCTTGTCCAACTTCTCTTAAAGCAGTAGAACTGTTTTCTGCTAAAGCAGATAAGAGTTTGAGTTCTTCTTTAGTTGGAATGTGCCAGCCCGTTGGACAGATTCCTTTTGAGCCGGGCGATAGGGAATACTGCATCGCTTCGTTCCATTCGTACAAAGCTCCGAAATTGTCGCAATTTACCGTTTTGTTTTCGTAGCAATATTTTTCTGTGGTTCCATTATTAGTTTGACTACTGCCTCCCGTAATCATTGTACCGACATTAAGATTTTCTTTCATCCAGCACTGGCTTCCGATTTGAACCGTGTTGTACGTTTTCCCTTCATAACTTACAGTTGGAGTTCCGGGACAAGGTGTAATAGCGCCAAGAACGATCATCGTTATATTTTGACCAACAGCAAGTCCCTCAGCCGCGTAAATATTGGCAATATATTTATTGTATCCTTCCTTCTCCGAAAACAACGCATAACTTCCACCGGAAATATTTTTTATAAGATAGTACCCGGTTGAGTCGGAATAAACCGTTGTTGTGGTTGGAACTGTATAAACTTTTGCGCCCTGGATTGGTTCGTTCAAACTATTTGTAACTTTTCCGCTTATCGAAGTGAACTGTAAAAGAGAGTCGGCTGTGGCGAAATTTCTGATGGGTGAAAATGAAGAAGTTCCAGAGCTGTTCGTTGCATTTACGCGCCAATAATACCTGGTAGAAAACGCAAATCCGCTAATAAGCAAACTTGAAACTTTTAATCCTGTACGCTCAATAATTTTGTTCGTGAAAAATGAATCGGTCGCAATCTCCAAATTGTACTTCTCCGCTCCCTTACTGGGATACCAGGAAAATGTACATTGAATCGAAATTCCAGTTCCACTATCTGCCGGTACCACCAATGTTGGAGCTAATGGTGGATCGGTAATGTTGTTGGGATTCGTATTTGTTTCCGTCGGCGAACCTCCATCTTTCTTGCACGAAGTAAATGCAAGAAGAGAAATAAAAACTAAGTAAATTATTTTTTTCATATGCCGATCTTATTTGCTAAATAACTTTTAAAAATCATTCCTATTAAACATCTTCTAATCTTTGATGCAGCGAATACTATAACCACATTCCTTCAATAAATTGACCATGTAGATATTGCTATAATTGTACCTCAAGCTCACGCTGTAAGCGACCGCTGCATTGATCTCTGTAGAACTCCAAAATGTAGTGTAACTTCCTAAATTGAAGTAGTTACCACCGATGAAGTAGCCCGCCAGCAAGCCAGAGAAACCGCTCAAGTCTGTACTCGCTCCTTGATCGATAGTTTTTAATGAGTTACCATCATTATTTACCGTAGCTGTTAATGTCTCAAATTCAGCTTGCGTAGGTATATGCCATCCAGTTGGACAAATACCTTTTGCACCGTTTGCAGTATCATAAACCATCGCTTCATTCCATTGGTATAAACCACCATACTTGGTACAATTCGCAGTGTCGTTACGATAACAATATTTTTCAATTGTTCCGTTGTTGCTTGGGTTTTGCGTACTGTCAATCATTACACCAACATTTAAGTTTTCTTTCAACCAAGTTTGGTTGCCAATTTTTACCGTATGATATACTTTCCCCGCATAAGTTACGGTTGCAGTTTCATCGCCAGAAGAAACTGGATTGTTAGATTTTTTACACGATGTAAACACCAACAGAGAAACAAGAAGAACACAAACCATCCTTTTCATTTGCCACCTTTATTTTATGTTAAAACATGTACCGAACTATAAATATTTTATTACCGCACAACCCTGCCTGCGGCGGGCACGCATGAATGGATTGTGCTGCACAAACAAACCCCGATAAATCGGGATATGATATTCCTATCATCGTTTACGATGATTTTTTCGTTTAGCGATACCGTTTACGGTATCGCGATTAATTATTAAACGAAACGCCTATTAAAAATCTCCGCCCAGCGAGAAATACCAAATTGGTTTTGTAAAACTCTGTCCGTTATACGCCCAGGCGCAATCAATGCGAAGAAGAAAATAGAGAAAATAAAATCTTGTGCCGACACCAGTTCCCATCAGCAAATCCCTGCTTATCGTTCTTCCGTTTTCATCTTTTTCAAAAAGCTTAAGCTGGTGGGAATTATTCCAGGCAGAACCGGCATCAAAAAATGCTGCGCCAAGAATATTTCTAAACAGAACCGGCAGCGCACCGGTTACAAGATAACGGATAAACGGGAAACGAAATTCAGTATTGAACAGCGCATATTTTGTTCCTATTTGCTGCGCATAGTTATATCCGCGCATAGGTAAAGCTGCGGTAAGGAATGCAAAATCTGATGGTGAATCTAAAGGAACCTCGCCGGTTGCAAATCTCCGGTTGATCCAATTTTCTATTCCGCCCAAGAAAAAGCGCTGTGGACTTTTGCCGTTCGAAAATCCTCCAGATAAACGAAACGCAAACGCGTAGTCGGTCCAGAATTTTGTGTAATTTCTATAGTCACCAAGAATAGAGTAGAAGCCGTACTGTTTTGCATGAAGAAGCGGATTACCGTAAAGATCGAATCTGTAACGCGTACCGTCTATCGGCGCCGTGTAGCCAAACATGGTATTGTCATGAACAAAACTTATTGCGGGAATAAGATACGTTGCTTTCTGTGTTGTCTCGTACGGATTGTCTAAATTTTCAGCAGTAACGTTTAAGAAACTTAATCCGCCGTCTAATCTGTAATAGCGATTGAAAGGATAACTTATCGAAAGCGATCCGCCGTAATTTCTAAAACGGAAAAGATTAACTTCGTTTCCCCGTTGTAAATAAACGAACCGCGCGGTATGAAATCCTTCGAAACCCAAATCCAATTTGTTCGGCAAATAATAGTAAGCAAGCCCGTAATCGCTGTTCTTCAAATCGATCTGCATGCTCGTTTGTCCGATCAACCGGTGATTACCAAGTACATCGCTAAAAGATATTACGGTTGTGCCGAGCAAACCATACATCGAACTAAAGCCGGCGTTCGCATAAATAATATCGGGAGTAAAGGTTACTTTGTAGCGGTTCACTTTAAAATTTCCCTCGGCATCAAGGTTGGCTTTTGGATTAAAGAGCTCGTTTGGTTTTTGCTCGGTAGAATCGTAAGAAAGGTAATCTGATTTGCCGAAGATAAAATTGCTGTAATCTTTTTTTACCGAAGAAGTATCAATAAATACTCCGGTTGAAAAGCTACTCTCTTCTTCTATATGTTTGGCTGATGAATCAACTTTCGTTTCGCTTGCTGAATCTTTTTTCGCTTCGGATTTTTTTGCAACAAGGATCGACTCCATATATTTTGTAAGCGGAAGCGAATCTTTGTCTAAAGAAATATCGTACGGATTATTCATCAAGAAAATATTGTACGCCGATTGATACATCGAAGCAAAAGCAAGTTTTTTTCCGTCTTTGGAAATCGTCGGCTGGTACAAACCGTTTAAAGAATTTGTTATTGGCAGTTCGGAAATCGATTCAATCGTTTTAGCAGAATCACTTCCATCCGGAACAATTTTCTTTCTATAAATATTGTTGATGCCGTTTTTATCTGAAACGAAGATCACTTCTTTTCCGTCCGCCGAAACTATTGGAGAGGCTTCATCACAGTGCGTAGTGTTGGTTATGCGGGTGATCTTCCTGTTATCAATTTCAACGGAATAAAGATCGTTCTGCGAAAAATTGTGTTCGTACATTCTAAAGTTTTCGGGAACTGCGGCGGTGTCAACATATTCGCCTCTATCGGAAGCGAAGAAAATTGTTTTTCCGTCTGGCGAGAATGAAGGATCGCTATCGGTAAAAATATCATTTGTAATATTTTCTAATTTGTCTTTCGCGATATCGTAAACATAAACATCCGATTGAGATGAACCCTGCCCCGCGAAAACAATTTTATTATTATCCGGAGCCCAGTTCACTGTTCCGATTGCGCCAAACCGCAGAGGTAAAATTGAAACATCGTCTCCGGCAATATCATAAACGTAAATAACATCGGCGCCGTTTCGTTTAGCGGCTAAGGCAATTTTTTTACCATCGGGCGACCAGCTTAAACCGGGAGTAAGAATATTTAATTCTTCAAAATCTACCGAGCGGTTTCCTTTAATAATGCGGTCAACTTTCTTCCCGTCGTTGGCATCCATAATGTAAATATCAAAATAAAAATCGCGATTAGAGATGAAAGCGATTTTATCACCTTGGGGAGAAATAGCCGGACTGGTGTTGTAAAATCCGCCGTCTTTGCGGTGATCGGTTAATCTTTTAGAAAATTCATCAGGGTCTTTGTAGAGCGCCATATCGGGCCAGAAAGTTCTTTTAATCTCTTTCTTCCAGCGTTCATTCAGTTCTTCAATATCTAAACCGATCGCCGCTTTGAGACCATTTTCAAAATTCGATTTTCCCTTAATTTTATTTACAAGTTCACCGATTTTTTCTTCGCCATATTTTTGCGCTATGTAATGGAAAACCGCCTGTCCGCCGCGGTACGCAAAATATCCGTCAAGATTTTCAATGTCTGGCAAATACTCACTCGTTGCCGCATCGCGGATGAACATATCGGTGTTGGTGTCCCAGCCGAGCGAAAGGTACTCCGCCAAACCTTCGTTAAACCAAAGCGGTAAGCGGATTGAAATATTGTTTGAAATAATATTTTGAATCGATCCGCCGTAAAACATATCATTTAAAACTGCGTGCACAAGTTCGTGGTGAATAACGTGCCGGAACATTTTATAATTTCCGGTGAAGGGCAGCACCACACGGTTTTTGAAAAGCTCTGTAAATCCGCCGATTCCTTCGCTTAGATATTCATCAGTAACATTTGTTTCCTGAAAATCGTTTTGGGAATTGTAGAGGATGAGCGTAATTCTATTGTTGATTCTGTAGTTGATATGTTTTTCAATCGAGCTTAGAGCCGCTTCGGAAGCGGCTGAAGCGAACTCCGCAACTTTGCTGCCTTCTTGATTAAAATAAATATCAAAGTGATTAGTTTGAATATAGTACCACGTCATATCTTTAAACTGAACTTTATTCTGTCCGAATTGTGCAAAGACGAACTGTACAGAAAAGAATGAAATGATAATAGAGAAAATAATTTGTTTCTTCATAACACGTTTTTATTCAATAATTAGAAAATCTAATTCCATCCGCTCTTGATTAACCCGAATCAATTTAACTTGAATCTTATCGCCAAGCCGGAACATTTTTTTACTTGCTTTGCCAATTAACGCATATTTTTTTTCATCATAAAGATAATAATCTCCCTCCAAATCGCGGACGTGAATAAGTCCTTCGGCAAGCACATCCGTTATCTTTACAAAAATTCCAAAGTGCGTTACGCCTGAAATGATCCCGTGGAATTCCTCACCGAGATGACTGCGCATCAGTTCAACTTGTTTTAGCTTAACCGAAAGGCGTTCTGCATCAACCGCTTTTCTTTCGCATGCGGAAATGTTTTCGCAAATTGCGGAAAGCTGCTCTTCACCATAAACCGGTTTTTTCTGCTTCTCGATGTACTCAAAAAGCATTCGGTGTACCAGAAGATCGGAATAACGCCGTATTGGCGAGGTGAAATGAGTGTAGTATGGAAATCCTAAACCGTAATGCCCGATATTTTCGGTTGAGTAAATTGCTTTTGCCATAGAACGAATAGCGATTTCGTTTACAAGTAATTCTTCTTCTTTTCCTTTTACTTCTTCCATCAATTGATTAATGGATGAAGCTTTGGATAAATTATCCGCGGAATAATGATAACCGAATGATTTTATAAATTTTGCGAACTCGGCAATTTTGTCTTTGTCGGGGCGGTCGTGAATTCTGTACAAAAACGGTTTGCGATCCGATTCTTTTTTTACAAAACCAATATGATGCGCAACCACTTTATTGGCAAGCAGCATAAATTCTTCTACAAGATTGTTGCTCTGCTTTGTAATGTACAAATATGCGCGGAGCGGATTTCCGTTTTCATCTAACTGAAATTTTATTTCGGAGGTTGAAAAGTTTACGCTTCCCTCTTTAAATCTTTTTTTGCGAAGCGTTAACGCAAGTTTGTTAAGAAGAAGAACTTCGGTAGAAAAATCTCCCTCGCCGGTCTCAATTATTTTTTGCGCTTCATCGTAAGTAAATCTTCGTTTGCTTTTGATGATCGATTTTTTAATTTTATAATCGATCAGTTTGCCGCGCGCAGTAAGCTCTGCAATCACCGAGTAGGTTAACCGTTCTTCATTCGGAACAAGCGAACAAATGTTGTTTGATAATCTTTCGGGAAGCATCGGGATAACTTGACCAACGAGATAAACGCTGTTGCCGCGTTTCTCCGATTCTTTATCGAGCGGAGTATCTTTAACAACATAATGGCTAACATCCGCAATGTGAATGCCCACCGCAAAATTTCCATTCTCCAAAATTTCAACCGAAAGAGCGTCGTCAAAATCTTTTGCGTCATCGGGATCGATCGTCATCACCACTTTATTTCTATAATCAACGCGGGTAGAAATTTCTTCAGCAGAAATTTCGAGCGGAATTTTTTCAGCTTCTTGAATAACTCTTTCAGGAAAGTTTACGGGTAGATTAAATTCTTTTGCAATTGAAAGAAGTTCAACATCGCTTCTGCTTGTTTTGGCAAGAACTTCAATAATTTTTCCTTCGGGATTTTGTTTGGGAGACTCCCAAACTATCTCACTTACCACAACTCTATCGCCAACTTTTGCATCGTGAATATTTTTTTCATCGATGTAAATATCGCGGCGCATTTCTTTCATCTCCGGCTCGATGAAAAAGAGCGAATCCGATTTCTTCAATGTTCCAACAACTTCAGTTATTCGCCGCTTTATAATTTTGGTTATTTCACCCTCAAGATTTTTTGCTTTCTTTTTCTGTTCGGCAAAGAGAGCAACCTCAACAATATCGCCGTGAAAAGCGGTTCCGAGATTTCGACCGGCAATAAAAATATCTCGTCCGACTTCCTTTTTAGGAAGCACAAAACCAAATCCACGCGGGTGCATTTGCAGTTCGCCTGTGATAACCGCTTCCTTCATAATTTTTAATTGGAAGCGTTTTCCCTGCCTTACGATAACGTCTTCCTCCAACAATTTATGGAGAACGGCTTTAAGAGATTGATAGTCATGTTCTTCCGTTACTTGGAGCTGCTTGGCAAGTTCTCTGGCTTTTATTGCTTTGCCAGGATTTTTTTTAAAAAAGGAGACTAATTTTTTTTTCATTAAAACTCGAATTTATATTTAAGACCTAATTCATTTATCATTTCTGTTGTAAACGTGTTTTCCGTTTCCGATAATCTTCTCTCTACGCGAATTACAAAGTTTTCTATTAACGGATATTCAATAAGAATATTTGCCGCGGAAAGATCCTGGAAAATATTTGTGGTTCCGCCGATGGTATATTTAAACTTTTTTATTCTGCCGCTTAAGTTAAGCTTTGTTGTGTTTCCGCTGGAACGAAATTCCAGAGATTTCACTACATCGCCAAGATACGTATTTAGCGCACCTCCAACAAGCGATCCTGCAAATGAGGTAGCTGTTCCTGAAAACATATCTGACGCACGAGTTTTGTCCTGAGAGGTAACTTCATTTTTAAACTTCCCGGAGATGATAAACCAGATGGCATCCGATTTATCCAATCCCGGAGTTGCCTGATCATTAGCAATTGCTGATGAACCACGGTAAACCGCCATGTTTGTTTCGGATTGTGCAAAGGTTTTGGAAAGGTCTTTTAATGCGCCAACAAGTTTTATTTTTACGGCAACTTCTTCTTCTTTTCCGCCCGCTGAAGTTGAATCAGACGAGACATAATAACTTTTATACATACCGACAATATCTAAATAAGGATTTGTTACTTCACTTTCAAATTTAAGCGAACCGGTTGCCGTAAAAGTTCTAATGAATTCGAGCGTTGAACCTTCGAGCAACTTAAGTTCACCCTGCACATACTGTATGCCGTTTTCGCGCTTATACCGTATATTTCCGTTCAGCACGGAAGTTAGTTTCTGGTTTGCCTCTTTTGCTAAAATAAAAGTTACCGTGGCTTCGTTTTGAATTTTTACAAGAATGTCATAATCAAATTTAGAAAAAAATCCTTCACCGGAGCCGTTGTTAAGACTTTTCGCCACCTTCGCATTTATGATCCGTTCAATTTCCAGTTGACGAAGGGTGAGGTGACTTGTCTCCTCCACAAATTTGTAAACAAACTTTTCATCGTTGGAAGAAAATCCTCCCTGCGATGGAGGAAAGATCAAATCCGCTTCTTTTATCAGTACAGGAGCGCTTAGCGAAGAATATTCACTCTGCATTTTAAAAACAATATCTCCTTCGGTTCCAACAAATAAATTTCCATAGAGACTTGGACTTACGGATTTAGAATCGTTGGACAGTATCGTCAAATCTCCATTAACAGTAATTTCATTCGAAACAATTTTTAATCCGTTAAAGATCATTTTACCGGAGCCATACATGGTTCCTTTGCTTTTTACATTACCGCTGTTTGCCACAACCATCTGATCAAGAATCAAACTTTGATCGTCAAAATGAAGCTGTAACGCGCCGGTATATTTTAAATTATTTGCTTCAACTCTAAATGAGCCGTCCTGTATTTTTAAAAATCCAACGGGATCAAGTTTTGCGTACGTTCCGCCGATTTTTATATCGGCATTGAGCACTCCGCCAAGCTCATTTACAAAGGGAAGCGCATCGCCAAAAGCAGCAAGGTTAAAGTCTTTCGAATCGATAGTAAGAGAAAGCGGCTTGTTATCGGGAAACCGCTGCGGAACTGCACCGAAAGCTAAATCCATTGGAAGAGAACCGACGACTGATAATTTAGGAAGCAGACTATCTTTTTCATCTTCACCGAATTTAATTTTTGTTTGCAGATATTTATCTTTATACCCGAACACGGCATTAAGCGAACCAAAATTATTTTTCTTATACGTAACGTTATTAACATTAAGATTTAAATCCATAACGGGATTCTCAAACGTTCCGGTAATTTTTGAAGTAACGCTGATATCGTTATCAATAATGTTTTCCGGCGTCATTCCCAACAGGTTATAACTGATATCGTATCCCTTAAACTTTGAAGCCTGAATTGACAAATCTTGTTTTCCTTCAAGCGCAAGTGTTCCTTCAACTTTTAATTCTGCATCACCGCGATAAAGGTTAATGTTTTTAAGCGAAAGTATTTTATCCGCAAACCCAATTTGCATCTCCTCTTTATTCTGCAGCGCGAACTCATTGTACCGATAAACAAGGGTATCAACATCTATTTGCAGAGTCGGCAAATCCAAATTCGATTTGAACACAACCGAACCTTGCATGTTGTTGTTAATTGAAACATTTCCATTCGCTTTTAGTTGATCATTCTGCAAGGAAAGATCGACTGAAATATTTTTTAGTTCGGAAGCCGCAATAATTCTTTCGGAGATTAAGAAAATATTTGAGCTGAAATTGCGCAACCGGAAATCATGTACCGGATGTTCTAACTTTATGTTACCGGTGCTCTTCTGAGCAATATATGCATTCTCTCCAACAACAAATTTTAAATACTCAAACGAAGCAATAGCGTTAAGTGAAAATGAAGCATTATCGGATTTGATTTTCCCTTCCAACTTCCCTTCGGCATCAACTTGAAAATTATCTGCAAATATTGAAAGAAGCGACAAGTCCCTGCTCACAATATTAAAGTTCAGATCAAATACTTCATTTTGTTCTTCTTGCTGTAAACCTTTTTTGCGCGGAGTATTGCGGAACAATTTTGTTTTGGCAAGAAGAGAATCTTTTTTAAGCCCGAGCGGATAATAGGCATCAATTTTTTCGATGAAAGATCTTGAGATGCCGTCGCTTTCATAAATAAGCTGCGGGATCAACTTTGTTAGTTGAAAATTTCCCGATAACATTGCATCTGCAAAAGTTGAGTGAAGCGAAATGTTTTTTTCTTTTTCGTCTTTCGTGTCCATCGAAAAGACGATCCATGCTTCATTTATTATTTTCTGTTTGAAGTGGGAATCATAAATCCGTCCGTTCAGTTTCGCCATCATGGAATTTGGATCAAAACCTTCTCCCGATGCACTAAAAGTAAAATTGAATGAAGATGTTAAGACAGAATCGCTTAACAGACTTGCCAAATCAAGTTGATGTGCATCCAACGAGCATTCATACTCCGGCGCATCAGAATTTTGAATATCGAGATTTCCGTACAGATTTATTTTTTGCGAGTCAATAGCCGCGGTGCACTTTGCATCAAGGATTCCGTTTTTCATGCTGGCGGAAAACGAAAATTCATTTAAATAATTGTGATACACCTTCGAATGAGCCGCGTTAACTGTAACTTCAGAGGTCAAGGTTTTTCCGTTTGTACCGGAACCTTGTGCGGTAATATTCGAAGTTAGAATAAGCGGAATATGCGCAAACGGCTGAACGTCCAGATTAGAAGAATTAACATCCGCTTTATATTCCATCTCTGCTTTGCGAAAATCGAAGGTGACGTTCCCATTTAAACTTCCGTCATTTAAACCGGCAGAGATGCGTGAAGTAAAATTTTTAATTCCGCCTTTGTAGGTTAACGTATCAACCGAAAGGGTTGAAAGATTTTGAAACTCCGGGAGATCCAAACCGGGCATCAGCGATAAAACATTTTCATATTTTAAAGTTGAATTCGTGATAGCCGCATCGATTAAAAGATTTGAAGGCGAATCTAAATTTTGCAGCCGTCCAATGCATTTAAGATTGGTCTCTAAAAATTTCAAATCCAGCTCTTGCACAAGTAGATTATGGATTGTCCCTTCCGCGTTGATCCTTCCATCGATATCTCCCTCAAGCATATCAACTGTGGGAACAAGCGCGGTCAAATCATCAAAGTTGAATGGTTCCGTTATCAGATTTGCATTTGCTTTGGCGTTCTTAAAAGTTCTTTCATCAAACGGAACGAAAAGATTAAATCCCTTCAACTGTGCAAGCAAAGAAAGTTTTGAACGGTTTGTTTGCAGTTCAACTCCCAATGCTGAAAGTTCTTCTTCATTAACAAGAAAATCGCCGGCAATTTTTTTTATGTTGAAATTTGTAATGTTGGTTTGGCAATAAAAATCGTCGAGATGCGCTTTGAACTCGTTGTGATTGATGTTTACTTCGGCGTTTAATGTTAGTCCAAGATTTTTTATTCGCAGATCGCTGAGATTTAGATTTGCATAATAGCTTGTGCTGTTCCTCAGCACTTCATCTTGCAGAGATAAATTTATTCCCGAAAGCGATACTTCAGAAACTTTTATGAGAAACGGGAATTCTGTTTTTGCAGTATCCGGAGGTGTGGAAGGAAAAGCTTTGGATAGGTTCAGCACACCCGCGCTGTCCCGCAGTAAAACGATCTTCGCATCTTCGATCAAAACTTTCCGTACAAATATTTTCTGTAAAAATATTTGCAGCGGACTAATCTTCACTTCAACTTTTTTAATGTTTACGATTGTATCTTTCAAATAAAAAAGTTTTGCATCTCGAATGATCAGCGAAGTAAAAATCGTTCCGTCAATTTTTCCAATTTCAATTTTTCCATTGATCTCTTCATTTACTAATGCTACAACTTTTTCGCGAAGGTAATTACGGAAGGTGGAGGTTTGTGTAATTCCTCCAACGATGAGAAGGAGAACAAATATCCCGACGAAAAAAAAGACAAAGACGTTTACCGTTTTATGAAAACGGCTTCGCCTCGGGATAATATCAAGTAAAGGATTCTTCACTTTCCATATCGTTCAATGATGGTTTGGATAATGTTGGTTGTCGATTGATCTGTAACGAATGAAATCGTTTTTACCTCGCCGCCGTTTGCTTCAACAATATCGCGCCCAACAATTTTATCGATCGCCCAGTCTGCGCCTTTAATTAAAATGTCGGGAATCAAATCGCCGATTATTTCCTGTGGTGTGTCTTCTTCAAACAAGGTAACGTAATCTACTGCTTTTAAGTTTGAAAGAATGAAAGCGCGTTCTTCTTCATTTACGATCGGACGCTTTGCTCCTTTTATTCTTTTAACGGATGCGTCTGAATTTAAACCGAGGATCAAAACATCTCCGGCGGTTTTTGCTTTGTTCAGGTAATCAACATGCCCCGCGTGAAGCACATCAAAACAACCGTTGGTGAAAACAACTTTTTTCTTTTCTTCTTTTAATTTTTTGCGGATCGCTAAAATTTCTGCGCGTGTGTAGATAGGTTTCATTACAACTCTTCACTTACGGTTGAGAATAATTTTTCCAGTTCGATTGGAATAATCCCTACTTCTTCACAAACCAATCCGCCTGCATAATTTGCAAGATAAGAAGCTTCTAAAATATTTGCACCTGCAGCCAGCGCCATTGTAAGCGTTGAAATCACCGTATCGCCTGCGCCGGAAACATCGGCGACTTTTCTTGCTTTGGTCGGCATGCGGTATTCTTTTCCTTTTTCAAAAACAGCGATGCCTGCTTCACCAAGCGTTAGCAGAACATATTTCGCATTTAATTTTGTAAGAAGTTTTTTTCCCGCAGTCGTAACTTCGGCATCAGTTCTTATCTGCATTCCCAAAATGTCTCCCGCTTCTTTTCTGTTTGGTTTGAAGACGGTTACATTTTTGTAAGAGAAAAAATTCAGGAACTTCGGGTCGACGGTAATTAAAATATTGTTTTTGTTAGCAAGTGAAATAACTTTTTGTATAAGTTGCGGAGTTAGAATTCCTTTGTTGTAATCCTGAAGAATAATTCCGTCGAGAGATGAGATGTGTTCTTCCAGAAATGTAAGAATTTTTTGCTGCGTTGTTTTGGAAATATATTCTTTGCTTTCTTTATCGATTCTTACCACATGCTGACTATCCGCAATAACACGCGTCTTAGCCGTTGTTGGTCTTGTTTCGTCAATAATAATTCCAGAAGCGTCAATACCGGATTCATCCAGCAGCGAAAGGAAAATTGAACCGTAATTTTCTTTGCCGATTATTCCAACCGGAATTGGTTTTCCGCCAAGTCGTGCGATATTAAGTGCACAGTTTGCCGCGCCGCCAAAACGGTAAAATTCATTATCAACTTCTACAACGGGAACGGGAGCTTCGGGAGAAATGCGTTTCACTTCGCCCCAAAAGTAACAGTCAAGCATCATATCGCCGATGACCGCAATTTTCTTTCCTTTAAAATTCTTTTTGATCTTCTGTAAACGGGATTTTGAAAGAGTAACCATAGATTCTTTTACTTGTGATTTAATGATGCAAAGATAAGGAGAAAATCTCTGTAGGGAAAGTTACTTTGGGCTTCTCTTTTTGTCCGGTATTATTCTCGTCACCCGTCTGAATTTCCTTCTTAAACTTAATCTTAATCGTAATCCTCTTTTGGGCAGGCAACCTCAAAATGATTATGAGTAAGATTACGATTATGATTAAGATTTTTTCAACCCTCCCGGTAAAAATTAGTTTGAATTTCGCTCCGTTTTTTTTAAGTTAAACCAAAGATTTCAAACATTTGATCAACAAAGAGGGATCCATAATGAAAAAGTTCATTTTTCTTTACTTGTGTTTGACTGTATTAACTGTTCGTTTTAGTTCAATCTCTGCTCAGGAGATTCCCAATCACTCCACCCAAACCTCCAACACCATTCTTGTAACATTTTCGGTTGATATGGAATTGGAAAGATTGGCTGGATACTTTCATCCCGCTTCCGATACTGTTTCCATCGGCGGAAACTTTAACGCTTGGGGAAAAACCAACATGACGGCTTCACTATCCAACTCAGATATTTACAACACAACTGTTTCAATTACTGCATCAGTTCAAGACACAATCAGATTTAGTTTCTTCCATTCACCAAATAATTGGGAAAATGTTGGAATTAGAAAACATATTGTCACTCAAGATGATTATAATAACGGTGCTATCCTTTTAGATGCGGTCGGATTTAATTCGGATTTTCCACAACCCCAGTTGGGTATCGTTACATTCAATTGCAACATGATTGCGCCATTGAAGAGTGGAAAAATTATTCCCGGAGACAAAGTCTTTGTCCGTGGTGATTTTAATAGTTGGAGCGGTTATGACTACGAGTTAAAGGATATTGACGGTGATTCAATTTACTCTGCAAACTTTTATAGCTTCAAAGATAGTCAGTACATCGAATTTAAGTTTTTGTATAACCACGGCGGCTATGATATCTGGGAAACTACAGCAAATAGAACACTAACCGTTTCTTTTTATGGAGTAAATATTTTTACCGCTTATTGGGAAGATTTTGATATCACCATTCCAAGAAAAACTATACAGGTTACTTTTTCCGTTAACATGGAATTAGAAAGATTGGCTGGATTATTTAACCCACAAGCAGATTCTGTCTCGGTTCGAGGCTCTTTTAATGGTTGGAGTCAAACTATCATGGCACCTACTTCTGATAATACTGATATTTACCGAGTTGTTATACCAAACATTGTTGCAGTTGATGACGTAATTGAATTCAAATTTTTCTATTCTCCAGGGACATGGGAAAGTATTGAAAACAGAAGGCATGCTATTACACAAAATGATTTTGATAGTGGTTTTGTTGATTTGAATACTGTATCATTTAATAATTATTGTTTTTCATGCCCATATCATTACAAACAAAAAGTTAAATTTACTTGTAACACAAACGGATCAAAAATTGTAAATGCTCCTGCAGAAACAAAGTTTCAAACAGTCCATATTTTGGGAGTTCCTTCTAAAGAATTTAATATTGAGAAATTTCTTCCTGATAGTGTGAAGTCTATTCAATTATTTGATGACGGGATAAATGGAGACGCGGTTGCCGGAGATAAAATATTTTCGGTTGATACTGTTTTAACTTTTGCAATTTATGATCTTTTCCCTCAGTCGTTTATTATTTCTTACAAATACAGCGCCAATTACAATTTGCCAACTAATGGCGGGACAAATGATAATGAAGACATTGGCGGAGGTTACCATAAATCATATTTTCAACCATATTCTGCAATAATTACGGATACTTTTGGAATAGTTAATATCACTAAAGTAGAACAAGACGACATAATTCCTGTAGCATACAAGTTAGAACAAAACTATCCAAACCCATTCAACCCGGAGACGAAAATCAGTTGGCAATTGGCGGCAGGCAGTTTTGTAACATTGAAGATTTATGATGTCCTTGGAAATGAAGTTGCTGTTTTGGTGAATGAAGAACAACCGGCAGGAACTTATCAAGTTAATTTCAAAACACAACTAACTACCAACTCCGCCTTTGGCGGAAAACAACTATCAAGTGGAATCTATTTCTACCAACTCCGCGCAGGAGATTTTGTGCAAACAAAGAAAATGATCTTGTTGAGGTGATTCTAAGTGTTTCTCTGTGTCCTTAGTGTCTCAGTGGTAAATCTTTTTTCACCACTAAGGCACTGAGAACACTGAGTTCCACTAAGCAAAATAAACTTTCGATTATTTTGTTTTATTTTTTTTCTTCCCGCTCCAGAATGCCAGTGGATTAGAGACTTTCACTTTTGTTAATCCCGTTTCCGTTCCTATCCACATTGATTCCCCATCGAAGTAAAGTGAAAGAATTGTGTTGGAAGAAAGATTCATATCATCAGGATTGACGCGCGTAATTTTTCCCGTTGCGGAGTTGAACAACGCTAAACCTCTTCCGTATTCTTTTTTGTTTTTCTTGTCGAATTGATAACAACTCACCCAAATTAAACTGCCGGTTCTTTCCAGAGCAAAAATTCCGTTTGCAGGAAGACCGTTCCGCTTCTCAATCCGTTCCCACAAAGCTCTGCGGTTAAAACGGAAAAGTCCGCCAACATTAAACTCCGGATTGTCACGCGTAATAAATTCATCCGTTCCGAACCAGATATAATTTTTATCAAACAGAATGTCGGAAATAGAAATTGCATCGCCGACTCCGCGGAATGCATTCCGCTGGTTGTTGTAAAAGATCAATTGCGATTTATCTTCCAGCACCCGCGATTTATCATATCGAAATACGCCCCCCTCTGTTCCGAACCAAATATACTCGTTCCCATCAGCGCGAATAATTTTTATATTGTTGGTTCTTGAATCTTTGCCGTTTGTAATATCAAAGTCATCATACTTTTGTTTATCAATATCAAAACGGGTAAGATTGATGAATCTACCTATCCACAAAATATTTTCTTTCTGATCGTAATAAAGAGAGCGTATCCAATTCCCATATTCTCCGCCGGCTCCAAATTTTCTTTTGCGCCAGAGTTTCCGTTTTCTATCGAAGGTCATCAGTCCGTCTGTTGTGCCTGCCCAAACATAATCTTTGCTCGCGGCGATGCAGTAAAACAGGTCTTCCGTTAACGAATTATCTTTTGTTGAGTAAGTGATCCATTTTTTTTCTTTTTGAAGATATTGGGAAATTCCCTGTCCGTATGTTGAGAACCAAAGCGAACTTCCGTCAGTGGTAATGTCGTTTACCGTTGCCCCTTCAAGAAAAGATTCGTATTCAACTTGCGCAGAAAGGTCAAGTTGAAAAATCAGTAAAGTTAAAAACAGTAGAAGTAGTTTTTTATTCATGGTTATTGGTCAGAGGTCATCAGCCGGTAGTCATTAAATTTTTAATTGATTCTTTTCGTTATAATTCAGTGTTGCAGCAATTTATCATTATTTTACTAATGACCGTTGACTATTGACCAATGAGGGAAAACGTTGCATTAATCATTCGGGAAGGATATCTTAAAATGATTTTCAAACCCGCTCTTTAAAGATTCGCAGAGGAAATCGAAATCCGTCGGTTTATTAAGAATGGTTTCCAACTCGATGGTTTTCTTTTCCAACTCATCTTTCACTTCAAAATTTTCCTGCTCGCTTCCGTGAAGATATTCATACAACTTACGGTGTTGTTTCCCGCAAAGGATAGAACCATGCTGTAAAATAATATTCCCGAGTTTCCGCTGTGCGCTGCCGATCAATTTTTTACCTTCATATTTTATTTCGCTTCTTGCTGAAGTAGCAAAGCAGGCTGTGCCTTTTCCATCTTTATAAATCGAAGAGAAATCGGGCTGCTGTGTTTCAAGTTCGGCTTCGGATAAAAGTTCATCGTATAAAAATAATCCTTGCAATAAAGCATAATTAATTTCGCGGTAAATCTCCGAAGGCGTTAGCGTTGAACTCAATGGAATTACAACTGAATAGGTAATTTCTTTTGCATGAAGAATTGCTCTACCGCCGGTTGGGCGTTGAATAACATCGATTAAATCTTTTTTTGCTTTCTCAATATCAACCGACTCGAACGATTGATTGGCTCCAAGCGAAATGCAATGTGGTTTCCAGCGGTACAAACGTAAGTACGCTTCATCTTCTTTGCAGTTGTTTGCAAGTTGAAGATCGAATTCCATATTAAACTTTCCGGTTTGTAAACCGGAATTAATAAAATGCCATTTCACTTTCCGATGATTCCTCTTTTACTTTCGTTTAGAAAATTGAGTACTTCATTTGCATGGGGTTCTTTTCCAAACTGCTCCAAAATTTTTTCTTTCGCCTGCGTAACATTCATCTGCGAGCGGTAAAGAATTTGATAAACATCTTTCAACATTTGAATTTCTTGGTTCAAAAATCCCCGGCGCCGAAGACCAACCACATTCAATCCTTCGTACTGCAACGGCTCTTGAGCCGCAAGAATAAAGGGGGGAACGTCTTGCGTAACACGGAATCCGCCGCCGATCATGCAGTGTTTTCCAATTTTGCAGAATTGATGCACGGGGGTCATTCCGCCGATGATCGTCCAATCATCAACAAAAACATGCCCGGCAATCTGCACACCGTTTGCAAGAATACATTTGTCGCCGATGTGGCAATCGTGAGCAATATGCGAATACGCCATTAGCAAAACGTTGCTGCCGATTTTCGTAAGCCGCGTTTCTTTTGTTCCGCGGTGGATGGTAACAAATTCGTGGATGACTGTTTCGTCGCCTATTTCCGCGGTTGATTCGTCGTTATCGAATTTCAAATCTTGCGGAATGTGCGCAATGGAGGCGGACTGATAAATTTTTACTTTCTTACCGATGCGTGCACCGTCATAAATTACGGCGTGCGGACCGATGTACGTGTCATCGTTTATTATCACGTTGTCTTTAATAATTGCGTAAGCGTCAATGCGGACGTTTTCTCCTAATTGGGCTTTTGGACTAACAATTGCGGTTGGATGTATTTCTGTCATATTATTTTTTTTAAGATTTTTTTGAGTTTCCATTTTTATCAACAATCGCCGCCATAAAATCGGCTTCGGCTACAAGCACATCATCTACAAAGGCTTTTCCGCTCATCTGTACAACTTTACTTTTCTTGTTCACCAATTCAACTTCAAGCGTTAAGACATCTCCGGGAACAACAGGTTTTCTAAATTTGGCATTATTGATCTGCATGAACATGACAAGTTTTTCTTCGGGATTTGGAAATGAATTAAGAAGAAGAATTCCACCGGTCTGAGCCATCGATTCGATGATCATCACTCCAGGCATAATCGGCTGTCCGGGAAAATGTCCCTGGAAAAACGGTTCGTTGATCGTAACAGATTTTTCACCGACGACTTTTTTATCCATATCAAGCTGCGTGATCTTATCAACTAAAAGGAAGGGATAACGGTGCGGAAGAATTTTCATGATGGCGTTGATATCAAAAACGACGCCTTCTTTTTTAACATGTTGATATTTGCGGACGAGTTTTTTCTGCTGATATAATTTGCGGATCATTTTTGCGAATTCAACATTGGCTTTGTGTCCGGGGCGCGCGGCTAATATTTGCGCTTTAATCGGAACGCCGATGAGCGCTAAATCGCCGATCATATCAAGCAGTTTGTGGCGGACGGGTTCATTTCTAAAATGTAAAGTTTTATTATTTAAAATTCCATTCTCGCCGATCGTAACTTCGTTATCAATTCCTAATTTAGTTCGTAACTGATCGAGCTCACCATCAACAACGGTTTTATCTACAATCACCACTGCGTTATCAATATCGCCGCCTTTTATCAATCCAAGATCAGAGAGTTGTTCAACTTCACTTAAAAAACAGAAAGTTCTTGCGGGAGCAAATTCAGTTACAAATTCTTTTTCCAGATCGAAGAGTCCGGTATGCTGGCTTCCCAACGCCGGATTTTGATAATCGACCATAACGGTAATTCGATAACTATCAAGCGGAAGAGCTACAATATCAACTTGTCTTTCTTCATCATGAAAAGTTACGGTCTCATCGATGATCAAATAATCTTTCGGCGCTTCCTGCTGAACAAATCCGGCTTCAAGAAGTTTGGTAACATAAGGCATCGCGCTTCCGTCGCCGATCGGCGGTTCAATTCCATCCAATTCGATGACAATATTATCAATCTGCAAACCAACCACAGAGGCAAGCACGTGTTCAACCGTAAAAACTTTGGCTTCTCCGATTCCCAGAGTTGTTCCGCGTGAGACGTCAACAACATAATCGGCAAGCGCAGGAATTTCAGGGTTTCCGCCCAAGTCTGTTCGGACAAACCGGATGCCATAATTTTCCGGTGCCGGTTTGAATGTCATTGTACAAGTTGTTCCGGTGTGAAGTCCAATTCCGGTAATAGCAACTTCATTTTTTATCGTTCTTTGCTGCTCTAACATAAGCCTCGAAATTTTGTTTAAGTTCTAAATTTTTCTTCGCTCAAAATACTAAAAAGAAGTGGAACGGAGAAAAAGTTAGTTGTTTGTAGGTGGAAGTTTGTTGCAAAACCGATGTTCATTTAAAAAAAATTCAACTTGCGTTTTATTACTAAAAAGCCTAAGTTTTGATAAAACTTATCGGAGGTTCTATGTTTAGATATTTCTTAATAACAATTGTTGGACTATCTCTCATTTACCTCACCGGCTGCAAAGAAAAAATTGTAACGGTTGAAGTAGAAAAAAATGCAAACAAAGGCGGTTTGCTTTTCAAGATTGATAAAGTAAACGCCCCTAAAAATGTTGTTGTGGTTGAAGCCATTCTTACAAGAATAGAGTTCGACACAATCAAAGCCTCTCTTAATTTAATAAATGATACTTCTGCAGATTTAGCACTCAACAACATTCCAATCGGCACTTGGAAATTAAATGTTAACGCTTATGATAGTCTCCAAACCATTGTTTATGCCGGTGAAACGGCTGTAAATATTCAAGACGGAATTACTACACAAGTTAATCTAACGCTCATTCCAACCAGCACCGGACTTGGAAGCATTTACATTTTGGTGAATTGGGGAACGAAACCTTCATCGGTTTGGAATGATTATGAAAATAATCCGATCTTACCATCGCCAATTTTGAGTACACCCCTACCTATATATAGTCAACAAAAAGTTTTGTTTGATGAAGGGAAATTTAAAATGTGGTTTGATAACAATGTTCCCGGATTCCCCTCTAACACAGGATACGCAGAGTCTTACGACGGCTTTTCATGGAAAGTTATCAAAGAAAATCTGTTCAACTTTGATACTAACGATAGTACATCAAATAATAGATGGGATTCAAAATGTGTAATTCCCGGAGCAATAATCAAAGAATCCGGAATTTACAAAATGTATTATGTCGGACATAACGGATCTTATGGTACCTGGCAAATTGGATTGGCTCAATCCATGGACGGAATTAATTGGATCCGTAACCCGGAACCTGTATTATCATCAACCGCGACAGAGTACCAGATAAGTGCCGGTGATATTGTTAAAATTAACGGAACTTACTTTTTGTACTATACATTTAACTACAACCCAATGACAATGCCTCCATATCCACCCGGAAGAGGCATCTCGGTAGCGACTTCCACTGATGCAAAATCATGGAAAAGATTTGAAGGAAATCCTGTCTTGAAACCATCAGAAACTTGGGAAGGTTCGCGTATTTTTTATCCATCGGTAATTGTTGAAAATGACCGGTTTGATATGATGTATATGGATGTAAATGCGACCGGATTTGGAATGGCTTCTTCAAAAGATGGTTATACTTGGATGAAAACCGGCACAAAACCCTTTTTCACGGTTGCCGATACCAAAGGGATAAAAACCTATTTTGTGGCTTATCCGTCTTGCAGAAAAATTAACAACAAATATTTTCTCTACTATTCCGGTGCTTCCAGTAATAATCAGGTTGCCAATGTTATACGGGTAGCTATCAAATAATAATAAATTTTTAATTAGTTCAAGGTTAAGGAGGAACTATGAAAAAGCGATCTACATTTTTTGTTTCTGCTCTGATGATATTTTGGTCAAGTTTGATTATCCCTCAATCAAACACTTTTAGTATCGAAGCATACAAACAATTCATGTTAACCCATCAAAACATGGATGCGGGGCAGTTATTACAACTGCATAACGCCGGGACTTTTCTTGGTCAAATTCCCGCGCAAACACAAAATGCTTTATTCCTCGACAGCATTATTTTCAAATATAAATTAACCGATTACGAAAAATCACTGATCGAGAAAAACGGTTTTATGGTTTCCGACCGGTTAAAAACAAATTCTGTGGGTGGCGCATTCATTGATATATTCCAGAAGGATCTACCGCTATTCATTTCAACTGATGCGATCTTGCATTCACTTCATCTTTCTTATGATAATATTTTAAAAGATGTTGAGTTGGGATACATTATTCCAAAGCTAACGGAGATTTTGGATTTAATTCACAAGCAAATTCCGGTTCTTCAAACTCGTTATGGTGCAAAACCGGAAATGACAAAATCGCTGGAAGATATTGATTTATATCTCGGCGTCGCTCAAAAATTATTATTAGGAACTTCGAGTTATTATTATTCAACCAATACCGCTAAACAAACAGAATTGCTTGATCTGATAAATTCCTATCAGTTTAACAGCTACAAATTGTTTTCTGAAAATTGCAAAGATATTGACTTCAGCCAGTTTAAAGTGCGCGGACATTATACTGATCAATACAGACCGGAGCTTGGCAAATATTTTCAATCGATGATGTGGCTTGGCAGAACTGAATTTTATTTGATTAGACCGAACGCCGATCCCATTAATTGTCCATCGCAAACTGACGCTGATATTCAACGGCAAGTAATTGATGCGCTACTTCTTTCCGAGATGTTGAATTTATCCGGCGCACAAAATGCTTTTAATGAAATTGATGATGTGATAAAATTTTTCGTAGGGGAATCAGACAACGTTACGTTTAACAATTTAACCTTCCTCAAAAACACCGTAAAAATAACCGATCCAAGCGATTTGCTTGACACAAACAGAGTAAAAGATTTTCAAAACGAATTAAAGAAAAATGATTTTGCCTACCAGAGAATTTTATCGCAGGTGCTCGCCGCTTCTGAAGTTGATTCAATTGTTCCTGCATCTTCATTTCTTTTTCTCGGACAGCGGTTCATTATCGATTCGTATGTTTTCTCTCAAGTTACCTACGATAGAATAAAATACAACAACACCTTCATTAAAAGAATGCTGCCCAATTCTCTCGATATACTTTTCTCGCTGGGAAACGATGCAGCCGGGCAGCTTCTTAAACCGGAACTTGAACAATATCATTATGGAACCAACCTCGCTTCGCTTCGTTATTTAGTAGATGAATACTCTCCCGAATTTTGGCAAAGTTCGATGTACAACGCATGGTTACAAGCTATTCGTTCACTTAATCCTCCGGTAGAACGTTTACAGATGCCGCAGTTTATGCAGACTGCAGCTTACTGGCAATCGAAAATGAACACTCAACTCGCATCATGGGCACAGTTGAGACACGATAATCTTTTATACGCAAAACAATCGTATTCCGGTGGTACTTCGTGTTCATTCCCTCATGTTTATGTTGAACCATTTCCGCAGTTTTACAAAAACTTAAAGCAATATGCAGCAATAGCTAAACAAAAATTTGAAACACTCACTTTTTCGAAAATTTATTATAGAGAATGGATGTTGAGCTATTTTAAGCGATTGTATGAAATTTCGGACACATTAGGAACCATCGCAGAAAAGGAGTTAAACAATCAAAAACTATCTCCGGAAGAAACAAAATTTCTTGAATGTACTATTACTTATAATCCATGGGTTGGCTGCGGTACACCAGCATTCGACGGCTGGATATTTTCACTCTTTTATGGGGAATCGCTTGAAGATGAGCGGCTTGTAGCTGATGTTCACACTTCAGCGACTGACGAAGTCGGAAATGTCGTCGGTTGGGTTAAACATGTTGGAACCGGTACAATGAATCTTGGAGTTTACGTTACAAACAATCAATTAGATCAACCGACAGCTTATGTTGGTCCCGCGTTAAGTTACTACGAATATACTTCAACAAATTTTTTGCGTTTAACTGATGAAGAATGGCGAGCTTCTTACAACAACTCAGCTCTTCGTCCCTCATTTGTAAATGCGTATTTGGCAGATTCAACCGGCAGCACAAAAGGAAACGGAGCAATGCTTTTCACTTCAATTAAAAGAAATGAAAATCCGGTTGCTAATATGAATTATTTGGTCGCACAGAATTATCCTAATCCATTCAATCCGTCAACTATAATCAGTTTCACAATTCCTGATGCGGTAGCGAATCAAAGTGTTTCTCTAAAAATTTACAGCATTAACGGAGAATTGATTAAAACATTTTTCGAGAAAGATCTTCCCGCAGGAAATTATGTAACCCGTTGGGAAGGAACGAACGAAACCGGAACAGCAGTTCCAAGCGGAGTTTATTTGTACAAAGTTACAGCCGGAAATAATTTTGTTACCGGTAAGATGAGTTTAGTTAAGTAATTTCTGAGAGATACCATCCCTCCAAGGAATGGTATCTCTGCAATTAAAAATAATAAGGGCACAATTATGAAAAAATATTTACTGCTTTTTGTTTGGTCCCTACTGGTTTTGTTATCCGATCCAATGTTCTCTCAGTCCAACACATTTAGTGTAGAAGCCTACAAACAATTTCTTTCAACGCATCAAAATATGGATGGCGGAGAGCTTATACAGTTGCATAACGCCGGAACGTTTCTTAATCAAATTCCGGCGCAAACACAAAATCCACTTTACCTCGACAGTATCTCGATCAAATATCAACTAACTGATTATGAAAAATCGCTGATTGAAAAAAACGGATTTATGGTAACTGAGCGGTTAAAAACTACAACGCTTGGTGATGCACTAAGGGATATTTTCTACAAAGACTTACCGCTTTTTATTTCTACAGATGCAATTCTTCATTCGCTTCATGTTTCGTATGATAGAATTTTGAAGGATACCGAAATCGGCTATATCATTCCAAAGTTGACCGATATTCTTGATAAACTTCAGAAACAGATTCCCACACTTAAAACACAGTATGCAAACAAACCGGGAATGACAAAATCGTTGGAAGATGTTGATCTATACATCGGGTTGGCAAATCTCTTATTAACGGATAAGCCGGGTTTTTCTTTCAGCGGAAATCTTGCAAAAGCCGATACATTAATTGAAAAGATAAAATCTTTACAGATGGAATCCGTTTATCTGTTTTCGGAAAACTGTAGAAATTATGATTTCAGTCAACTTAAGGTGCGTGGACATTATACCGATATAATGAATCCTGAACTTGCTAAATATTTCCAAGCAATGATGTGGCTTGGAAGAACCGAGATTTATTTAGCGCCGCCACGCGCAAACGCTTCTCCATGTGGACCTCAATCAGGTGGCGATATCCAACGGCAAATTATTGATGCCCTACTTTGCGCAAAATTAATGAACCTTGCCGGAGTGCAATCTTCCTTCGATGAGATTGACGGCATCATCGAATTCTTTGTCGGGAAATCTGATAACGTAACGCTAAACAATCTCGCTTATCTTCAAGACAAAGTGCAAATAACCGATCCGAGCGAACTGCTTGACACAAACCGGGTAATTGATTTTCAAAACGAATTAAAGAAAAATGATTTTGCTTACCAAAGAATTTTATCGCAAGTGCTTACTTCAACCGAAGTTGACTCAATCGTTCCGGCTTCTTCTTTTCTTTTACTCGGTCAGCGTTTCATTATTGATTCTTATGTGTTTTCACAAGTTGTGTATGATCGCATAAACTATAAGGGTGAGTTTATTAGAAGAATGCTTCCCAATTCTCTCGATGTTCTTTTTGCTTTGGGAAATAACGCCTCGGCGCAGCTTCTTCAAAATGAACTTGAGCAATATCACTATTCTACCAATCTCGCTTCGCTCCGTTATTTAACCGATGCTTACTCCGATGAGTTCTGGAACAGTTCGATGTACAACAGTTGGTTGAATGCTATCAGAACAATTAATCCGCCGAAAGAACGGGAACTATTGCCGGCATTTATGCAGACAGCCGCATACTGGCAATCGAAAATGAATACTCAACTTGCTTCGTGGGCGCAACTCCGGCATGATAATCTTCTTTATGCGAAACAATCTTATACCGGAGTGCCGGTGTGTTCGTATCCTTATGTTTATGTTGAACCATTTCCAGCTTTTTATAAGAACTTAAAAAGCTATGCGTCTCTTGCGCTGCAAAAATTTCAATCGGTCTCTTTTGATAACGATTATTACAAATATTGTGTTGCTCAATATTTTAACAACTTATTTGCCATTTCGGATACGCTTGGAATAATTGCTCAAAAGGAATTAAATAAAGAGATGCTATCCGATGTTGAAAAACATTTTCTTCTAACAACACTTTCACTATCTACTGAAACTCCATACGTGCATAGAGAATTTGATGGATGGTTTTCAAAATTATTCTATGGAAAAGGTTTAGAGGAATTTGATTTTGATGAAATAAATCATTTTGTGGTTGCAGATGTTCATACTAACCCCTCAGAAAAACAAGTAAAACATGTTGGAACCGGTCCCTTTAATCTTGGCGTTTGGATTGCAAATAACGATGAGAACAAACCGGTCGCTTTTATTGGTCCTACTTTAAGTTATTACGAATATACTTCAACAAACTTTTTAAGGTTAACCGATGAAGAATGGAAAGCGCAATATTTAAGCGCTTCTCCCCGTCCTTCATTTGTAAATAGTTATTTAGCAGATTCCTCCGGCAGCACAAAAGGAAACGGCACAATGCTGTTCACTTCGATTGAAAGAAAAGACAATCCCGTTTCAGACATGAATTATTTAGTTGCGCAGAATTATCCTAATCCATTCAATCCGTCAACGATAATCAGTTTTACCATTCCAGATGCGATGGCAAGACAAAATGTTTCGCTAAAAATCTACAGCATTAACGGAGAATTGATAAAAACATTTTTCGAAAAAGATCTTCCCTCTGGAAATTATGTTACCCGCTGGGATGGAACAAACGAAACCGGCACAGTAGTTCCGAGCGGAGTTTACTTGTACAAAGTTACAGCCGGAAATAATTTTGTTACCGGTAAGATGAGTTTGGTGAAGTAAGATCAATCTATGAGGAAGATTTATCAAGTTTGTTTGCTCATTATCTGTTCGACTTTTTTATTTGCTCAAAACAAAGAATTGACAAACAAAATACCGGGAGATACTTCATTTACCATTTGGGGAACGAATTTAAAAGTAACAAAGCAGTTCCCGGCTGCAAGTTTAGTAAAATTTGAATTAGATCCGCGCGTCGTTTTGCACAAAGATGTTGTTTACAAAAAAGAGAAAGGGAGAACTCTTCATCTTGATCTATTTGCTCCGGCAGAAAAAAGAAAAAAATCTTCTGCAGCGGTGTTGATCATTCATGGTGGGGGTTGGAGATCCGGAGAACGAAGTATGGAGTGGCCAACAGCCGTGAAACTTGCCGAACATGGATATGTTGCCGCTACAGTTGAATACCGGTTATCTCCCGAAGCAAAATATCCAACAGCAATTTTTGATTTGAAAGCCGCCATCAAGTGGCTTCGCGCGAATGCTTCACAATATAATATCGACAAAAACAAGATAGCGGTTTCCGGTTGTTCATCCGGGGGAGAATTAGCATCGTTTCTTGGGGTAACCGGTGATCTTCTAAAATTTGACGAGCACAAAAGTAACTCAAAATATTCAACCAGCGTGCAAGCCGTCATAAATATTGATGGTATCCTCGATTTTACCGATCCCGCCGAGAGTGGGAAAGATTCTCTTCCTTCAAAACCATCTGCAGGGAAGGCGTGGTTCGGTTCATCGTTTAAAGAAAAACCGGAATTGTGGATTGAAGCTTCTCCAATCAATTATGTTAATAAACGCTGTCCGCCAATTCTTTTTATCAACAGTTCTTTAAGCAGATTTCACGCCGGTCGCGATGTGATGATAGAAAAACTAAATCGTCTGAAAATTTATTCCGAGGTTCATACAATTGAAAATACTCCTCACCCATTCTGGTTGTTCCATCCCTGGTTCGATGAGACCATTACGTGCATGTTAGAGTTTCTGGATAAGACGTTTTAAGAAGAATGGGAAAAGTTTTTTAATAAAGTAAAAGGACTAATTAGAAAGCTAATTAGTCCTTTCTAAAACACATATTAAAAGAAATAATAACAAGCTACAAGCAAACGAATATTAACAACGGTAGTTATATTCTTGATTTTTGCTTTATCAGCGTTATCGGCAGTACCGTAACCGGCAGAAGTGTATTCCAATTCTGTAGATATTTTAGTTTTTCCAGAATTAAACTGTATGCGAGGAGAAACTCTGAATATATTTTCAATATTTGTACCTCTTCCATAAGATGAACCGACTATATTGTCTGAAGCACCCAGAGACTTCGAGTAACCTCCAAATAAACCTAATTCAATTTCTTTTCCGGTCGAGATATCGCACCAAACAGAAAAAGATTTTAACTCGGTGTAGTCTTCAACACCGCTGACAGTGTCCACAGATTTTATAGCATAACCGCCAAGCATCATTAAATCCGCCAAGTTACCTCCATAAACCCCTTGTGTTTTAAATGTAACAGAAGCCAAATTTAATTTAAAAAAAACCGATGTGCCAAAACTGCTGATAGCAGCATCGGTAGATACATTTTTTGCTGTTACCAAACGCGGTGTGATTTTTTTATAATCAAAAGCAAAACCGGCTATGTTCCCACCACTGGCATACTGGATCTGAGCATGCAGATTCGGCAAAACAGAATTTCTTAAATAAGAAGAACTTAAACCAGCCGGTCCATTACTTTGAAAATCACGTTGAGAAACCGCTGCAGCCATAAATTTAAAATTGTCATATAAAACAGAGAATCTAACTTGTGGATTGCGTGAAAACGGATTAAAAGGTGCGCCCGTATTAAATGAGACAGTTCCAGGAACAAGTTCTGTAATAAATAACGGATGCCATGTTTGGCCGACTAACAGGGAGGCATTATCCCAATCCATTTTAAGAAAAGCATGTCTTAATCTAAATCCATTTATATCACCATCAGCGGTTCCGAAAAATTCTCCCTCTAATTGGCCGGAAGTTTTCGCACCAAAAGCGTCCGGTCCAGTA
This sequence comes from Ignavibacteria bacterium, assembly GCA_030693705.1. Taxonomy (GTDB): domain Bacteria; phylum Bacteroidota; class Ignavibacteria; order Ignavibacteriales; family Ignavibacteriaceae; genus UBA1563. The sequence goes on along the minus strand of JAUYAB010000047.1, from coordinate 134,033 downwards.
ATCTTTCCCGTGAGGCGCGATTGAATTGATAAAGTATTCAAGTTTGGTTTGGCATTTATATCACTTTTATTTATATCAAACAGTTCGGGGGAAGGATATAGTAAAAAATGACCTTCGCGTAATGAAATTGTCTGACGTGAATCATACATAATATCCGTTTTCAAAAAGCCAGAAACTGTTATTCCAAAATCGGATTTTTCACTTTGAGCATGAATACATATTGATGTAAAAAACAGAATTATACTTGCTATAAAATACTTCTTCACTTATGTTCCTTATTTTTTTGTAATAAATTATTTATTCAGCCCCAATACCTAAATAGGTTCGTAATTTTTCGTCCTCGAATTTAATCATAGCTTCTTCTTCTTTCGTAAACAAGGAAACTATTATCCCAACTAAAAAAGCGGCAGACATTGAGAAGAGAGCTGGATTTTTTAGAGGAAAAATTGCGCTTTCATTCTTAAAAATATCAACCCAAACCGTTGGGCTAAGGATAATTAGGGTTATTGCTAATCCTGCGCCTGTGACAATACTAGCTACAGCACCCCTTGTTGTAAACCTTTTCCAAAGAATGGATAAGAGCAAAGAAGGAAAGTTTGCACTTGCTGCAATTGAGAAAGCTAATCCGACCATAAAGGCAACGTTCTGTCCTTTAAAAATCAATCCAAGTGTTATTGCTAAAGCCCCGATTAGCAGTGTCGCCATTCGAGCAACTTTAACTTCTCCAGCCTCATCTGATTTACCTTTCTTGAATACGCTAACATAAAGATCATGAGAAAGAGTTGAAGCCCCTGAAAGAGTTAATCCTGCAACTACAGCTAGTATGGTAGCAAAAGCGACCGCAGCAATAAATCCCAGAAAGAATTGTCCGCCAACCGATTCAGCAAGAAGAAGTGCTGCCATATTTCCACCTTTGTCAATACCGGCAATGGCCTCATGCCCCACCAGCACCATAGCTCCAAATCCTATTACAAAAGTTAAAATATAAAAATACCCGATAAACCCTGTGGCAATAAAAACAGATTTTCTTGCTTGTTTTGCATTAGGAACAGTGAAGAAACGCATTAATATATGTGGCAAGCCTGCAGTACCAAGAATAAGAGCAATACCAAGAGAAATTGCATCCCAAGGATTTGTAACGAAACCGCCCGGTGCAAGAACCTTATCACCATACATTGCTGCGGCTTTTTCAATCAAATTGAGCGGGTTCATACCAAATCGAGAAAGAGTCATTATAACTAGAAAAGTTGCACCACCTAAAAGTAACACTGCCTTAATTATTTGAACCCAGGTAGTTGCGAGCATTCCACCAAAGAGAACATAGGAAATCATTACTAGGCCAACAACAATAACTGCGACTTCATACGGTAGACCGAATAAAATAGTAATAAGAGAACCAGCACCTACCATCTGGGCAATAAGGTAAAATATTATTGTACTCAATGAGCCAAATGATGAGGCTATTCTTACAGGTCTCTGCTTTAAACGAAAAGCAACTACATCGGCAAAAGTAAATTTTCCCAAATTTCTAAGCGGCTCGGCAATCAAAAACATTACGAGTGGCCATCCGACTAAAAAACCGATTGAATAGATCAAACCGTCATATCCTTTTAACGCAACCATGCCGGCAATACCCAAAAAAGAAGCAGCACTCATATAATCGCCTGCAAGCGCCAATCCATTTTGAAATCCGGATATACTTCTGTCTGCCGCATAAAATTCGGATGTGGTTTTTGTTTTTTTTGCTGCCCAATAAGTAATGAATAAGGATATTGCTACAAACATAAAAAAGATTACTATCGATGCTATATTAACCTGTCCAAGAGTTGTCTGAAAATTTTCCAAAATTAATTTCTCCTTAAATTTTTATTCTAGTGAAAAAATTTAGATTGTTATTTTTTTAAGATCTGGTCACGAAACTCCCTAACGCTTTTATCATAAGAATGATTAGCCCAATACGTGTATAAGCCTGTTAAGAGCCATGCAAAAAGGATAATGCCTATCCCGATAGGTAATCCGATAGTAAGATGTTCTCCAATTTTATAGGCTAATAAGTCTTTATAAAAAGCCACCGTAAGAATAAATCCGAAATATACGAACAACACAACAGCAGTAAGCGTTAAAGAAACGCTAAGTCTTTTCTTTACCAGTTTTTTAAACTTTTCAGAGTTGACAATCTCCTGAGCTTTATCCGATTTGGTACTCATTTAGTTTCTCCTTTTGATGGATTTTTGAATGAAGTGAATAAATTTCCGGTATTAGCATGTATAATAATATTATTACTTGATAAGTTAAATTATTGCAATTATTAAGAATTTCAAAGGGTTTTTATCAAAGGAACTGGAATATTTTTACTTGATCATAACCGCACTGATGTTCCTTTGAAATCCATCATAGCTTTATTCTGCCACTCCTCAATCAAGGCAGTAGCTCTTTTAATTATTGCTGAATCAATATCCGAAAGCGTATGAGGATCAATAAAATTATCAGGGGTAACATGTTCTGATAATTGACATGCTTGATGTGTGAACCGAATCCGCATTAAAAAGTTATAAATCTGTAAAAGATTAATATATCTGGTTTTTGAGATAATGCTATTTTGATAAAGAAGCTCCATCCTTTTTATTGTGTTTGTAGTTTTGATTTGATTTTTCAGAGAATACAAGCGCGCCAGGTCAACAATAGGAAGCATAAGTAGCTTAATATCAAAAACTGTTTTAAGTTTTTGTGCTCCTTCAGGAATATGCATTTGTAGAGTGCTTTCCGCCATATAAACAAAGAACAAACTGCTGCAAGATGTTACATAGCTAACATGTTTCTGAAGCTGATTAACTAAATCTTCATTTCCATAAATGTGTCTAAAATCAAAAAAGATTTTTAGCTCTAACAGATCCTGTGGCTCTGACTTGGTTATCCACTCCGTAAAGTAATTCTTCCAGACAGATAAAGGTTGACACCAACATGGATTTTTTGCCATAACATTTCCCTTACAGAATTCATAACCAATGTCATTCAAATCACCGGATACTTTTTCTGCAAGCTTTTGGAAATAGGGTTGCAATGATTCAACTTTTTGTGTTTCAGTATCCTCAAACAGCAAAGCATTATCCTGATCGGTTGATAGAGTTTGTTCTTCGCGTCCTTCGCTTCCCAGCGCAATGAAGGCAAAAGAAACCGGCGGCTCTCCAAATTCCAGAATTGCAAGTTCGATTAATCTCCTCATTACCGTATCGGCAATGATGGTTGTCATTCGAGTAATCTCTGCGGCACTTCTGTTCTCTTTAATTAATCCCTTTATCATATGCATTGCTTGAATATGAGCAGACTTTATTTTGTTGACGCTTTCAGCGTTTTGAATATTTCGAAGAAAGAATAAATAAGTAATATGAAAAGCCTTCTGAAGATCGCCAGAGTTTATAATACCAACGATGGATGATTCATCATTTCTGACTAAAAGATGACGCACATTTCTCTCTTCTAATTTGCTTAAAGCATCATAAAGTGAGGAAGAATGAGGCACTGATATTAGTGGGGAAGACATAAAATTGTATGCCGGTAGTTTTAGATTTGTTTCTTTTGTAAGTATTCTATTTTTTAAATCAGTAAGAGTTACAATCCCAACTTCTTGGACTGAATCGATGGTGAGTAAAATACTTTCGGAGTTTTCTCTTGCCATCATTTCTATCACTTCACTAATAGGACAATTAAGATTACATACCGGAACAGTTTTAATGAATTTGTCAATGGGTCTATTTAGCATTGAAACAGAATGCTGAAGTTCATTAATTAGGTCATTTTTTTCTTCTTCTGTTCTTGTCTGCACTGAAAAATCTTCCAGAATGCCATCAAAGAAGAGTATTTTATTCTCCTCATCTTCTGAAATAATTGCAGAAATGGACACCATAATCCTTTGTCCATTGAGCTTGTTAAAACTCACTATTCTGTTTTCAACAAGTCCGAACTGGTGAATATCGTTGAAAACTTTTTCGCCATCCGATAAGTTTTCAAAAAAATCAATTAAAAGCAGCTCACTCACATTAGTTCCCTGGTTTATGCCAAGCAAACTCATCATGGCATTATTAAGTTCAACGAGTCGTCCTTTTTTATCTGCAACTGCTCTAAACATACCAATAGAAAGTTTATTAGCTAGTGCTTGATATTTTTCTTCATGTTTATGAAGTTCGTCAGTTATTTTTTTTGTCGTCGAGATATCTTTTAAGCTGAACACAACTCCTTTGTTTTTCAGAAAAGAAATGGGAGAAGCAATTAGTAAAACGCTAATAATAGAATCATCCTTTTTCTTTAAAACAGTCTCCACCTGCTCACTTTGAGGGCTAAAATCTGTTTGCAACTGAACCGAACGAAAATTAAAAATAGAAAGCTTTGGTGGATTTACGAAAATTTTTTCAAGATTTACAAAGTTTACTTCCTCTTCAGAATAACCAAGCATTTCACAGATAGTCTTGTTGAAATAAATTTGTTTGTCTTCTAAAATCATTATCAAACCTTCGGTAGAAGCTTCTACAATCGATCTGAATTTTTCACGCGACTCATGTAAATCGGCTTCAGCCCGCAATCGATGCTTCTCAGTTTTGAAATTTTGGTAGGTAATAAAAGATAACAGCAATGAGATTAGCGCCGTAATTCCTATTGAGATATTTAATATTTGTTTTTCGAGTGCTGCGATTTCCTTCCTTACATCTTCTATATATATACCTGTACCGATGACCCATTGCCATGGTTCAAACATTTTTACATAAGAGAGTTTAGGAACAATCCTGGTTGAATCATCTTTCCACTGCCACATATAATTAACAAATCCCCCCCCGTTTGCCTTTGCTGTTTTAACCATTTCAATAAAAAGGGTTTTCCCGTGTGAGTCTTTAACATTGGTTAGATCTTTATTATTCAGATCAATCCTGTAGGGATGCATGATCATGTTGGGATAAAAGTCTGTTATCCAGAAATAGTCTTTTAGTTCTTCACCATAACGAAGACTTTCGATTTGAGTTTTAGCAATTTCTTGAGCCTCCGCCCTTGTCACTTGTCCGTGTAATTCTGTTTTGTACCCTTTCTCAAGAATGCTCCAAGCAGAGTTTGTAAGCTCCCTGATCATCTCGCGCTTTCGATCCATCACCGCATTTTCAAATTGTGGAATAAAAACCAGGAAGAGTGATGTTATGAAAAGACCAATAGTCAAAATTGTTGGCAAAAGAATTCTAATAAAAAAACTATGCTTTTTTTGATTTGATATCCTTTCCATTATGCGTCCTTATAGATTTCTAAAAACTAGTTAATTCCAATATTTTCATCGTAAAACTATCGGTATTGAAAACAAGTACCCCATTTTTTCTGGAAGTCTTTGCAACGCATGGAGTAGCCATCCAGCACTGATCATTTCTTATTTCATGCTCACCAAACTCCAAGAACGATAATTTGTCTTCATTACTAAACACACAGCCTTCCGGATGACCGTGCCCGGAAACGCTTATTTTGCAATCTAAATTCTCAATGAACGTAAAATGCATTTTTAAGTGAAAGGATTGCTCAGGGAAAAAAATAGCGGAACCGGATAAATCTGGATAGCAGAAGTGAGAAATAAAAAGATTCATTTTATTTAATTGAACAACAGCGAATTCACCCAAACCATCTAGAAAATCTTTTGCTTCATCATTTAAAACAGAGGGAATTTCTGTGTCTTCATATAGCCAGATTTTATTTCGTGCAAGTTTTGCTCTTTTTTCATAATTTAATGAATACCAATTCTCGCCGTAGTTAAACCCAGCTGTAAAACTTGGGATTTTTCTTAGCGCATATAAATCATGGTTTCCGGCAACAACGTGACTACAATTAGCTTTAATTAGTTCAACGCATTTATTGGCATCTCTATCACTGATATTTTTATAGAAAGGAAGTGCAAATCCAACTATATCGCCTAAGCAAATGATTGAATCAACCTTCTCTTGCTCAAAAAGATTAAATGCTTTTTGAAGGCTGTTCACATCTTCATGAATATCGCTTAGAAATCCTAATATCATTGGCGGCAATAATAAATGATAATTTATTTACAGTTTTAAATAACAGACGAAAAATACTCAATAATTTTTAGAATTTTAACATATATTCTCCGACTATCCCGGGCATTATGGGTATAGATATTTCCGGCGAAAAGGAGTAATCGGCCAATAAATACTTATTCCATATCGCTTTTATCATGAAATCATCCCTTCATTACTCTGCTTTTATTCCACACTCAACTTTAACATAATTTCAGCTATACTGTAATTTCCAATTGTTGGCTTCCGCCTTAAAATAGTTTTTTTTTCTCTCTTTGAACAACATATTGCAATAATTACTAATTTTGCAGTAAAGAATAACAACTCAGAGGAAAAAATGGATTATAGAATTGAAACCGACAGCATGGGCGAAATCAAAGTTCCAACAGACAAATATTATGGAGCTCAAACTGCACGCTCATTAATGAATTTCAAAATCGGCGGAGAACGGATGCCGGATGAACTTATCCGAGCGTTCGGCATCTTGAAAAAAGCCGCCGCTCTTGTTAATAAAGATTTAGGAATTCTTCCCGCAGAAAAAGCCGACCTCATCGTTAAAGCTGCGGATGAAATTATTGACGGAAAACTGCATGATCATTTTCCGCTTGTTGTTTGGCAGACCGGAAGCGGCACGCAAACCAATATGAATGTGAACGAAGTTATTTCCAACCGCGCCATCGAACTTGCCGGCGGAGTGATGGGAAGTAAAAAACCGATCCATCCTAATGATGATGTGAACAAAGCGCAGTCATCAAACGACACCTTCCCAACGGCAATGAACATTGCCACCATAGAAGAAATTCACCGTCATCTTATTCCGGGTATTACAAAACTCCGCGATGCCTTCGCAGTAAAAATGGATGAGTTTAAAGACATCATCAAAATAGGAAGAACCCATTTAATGGATGCAACTCCGCTAACGCTTGGACAAGAATTCAGCGGATATGTTCAAATGCTAACGAATGGTTTGGAAAGAATTCAATGCGGACTTCCAAGATTATACGAACTCGCTCTCGGCGGAACGGCTGTAGGCACGGGCTTAAATACACATCCGGAATTTGCAGTAAGATCAGCCGCCAAAATTGCAGAACTTACCGGAAAACCTTTTATCACCGGAAGAAATAAATTTGAAGGATTAGCTACTCACTGCGCACTTGTTGAATTCAGCGGAGTATTAAAAACTCTTGCTTCTTCATTAATGAAAATTGCAAATGATATTCGCTGGCTTGGCTCCGGTCCTCGTTGCGGGTTGGGCGAATTAAATTTACCTGAAAATGAACCGGGAAGTTCAATCATGCCGGGAAAAGTAAATCCCACACAATCAGAAGCGATGACGATGGTTTGTGCACAAGTATTCGGAAACGATGTTTCCGTAAATTTCGGCGGAGCGATGGGAAACTTTGAGCTCAATGTTTTCAAGCCGGTCATCATTTTTAATGTGCTTCAATCAATTAGATTAATCGGAGACGCATGTGCAAGCTTTACAGATAATTGTGTAGTCGGTATTGAAGCAAACAAAGAAAACATAAAAAATCATTTAATTAATTCGTTGATGTTGGTGACCGCCCTTAATCCGCATATCGGTTATGACAACGCTGCAAAGGTCGCGAAGAAAGCTCTTAAAGGAAAGAAAACTTTAAAGGAAGCAGCCGTTGAACTTGGATTATTAACCGCAGAACAATTTGATGAATTTGTTCGTCCCGAAAAAATGATCGGACCAAAAGCGTAGTTAGTGTGGTTCTAACAATGAATATCGAACAAGGAATTTCGAATAATGATTTCACCGCGCTACGTGTATTTACTTCGAAATTCCTTATTCCTTGTTTGTTATTCGATATTCATTTAGACTTTTAGAACTCTCTATATCCATATTTGAAAGGAAGTAAAATGGAAGAACCGGTTGTTGCTCAAAAGAGTCCCTACGGAATAAAAATGGAACCCGGCAAATATGCCTGGTGCGCATGCGGAAAATCTTCAAAGCAGCCGTTTTGCGACGGCACTCATAAAGGAAGCGAATTCAGACCGATGATCGTTGAGATCACCGAGGCGAAAGAAGTTTGGTGGTGCGGATGCAAGCATACAAAGGATAAACCTTTCTGTGACGGAAGCCATAAAAATTATGACAAATATTAATGAATAATTGGAATGGCTTTGTCTCACTGCTTATTGCTGCAGTTGAATTTATCTCGCTCTGTTATGTTCTTTTTAACTTAAAAGGGAAAAAAGAAAATATTCTTGCAGCAGTATTAATATTTCTTCTCATGGGGTATCAATTTCTTGAATCGCTGATTTGTTATTTTCACGTCGGCAATTCGTTTGTTGCATTTTTAGCGTTTGCAGATATAACCTTTCTTCCTCCGACAGGATTGATTCTTGCCTGGACAATTTGGGGCAACACAGTAAAAAAGAATTATCTCGTTTATTTACCGGCTCTTTTTTTCCTCATCTACTATTCGCTTACAATTGATAAATTTATCGTTAACACATGCACGGTGTTTTATGCCTCGTACTCTTATCCGCTTGGTGAATCCTACGGATTTTTTTATTATGCGCCGGTTGTAATAACCATTTTTTATTTAAGAGAAAAAGTAAAAGATAATCCGGGAACACTTAAAGCAAGGTTAAGCGGAATACTTGTTTTCGCTTATGTCTTCATTTCTATTCCGGTAGCGGCTGGATTTATCTTAAAATCCTTCGGTGATTCATTTGTCCTTACGGTTATTGAAAGCGTAATGTGTAAATTCGCTTTGAGTTTAGCGCTTGCGCTTGCCTATTTCGTTTCTAAAAATCAGCAAACTAATGACTGAAAAAATTCTAAATCTTTATCTTATAATTGATAATGGAATCATTGAAGAGTTCCGCGCATGCTCCTATGAGGCCGCCGGAAGCGATGAAGAGAAAATTTCTTTCCTTAAAAAGAACGCCGTTAATGATTTTGCCTCCTCATACAAATTTGATGCGCCGGTCTCAAACTCCGGCAAGAAAATGACATACAAACAATTTTCCCGCCTAGAAAAACAAGGAAAACAATTTCTTCTGTTTGAAGAAATATTTCAAAAGTTTCAAGTTCCTAATTCACCGCTTGTTTGTCTTACACCGGTTGTTGACGGGAAAATAGTAAGCTCAAACTAAAAGGGGGTGAACCTCCTTCCATTCCTTAACTTTTCAACTCTTTCCCTTATATTTACAGAAATTATTTTTCAATTTTTGGAGTTTTCATGTCCGTTTCCATTGATCAATTAAGCATAAACACACTTCGCATTTTAGCGGTTGAAGCGATTCAGAAAGCAAATACCGGGCATCCCGGAATGCCGATGGGCTGCGCCCCGATTGCGTATTCGCTTTACACAAAATATATGAAATACAATCCGCAGAATCCGTTGTGGCTAAACCGCGACCGATTTATTCTTTCTGCCGGTCACGGAAGTATGCTGCTTTACGGAATTTTACATCTCAGCGGATACGACATTTCACTTGACGATATCAAAAACTTCCGTCAGTGGGAAAGTAAAACTCCGGGACATCCGGAATTCAATCAGAAACTTGGAATCGAAACCACAACCGGTCCACTCGGACAAGGATTTGCCAATGCGGTCGGAATGGCAATTGCAAAAGCTTATCTCGCTTCAATGTTTAATAAAGATGATATTAAAATTCTCGATCATTTTATTTACGGCATTTGCAGCGACGGCGAATTGATGGAAGGAATTTCTCACGAAGCGGCTTCGCTTGCCGGACATTTGAAACTCGGAAAATTAATTTTCTTTTATGATGATAACGGCATTTCAATAGACGGAAAAACTTCTCTCGCATTTTCCGAAAATATTGAACAACGCTTCGATGCATACGGTTGGCACACTGAACACATTTCGGATGTTAATGATCTTTCACAAATTGAAACAGCGCTTTTGAACGCGCAAGTTGATGAACGTCCCTCACTCATTATTACTAAAACGCATATCGGTTTTGGCAGTCCGAACAAACAAGATACTTCTTCCGTACACGGTTCTCCGCTTGGTGATGAAGAAATCAAATTGACAAAGAAAAATTTAGGTTGGGAATATGAAGAATCGTTTTTTGTTCCGGAAGAAGTAAAAAATCTATTTGAAGAAAAAAAGAAAAAACATCAACAGGATGAAACTGAATGGAATAAACTTTTTGCTGAGTACAAAGAAAAATATCCGCAGGAAGCAAAACTATTTCTTGAAGTAATGAGTGGGAACTTTGGCGATGAATGGATCTCCAAAATTCCAACTTTTGCAGATGACGGAAAGAAACTCGCGACACGGCAAGCCTCCGGCAAAACGATCAACGCAATTGCTTCATCGCTCCCAACGTTTATCGGCGGTTCGGCGGATTTGGCTCCTTCAAACAATACTTACATAAACGGCTTCCCGGCTTTTTCGGCAGATAATAAATCGGGAAGAAATTTTCACTTTGGCATCCGCGAACACGCTATGGCAAGTATTATGAACGGCATGGCAATGTACGGCGGCGTTATTCCTTTCGGCGGAACATTTTTAGTTTTCTCCGATTATCTTCGTCCGGCAATTCGTCTCGCTGCATTATCAAAGATTAAAGTGATTTACGTTTTCACACACGACACGATTGGACTTGGCGAAGACGGACCAACGCATCAACCGGTTGAACATTTAGCTTCGCTCCGCGCAATTCCGGGATTTGTTGTACTACGCCCTGCGGATGCAAATGAAACCGCTTCCGCATGGAAGTTCGCGATTCAACATAAAGGTGGTCCTGTTGCGTTACTGTTAACGCGCCAAGGATTGCAGGTTCTCGATCAAACAAAATATCCGTCATCTGAAAATTTATTTAAAGGCGCTTACATATTAAAAGATGCGGACAAACCCGAAATCATTTTAATGGCAAGCGGTTCCGAAGTTGAAATAATTCTTAAAGCGGCAGAAAAACTTGAAAGCGAAGGGAAGAAAGTCCGCGTTGTAAGTTTTCCAAGTTGGGAGTTGTTTGAATTGCAAAGTGAAGAATACAAAAATTCCGTTCTGCCGAAAGAAGTGAAAGCCCGTATTGCTGTTGAAGCTGGCGTTGCGCAAGGCTGGAACAAATATACCGGCGATGGCGGAAAAATAATTTCTATTGAAACATACGGCGCCTCTGCTCCCTATGAAATATTGTATGAAAAATATGGCATTACCGTTGAAAACATTTTACGCACTTCAAAATCTTTGTTGAAGTGAGCATGTCAAAATTGAAAAAATTGTTTACCGAAAAAGAATGGGAAGAATGCTGCGGCAGTTTTTGTAAGGACTGCCGCATCGCCAAAGCCTACAAAAAAGAATACGGCAAAAAAGAAGGGGAAAAAAAGTTGAAGAAGGATAAGAAAAAAGAATAATAAATCGATTTAAGAATAATGATTAACGATTTTTGATTTTAGAAGTTATAAGTGGGTGGACGAAAGATTTTCTCTCACAGAACTAAAGATTTGTTGATTTACGTTTACTTTCGGTTTATAATTTTTTTATAGTTCTCATACTTTTCAAGCATCGTTTTGTTAAGCTCGCTTTTCACCTTCAATCGTGCAGAAGCGGTATTACGAAAGTCTTCCGAAATTTTAGGACAACCAATAACTGAACGAAGCGTTAAAAATGATGAGGGCTGGTCTTCTATCATTTTTAATAGATATTCTTGTTGGTCACTTTCTTTTTGGTAAGACGTTGTTATGAAATTCTCATATACTGATAATGTATAAACGTGGTTCGGGTATTTATTGAAAATGGTTTTTACTGATTCCGGATATAATGTCTTCGGTAAGGAAAACTGCTTTTCGGTTATTTTTTTTATTTTATTAAAAATATCTAAATCACTTTCGTTTGGCTCACTAATTATAAACTTATAAATATTGGAGTAGATCGTATTTTTAAGTTTATCAATAAAGTAATTATAGCTTAATTGTAGTTTATATTCCCCAGCGGGAAGGTAGGAGTTTTCCAAAGCAACTCTAGTGCCACCCCCCTGAATCGATTGCCCAAATCCTGACTGAGTAACATGAATAAAACTCACCAGACATTGTTCCGGTAGTAATTTAATTTGCTCTTCCAAATAACCATGTATAATCGTACGACCAATAGAACGCATTGTATTGCCAGTTGAATCGAGGAGTAAAATCTCTATTCCAGAATTGGCTATTTCGGCATTGAATGGTTCAGTTACGATGACTATTTGAGAACTAATATTTTTTAATTCTGCTATACTTTCAATCGTCTCAAACTTTAGATAATTCGTTTTATCCAGTGTAAGAGTAATTTCAAGTTCCTGCGCAAAGGAAGAGTTGAAAAGAATTGTGACAGGCAGAAGTAAGGAGAAAATAAAATTTCTCATTTCATTGCCTACTTTATCTCAAACGAAGCATTAACCACCGCGGTAATTTCTTTTTCGATTGAACTGAGATCGTTAACGCCGTAATCGGAAACCATGTTGGAGTTTTTAGGAGTGATCTGTAAAACTCCCATACGTGCGTTGCGCATAATGCCTAAGTCGCCATCGGTTGCTTCCGCAATTTTCTTCGCACGTATCATTGCGTCCTTTGCCGCTTCCGCTTGAATTTCAATTTTAATATCCGCCATTTTTGAATATTGATATTCGGGCTGCTCAACGGAAAAATTTACACCCCGTTCAATCACCGAACTTATCTCAAGCGATAGATTTCTGATCTTATTTACATCGTTCGATTGCAGTTCAATCCTTTGTGAATAAACATGACCGCTAACGATATTCGTTTGCATTCCCTGCGCGTTAAATTCATAAACGGGATTGCTTGTAATTGTAAAAAGATTTAACGTTTCCTGCGGAAATCCTTTTTGTGCAAGATATTGAAACAGAATCGGCTTTTGCCGTTCGAGTTCGCGGTACGCGTCTTTCCCCGATACCGCTTGCACCGAAATTGTTCCGCGCAGTATTCCGAAATCGGAAATGATTTCTTTTTTCGCAGAACCGGTAACGGTGATCGTCTGATTTGCTTTGCTCACGTTTCGCCATGTTCCGCTGATAAATAACGTGCCGAGTAAAAATGCAGCGCCCAGAATTGTTGCAGGCAGTACCCATTGATTTTTTGAAAACATAGTATTCGCTCCTTAGTAAAACATTAATGAATATCTTTTAGAAAACTTCATTTGACCAAAACGTGGAGAGACCGGACAAAAAAATAATGAATAACGAACAAGGAATGTCGAATGATGATCCGCTTTGGCGGATGAAATACAAATTGCATTGACTTCGAAATTCACTATTCCTTGTTCATTATTCGATATTCAATTACCGTTAACATGTTATTACCAACTGTTCTTTTCAAAGTTGGTAAATACTTTAACTGCATCTTCTGAACTAATTTCTATATCATTAACCGTGTCATCCATAGCTTTTGTAATTCCATAATCAAGTAAAATTTCTTCCACTTTTTTAAATTGCTCGTAATCTAGAATGACGCTTTGAATATTTCCGGCATTATCAATCACAAATGATTTTGTAAGTTCCATTTTATTCCTTTTTGAGAAAATTACGTTACAATATGAAATAAATCAATCCAAATTTTTAAGAAGTTCATTTAGCTTAACTAATTTATCTTTCCAATCAGTTAATTTCGCCCGCTCTTTTTCAACAATATCAGCGGGAGCGTTCTTAACAAAATTTTCATTCGATAATTTTTTCTCGACCCCTCCGATGCTTCCTTCTAACCGACCAATATCTTTCAGTAATTTTTCCCGTTCCGCAGCAACATCTATCAATCCTTCAAGCGGAATATAGATTTCGCAATTCTTAACCACTGCGGCAGTTGATTTTTCCGGTTTAACAATGTCTTTACCGATTACGACTTCTTCTGCGCGCGTTAATTTTTTAAAGTAGTTAATACTTGCCGAAAGATTTACTTCGGTTTTCAAGTAAACTGAAATTGGTTTTGAAGGAGCGATGTTCATCTCCCCGCGGATATTGCGGATTGCAGTTACAACTTCCTGCAAGAAGTTCATTTCATCATCTACATTCTGTTTGATCAATGTTTCATCGCACTTCGGATAAGCTGAAGTAGAAATACTTTCTCCTTCATTTCTTTTTTCGATAAGCTGCCACAGCTCTTCAGTTACGAACGGCATAAAAGGATGAACAAGTTTTAAAAGATTTTCGAACAGCGAAATAGCCCGTGTTAATGCGGCTGATTTCACTTCTTCGTTATCGGAATAGAATTTTGATTTTGATAATTCGATGTACCAATCGCAGAAATCATTCCACACGAAAGAATAGATAATTTTAGATGCGTTATTGAACTCAAATTTCTCCATTGCGCGGTTTAACTCTTTTAACGTTTGGTTAAAACGAGATTGAATCCATTCATCAACAATATCAATATGTTTATCAGCAAGTTTTTTATCAATTGGAATCGTCTGTGCGTTCATCAATAAAAACCTTCCCGCGTTCCAAATCTTGTTCGCAAAGTTTCTACCAATTTCACATTTCTCGGTTGCAAATAAAACGTCCTGTCCAAGCGGAGCTAAATAAATTACGGAAAAGCGGAGCGCGTCAGCACCGTATTCCTCAATCACTTCAAGCGGATCGGGAGAATTGCCAAGCGACTTGCTCATCTTCCGTCCTTGCAAATCGCGGATGATACTGGTGAAATAAACATCGCTGAAAGGAATATTTTTTTCAAAATACAATCCGGCAATGATCATCCTCGCAACCCAAAAGAAAATAATATCAGGAGCGGTGATAAGTGCGTTTGTTGGGTAGTAATATTTTTTTTCTTCTTCAGTCTTAAACACTTCATGCGCCCAAAGCCAGCTCGAAGCCCATGTATCAAGCACATCATCATCTTGTTTCAGATTTGTGCATCCGCAGTGCGGACATTTTTCCGGTTTCGTTTCGGCAACGATTGGCTGTTTATATTCCAGGTTACAATGATCATCGCCAACGCAATACCAAACAGGTATCCGGTGTCCCCACCAAAGCTGACGCGAGATACACCAATCTTTAATATTCTCCATCCAGTGTTCATACGTTTTAACCCAATGGTCGGGATGAAATTTTACTTTTCCTTCTTTAACAATATCGAGAGCAGGTTTGGCAAGGTCATCCATTTTTATAAACCACTGTTCGGAAAGATATGGCTCAATCGGTACGCCGCCACGTTCGGAATAACCGATGTTGGTTTGATACGGTTCAATCTTTTCAACTAAACCGAGTTCTTCCATTTTTTTTACCACCAACTTGCGTGCTTCGTATCTATCAAGATGCTGAAATTCTTTTGGAACATTTTCATTGGTTGAAGCATCGGGATTAAAAATATTTATGACTTCAAGATTGTGTCTTTGTCCCATTAGATAATCGTTAAAGTCATGCGCGGGAGTAACTTTAACAGCGCCTGTTCCAAATTCTTTTTCAACATAATGGTCTGCGATGACCGGAATTTCTTTGTTCACCAAAGGAAGAATTACAGATTTGCCAACAAATTTTTTATATCGCTTATCGCTTGGATTAACAGCTATGCCGCTGTCTCCCAGCATTGTTTCTGGACGAGTAGTTGCAACGGTAATAAATTCATCCGAACTTTTCACCGGATATTTGAAATACCAAATGTTTCCGTTTATCGTTTTGTAATTTACTTCTTCATCACTTATTGCGGATTTAGAAACCGGACACCAATTTACTAATCGATTCCCGCGATAAATTTTTCCATCGTTATAAAGTTTTACAAACGCTTCGATAACTTTTTTATAGTAGTGGTCATCCATTGTAAAGCGTTCGCGTTCCCAATCGCAGCTAACGCCAAGTTTTTTTAATTGCTGAATGATGATGCCGCCGTATTTTGTTTTCCATTCCTGGCAGTATTGTAAAAATTCTTCACGTCCGATTTTATGTTTATCGATGCCTTCATCTTTTAAATATTTTGTTACTTTACTTTCAGTAGCTATTGATGCATGGTCTGTTCCCGGCACCCAACAAGCGTTGTATCCTTGCATTCTTTTCTGGCGGATGAGTACATCTTGAAGCGTGTTATTTAAAATGTGTCCCATTGTTAACATGCCGGTAATATTTGGTGGTGGGATAACGATTGTGTAAGGTTCTTTTTCGTTATCAACTTCCGAATGAAATATTTTATGTTTTAACCAGTAAGCATACCATCTATCTTCTGCGGAGGCTGAATTATACGCTTTGGGAATTTCGATTGTGTTTTGGGGCTCCATGCTCTTCTCTATATTTATCAATAGTTTACTGCAAATATAAGGAAAAATTGGTTCGCGGTGGAACGGTACGACGGAATGGATGAATGTTTGTATGAATGATCGTTTTCTTTATCAATTCTAAATTGATTTCATTCATCTAAGTGTTCATTCAGTCATTCAATTTTGCATATTGCTTTGGATATAATGATTTAAATTTTATAGGTTCATTCAAAAAAAAAAAGTAACTTTATCCCCCGTAAAAATTGGAACTATTCATTCACATAAGTGAAAAAAAACGATGGAATTGATTTTACTTTTTCTTTGGGTGATGATCATTAATGGAGGATTGGGCGGACAGTACATTCTTAACTGGATGGGCAACCAACCGGAATATGTCGGCAATAAAGAAGTTGGTGTTTCTCCCGGAGTAATGACCTGGTGGAGAGAACTTTCAAAACTGCTTTGGGCTGCAATCGCTGTTGTGGTTGAAGTTATCCGTGGAAAAGAGGTAAAATATTTATGGCCCGGTTCGGTTGCTTTGATAACGATTATGATCTGTGCCTTTACCGGCGTTATTGAAAACATCGGTTTCTTTTACTTACCAAGATACTATTCACCTCATCTTTTTGCTCCTTATGTAAATATTTATTTAGCATTTTTGCCATTCTTCGGCAAATTTATGTTTAACGCCACGATAAGAAAAGAACATTGGATCGGCGTTTTGCTTGTTGTCTCCGGTTTAGCTATTCCCCATTTGCCAAGAATTCTTGGTGGAAATCCCGATCCGAATACTTTTCTCGATTCAACCGCAATCATCTGGATCATCATTATCAATCTCTGCTTAGGTTCACAGCAGATACTAAACAATAAAACAGTTCAAACTGCATTTAAGGGCGTCGGGCCGAATGCTTTAGTATTATGGCGCGAAATCTGGAAGATGCTTTTTATTACTTCAGCGTTAATTATTTTCCCTCTCGTCGGAACTTTTCTTCGCGCAAATATTCCCGCTCAAGTTCCTGTTGCTAAATTTGAAACCCGTGTTCTTGCAAAACTTGATGAACCGAAAAAAGAATTTCTTCTGAAACACTATGATAGAACCGAAACTTCATATCAGTTAAAAAAGAATTTACCTGTTGATGTAGAAAAGAAAATTGAAAAAACTTTTGTTTCGGTTGAGTATCACAGATTTTTTGCTTTGTTCGATGGAAACATTTTCCCCAATAACTGGTGGCCTATTCTCTTTGTTGTTGCCGCCGGATTAACGGGTTACGTCTACAGTTTTGGATTTTTCAAACTCTCTAAATTTTCCGCGCATCTCTGGGTTCCCTATACCAATGTTTGGCTGGCGCTTCTTCCCTTCATTATGATACTTTTTGGAAAGGATGTTACGACTTACCAAATCATCGGCGCTGTGGTTGTAACTGCAGGTTTAGTGGTTGGAGTTTCTGATTATAAGCGAAATAAGATTGAAGCGATAAAAAATACTCACGAGTAAGTTTTCATCCCGAATAAAGCCCGACACTTGCCGGGCTTTTTTATTAATGGGGAGTCATCAATTAACTGCCTAACGAAGAAGGATCATTTTCTTTGTTTCAACAAAATTTCCGGAGCGAAGTTGATAGAAATATACGCCGCTGGTGAGTTGTTGGTGGTTAGTAGTAAGTTGAGGGTTGAATGTCAAATGATAAACGCCCGCAGGCTTCTCTTCATTCACCAATGTTGCGACTTCATTTCCCAAAACATCATATACTTTTAAACTAACATTGCTAATTACTGACAACTGAAAACTGATGACTGTCGTTGGATTGAACGGATTCGGATAATTCTGTTTAAGCTCGAACTTCTCCGGCAAAACTTTCTCATCTGCTACATCATCATAAATTACCTGCTCGAACGTCACTTTAAATTTTCCACCGACATTAACCGGTAGATGGAGTTCGTGCGTTTGTGATGCGTAATCTGTATATGGCTGATCGTTATAAATAACTTCTTTTATTGCGTAGTCATTGAACGGAAGTTCTATCGGATTTAAAAACACTTTCCGATCTTTTCCAGGTTGAAAATCATAGTATAAAGTTATCGGTTCTTTTTTTACGAAAAATTTTCCGTAAAGATATGTGTAGTATCCCAATTCAATTGAATGATAGCCGGCTTTGTTCGGATTCCCTTTTCCTTCACCCCACGTTTGCGCACCGCGGCGGGTTCTATTCTCGTACACTTCTCCGTACGTATGATCTACAAAATATTTCATAAAAAAGTCGAGTGTTTCATCCGCCATCTTCAAGTATTGTTCATCCGATGTTGTTTGATACATTTGCAATCCAGCCATTACCGCTTGTTCCATTTGCCACCAGGCTTTAGCGGTGTCTGGATTTCCCCACATTAACATTTGTCCCGTTGTACGATTGTAATCTTTGTATGGTCCGCCAAACTCGTTATCATACCCTTTTGCCAGAACATCATCAATTAGTTTTTGTGCTGCAGTAATAGAAGTTGGGTCGGGATGGATTTGATTTACACGAGCAAAGCACCATGCGGTTTTTAAGACATGCCCCATAATTGTCATCGTTTCACTTGGAATGCTGTTCCAATTTGCATCATAAATTTCCGCAAAACCAATTTTCTGAAGGTCCATGCTTGGAACAAACCAAGTCTGCATGTTGTCAATTATCTGAAGCGTCTTATCTAAATATTGTTGATCCTTTGTCATCAAATACAAATAGAGTAAATGCGTTGTAATCGCATCAACGGTGGCGTTAAAACTTTTGTTGTTTTTTGTCGACCAGTTTTTGCTGCTATAATCGTAGTAACCCAAATATTGCGCACGGCTATCCCACATTTTTGTTTCGTTGTTTTGATAACCTTTCATTATCCAATTCCAGTCGAGAGTGTCACCCGTTGCTTCAAATGAAGCCATCGGACCAAGCAGTGCATAATGCTGATGGAACGCATCTTTATTTGTGTTGTTGGAAGTGGGAGTGCCGTATTTATCGAGTTCCCAATACCAACCGCCGTTTGTGTTGTCCCAGGCGTGTTTGTATAAAAAATCTAACGCTTGTTTTGCTTTGGTCAGATAAGCATCATTTCCGGTAAGCATAAATGCACGGACAAATCCATACGCATCGCGTGATTGTGTTTGCATATTTTTTTGCGTGCCGCTCGCTTTTCCATACTTATCAATATTTGTATAAAATCCTCCGTTCACGGGATCATATGCATTCAACCAGAAAGCAGCGCAGCTATCAACGTAACCAATTACTTTGTCGGGATTTTGCAAGTAGGGTGATTTAATATTGTATTGCCCATAGTTGATGGAAATAAAAACCAGAAAGGGAAGGATGAAACGTTTCATTGAAGTACTTCTTTAAATTGAACAAATTTCTTAATTAAAATAAGAATGAATTCGGTTAATGTGAAATTAAGATGGATCATAGTAACCTCGAAGGTTGAGATCTAACTTCTTCCATAACCTTCGAGGTTGCATTTTTAGTTTTCTATTCTTTTACTTGCTTCCATGATTGATAAACCATCAATCCCCAACCAATTAACAAGCTTGTTCCTCCAAGCGGAGTAATAAAAACGAGAAATTTTATTCCACTGACAGCGTAAGCGTATAAAGAAAAGGAGAAAAGAAAAATTCCAACTGCAAAAAACAGAAACGATTTTTGAAGAAATTCCTTTCCCGAAAGAGCAATTGCAAGCAATACAACCGCGTGGATCAAATGATATTGCACACCGATCTTATAAATTTCCAGCATTTCAGGAGAAAGCATTGCCTTTAATGCGTGTCCGCCGAAAGCTCCGAGGGCAACACCGATAAAACCAAATACTCCGGCACTCATAACAAAACTTTTTTTCATAATTCTACTTTCTTTTTCTCTTGTTGAATTTGTACTTAAACCTGTATCTTAGAATTCCAACTATAAATTTATTAAAAGAAATGAACACTTTCGAATTAGTATCAAACTATCAACCTTCCGGCGACCAGCCGCGGGCAATTCAAGAATTGGTTGACGGCATCAAACGGGGCGATAAATTCCAAACGCTGCTGGGCGTTACGGGAAGCGGAAAAACGTTTACCATCTCAAATGTAATCCAGCAATTAAACAAACCAACGCTGATCATTTCGCACAACAAAACGCTTGCGGCGCAGTTGTATTCCGAGTTCAAATCATTCTTCCCGAAAAATGCGGTTGAATTTTTTATCAGCTATTACGATTACTACCAACCTGAAGCGTACGTTATTTCCTCCGATACGTTTATCGAAAAAGATTTTGCCGTGAATGAAGAGATCGACCGCCTCCGACTAAAAGCAACTACCGCTTTGATTGAAGGACGAAGCGACATCATCATTGTTGCAAGTGTAAGTTGTATTTACGGTATCGGCGCTCCGGAAGAGTACGCAAAGCAAATTTATTTTTTGAAGAAGAATCAGAAAACTTCCAAGAAAGAAATTCTGCGAACGCTTACCGATATTTATTTTATTCGGAACGATACGGATTTTACCCGCGGCACATTCCGTGTACGCGGTGATATTATTGAAGTTATTCCTGCTTATCAATATGAAGAAGCGATACGCATTCAACTTTGGGATGATGAGATTGAAAAACTTTCCGTTATCGATTCAATCACCGGAGAAACAAAAGAAGAAATTGAATCGACCGCAATTTATCCCGCTAAATATTACGTGACCGAACGGGGACAAATGCAAAAGGCGATCAAACTAATTGAGATTGAACTTGAAGAACGTTTGCGATACTATCATCAACAAGAAAGATATTTGGAAGCGCAACGAATTGAGCAGCGGACGAAGTTCGATATCGAAATGATGAAAGAGATCGGCTACTGTTCAGGAATTGAAAATTATTCGCGTCATATGGAAAACCGCGAGCCGGGGACTCGTCCATCAACATTGATGGATTATTTTCCGGAAGATTTTCTGCTAATTGTAGATGAATCGCACGTAACCATTCCACAGGTACGCGGGATGTACAACGGCGATAGATCACGCAAGGAAACCCTTGTGGAATATGGCTTCCGGCTTCCTTCTGCGCTTGATAACCGACCGATGAAGTTTGATGAATTTTATGCAAAGTTGAACCAGACAATTTTTATCAGCGCTACACCGAGCGATTATGAGTTGGAAAAATCAGAAGGAATTTTTGTTGAACAGATCATTCGCCCAACCGGGCTGCTCGATCCCGAAATTGAAGTGCGTCCGATAAAAGGACAAATAGATGACTTGCTCGGAGAGATCAGAATCCGTGTAACAAAAAAAGAAAGAGTGCTGGTAACAACGCTAACAAAAAAAATGGCGGAAGACCTTGCCGACTATCTTGAAAAGCTTGGCATTCTCGTCCGCTACATTCACAGTGATGTTGACGCGCTTGAGCGTGTAGAAATTCTGCGCGATCTGCGGCTTGGTGATTTTGATGTGCTCGTCGGGGTTAATTTGCTTCGCGAAGGATTGGATCTACCCGAAGTTTCTCTCGTTGCAATTATCGATGCTGACAAGGAAGGATTTCTCCGCAGTGAACGCTCGTTGATGCAGACAGCCGGAAGAACCGCGCGAAATGTGAACGGACTTGTAATTATGTACGCCGACAGAATTACAGAATCGATGCGGAAAGTAATTGAAGAAACGAAACGTCGGCGGCAAGTTCAAACAGAATATAATATTGCGAACAATATCACTCCGCAGACCATTTATAAAACGTTTGATGAAATTATGTCATCTACTTCTATCGCTGATGTTCGTACAAGAGACGGAGAAAAGTATGACACGCCATTTTCTAAAGTTGCCGAACCGGTGATTAAGTACATGACGAAAGAACAGAAAGAAGATTTAATACAGCAGCTTACCGATGAAATGTATAAGTCGGCAAAAGATTTGGAATTTGAACGCGCCGCTTCACTCCGCGATGAAATTGAGAGGTTGAAGAAGAAGATGAGTTAAGTGTTCAGAAAAAGAGAAATTGTTTCTTTGGTTGTTTTAAATTAAGTTGCACAAAACAATCCATTCGATTGTTACTGATAACGAACTGTACTTTTAATTTTCATTTGGAGGAAGATTAATGAAAAGACATTTCTATCTTTTAGTTTTTTTACCTGCCATTCTTTTTGCACAAGTTGATTCGCTTAAAGAATTATTAAACTACTACCCGTTACAGACGGGCAATTACTGGGAATATCAATCCTACTGGGAACAAATGCCTTTCTCGCCAACAGATTCAAGCTCCCATTCAGTTGAAGTTACTGGCGATACTTTACTTGAAAATGGTCATACTTATAAAATCTTATTGCGTAAGGACATTACTCCTAACCAATATCAGTATAACCAATTTGAAAGAATTGATTCACTTACAGGCTGTGTTTATCGGTATATTAACGATACGACTGCAAATCATGAGTACATGTCGGATAGTTTGTTTGCTCAACCCGGTGACCCTATTTATTCATCCAGGGAACGCATAACGACTTCCGGATATTACATGACAAGATGTGTGTCGGTGACAAATGATTCAATTTTCGGCATTTTTACTCAACTAAAGACATTTCAGAATGAATGCTTCATTCCAGGTGAAACTTATACTTTTGCAAAAGGTTTTGGAGAATTGTACGGTTCGGTTTGTGAAATGGGATGTGGTTCTACTTATCTGGTTTATGCCAAAATCGATGGGAAAGAATTCGGCAAAAAATTAACTTCGATAAATTCTGATAAGAACTTTTCTCCCAACTTATTTATCTTAAACCAAAACTTTCCAAATCCATTTAATCCAAGCACAGTAATCAGTTTTCAATTATCAGCAAACAGTAAGGTTAGTTTGAAAGTTTACGATGTGCTTGGGAATCAAGTGGCAATTTTAGTTGACGGAGAAAAACCGGCAGGCAATTATAAAATTGATTTTGATGGAAGCAGACTTTCAAATGGAATATCCTCCAAAGGCGGATACGCCTCTGGCGTATATTTTTACACTTTGCGTGCAGGCAGCTTTGTTCAAAGTCGCAAAATGATTTTGTTGAAGTAAATACCGAACATCAACTAACGGAGAAAAAGTAGCATGAAAAAAGTTTTTATTTTTATCTGTCTATTGAGTATTGTGCAACTAACGCAAGCTCAGATACTTATTCAAAGTTTTGACAATGCTGTCGGTTCGGTTTTTCTTGATCCCCCTGTGTTGAATGAAACCCTTTTCGCCATTAGTCCCGGTTCATATTGCAAGTTATCAAATGACACCGCACATATTGAGGGAACCGGCTCAATGAAAATTGATTACAAAATTCAAGCTGCCGATGGATGGGGCGGTTATGTGGGAAGGACAACTTATAAACCTGATCACACTGACTCACTTCCGTATCTGGATCTTTCCGGCGGGACACATCTAAATCTCCGTTATAAAGTTCTAAACCCTGCTTTAATGACTGCTGATGGAACAACTACAATGGAATTTAAAATGGCTGAAATTGATGCTGCCGGTTTACGAGATCTTTGGTTGCACAAAATCGCCATTAATTTGAAAGAAACTTCAAGTGGTTGGGTGGAGGTTGACATCCCTCTTGAAATGAATAACGACAATACAAAAGGTTTTTCACTTCAAATCGGGGACGGTGATAAGTATTTGCAACTTGAGCAGATAAAAGGTTTTGAATTAATGTTGGTATATGTCCCGACGGCAGGCGGTGGCGATACAACTATCAATTCAACGGGAACTTTATTATTGGATAATTTAACTCTCGAAGGGAAAATATCTCTTCCCGTTGTATTTTTTAATGGTAAATTTTTACCTAACGCTCTTGGAACCGGATGGACTTGGGGACAATCAACTCTTGAGATTGTGCAAGCCGCAGGGCGCGTTCCCGAACTGAATGCACTTAAATGGGTTCAAGGAAATGAATTGGGTAACGGTTGGACAGGAATAGGTTTTAATATCGATCCTAATTTCGATATGTCATGGTCGTGGTCATTTGACTCACTAAATTTTTGGATGAAAGCTGAATCCGGAGTTGGTCCGATTCGCATACAATTTGAAGGAGGCAGCGGGAAAGTCGGGAAAGTTTTTCAGCCCTCTGATGATAATCAATGGCATCAATATATTTTGCCGCTAAAAGATTTTGTACCGCAAGATGGTTTATCCGGTTTTGATTCTACCCATGTGAGTGTTTTTAAAATTATGGCAGAAGCTTCAGGCATTGCGGGAAAAGTTATTTATCTGAGTGAAATTTGGACTGGAAATCCCAGATGTGAATGTCCCCATCCCGATCCAGTAAACGGTTTAGCTGTCTTTCCCGACAAATATAAAAACATTATTACATGGACTGATGTTTCAAATGAAACGGGCGAAAAGTACGATCTTTATTATTCCGATCAACCGATTACGGATATAACCAAAGCCGAAGTTCTTAAATTAAATATTCCCGAGAACACTCAACTATGGGAACAGATGCTTCGTTCGGCGTCCACCGACCAAGACCTTACTTACTATTATGCTATAGTTTGTAAAGATGCCTTCTTGCTTGATTCCCCTCCAGCTTTCTTTAACACACCAACCACAAATAAAGGAAAAGGTGTTCCTACTATCGCAAAGACTGCTCCGGTTAATTTTAAGGCCGATGGAAATTTAGAAGAATGGATAGGTTTCCCTCAAATCAATATTATCAAATCAGAGGGAACAGGTTTTCTTGTTGAGGGTGGAAAGTTTGACGGAGACCTGGACATAAGTGCGTTGGCTTATTTAGCGGTCGATAAAGATTATCTTTATTTTGCCGCGGATGTTACCGATGATATTTACAGCTATAAAAAGACTAACGAACGATGGATGAACGATGCCGTCAATTTATATCTCGGATTGTTCGATTCTCATAACACCTATTTCTACAATTATACCTCTGGAGCAACTCCTCACTACTCATTTCTGTTTGATGAAGAAAAGGTTAGCTGCTACAACAGCGATAGTTTGTTGTTCCCAGGCGTTAATTATTACTTCGGACAGAAGTCTTCGCATGGATATATCATTGAAGCTAAAATTCCATTTGTTGATATTGCTCAAAAACGGAATTACAATTATTTCGGTGCTGATAGCGTTTTCCATCCGGAAGAAGGGATGAAAATTCCTATCGATTTCTCAATCAGTGATGCCGATGCCACCGGTACAAAAGAATTAGTATTTTGTTATTCTCCTTATAACGAAAACAATTCATGGCTAAATCCCTGGAGATGGTTGTGGACATGGATCGGCGATAAGATGACGGTTGGTATTGATGATGCTGCAGACAATGTTTTAGATAATTTTAATTTAGCACAAAACTTTCCGAATCCGTTTAATCCGAGCACTGTAATCAGTTTTCAGTTATCAGTAAACAGTAAAGTTAATTTGAAAGTCTATGATGTACTTGGTAATGAAGTGGCGACATTACTAGATGAAGAAAAATCCGCTGGAAATTACAAAATCAATTTTGATGCACACAAACTTGCGAGTGGAATTTCCGCCAAAGGCGGATACGCCTCTGGCGTATATTTCTACACGTTACGTGCCGGTAGTTTTGTCCAAAGTCGGAAGATGATTTTGCTCAAGTAATTCTGTTTTTATAATTTAGAATAAAAAAATTGGTTCTATCGTTAATAGTGTAAAAACAGGATTGCCACTGACAGATTTAAATGCGCTTACAGGAGAGTTTATCCATCCCGGAATATATTTTTTTGCTTCGTTAAAAAGTTTTTCGTTTGTTGAGATGTTCATGTAGTTTTCAATATTTTTCTTTTCTGTAAAATTACGCAAACCGTGTAAAAAAATTTGAGAATAGGCGACTTTCTTTTACTATTTTTCATTCAACCTTTTAATACACAAGTGGCTGGATGAGATAACAAAATCTATCCCGAAGGTTGATCTGTTTAAAAGCATTGGTTAACTCGAACGAACAAATGGTAGAGATAGTAAGTCGATTCTCTGAATCGGCTATGTAATTATCCGTTTCATGCTTTTATGGGTAAATGGAGGAATAACTCTGTTTTTAGGCTGTTTTAAGGCTTTTGGGAAAGAGATTTCAAGTTACTGGTGTCTATTTCATCTTTTCGGCTGTGAGCTGCAACATTCGGGATGGGTGTTTTACTTTTACAGACCGGTATTTCATTTCTACTGAGCAGAGTTTCAACTTTACGGCAGTGAGTTTTAGTTATGCAGTAGGAAGTCTCAACTTTACAGCAGCAAATTTTAACTTTGCAGTAGGGAGTTTTAATTATTTAGGAGCAAGAATCAATAATCGGGGAGGCTGTTTCATTTTTACGGAAGCTTGTACCCAAAATAGAGAAGCCGCCTTTTAGATAGAGGCGGCTTCTTTCTTAAAGATCACTTCTAAAGTTCGGTAAATTTTAAGCCGGTTAATTGTTTGCATTGGGGACTTGTGGCTCCAAATACGCTTTTAACATATTTTTTTACCTCACCGGCTATGGGAACTAATCCGGTTTTTTCTTGATAAAGAGTTTTGTCTCTTTCTACCCGAGCATTGCTTAATGTTGTGAAAGTATTTATCGCCAGACTATTAGCGGATTTCATATTTGCGTGGAGGGTTGTTAGCGCTGCTGTTGTCAATTCCGGTTCGTTTGGAGCGTATCCGGTTTGGGCTGAAAGCAGTACGATGAGTTTGTCTAAGTGTGCTATCCTGTTATCAAAGCCCATTTGCGATGCTGAAATGTTTTTGGGAGTCTCTTCCGCAGGGAGTTTTGGGTCCGCGGGGGGAGGAGAATTTTTAGGATTAGCTCTTCTTCCTTGAATCTTTCTTGTTATGGTTTTTGCGTTATCAACAATTGGTTCCGGTACATCGCATGCCTCCAGCGCGTTAACTACGCGGGTGATGAATGTACTTAAGGGATTAAAAAGAATTTCTCTTGCCCCTATAGCATTTGACCAGGCGGTTTGCGCTGTGTTTACCGCAGCAGTTTTGTTCTTCGCTTCGGTATGGAGGGTGGTTAATGCAGAGAGTTTGATTGAATCTTTGGATGGGTTGTAGCTTGCGCCGCAACCAACGCAAAAGGAAATAAGGTCTTCAAAGTTTGCTACATTCTTTGCATGACCGGTTTCTTGTTGTGCCATGAAAAATACTCCTATGAATGTGATTAAATGAAAGAACTTAATTGTACAATTACAAAAGGTGGTTAAATTTATTTCTCTCTATAAATGAATGAATCTTAATAACCATGAAAAAGACCTCTCCCTTAGTCCCTCTCCTTATTAAGGAGAGGGAAAGAGTGAGGTTTTTATTTCATTAAAATAAGCTTCTTCGTATCCGTAAATTTACCAGCATTTAAGGTGTAGAAGTACATTCCGCTTGCAAGATGTTTACCACTTGTAGTAAACTGTGCGTTATAACTTCCGGCTTCTTGCCATTCGTTTACTAGAGTTGAAACCTCATTACCGAGAACATCATAAACTTTTAGGGTGACAAATCCTTTTGAGGGTATTTGATAATTTATTTCTGTGCTCGGGTTAAACGGATTCGGGTAGTTTTGCTGTAAACCATATTCTTTAACTTCGGTTTGGTTTCCTTCTCCATTTTTTTTCTGAAAGAAATCCGTTTTCCCATAAATTGTTGTTGTGGGACTATAATTAGATTCATGGTTAGCAATATCCTTTGCCAAAACTTTATAATAGATATTATATTTGGTATCGAACCTTCCTCCCAGCGTTGTAGCCTCATCAACCCATGAGTAACTTGGAGTATTTAAACTGTAATTTATCGTTGCCATACATCCCCATCCAGTCTGTTCAATCATTTTGTAAACTTTATAGGATGCAATATCAGGCTCCATATTTGCCGGCCAGGTTACTACTGCATAATTATTAGCATTCCAAGCTGTACTTGGAGCATATGGTGCAACCGGAATCGCATCATACTGGCGGTATTGAATACCACTATGATATGCATTGCGTAAGGTTATAAATAAGTCATTCCCGGCAGATGAAATTATTGGTATCTCCGTATTAGTTGGATAACCAAATGAATACTCTGAGCTCCAGGCGCTACCATCATAACTTCTATAAACCTCGTTATTGTTTGTTCCGGAATAAACAATATGTGTTTTACCGTCTGAAGTAGTAGTTGCAGAAACAATATCATTTACATCTGAACCGGTCTGCAAAATACTTTCTGTTGACCATGTTGTTCCGCTCAAGTCTCTTGTTTTTGAACAAAGTTTAAAGGAAGTTCCTTCAAACTTATAGTAGAAATCAAAAAGTTTTGATGAACCTGCATGAATTCTTTCATTTGAAGAACTGGAATTAACAGTCTGTGCAGTTTCCCATGTGGTATTATTTTTGTCTCTACTTTTTGCAATCCCATTATTACTAACAGGAGATTCATGACCTGTATTATAAGCAACGTGAACTCTATTTGCAGAAACTGAAACTGTGGGGAAACCACCTACTTCAGCGCCATCAGTTACATTTTTGTAATCTACCCAAGCATTGCTGGAGTTAAGCTTGTAGTAATGTGTTTCATAATCGGGATAACTATCTTGTGTTGCATAGACTACATGAAGCCCTTGATAATCATAAACAATATCAACCCCGTTGCAAGTATTGCTGCCGATTGAAAGTGGAGCGATACTGATTGTTGACCATGAAGCTCCGGCGTCTGTTGACTCTTTAGCCTTTAGATTAGTACCAAGTTTATAAACCAAATAAACTTTATTATTATCGCCTGAAATATTCGGGAATAAAGCGCTTCCTTCTGTTTCAATTGTAGCGCTTCTAATCACTGTAGTCCCGGCGCTATTAAGCAAATAGTATTTTATCGAATTTGAAGAATTTGTATTCTGTGTTATAACATGGTTACCGTCTTTATTCGTAAACAAATCCATCTTAGTCATGTTCGATTCGCTAATGCTGGTTGTTACTATATCGTTCCAGCTTTGAGAAAAAATGTACGTGGTCAAAATCATAAATAGCACTAATATCTTTTTCATTGATTAATCCTTTATAATTTTTAAGTTCAATTTTTATTTAATTAGAATTGCTTTTACTGTTTTAGTGTAATTAACAACTTTCCCGTTTGCGGATAACCTGATTAAATACACGCCTGAAGGAAGTAGTTTCCCTTCGCTGTCTTTTGCTTCCCAGTTTATTTGATAACTGCCGGGAGTTTGTTCTTTTTCTACGAGCGTTGTTATTTCTTTCCCTAAAATATTATAGATATTTATTGATACGATTGAGTTTACCGCTATTTCATACTTAACTTTTGTTTGAGGGTTAAACGGGTTTGGGTAATTTGGCGATAATGAAAATTCTTTCGGTATGATGTTCTGCTCATTGCTAACAGAAACGACAAAGTTTGGTTTATAAATCCAGTTAAACCATCTAATACCAACATTCGGGACAATATTCCACATGTTTATTAAAAGTTCATCACGCTCATCATCAATTAAATTAAAAAGATTTCCACCATAGTAACCCATATTATTTTCCAAATTGTTCTGCTTGAAATAGAAAAGTTCATAAGTCTGATGATTTTTACTTCCGTTGAACTTTAGAATAACTACTGTTTGGTCTAACCCGAGTAACACTTCCTCTTTACCGTCTTTGTCAACATCAATCACCTGGATATTTCCGGCATCCCATGAGAAGATGCCAAGAATGTCAATTTTCCCGACTACCTGATAACTATCGTTTCCGTCAGCTTCAAAGAGGGATATCCTTGTTATCCCAAGTCCGTTATAAAACATATCACCGCCTATCCAGATTTCTTTTTTGCCGTTACCGTCAACGTCATTGGTTTCAGCGCAAAGGTAGGCATTATATGTTTCAACTTTTCCTTCCCAATTTGGCGCATAAGAATTATTGCCGGCATTTTCAAAAGAAAGAACTTTTCCGTGAGGGCTGCCCGCAAGAAATTCTGTTTTACCGTCCTGGTCGAAATCTCCGATTGAAAACCCGCCAAAATACACATCAACACTTCGGTGATCGTAAACGAGAACCGAATCAAAATTTTTTAATGCCGGATCATACTCATAAAAATTTATGAAATATGTTGGCGTTATAAATACTTGATCCGTTGTTGAATCACCATCCCAATCTCCAAAGTAATTATCATTCTGTTGAAAAAGTGTATCATTTGGCGCAAAGATGAAAGATACCTCTGTTGCAAGCGTAGTAGCAGAACCTTTTTTATAAAAAGGAAATGATTTTCCCGGAAGAACGTATGTGTTGTTTCGTTCCAATCTAAGTTCTTCCATCCCATCTTTATCAACATCGTAAATATTTCCGGCAATGACTGTACTATCATACTTGTAAACAGATTTGAATTTACCATTTGCATCCATTTCAAAAGCCATAATATCAGTATAATCAGTCCAATAGTCTTTCATTTGTCCGTACAGTTCAGGTCTTCCGTTTTTGTTTACATCACCTACCAGTAACGTGCGAAAATTACCAAGAGGTACTTCTTGCCAATAGCTGTACTTTTGGTAATAAAGAGTTGTGTCTATTGTTGTAAGGTCAATTATTGTGCTGTCGTATGTTGGAGAATAGGTTGTTTTTTGTAAGCTGTTGTTGGTTGGCGGTTGGTACTCACCTATGTTTTTATAGAGCGTTTTACTGTTTCGGTATTCAAGTTTTAATATATCTTTTTCTACCTCAGTTACTTTAATATCCTCACGGGTTTTTAACTGCTGTAGTTTTTCTTGTTTGCTTTGCTGCGCAAACGAAAAACAACTAACTATTACCAACAAACAACAAACCAATATTTTTTTCACTTTTAATACCTTAAAAATATTTAGGGAAAGCTCCCGGCGCTTTTTGCGCGGGAGATAACAACTTTTTCTTTAGCTAAGTTATATGAAACCGGTCGGGTAGTTTTGGTGTATGAAAGAGAGGTTGAATAATTGAATGAATATTTGTATAAAAACTTCGGGAGTTTCATAAAAGAGGGGAAGTAAAAGGAAGAATACATTTACCAGCATCTTTCCCTTCCACCGCCGCTGAGAGAGAGTAATCCGCCGCGGCGGATCGTGCCAACTATGTTAAGAAAACGTTTCACGAATTCCTTTTTTAATTGTTACTTTACTTCAGTGATAATGACTGTCATAAAATGGTCATTGACAACTCAAGAAATAAGCCCTTTGTTCAAAGCAAAAAAAGCCGGTTTAATCTATAAATAAATTAAACCGGTTATTTTGAACCCAACTAGAGACTTGCATTTTTTTCTTCTCCCACGCCCACTCAAGCAAGTGGACATTTATTTGTTTTTTTGTCCGCACAAATAAACGAAATAAAAAGAGTAAAAAACAGTAGGGAAATCCCTAAAAATGAGTAGGGAAACCCCTAAAAATGAGTAGGGATATCCCTACTGGCAGTAGGGATATCCCTACTAATAGTAGGGATATCCCTACTAAATATTCTCCTAATCTGAGAAGGAAAAACAAAAAGTTTGTTTTTATTGCAAATTCTTCACTATTTTACGTTTGCATAAATTTGGAGTTTAAAATGGCACAGAACACCAATGAATACGGAAAAATAGTCTCCGCAACGGATGGAGAAAATCTTTTCGGAGCTGTTATCACATCATATCAGCTAAACACAAATGATTTACTTGCTTACTGCCAGAAGGCGGGAAGGGTAATAATGTTCGCTGAAGAAAATGCTGAACTTTTTGTTGCGGGTGCAGGGAGAATAATTCTCTCCTTGAATACGAAAGCACCATCCCCGGATCTCGTTTTTCATGTCTATACGGTAACAAAAGTAAATGAGTTAATTACTCTCGGCAAAGATCAAATTACGGTTGTTGAAATTAGAAACAATGTAGTTGATTTAAAAAACGGAGAATTTATTTTAGAGTTTTCAGAACCATGTCCACCAAATTGTTATTGAAATAATGAAAAATGAAATTAGGAATTCTAAGTAATATTTCAGTCGTCATTCTTTTTCTTTCACTTTTTTTATTCCTTTTTAGTAAAATAGAGATTGGAAAAGAAAAAAAGATATTCTTGCTTTATATCATTGTTGCATTTCTTTCGGAAATAGTAACCCATTTCACAGCGGTTTTTCACATTAGAAATGTTTGGTTTGGGCATTTCTTTTTCCCGATGGAATTTTTGCTTTTTTTTCTGATTCTACTTCAATGGGAAAACCGGTATCGGAAATATTGGATAGTAGCAGGAGCTTTAGTTGGGACATATGTTGCTCTTGATAATTTTCTGTTAACGGATTTTTCGAAGTTTCCGGTGATAGCTATGAGTGTACAAAACTTCTTTTTGTTCTTATTTTCAACCAGGATGCTTATAGAAATAACCACAAGAAATTTTATTCCTTTCTATAAAGACGATCGTTTTTATATTGTTGTAGGTGTTTTTATTTATACATGTATGGCTTCGCTGATGCATTTATTTTTCAATCTTTTTAGCGTTTATTTTCCATCTGGTTTAATGGTTTTTGCAGGGCTTAGTTTAAATCTACTTTTAACATACGCTGTGGTGTTAAATTACAGGCAAAGAAAAATGTTAGCCGAAGCTCTTAAATAACTTTTATTAACAGAGTACAATTGTTATAATAGTGGCGGTAGATTTTTAGTTTTTTTCTCATAAGTTGGTGCTCATTTTTTTGGAATTTTTGATATGCTGTTACAATCGCAGGAAACTCTTGGCGCAAATTTAAGCTTTATCGCACTTGCCGTACTTATTATTTCGGTACTTATAATTCTTCTTTTTTATTTCATCATTCGAGACCGCAAGCATAGAGATGAAATACATGATTTAAAAAATCAATTAAACACTCTGTTACTACAGAGGGAACTGGAAAATGAAGAAAAAAATTCTCATAGCTGAAGATGAGCAGCTTCACCGCTTTTATCTAAAAAGAGATATTGAAAGAGAACGTG
The DNA here is from genome assembly GCA_030693705.1 of Ignavibacteria bacterium. Classification (GTDB taxonomy): domain Bacteria; phylum Bacteroidota; class Ignavibacteria; order Ignavibacteriales; family Ignavibacteriaceae; genus UBA1563. Next base: position 100,927 of record JAUYAB010000047.1, on the reverse strand, counting down.
CGGATATTTATGAAGTTGTCGGCGAAGCTGCCAACGGGATTGAAATGCTGAAGTTGTGGAAACAACTTTCTCCGGATATCATTATTGCCGATTTGAAAATGCCGATTTTTAGCGGTGGAGAAGCCATAAGGGAAATTCGCAGAACTGACACGCTGGTAAAAATAATTGTTCTAACCAGCCAGGAAGAAAAATATCTGCTTGAGGCGTTAAATCCCTTTGTTGATGCCTATTTATTCAAATCAAAAGAAAAACCGGAAGACATTTTAGATAAGCTGGATGAAGTTGCCGGCTTAAAGCAAGAGCAAACTAGAAAATATGTAACGTCGCTCCTTTTTGAAGAAGAAGAATATAGTACAGACATTTCCCGCCAGGTTGTTGACAAGTTAAGAAAAGGAGCTTCAAACAAAGAAATAGCTGCCGACCTTAAATTCTCACCCAAATATGTAGAAAAAATATTAACGGAACTCTTCAAAAAACACAAAGTTAAAAACCGGGTAGAGTTTGTTGCCAAGATCAATGAGTTGAAGGAATTTTAATCCGATATAAGACTTTTTAACGGTTAGTGTAAAAGTTTATCATTTGTCCCTCAAGTCAGTTAAACGCAAAATTTTTAATCCCTTGCTAATTCATAAAATAAGTGCTAACTTTGACAAGTAATTTTTCGCCCGTATCGGGCGATTTTTGTTTGTATGCAGTTATTAGAAAAAAAAATAGTAAACATAACCAAAGAAATAACAGACCAAAACGGGCTGTTATTAATCGATTTTCTTTTCCGCGGGTTTAGTAATTCTACGGTAATTGAAGTTTTTATTGACGGCGAAAAAGGCGTTTCGGTTGAAGACTGCGCCAAAATCAGCAGGGAAATAAACGAACAGATCGAAGCCGAAAATCTTTTTGACTCAGCCTACCGGCTTGAGGTTTCTTCCCCCGGTGCAGATAGACCGCTTAAATTTCTTCAGCAATTTACTAAACACGTTAACCGCAATTTTGATCTTCAACTTTCAGAGGAATCTGAAACAAACAAAAAAGTAGTCGGTAAACTTCTTAGCATTAATGGTGAAAACCTGGTTTTTCTTATTCAAAAAGAAGAAGTGACCGTTCCTTACAATACAATTAAAAAAGCAAAAGTAATTATTAGTTTTTCATGACGGAGATAGCATAAGATGAATGCAGTGATAGTTGAATCGTTCGCGCAAATGGTAAGAGAAAAAGGAATTGATAAAGATATTCTTATCGGTATCATTTCTGAAATTTTCGGACTCCTTGTAAAGAAAAAATATGGCGAAGATGTAAACTTTGATATTGTTACCAATATGGATCGGGGCGATATCGAAATTTATTTAATACGCGAGGTTGTTGAAGAAGTAGAAGACCCTGTGCATCAAATCGGTTTGGATGAAGTAAAGCAGCGCGGAAATGAAGACGAGTTGGACATAGGCGAAGAGTATGTTGAACGGCTTAAACTTGAATCCTTTGGAAGAAGATTAATAAATTTTGCAAAACAAAGTCTTAACCAGCGCATCCGTGAATTAGAAAAAGATATTATTTATAACGAGTACAAAGAACTCCTTGGCGAAATTGTTATCGGAGATATTTACCAGCTTAGAAAAACAGACATTTTAGTTAATCACAACAAAAACGAATTATTAATGCCGCGCAACGAACAAATTCCGTTTGAGCGTTACCGCAAAGGGGAAACCGTTCGCGCTATTGTAAAAGAAGTTAAAAAAACTACCAGCGGACCGCAGATAATTATTTCCCGTGCTGATAATTTATTCCTCCGCAGATTATTCGAAATTGAAATTCCTGAAATCTATGACGGGATTATTGATATAAAAGGAATTGCCCGCGAACCCGGCGAACGCGCCAAAGTTTTTGTTGAATCTCAAGACAAACGTATCGACGCTGTCGGCGCTTGCGTTGGAATGAAAGGCGTTCGTATTCATGCTATCGTAAGAGAATTGCACAATGAAAACATAGATGTAATAAATTACTCCGAAGATCCGGAAACGCAAATTACCCGCGCTTTAGCTCCGGGCAAACTGAAAAAAGTTGAGATCAATCAACACGAAAATAGAGTTACCGTATATGCTGATAGCGATCAAGCTTCACTTATTGTTGGAAGAAACGGAGTGAATATCCGTTTAGCGATGAAGTTAACCGGTTATCAAATTGATCTTATCCGCGAAGAAAAACCGCTTGAAGAATATGAGGATGATATTGAATTAATTGATCTCCGTGAAGAGCTCAGCGAGGAAGTTTACCAAATATTGATAAACAACCGTTTCGATACCGCCGTAGAAGTGCTTCAAGCAGGCGAAGAAAAATTGAAAGAAATTCCTGAGATCAGCGCAGAAAAAGCAAAAGAAATTATCGAGATCATTAAATCACAATTTGAAGAAGAGTAGATAAAAACAGGTTATTCGTTCCATGGAAGATGATAAAAGTAAAAAAATTCGGATCTATAAGTTAGCCGCGGAATACAATCTCGCCGCTGATTCTATCGTTGAGTTCTTAAAGAAAAAAGGATACTCGGTAAAAACGCACATGACGCTCGTTACCGACGAGATGATGGCGGATATCCAGAATCATTTTAAAAAAGATTTAGAAAAAGCCGAGAAGCATCATAAAAAACTTGCTGAATTTTCTAAGAAGATGAGCGATAAATCTCATAAAGAAAAAGAAGTAAAGATTGACGAAGAGCCGGCTCCTAAGCATCCCGAAGAGATTCATCAACCTGAACCGGCAAAAGAGCCGCAAGTTCCGGTAGAGGTAAAACCTGTTGAAATTGAAACTCCGGCGAAACCAAAAGTAAAAGAAAAACACGCTGGAGAGGTTCCTGAACCCCCTGTATCCACAGAAGCGCCTAAGGTTCCCGAAGTTGAAAAAATTCCGGAAGTTACTCCGCCGGTTGCAGCGAAGCCTGAAGCGGCGGCAGAAGAACCGGCTAAAAGAAGAGGGTTAACGGTTCTTGGTAAAATGGATTTGAAAACAGGAAGGGAAATTACACCTCAACAGGAAGAAACTCAGAAAAAAGAAACCGAACAAACCACGATTAAGAAAAAGAAAAAGAAACCGAAACCGAAAAAGAAAGGCGAAGCCGCTCCCGAAGAAAATATAGTTGCCAAGAAAGTTAAAAAAGTTAAGAAATTTGAGATCGATGATAAGGAAGTAAAAGATACCATCCGTAAAACCCTGCTCAGTATGGATGACGCTGTGGTTTCCGGTAGAGCATTGAGCCGGAAGAAAAAGAAAAGAGAACGCGAAGAATTAGAAATTAAAAAGCAAGAATCTATCGAGCTAGATAAAAATAAGATTAAAGTTACTGAATTTATTGCCGTGAGCGAACTTGCCAATTTAATGGGCGTTCCGGTTGGAGATGTTATTTCAAAGTGTATTTCTCTCGGATTGATGGTTTCCATCAATCAGCGCTTGGAAATTGACAACATTACGCTTGTGGCTGATGAATTCGGTTTTGAAATTGAAATTGCTAAAGAATTCACCTCTGAAATTTTAGAAGATACTCCCGACAAAGAAGAGACTTTACTTTTCCGTCCTCCGGTAGTTACAATCATGGGACACGTTGATCACGGCAAAACATCTTTGCTCGATTATATCAGAAGCGCGAATGTTGTTGCCGGTGAATCCGGTGGAATTACACAGCATATCGGCGCGTACAAAGTTGATGTCGGTTCAGGAAAAACAATTTCATTCCTCGATACACCCGGACACGAAGCTTTTACCGCAATGCGTGCTCGCGGCGCCCAGATCACTGATATTGTTGTACTTGTAGTTGCTGCCGATGATGCAGTGATGCCTCAAACCATTGAAGCGATAAATCATGCGCAAGCCGCAAATGTTTCAATGATTATTGCAATCAACAAAATTGATAAACCGGGCGCTAATGCCGAAAAAATAAAACAGCAATTAGCAGACAGAAAAATTTTAGTTGAAGATTGGGGTGGAAAATATCAATGCGTTGAACTTTCCGCTAAAACCGGGAAAAATGTTGACGTGTTACTGGAAAAAATTCTACTCGAATCCGAAATGCTTGATTTGAAAGCTAATCCGGTTCGTGCCGCGCGTGGTGTAATCATCGAATCGGAACTTGATAAAGGACGCGGAATTACCGCTACAGTCTTAGTTCAAAAAGGAACACTAAAGATCGGCGATCCGTTTGTTGCCGGTATTTATCACGGTCGTGTAAGAGCAATGTTTGATGAAAGAAATAGAAAAGTTCAAGAAGCTACTCCTTCAACTCCGGTTCTTGTAATTGGAATGGAAGGCGCGCCTCAAGCCGGTGATCTTTTTATTTCAGTCGAAAGTGAACGTGCCGCAAGAGAAATTTCAATTAAACGTCAGCAGTTAAAACGCGAACAAGATCAAAAACAAGTTCATCACTTAACGCTTGATGAAATATCCCGACAAATAAGTATCGGCGGCGTTAAAGAACTTCCGATAATTGTTAAAGGAGACGTTGACGGTTCGGTTGAAGCTTTGGCTGATTCGTTGATGAAACTTTCTCGTGAAGAAGTCCTTGTAAAAGTTATTCACCGCGGAGTAGGAGCAATTTCCGAAGGAGACGTTCTTCTTGCTGCAGCTTCAAACGCTATTATTATTGGTTTCCACGTTCGTCCGAATTTGAACGCACGGAAATTAGCGGAAAATCAAAAAGTTGATATCCGTTTGTACAGCATTATTTACGATGCCATCAACGAAGTTAAACTTGCTCTCGAAGGTCTGCTTGCGCCGGTAATTTCTGAAGAAGTTACCGCTACGGTAGAAATTCGCGAAGTATTTAAGATTTCAAAAATTGGAACCGTTGCCGGATGCCGTGTGCAGGAAGGTAAAATTCAGAGAAATAATAAAATCAGACTTATTAGAGACGGAATTGTAATTTTTGAAGGCGATATTCTTACGTTGAAACGCTTTAAAGATGACGTTCGTGATGTTGATGCAGGCTTCGAGTGCGGCATCAGCCTTGCAAATTATAATGATCTGAAGGCAGGCGACGTTATTGAAGCCTACAAAATGATTGAAACAAAGAAGAAATTTGTCTAAACCGAAATCGGTTTTTAGGTTGAGTTTATATGTCATTTAGATTACAAAAAATATCAAAATTAATAAAAGAAGAAATTAGTCTTATCTTCCTGCACAAAATACAGGATAGCTCAATAGGATTAGTGACCGTGACCAAAGTTGATGTTTCCCCCGATTTGAAAAACGCAAAGATATATCTTTCTGTTTTTCCAAATGCGAAGCGGGAAAGTTCGTTGACCAAAGTGAAGGAGTTGCACGGAATTTTTAGAACCGAACTTGCCGCCCGGATGACTACCCGCTATGTTCCGGAATTAAGATTTTTCCTTGATGACTCCGCCGACTATGTAGAACATATTGATACGTTACTTAAGAAAATTCACGAAGATGATAAACCAGCAGACGAGTGATTTCGTCAATACAGATTTTGTTACCGGGGAAACTCTTTTAATTGATAAACCGTTACACTGGTCTTCCTTTAAAGTTGTTCACAAACTGAGACAAATCATCGGCGTAAAAAAGATCGGTCATGCCGGCACACTTGATCCTTTAGCAAGCGGACTGCTTATCATTTGCACCGGAAAGAAAACCAAACAAATTTCTACATACCAAGATTTGCAGAAAATTTACACCGGTACCATCACTCTTGGTGGTGTTACTGCCTCGATGGACTCCGAAATGGAAGTAACGGATCACAAACCGTTTGAGCAAATCACAGAAGAAGAAATTTACGCCGCAAAAAAAGATTTTGAAGGAGAAATTGAACAAACTCCACCGATGTACTCGGCTGTAAATTACGGCGGTAAAAAATTGTATGAATTAGCGCGAAAAGGAAAAACCGTTGTGCGAAGTTCCAGGACTATTACCGTTTACAATTTCTTAATCACAAAAATTGATCTGCCGAAAATTGATTTTGAGATCACTTGTTCTAAAGGAACGTATATCAGAGTTTTGGCACATGATCTTGGAGAAAAACTCGGCTGCGGCGCATATCTTTCTAGTTTAAGAAGAACTGCGATAGGTGATTTTTCAGTTTCTGATGCATTAACGGTTGAGGAATTGTCAGAAAAATATGGTCAAAAAGCTCTTCATTTAGCGGGAAGTGCGGCGTAATGCTTATTTCCTTTTCACCCCAAAATAAAGTATATTTGCACTATACTGAAAGCTAAAGAAGATGCATGAGAGTTTACAACGACCTATTTTTGATAGAAAAATACGACGATACGATTATTACGATTGGAACCTTTGACGGAGTTCATTTAGGTCATCAAGAGATTTTTAATGTTCTTATAAATAGATCGAAAAACAATGGGTGCAGAAGTTTCGTTATAACTTTTGAACCGCATCCGAGAATGGTCATTCAGCCGAATTCCGACTTGAAATTGCTTACAACTTTTGAAGAAAAAGTTGAAATTTTGGAGGAAATGGGAATTGATAACCTTTTAGTCATTCCTTTTACAAAAGATTTTTCGCAGTTAACATCGGAAGAATTTTTTAGGCAATATATTCTAGATGGCATCGGAATTAAGAAAATGGTAATCGGTTATGACCACCATTTTGGCAAAGGAAGAGACGGCGACGAACAGAAAATTCGCGAGTTAGGCACTTTAAATAATTTTGAAGTTCAGAAAACCGAAGCGGTAACCATAAACGAAACCGTTGTGAGCAGTTCTAAAATCAGAAATGCTCTTTCCGAAGGTGAAGTAAAAACTGCCGCGCAAATGCTCGGCAGGAACTATTCATTTTCCGGTTTAGTTGTTGTCGGTGATAAACGAGGCAGGGAACTCGGTTTTCCAACTGCAAATATTCAACTTGAAAATGAGAGCAAACTGATTCCTAAAAACGGAGTTTACGCCGTAAAAGTCTTTTTGGGAGAAAGAATTTTTAACGGAGTAATGAACATCGGATTGCGCCCTACTTTTAAGGATACCAAAATCGTTTTAAGCGAAGTGCACATTCTTAATTTTAATGAAGACATTTACGGAAAGCAGATTAGCATTGAATTTATTGAACGGATCCGCGATGAAAAAAAATTCGGTTCTAAAGAAGAATTGATAAAACAGATTGAAATTGATAAACAAAAAACAAATTTACTTTTAACAAAATAATTAATTCCGGACAGCTTGAAGTCAACAAGCTGCAACTGGAGTTATATCGTATAAAAACAAATAGGAGAAAAAAATGACAAAAGAAGAAAAATTGGAGCTCGTGACCAAATACGGAAAAAACGAAAAAGATTCCGGTACCTCAGAAGTGCAGATCGCGCTCTTAACAAAAAGGATCAACGATCTTACCGAGCATTTTAACAAACACGCAAAAGATCATCACTCACGCAGAGGGTTATTAATGATGGTTGGTAAACGGAGACGCTTGCTTGATTATCTCATTAAGAAAGACATCGATAGATATAGAACCATTATTAAAGAATTGAATATTAGAAAGTAGGATCGTTTTATGGTAGTTACAAAAAGTGTAGAAATCGGCGGAAAGCTATTCACAATTGAAACAGGTCGGTTTGCTAAACAAGCAAACGGCGCAGTAATGGTAACCTACGGTGAAACGATGGTTCTTGTAACTGCTGTTGCATCCGAGTTGGCAAAAGAAGATCAAGATTTCTTTCCTCTTCAAGTGGAATACAGAGAAAAAACTTCTGCCGCCGGAAAATTCCCCGGTGGATTTATTAAACGTGAAGGAAGACCAACCGAAAAAGAAATTTTAACCTCGCGGTTAATTGATAGACCTATCCGTCCTCTTTTTCCGAGTGAATTTTTAAATGAAACTCAAGTCGTTGCCTCTGTTTATTCATTTGATAATGAAAATGATGCTGATGTTTTAGCCGCTTGCGGAGCCTCGGCAGCGTTATCAATTTCCAACATTCCTTTTAACGGACCGATAGCAGAAGTGCGTGTCGGTTTATTTCACGACGAACTGGTTGTTAATCCAACGCATCAGCAAGTTGAAGAAAGCGATCTGGAATTAGTCGTTGCCGGAACAGCAGATTCCATTATGATGGTTGAAGGTGAAGGAAAAGAAGTTGGCGAAGAAATGATGTTGAAGGCAATTCAATTTGCTCACAACGAAATAAAAAAACTTGTTCAATTACAAAAAGACTTTGCTGCTGAATGCGCAATTGCAAAAAGAGTAGTTGAGAAAAAAGTTATTCCACAAGAACTTTATGACGACGTCATCGCACTTGCAAAAGATAAATTGACGGTGATAGTTGCTTCCGTTCTTGCAAAAGAAGAACGCAGCGCAAAGAATAAAGAATTAACCGACTCTGTTCTCGCTTCACTTGAAGAAAAATATCCTGAGCAGAAAAAAGAGATCAAATCGGTGCTGCACGATCTTGAAAAAGATCTTATGCGCAAACGTATTCTCTCCGATGGCTTACGTTTGGACGGCAGAAACACTACACAAGTCCGCCCGATAACCATCGAGCTCGGCGTTCTTCCGCGCACACACGGCTCGGCATTATTTACACGCGGTGAAACTCAAAGTTTAACCTCTCTTACACTCGGCACAAAAAACGACGAACAAATTATTGATGGATTACGTGAAGAAAGCACAAAACGTTTTCTCCTCCATTATAATTTTCCACCGTTCAGTGTTGGTGAAGTTGGCAGAATGTCCGGAGTTGGAAGACGCGAAATCGGGCACGGAAATCTTGCTGAACGTTCTTTAAAAAAGATGGCTCCGGCTGAAGGAGAATTTCCTTACACAATAAGAATTATTTCCGATATTCTCGAATCAAACGGTTCCTCCTCAATGGCAACGGTTTGCGCCGGTTCGCTTGCAATGATGGACGGCGGCGTTCCGATGAAAAAAGCTGTTGCAGGAATCGCAATGGGTTTGGTTAAAGAAGAAGATCAGTTTGCAGTTCTTACGGATATTTTAGGCAACGAAGATCATCTCGGCGATATGGATTTTAAAGTTGCCGGAACTGTAGATGGAATTACCGGTTTTCAAATGGATATCAAAATTGAAGGTATTTCATTCGAAATTTTGGAGAAAGCTCTTAATCAGGCGAAAGAGGGTAGAATGCACATTCTTGGAATTATGAATGAAGCAATTAGTCAGTCCCGCACTTCACTTTCCAAATATGCGCCTCATTTAATTTCAATTAAAGTTGAAACTGATCAAATTGGAATGATCATTGGACCCGGCGGCAAAACTATTCAGGGAATGCAAAGATTGTTCGGCGTTGACATCAACATTAATGACGACGGTATTGTGAACATTGCTTCTCCAAATGCCGAAGGCGCAAAAAAGTGTAAGGACTATATTAAACAAATGACGGCTACGCCTGAAGTTGGTGAAATTTATGATGGCGTTATCACCAAAATTATGGACTTCGGCGCTTTCGTAGAAATATTGCCGGGCAAAGAAGGTCTGTTGCACATCTCCCAGATCGATAATAAACGGGTAAATAAAGTAACCGATTATTACAAAGAAGGAGATAAAGTTAGAGTTAAATTGCTGAAAGTTGAAAACGGTAAGTTTAGTTTAAGTAGAAAAGAATTACTAAATGAAGCCGGACAGGAAATCACCAATTAACAGTGCTTAGATTCTGATAGCTAATTAAACAGCTATTAAAGTTCCTATTAAAACCCGGGCATGATTGAATGGATGAATGATTGAATGAAAACCATTAGAATGTTAAAAAATAGATCATTCATCCATGCACTCAATCATCTATTCATGTTTTGGAAATTAAGTTTAAGTTTTAAAACAATTTGGTGCAGTTAGTTCAACAATAAAAATTCAAAGGAAACAGTAGTGTTCCGTTTAGTCAAAAGTCTTTTTGAAGGATTTTTCTTCTTCTCTTTTTTAGAGAACAACTCCTCATTATCAGGAAATGAAATCCATTCATTTGGGACCAAGTTTTTAAAATGTATTCACCGTTCTGTTCAAGAACCGGTCGATGCAATCAAAGGTTTTTACAATTATGGTAAAAGAAATTATTATCAATTCTTCCGCTTCGCAAACACGAGTTGCAATTACGGAAGATGGGAGCTTAATCGACTTCTTTGTTGATTATCCCGAAAATCGCCGCATGGTTGGCGATATTTATAAAGGAAAAGTCGCCCGTGTTCTCCCCGGCATAAGAGCCGCTTTCATCAACATCGGCATGAAGCACGACGCTTTTCTTCACTTCTCTGATATCGGAATGCGCACTAAAGAGTTTCAATCTCTTGTGGGTGACGATTCTGAAGTTGACTTAGATGATGATAGCGAAGAAAAACCAAATCCTCCGCAACAACAGCCAGGTCAGCAAGATCAACGCCTTATCAACGGGATACCGAAATTAAAAAAAGGACAGGAAATTGTAATTCAGATTACGAAAGAACCTGTCAGCAATAAAGGTGTTCGTGTCTCCTCATCGGTTTCTATTCCCGGTAGATTTTGCGTGCTGCTTCCATTCGATAACAAAGTCGGCATCTCAAAAAGAATTACTGATTTTAAAGAAAGAAGAAGGCTGAGAACTCTCGCCCGAGGAATTCTTCCTCCAAACTTCGGACTAATTATCCGCACCGTGGCAAAAAATCAAACCGAAGAAGCGCTGCTTGAAGATTTAACTCTCCTCAAAAAAACATGGGAAAAAATTGAAGAAGCGATCAAAACCGAACAACCGCCGGCGCTTGTTTATCAAGATTTAAATACAACCTCAAGCGTTATCCGCGATCTATTCACTGCAGATATTTCCAAAGTTATAATCGATTCAAAAAAACTTTACAAGCAGATAAAAGATTATGTGGAATTAGTTCACCCTGGCTTAGCTGAAAAAGTTGAACTCTACAAATCAAAACAATCGGTATTTGAAGCATATAAAATTGAAGAACAGATAAAAACGCTTTTCGGCAGAAAAGTTCCGATGAAAAGCGGCGGCTACCTGGTCATCGAACATACTGAAGCTATGGTTGTTATCGATGTGAACAGCGGAAGATATGCTGCAAACAAAGAACAGGAATTAAATTCGTTAAAAACCGATCTGGAAGCTGCAAGAGAAATTGCCAGACAATTGAGGCTGCGCGATATCGGCGGATTGATCGTTATTGATTTCATCGATCTTGAAGATGACAAGAACAGAAAAAAAGTTTACGACGAATTGAAAAAAGAATTCCGCCGGGATCGTGCGAAAGTTTCGCTTCTCCCGATGTCTGACTTTGGCTTAGTAGAAATTACACGGCAGAGAATCCGTCAAAATATAATTCAAATGACATTTGAACAATGCGCCTATTGTGCCGGAACCGGACTGCTTACAAAAAAATCACATGTCCTTCACGATATTGAAGAATGGATCGGAAAACATAAAGCAAATTCTTCCGAGCGATCACTTGTATTAAAATGCCATCCTTCCATCGCAAGCAAATTGAACGAAGGATTTTTCAGCATGCTGCTCAAACTTCAGTTGAAAAATTTCATAAGAATAAAAATTGTGGAAGAAAACACTTTGAGCATGCATCAGTACAGATTTTATTCTCAGAACGGCAAAGTTGATATCACAAACTAGACACGTTGCATCTTAAAATGATTTATTAATTTTAATTTCAAAAACCAGGAGAGTTAGATGAAAATATTTATAGATACCGCAAGCATTAAGGAAATTAAGGAAGCGGCTGCACTCGGACTTTTAGACGGCGTTACCACCAATCCATCACTCGTTGCTAAAGAAGGAAAAGATTTCCGCACAATGCTTGATGAAATTTTGGCGATCGTTGACGGACCGGTGAGTGCTGAAGTTATTTCTACAGACTACGAAGGAATCTTAAAAGAAGGACGCGAACTTGCGGCTATTCATAAAAATATTGTTGTTAAAGTTCCGTTAATAAAGGAAGGTTTAAAAGCCGTTCGTACTTTTTCGGCAGAAGGAATTAAAACGAATGTTACACTCTGCTTTTCTCCTTCTCAAGCGTTGCTCGCAGCAAAAGCCGGTGCTTCATACATCAGTCCTTTTGTTGGCAGACTCGATGACATCAGCCACAACGGTATGCAGTTGATCGAAGAGATCGTTCAAATTTATAGAAATTACGATTATCAAACCGAAGTGCTTGTAGCCAGCATTCGTCATCCTCTCCATTTTGTAGAAGCGGCTTTAATCGGCGCAGACGTTTGCACAATGCCTTTTTCAGTTATTGATAAATTATTCAGTCACCCACTCACTGATAACGGATTAGAAAAGTTTCTTAGTGATTGGAAGAAAACTCAAAAGTAAAACATAAAAACAACTATGAAACGAACAACCTTTTATTCTATTCACAAAAATCTAAATGCAAAATTAGTTGAATTTGCCGGTTACGAAATGCCCGTACAGTATTCTTCAATTATTGCGGAACATAAAGCCGTTAGACAATCAGTCGGTGTTTTTGACGTAAGCCACATGGGCGAAGTTTTTGTCCGTGGTGAAAAAGCATTTGATTTTGTTCAAGAGATCACCATCAACGATGTTGAAAAATTATTCCCCGGAAGAGTACAGTATTCCGCAATGTGTTATGAAGACGGCGGAATAGTTGATGATCTCCTTGTCTATTGTATCTCCGAGAAGGAATATCTTCTTGTAATAAACGCTTCGAACATCGAAAAGGATTTTGCCTGGATGCAAAAGAATAATTCATTCGATGTTGAACTGATCAATGCGAGTGATGAATATTCTTTACTTGCCGTGCAAGGACCAAATTCAAAAAAAATTATTGAAAAACTCTACGGTAAAGAATTAACTCTTGAGTATTATCATTTTCTTCAAGACAAAATGTTGGATGTAGAAATGATTATTTCCCGAACCGGTTATACCGGAGAACTTGGTTATGAACTTTATTTTAAAGGTGATGAACAAGTAGCTACTAAGATTTGGAACGCACTTTTCGAAGCAGGAAAAGAATTTGATATTCAACCGGTTGGTTTGGGTGCGCGTGATTCCCTCCGATTAGAAATGGGATATTGTTTGTACGGAAACGACATTGACCAAACCACAAATCCTCTTGAAGCAGGATTAAGCTGGATAACCCGTTTATCTAAATCGCATTTCATCGGAAAAGAAGCGTTGTTGTTGGCAAAACAAAACGGTTTAAAAAGAAAATTAACTCCTTTAGTAATTGAAGAAAGAGCCTTCCCGCGTCATGGTTACACCGTGGTCTTTAAAAGCAAAGAAATCGGCTCTGTTACAAGCGGTACCGTAAGCCCGATCCTTGAAAAAGGAATTGCGCTTGCATATCTTTCTACCGAGACACTAAAGGAAACAAAAGAAGTTCAGATGCTGATCCGCGGAAGAGAAATTTCAGCGCAGGTTGGCAGACTTCCGTTTATTTCTAAATAATTAGAGGGCGTTAAAAAATGAAAATCAATGTTGTTCTTTCTCCTGCAAACGTAGATGAACTCTATTTCTCCGGGAAAACCACCGTAGTTGTTGATGTTCTCCGGGCAACGACAACCATTATTACGGCACTGATGAACGGAGCAAAAGAAATTGTGCCCGTTGGTTCGGTTGAATTTGCAATGAAGGCTTCGAGCAATATGTTCGGCGGGCAAACACTTATCTGCGGTGAGAGAAACGCAAAAAAAATTGACGGCTTTAACCTTGGCAATTCCCCTTTGGAATTTACGAACGATGTCATCAGCGGAAAATCTCTTGTCTTTTTTACAACTAACGGAACCAAGGCGATCGTAAAAGCAAAATATTCAGACGAAGTGATAATTGCATCGTTTCTCAATATTTCTGCAGTTGCAAAATATTTAGTTGAGTTGAACAAACCTTTTGAAATTTTGTGCGCCGGGAAAAACAACAGTTTTTGTTTGGAAGATACCGTCTTTGCAGGAAAGTTGATCGCAGAAATATTAACGCAAACAGAAGATGTTGAATTGACGGATTCCGGTTTAGCTTCCGCAGCAATCGCAAAAACATTTGGAAAGAATTTGAAAAAAATGTTTGCTGAATCCGAGCACGGAAAATTTTTAATTGAAAACGGTTTTGAAGAAGATCTAAAATATTGTGCAAAGTTGAATGTAACCAATGATATTCCGGTGTACGCATCAAACATTATTAAAATGCTTCCCCGTCAAAATGGCGAAAGCAAAGTCCCCGGTTCAACAACCATCAGTTAATTAAAACAATGGCAAAAAAAACTAACGGAAAAAGCAAAGAAGTAAAAGAAACATCTCCTTACTTTTCTTTATCTGGCGAAAAGAAAAAGAAAATACTCGGCATCTTTCTGTTAATTTTTTCTCTCATTCTTTTACTCAGCATTGTTTCTTATTCTCGATTTGATCGCGCATTACTCAGCTACCGGATGAACGATTTCTTCCGCACCTTCAGCAGCGATGAGTTGCAGCGCGAACTACACACCGCACAAAATTGGCTCGGGATCGTCGGCGCTTACCTTGCGGAATTCAGCATCAACACTACACTTGGTATTTTTTCGTTGATCTTTCCTTTTGTTTTTGGGTTGTGGGGATTTTCGTTTTTCAAAAAAATCGAATTTAAAACTCTTCTAAACATTTCCAATTTTTTAATTGTATCAGGTCTCTTACTCTCAACTATGTTTGGCGTTGTTCGCCTTGAGTATAACCTTTTCTACCAAACGTACGAGTTGAGCGGAGCGTTTGGAAATTTTTTGGGAAGAGCGTTGGGAACGTTAATCGGCGGTGTTGGTAGTCTGCTTCTTTTAAGTTCCCTAATGTTGATCACCCTTATCATTGCTTTTGATATTAAAATAGAAAAAATATTTGTATGGATTGCTTCTTTGTTCGCAAGAACTAAAGATGATGCTGAGGAAAAAGTAAGCGAAGCCAAAACGTCCGGCAAGGAAAAAGACAATTTAGAAAAGATCAAAGAGTTAAGAGAAAAAAAGAGAAAAACGGTCTTACCTGTTGGAGATATTAAAGCGAATGAATTGACTTCCGATCTTACTGATGAACAAAAAGAAGAAACCACAATCCGGATCATTAGAAAAGATGAACCTTCTCCAACCAAAACTGAAATCGATAAAAAGGGGAAGAAAGAAAAGAATACCGACGAAGAAGAGAATGAATCGAAACTAAAAAGTAAACCTGACGACGATGTAATGTTTGCCAACCGTGATATTGAAGCGGCTCTGCCCGATCCGTGGGAAGAAAAAATAAAATATCACATGCCGTCGCTCGATCTGCTGAATGAGATTCCGAAACAAAATTTTAAAGTTGCAGAAGAAGAATTAAAAAAGAACGCAGAGCTTTTAAAAGATAAACTCTCTCTCTTCGATATTGAAATTCAGGATATCTCTGTTACGCCGGGACCTGTGGTAACGCTGTACGAAATTGTTCCCGCGCCTGGAGTTAAGATCAGCAAGATCGTTAGCCTTGAGCATGATATTGCTCTCGCCCTTGCGGCGAGAGGAATAAGAATCATTGCGCCGATACCGGGCAAAAGCGCTATCGGTGTTGAAATACCAAACTCGGAACCATCACTCGTTGTTGCAAAATCTGTGTTAAGCAAACTTGCTAATTCAAAAGCAGAACTTCCTTTGGCTTTGGGTGAAGATATTGCGGGTGAAGTTTTAATTTCAGATTTGGCAAAAATGCCTCACTTATTAATTGCGGGTTCAACCGGCTCCGGTAAAAGTGTCGGCATCAACATGATCATTGCAAGTTTGTTGTATGCAAAACATCCTTCCGAAGTAAAACTTGCCATCATCGATCCAAAGAAAATTGAACTTTCGTTTTACAATTGTTTACGCAAACATTATCTCGCAGTGTCACCCGATTTTGATGAAGACATTGTTACTGTTCCAACTAACGCGGTGCTTCTATTAAAATCAGTTGAATACGAAATGGAAAAACGTTACGACAAGCTCGCAAAAGCGGGTGTAAGAAATATCGTTGATTACAATATAAAAATTGCAGATCCGAAAAAAGCGCCGAAAGATACAGAGACGATGAAACATTACCATCTGCCGTATATCGTGGTAATTATTGATGAACTTGCCGACTTAATGATCACCGCAGGAAAAGAAGTTGAAGAACCGATTGCACGTTTGGCACAGTTGGCAAGAGCGGTTGGAATTCATCTCGTGCTTGCAACGCAACGACCATCGGTAAACGTAATCACCGGTGTTATCAAAGCGAATTTTAGCGCGCGGATGGCGTATCAGGTCGCTTCCAAAATTGATTCGAGAACTATTCTTGATATGAACGGCGCAGAACAATTACTTGGTCGAGGCGATATGCTTTTCCTTCCTCCGGGATTGCCGAAGCCGATCCGTATGCAAAACGCATTTATAACTACCGAAGAAGTTGAGCGTCTAACAGAATACATTTCAAAGCAGGATGGTTATTCTAAACCGTATAATTTGCCTTCTTTGTATGACAAGAAAAAAGACGCTGCAGCAAATTTTATGGATGATGTTGATCCGTTGTTTCATGATGCGGCAAGAGTGGTCGTTCGCCATCAACAAGGTTCGGTTTCTCTTTTACAAAGAAGATTAAAGCTCGGTTATTCAAGAGCCGCCCGCATTGTCGATCAACTTGAAGAAGCCGGCATTGTTGGTCCGAATGACGGCAGTAAAGCGCGCGAAGTAATTGTAGAAAATGAAGAACAGCTTGAAACAATTCTCAGAAATATTTAGATGAAGAAAATTATATTCCTATCCTTTTTGCTCATCGCAACTCTTTTTTCGCAAGGAAAAGATGTTCCGCTTTTAAAAGCTATGCAAAACAACTTTTCTTCTATGAATGACTTCTCTGTTGATTTCTCCCAGGAAATAAATGGAAGAATAGTAATGAGCGGAAAGTTAACTTACAAGAAAGAAAATATGCTTCGGCTTGAATTGAAAAATTTAGTGATAACTTCAAACGGCGTTACAAATTGGAACTACAGCAAAAAAGAAAAAAAAGTAATTATCAGCAGTTATGATGAAGCCGACGCATCGCTCTTTTCTCCAAAGAAATTTGTTTTTGATTATCCTAATCAATGCAAAGTGAAAGAAATAAAAGAAGAGGGAAAGAACGTCATTGTGCTAATTCCCGGTTCATCTGCCCAAGATTTTAAGCAAGCTAAAGTTTACCCAACAGACGACAACATATTAGAAAAAGTTATTGTTACGGGAAATGACGGAAGAGTACTCACTTTTCATTTTTCAAATTTCCGGGGCAATCAAAATTTCGATAAAGAAAAATTCTCTTTCCAAATTCCACAAGGAACAAAAATTATTGACCTCCGCTAAATCAAAACAAAAGATTACACCGAGAGAATTTCTCAGCTATGTAGTTTCGATTTTGCTGAGTCTTGTCTTTCTCTATTTTGCTTTTGCGGGAGTTGATGCTTCACGTCTGTTTAATATCATTTCAACCGCTTCATTATTGTGGATAATTGTTTTTGCTTTGCTTACGCTTTTCGGGCATTACCTTCGCGCACTTCGATGGAAAGTAATTTTATCGTCAATTAAAAGAAATGTTGAAGTCAGTCACCTTTTCGGCTCACTGTTAATCGGGTACGGAGTGAATAATGTCGTTCCGCGGCTTGGAGAAATATCGCGGGCTGTTTCCGTTGGACAGCTTGAAGGCATTTCCCGGTCTTCCATTTTCGGAACGATTGTAGTTGAACGGGTCATCGATATTATCTTCTTTGGAATTGCCGTAATTTTATCTGCGTTCGTTTATGGCGGAAATCTTTATGTGGAATTCCCCTGGCTAAGACTAACAATGTATTTTGGCTCGGCTTTTATTGCAGTAGTTATTATAATTTTGGTTTTAAGTATAAAGTACAAAGAAAAATTTTATGCAATCATTCTTTCCCTTACCGGAAAATTTTCTAAAGCATTTGCAGAAAAAATTGCATCGATATTTGAAAAACTCACGTTCGGATTTGCCAGTCTTTCCGGTTGGAGAAATTATTCGGTAACAATATTTTATAGCGTACTGATTATGCTTTCCTACGGATTGAACGCCTACGTTGGATTTTTAATTTTCGATATGCACAACTCCGCAAACATTAATTTTACTTCAGGCTGGGTGGTGATGAGTATAAGTTCGATCGGAGTGATGATTCCAACTCCCGGCGGGATTGGTTCGTACCACACGATCACTAAATCGGTTTTAGTTTCGCTTTATTCTTTTTTACCGGATGTGAGCATAGCATACGCAACATTAACGCACGCAATTTCCTACATCATTCATTCTATTGCTGCATTGTTTTACTTTTTTTATTTCAGAAAAAAATATGCAACTTTAAAACAAACTTCTCTTTTCGATTTGGAGGAGAAAAATTAGATGAAGAAAATTTTGTTGTTGGTATTTATTTCGGTTGTTAGTTTACAAGCGCAGTGGGAAGTTCGCGGCAGCATGGGATTGAATGTTGTCAGCATGCCGGATTTGAAAGATTATCTTAACACCAATTATTTTTTAGGAAACGACAGGTTGAGTCAGTTTTCTCCCTCAGTTGAAGCGGGCGTTGAAGTTGGTTACCAATTAGAAGAGCAATATCAACTCGCTTGCGAGCTTTCTTACGAGTACAATTCTTTCACTTACACAATTGTTAGCGGTTCTTCTTTTTCATACAATTTGTTGCAGCCGTCGCTGCTTGGCTACTACACTATTAACGGAAAAGGATTTCAATTTAAATTCGGCGGGGGAATCGGTCCAAGATTTGTTTTCGCTTCGGAAACTTCTCCTTACACAACTTCGTTATTAAAGTATTCAAGCACCGGCTTTGGGCTTGTTGGCAAAGTTGATGGAATTACATCTCTCGGCGGAAATTTTTTCGCGTATGTTGGACTTGATCTGCGCTATAATAGAAACGGAAATCTCTCTGATTCCGGCGGAAAAGAAAAAATTAGTAACGTAACCGACGCAGCGCTTAATCTTAATTCAGTTTCGGTCGGCATAAAAGTCGGCGTTGCAGTTAATCTATAAGGAAATCTAATGTCAATTATTGAAGCAATTATACTTGGAATTATTCAAGGCTTTTCAGAATTTTTACCGATAAGCAGTACCGGGCATTTAACAATTTTCGGAAAGATGTTCAATCTCATCTCCGAAGAAAATCCGCAGGCTTGGACTTCTTTCATCGCAGTTATTCAACTTGGAACACTCGTTGCTATTCTTGTTTATTTTTGGAAAGATATTTGGAATATTCTTATTGCTTTTTTCAAAGAGAATTTAGGTCAGCGGCAAAAATTTTCAGCGCAATCTCTCGACTCAAAAATGGGTTGGTTCATCATTATCGGAACGATTCCAATTGTTACTTTCGGATTGGGATTTAAGGATATTATTGAAGGAACGCTGACTAAAAATCTCGTTGTTATTGCGTGCAGTTTAATTCTTCTCGCAATAATTTTGGCATACGCAGAGAGGAAAGCGAAGTTTAAAAAAGAGATGAAAGATATTTCCGTTTTCGATTCAATCGTAATTGGAATTGCACAGGCGATGGCATTGATTCCCGGCTCATCGCGTTCCGGCACTACGATAACCGGCGGTTTGTTTATGGGATTAACACGAGAATCGGCTGCGAGATTTTCTTTTCTTCTAAGCATTCCTTCCGTTTTTGCAAGCGGCATGCTCGAACTTTACCAACAGATAAAATTTATTGATCAATCCGGTGTTGTAAATCTTGTTATCGCAACAATCGTTTCGGGGATCAGCGGTTACGCAGCGATAGATTTTCTTTTAAAATATCTTCGCAAGAATACCACCTTCGTTTTTATTTATTACCGGATTGCGCTCGGCGTTTTAATTCTAATTTTAATTTCATTAAACATTCTAAAACCATAAGAGGAAACAATGAAGTCCTTATTTCTTTTAATAATTTTGGCTTTAACTTTAGGCTGTAAGAATGGATCAACAACACAACAAAAAGGTGATATCGTGACACAATATATGAACGGAAAAGATTCGGTAACGGTTGCCGTAATCAAAACCAATATGGGAACAATTGAAATTTTACTTTTCGATGAACTTGTTCCGAAAACTGTAGAAAATTTTGTAGGGCTCGCGGAAAAAGGTTACTACAACGGAATAATTTTTCACAGAGTGATCGAGAACTTTATGATCCAGGGCGGCGACCCGACCGGAACCGGACGCGGCGGCGAAAGTTTTTGGGGCAAATCTTTTGCAGATGAATTTAATATGGAATTGAAACATGAAACTCCCGGCGTGTTATCAATGGCAAATGCCGGACCAAACACAAACGGAAGCCAGTTTTTTATTACGCTTGTTCCAACACCATGGTTAGACGGCAAACACAGTATCTTCGGTCATGTTTTAAAAGGAATGGAAGTTGTCGAAGCGATCGGTAAAGTTGCAACTTCGCAGCCGTTCAACAAACCGCTCAACGATGTTGTTATGGAAACCGTGACGATTGAAAAACGAGCGAACAAAAAACCGAACGGAAAATAATTTCTAAAAAGATAATTGATCGATGGCTAAACAATCCTTTCAAGATATTTCTGAAATTCAGAAGCATTGTAAGTTGAAGAAATTTTCCCCCGTTTATTTTTTAGCGGGGGAGGATTCGTTTAGTCTTAACGAAGCCGCAGAAGCTCTCGAGAAAGCGATCACTCCTCTTCTTGCAAGTGAATTTGACAAACAGATTTATTACGGAAGCTCAACCTCTATAAACGAAGTGATTGATTTTGCACAGTCATTTCCTTTTGGCGATGGGAAAAAATTCATTCTTGTAAAAGAGTTTGAAAAAATGAAAGAAGAGAAACAGTCAACGCTGCTTGAACGCTACGCGAAAGATCCGCCCGAATTTTCTATTCTTGTTTTACTTTTTAACGGAACAGTAAAAGCATCCGAAAAAGGATTCTTAAAAGTTTTTGGCGAACATGATTTTATTTTTGAAGCCAAAGCGTTAAAGGAAGTCTCGCTTGTAAATTGGATCATGCAATATACTGATCTGCACAAAAAGCAGATCGCCAGAGTTGATGCGGAGTTTCTTCTAAGTCTTGTTGGAGAAAACCGTGGGATGCTTGAGATGCAGCTTGAGAAAATAATTTCGTCACTTGGCGAGAAGAACGAAATTACATTTAAGGAAATTGAAGCGAATGTTGTTTCGACAAAAGAATATACGATCTTTAATTTGCAGGACGCAATTGGAGCGCAGAAGAAAACCGAAGCGGTTAAAATTGCTTTTCAATTATTAGAGAAAGAGGGAATAATTCTTTTGCTTGCAATGCTGAATAAATATTTTACTTCACTGATGCAGCTTCCCGAAATGATGGAACAAAAACTCCCGGAGCAGATGATCGCCAGAGTTGTTGGTACACATCCCTACTATTTGAAAAACTTTATCGCGGCGAGAAAATATTTTAGCGATGCTAAATTATTGGAGATAAGCAGAGCGCTGTTCGAAAGTGATGTGGCGGTAAAATCAACATCAACGGACCACAAGACAATTCTTTTGCTTTTACTTCAAACAATTTTTGGCGAATAAATAAGTTAGCGATTACCGTTGTACCTGCAGCGCCCCAGATTTTACTTTTTGTTTCCTTTCCATTTTGCTTTCTTTGTTCAACGATTAAAACACAAAATTGGCGTTTTTTTTGAAAATAAACAGAGGAGAGAATGATAGCTAAAATTGTTTAATCGAAGATTTTTGAATCCCGATTTTAATTTTTCATCAAGTAAATCCGATTCAGAATCTCCTTTTTTCGCTTATTAAGTGAAAGTTAGATTTTAACTGATTTTTTAAGGTTTTCTAACAATTTTTAAATATTTTATGGCTCAAAATTTGTTGACTTAACAAAGGTTAATCTTTATATTTGTTTACTACTTTTACTCAAATAAGAAATGGTTCATGAGTCTTAACATTAAAATTTTCTCCGGTTCTTCTAATAGGGCTCTGGCGGAAAAAATCGCACAAAAAACCGGAAACGAGTTAGGCTCTGTTATAATCAAACGTTTTAGCGATGGAGAAATTTGGGTAAAATACGGAGAAAATATTCGGGGTTCGGAGATGTTCATTATTCAATCGACCAATACTCCGGCGGAAAATTTATTGGAATTATTGATAATGATCGATGCAGCCCGGCGGGCATCCGCTAAAAAAATTACCGCTGTTCTTCCTTATTTTGGATACGCGAGACAGGACCGCAAAGATCAACCGAGAGTTTCCATTACCGCAAAATTGGTTGCAAATCTTATTACAAAAGCGGGCGCAGACCGTGTTATGACGATGGATTTGCATGCGGCACAGATCCAAGGGTTTTTTGATATTCCGCTGGATCATTTATTCGGCTCATCTATTTTTTTAAGTAATTTGGCTAAGATAAGCGATAACCTTGTGGTTGTTTCTCCCGATGTCGGCGGAATAAAAATGGCGCGTTCGTATGCAAAAAAACTTAATGCAAGTTTGGTGGTTATTGATAAGAGAAGACCAAAGCAAAATCAAGCGGTTGTTACCAATATTATCGGTGATGTTGATGGAAAAGATGTTCTGCTCGTTGATGATTTAATTGATACCGCCGGAACTTTTTGTGTTGCAATTGAAGCCTTAAAAGCAAAAGGCGCGAAAAGAATTTTTGGTTCTGTTACTCACCCTTTGCTTTCCGGCAACGCGGTTGAAAAACTTAATAATTCATCTTTAGAAAAGTTGTTCGTCTCAGACACTATTCCGTTGAAAGAAGAACATCGCTCGGAAAAAATTGAAATTTGCACCGCTTCGGATCTATTTGCCGAAGCAATAATCAGAACATATAAAAATGAATCTATTAGTTCATTATTTGACGTAGATAAAGGTTAAGCTACTTAACCAAAGGAGACCCAATGGATAAAATAACCTTAAATGGTAATGTAAGAAAAAACTTAAGCAAATCATCTAAAACTCAATTGAGAAATTCCGCAAGAGTTCCCGGTGTGCTTTATGCTAAAGGAATTGAACCGATTACTGTTGATGTTGCCGCTAGCGCCATCAACTCTTTAGTTTTTACAACAAAGACTCATCTTATTAACTTAGCCCTCGATGATCAAAAAGAATTTGATTGTGTTTTGAAGGATTATCAGTTTGATCCGGTAACCGATAAAGTTATTCATTTTGATTTGCAGGGGATTGTTGCAGGACAAACAATTGAAATTGACATCCCGATTCTTTTCACCGGCTCTGCTGTTGGTGTAAGAGAAGGCGGTCAACTGCAAGAATTTATGCACAAACTTACTGTTAATTGTTTACCTAACCAGATTCCGGAACGAATTGAGATCAGTATCGCCAATCTGAAGATCGGTTCTTCAATTCACGTTGCTGATGTGAAGATTGAAAATGCAGAAATATTGCACGCCGAAGACGCCGTAATTGTTGGCGTGGTTCCACCTAAGGTAGTTAAAGAAGCCGAACCAGGCGCTGAAGTTCCTAAAGAACCCGAAATTATAGGTAAAGGTAAAGAAAAATCTGAAGAAGAATAGGTAACGTGAAAGCGATAATAGGAATCGGTAACCCGGGGGATAAGTACCAGCTCACCCGCCACAATATAGGGTATATCTTTTTAGATTATCTGGCGGATAAGTTCGGTCTTAAATTTTCTCCAACTTTATTTAGCTATCAAGAAGCAAGAGGGCGTCTCGGAGACGCCCCCTTCGCGCTTATAAAGCCAACGACGTTTGTAAACCTTTCAGGGGTTGCCGTCTCTCAAGTTATGGAAAATCTCTCCCTTACTACTGAAGATGTTCTTATCGTTTATGACGATATTAATTTGGAAGAGGGATTGTTCAAAATAAGAAAAAGCGGTGGAGATGGCGGGCATAATGGAATTAAATCTATAATTTACCACGTGAACTCGCAGAATTTTTCCCGTTTGAGAATTGGAGTCGGCAACAAATTTAAAAGCGGAGAAATGGTTCGTTTTGTTCTAAGCAGTTTTGATTTCGAAGCGATGAAACGGGTTGAACCGGTTCTTGAAACTTCGTTTGATATGGTAAAAGCTTTTATTGAAAGCGGTGAAAAAGCGATGTACGACATCAACAGCCGCTTGAACAATGCAAATACTAAGCCCCCAAAATAATTTGGGCATAGAAGGTTAAATTCAGGAAGATGATCTTAACAAATATATTTCTTCCGCAGTATTCTCTGTTTACAAAATAACTGTATTTCGATCAATAAATTTCATTACGAGGACTTATGAGAAACAAGATTTCTTTCATTGTTTTTTTTCTTTTTGCTCCCGTTTTTGCTTTCGCCAGTGAAGCAAATCTCAAAATTCCAACTCTATCAACCGATCAAAATAATCTGCTCCTCTGGGGATTGATAGTCTGTTTTCTTGGACTCGGATTCGGGGTTTACCAATTTTTCAAAGTTAAAAATTTACACGCGCATAGCTCAATGCTTGATGTGGCTCAAATTATTTTTGAGACATCAAAAACTTATCTCATTCAGCAAGGGAAATTATTAGTCGTTCTCTTTCTCTTCATCGCGGTATGCGTTGCTTTTTATTTTGGG
This sequence comes from Ignavibacteria bacterium, assembly GCA_030693705.1. GTDB lineage: Bacteria > Bacteroidota > Ignavibacteria > Ignavibacteriales > Ignavibacteriaceae > UBA1563. The sequence goes on along the minus strand of JAUYAB010000047.1, from coordinate 76,497 downwards.
TATCTTCAAGGTAATTCTGTAGGAGGAGTTTTGTTGATCCTTAGCTGGACGGTTGTTGGAATTCTTGGTTCGTACAGTGTTGCCTGGTTTGGAATTCGCATGAATACCCTTGCCAACAGCAGAATGGCTTTCGCTTCGCTTGAAAGAAAACCGATCAAACTTTTAAACATTCCTCTTGATGCCGGAATGAGCATCGGAGTTATGCTTATCTGTGTTGAACTAATAATGATGTTGATCATTCTTCTTTTTGTTCCAAGAGAATTTGCCGGAGCCAGTTTTATCGGCTTTGCTATTGGTGAGTCGCTCGGTGCAAGTGCGTTGAGAATTGCCGGCGGTATTTTTACAAAGATCGCCGATATCGGTTCCGACTTAATGAAGATCGTTTTCAAAATAAAAGAAGACGATCCGAGAAATCCCGGAGTTATTGCAGACTGCGTTGGTGATAATGCAGGCGACAGTGTTGGTCCAACCGCAGATGGTTTTGAAACTTACGGCGTAACAGGCGTTGCGTTGATAAGTTTTATTGTTCTTGCAGTTGGTACTATGCCTGGCTTTGATTCAGTTAAAATGATCGAATATCAAACTGCATTTCTTACATGGATTTTTGCCATGAGAATTATGATGATTATTACTTCAGTAGTGGCTTTCGGCATAAATCGTTTATTCAGCCAGATGCGTTACGGCGGAAAAGATGAATTTGATTTTGAAGCGCCGCTTACTTCTTTAGTGTGGATCACTTCTATTCTTTCTATAATTGTAACATTCGGAACAAGCAGTTTATTAATCGGCAATCTGCCAAATAATCTTTGGCTGACTTTATCAATCATTATAAGCTGCGGAACACTTGGCGCGGCATTAATTCCTGAATTTACAAAAATATTTACAAGCCCAAAATCAAAACACGTGAACGAAATTGTTTCCGCTTCGCGTGAAGGTGGAGCTTCATTGACGATACTTTCAGGGTTAGTTGCCGGAAATTTCAGCGCGTTATGGATGGGAATGGTTTTCATTTTGTTGATGTTTGTCGCTTATTTTGCAAGCACCTTCGGACTTGACGCTTTTATGATCTATCCTTCAATTTTCGCTTTTGGTCTTGTGGCTTTCGGATTTTTAGGAATGGGACCTGTTACCATCGCTGTTGATAGCTACGGACCGGTTACGGATAACGCTCAATCAATTTATGAACTTTCTTTGATTGAAAGTATTGACGGCGTTGATAAAGAAATCGAAAAAGATTTTGGATTCAAACCGGATTTTGAGAAAGCAAAACATTACCTTGAAGCGAACGACGGCGCCGGAAACACATTCAAGGCAACGGCAAAACCGGTATTAATTGGAACCGCTGTTGTCGGCGCTACAACGATGATCTTCTCTTTAATTTTAGTTATTCAAAACGTACTGGATGTGCCACCGGAAAAGATTTTGAATCTGCTTAATCCTTATTCCATTTTAGGATTCCTCGCCGGCGGCGCAGTTATCTATTGGTTTACAGGCGCTTCAATACAAGCGGTAACAACCGGCGCTTACCGTGCAGTTGAGTATATCAAAAAGAATATTCAGTTGGACGAAACGGCGAGCAAGAGCGCTTCTACCGAGAAATCAAAAGAAGTTGTAAAAATTTGTACGCAATATGCACAAAAAGGAATGTTCAATATCTTTATCGGAATTTTTTCATTCGCTTTGGCATTTGCATTTCTTTCTGCTCCAATAAACCTTGTTGCGGGGATGACCAATGATGCAAAAATTGCTGCAAGCGCTTCGGCTTCTTTATTTATAAGTTACTTAATTTCTATTGCGCTGTTTGGTTTATATCAAGCTATCTTTATGGCAAACGCCGGCGGCGCCTGGGATAATGCTAAAAAAGTTGTAGAGGTTGATCTGAAAGAAAAAGGAACTCCGTTACACGACGCAACGGTTATTGGCGATACGGTTGGCGATCCTTTTAAAGATACTTCGTCTGTTGCGCTTAATCCGATTATAAAATTTACAACGTTGTTTGGTCTGCTTGCAATGGAAATTGCCATAGATGAAAGATTCAGAGCAACCGCTCCTTACATCGGATTCGTTTTTCTTTTAATCGCTTTAACGTTTGTTTGGCGGTCGTTTTATTCGATGAGAATAAAAAAATAGCGATAAATATGTTTGTTTAATTCAGCGATACGCCAAAGGCGTATCGCTGGACGAAAAAATCATCGTAAACGATGATAGCTAAAATCCGGCTTTTTAATTTGTTCAGTTACGAAAAAATCGCTAATTTTGGTCAGAAAATTTAAATAATTAGTTTCTATTAACCCTGCTCTCATTTATAGATGAGGGCCTAAATGTCCAAAGGGAGGTGAAACCTTGAGACGAAATAACTACGAAAGCGGTGTTATTATTAATGCCGCGCTGGACGACACCCAGATCGACGCTATTGTTGCAAAATTTAAAGAATTGATTGCCAACAACGGTGGAGATTTGAAAAATACCGATCTATGGGGAAGAAAACGCTTAGCTTATATGATCCAAAAGCAAAAAGTAGGCTACTATGTTTTTTTCCGGTTCGAAGCCCCTTCTGAATTTATTCTAAAGTTAGAAAGAATGTACAAACTTGAAGAAAATATTCTTCGGTTCCTTACTTTAAAGCTTGATAAATACGCTCTTGCCGAACTCGAAAAACAATCGGCTAACTTAGCGGTTAAAGCTGAAATCATCCCGGAAATTCCTGTAATTGCTGAAGTTGAAGTAAAAGTAGATGAGAAATAATTTATTTATGATTAGTCTGGAGGATTTCTATGGCTGATTTAAGGATGCCGGAAATTAATTATGTTACTATTGTAGGGAATTTAACAAGAGATCCTATTTATAGAACGACATCAAATAATACTCCGGTTGTTAATTTTTCTATTGCCACGAACCGAAAATATAGAGACAGCTCCAACATACTTCAGGAAGATGTTTGCTACATCGGCGTTGTTGCGTGGAATAAATTAGCTGAAAGTTGTAAGAATAAGCTTAAAAAAGGTTATGCGGTTTTGGTTGACGGCGAACTGCAAAGCAGAAGCTGGAAGACCGAAGACGGACATAACAGAAGTGTCGTCGAAATTAAAGCGCGAAGAATTCAGTTTTTAAATAAACATGTTAAAGAGAATAACCACGGGAACGGAAGCCCGGAGGAAACTGAAATATTTGTGGATGAAACGGTTGACTACACGGAAGATTCTTTCGATAAATTTTTATCGCCGGAAGAATCGGATTTAATTAACAATGATAATAACCGACAAGGTATATAAAATGAGAAATCAAAAAGTTTGCAGATTTACCGAAGCCGGAGTTGTATATATCGACTATAAAGATACCAAGATTTTGCAACGGTTTATTTCCGAGCAGGGAAGAATTATTCCTAAACGGATTACCGGAACAAGCGCTAAGTATCACCGAGAATTAACTCTTGCTATTAAACGTGCGAGACACATGGCGCTGATGCCTTTTGTTTCCGATACAGTTAAGTAATTGATGAGGCTATGAAATGAAAGTTATTTTAAGACAAACGATCGATACATTGGGCCAGATTGGCGAAATTGTCGATGTAAAAGATGGATACGCGCAGAATTATCTGATCCCGAAGCAGTACGCTTACTTAGCTTTAAAAGGAAATTTAAAAGCTATTGAAGAAGAGAAGAAACAACTTCAGAAAAGAAAAGATAAAGAAGTTGATGAAGCAAAAGCTTTGGCGGCTGAATTGGAAAAAGTTTCAATCCAAATTTCTGTTCAAGTTGGCGAAGAAGATAAAATTTTCGGAAGCGTTACTTCTCAGATGATCGCAGATAAGCTGAAAGAAAAAGGCTTTGATATTGAAAAGAGAAAAATTGAGATTGACGAGCAGATAAAATCGCTGGGCATTTATGATGTTAAAGTGAAAGTGCATCAAGCAGTTTCAGCTAACATTAAAGTCTGGGTTGTAAGAGAATAGTACTTTTCGAACTGACCTGGATAGCAAAAATGAATAATGAATAACGATCCGCCGCGGCGGAAGGAATGTAGAATTAAGAAGTGTGAAAACTTCATCATTCATTATTCCTTGCTCAACATTCGATATCCCAAGTGCGGATATAAATTATAGAAAAGGCTGTAGCATTCCGATGATAATCGGGATTCTTCAGCCTTTTTATTTTTAAAAAGCCAAGCCGGTTTGTTAATTCGTTGGGAAATAATTTTGCTCGTTTCAATAAAAGTATTAGATTTGAAATGTAAATGTTGTTCAGGGTGCTTTTTAACTTTTTTTCGGAGGTTCTATGCGAAAAACAGGTTTCATCTTCATTCTTTTCTTTGTTTCATTTTCACTTTTAAGTGAAATCTTTCCACAAATTCCAGATCAAATTCTAAAATATAGGGCGGAACCCTATGGCGAATTTAAGTACGAAAAAGAGAGTATTCTCGATGGAAATTTAATTCGCACTCTTTTCAAAAATACCGGAGAAATTGGGCATTGGCCTTATCAACCATCGGTTGAATGGCAAAAAGGAACGGGACATACTTATCTTGATGGAATGACTTTACTGATTGGCGCTGAAGTAACCGCTCCGGGAAATCAAGCAATAATCCATCCGATCGAAGCTTCCTACCGTGAATGGATGGATCAAGACCCGGTAACTGGACAAATTTGGGGATTGGAATCGATTCCCGGTTATTCTAACCTTTCATCTATTAAACCTGCAATGAGCAGTGACCGAAGCTCATGGCCGGAAGTTTGGCCTGATGCTTTGGATTTACCATCTGCATATAATGGTAAATTCCCGAGTTATTTTGGATTAAATTCGAACAGGGCTGCATTCGAATCCTTTTTCGTTATGGATGATTCGAGAGATGGAGAATTTTTACGCTCACCTTATAAATACTTCCCGATCTTATCAGACACTACCCGTGGAGGATTGGGGCTAAGAATCGAAACCCGTTATTTACAATTTTCCGATGCAGAAGTGCAAAATGTGCTTTTCATGAAATACAAAATCACGAATGTCTCGGATTTTTCTTACGACAAAACATGCTTTGGTTATTATGTTGATCCCGGTATTGGCGGACCAAGTAGCGGTGGCGACGATGTTCGTTACAACAATAATTTAGAATTAACGTACGCTTGGGATCATGCTGGTATAGGAATTCCCGGCAATTGGAAGACCGGTTATATAGGATTTACTTTTTTGGAAACTCCACAACACATCGGTTTGACGGCTGTTTCATTAGCTGAACTTTCTACTTCACCAACACATCCATGGCCTAGAAATGATGAAGTAGTTTGGCAAAAAATGGTTGGTGGTTTTGTTGATACTTCAATAACAAATACAAATGTAAATATTGTTTTTTCAACTGGACCATTTTCTTTCCCCAAATTTTCAACAGACTCGATTGCCGCAGCTATTATTTGTGCTAATGATTTAGACGAATTAATCCTCTCAACTAAAATTGCAAAACAGTTTATCAGTAATAATTTTAGCTTAGGCTCAACAGTAGGAAATGTTTCCTTAGTTTTAACTAAGCCAGTAGATAAGGAGAAAGTTTCGGGAGTATTGCCAATTCAATATTCTCTAACAAATTATACAGGAACTGCAACACATTACATTTATCATTCTGCACCAAATGAAGGCTGGTCATTAATCGGTAAGGATGAGAGCAATAATGGATATTTTTATTGGCAGACAGATTCAGTTAGAGACGGTATCCATCATCAAATAAAAATAATCTCTGTTACAGATAACTCAGTTCTTGCCATCACATCAGGATTTTTTACAGTTCAAAATCACCAAACCACTCAACCCGATATTTTTATTGATTCTCCAATAATCGGGGAATATCTTAAAGGAGATGTTGATGTAAGATTTTATGGCGGCGATGCCGATGGAGATTCTTGCTTAATAAATTTCTTTTATAAGGCAGATATAAATTCAATTCCATCTTTGGTAGTATCAAACTTGAGAGAGACGGATTTGTCTTTCACCTGGAAAACAAATAATTCATCAAACTCATTATCCGGTGAATTGATCGGACAAATTATTTCGAAAACCGATACAAATTATTGGACGATAAATAAGTTGATCGTGACAAACGAAAGACCAAATCCAGCTACAACAAATTATTTAGTTGATAGAAATACTACCGGAACGGGAGACATTCAATTGCACGTAGTTGAACCTTCCTTAATTACCGGTGATGATTACTTGATGGTTTTTGATTCAGCGTACTTCGATAAACCAACACTCTATTACAAACTTTATAATAAGACTAAAGGCAATACATTTGTTAGCGATGTATTTGAAGTGCAAAATGGAGTTGAGAGTTCATTGTTTGATGGACTGAGGATCGTTGCGAACAACGACACAGCAAGCTTTGCCATGTTAAAGGAGTCATTGACGAAATGGGTTGCGGGTAATTCTAATGCAAATTTGGTGATTTCGCCAGATATATCTTTTTCAGGTTGGAAAGGGAAAGCTGATTATGAGATTAGGTTCAGCGATCACATAGTTGATACTTCATATATTAAATCAGGGCTTTATGTTATTATCCCAATAAACTTTCAAGTTTTTAATCTCACGTCAAACTACAAAACAAAAGTTGCAACTACAGATCCGGACATGTCGCGTTCCTTCTCTTTAGGAGATGAGATTCGTATTTTAGAGAAGGTTGGAATTTCTTACAAGACTTCTTGGATTGTACAATATTCACTCCCGAAAGTTCCGGGTACAAACATAATTGACCCGGTGGGTGGAGATGTTTTCCGCATTGTTGCTAAAAAAGAATTTGTAAAAGGAGATTCAATAACTTTTACCACTTCAGGTTTGGTTGGTGTTAGAGATAGGGATATAAAACCTTCTTCCTATTCACTTTCACAAAACTATCCAAATCCGTTTAACCCGGTAACAAAAATTCAGTTTACTCTTCCGCAAAATGAAATTGTTAAAATAAAAGTTTACGATTTCCTCGGTGCTGAGATCGCAACGCTCGTAAACAGAGAAATGAATTCCGGCAGTTACGAAGTTGATTTCAACGGCAAAACGCTTGCAAGCGGAATATATTTTGTTCGCATGGAAGCTGGAAAATTTGTGGAGACGAAGAAAATTGTTCTCTTAAAGTAATTTGTTTTAATAGCACGCGGATGACGCGGATAAGACGGGTGACAACGGATTTGATTAGTATTAATCCGTTCACTCAGCGCAATCCGCGTGCTATTGTTTTCATTATCATGATCGGTCAAGATTGATTGGAAAAGATTTTGTTCGTTCCCATAAAATGTTATAAATTTGAAACATAAATGTTGTCCAGGGTGCTTTTTAACTTTTTTTCGGAGGTTCTATGCGAAAAACAGGTTTCATCTTTATTCTTTTCTTTGTTTCATTTTCACTTTTAAGTGAAATCTTTCCACAAGTTCCAGATCAAATACAAAAATATAGGGCGGAACCCTATGGCGAATTTAAATATGAAAAAGAAAGCATTCTCGATGGAAATTTAATCCGGACGTTATTTAAAAATACCGGAGAGATTGGGCATTGGCCTTTTCAACCATCGGTTGAATGGCAAAAAGGAACGGGACATACTTATCTTGATGGAATGACTTTACTGATTGGTGCTGAAGTACAAGCGCCTGGAAATCAGGCAGTGATTCATCCGATAGAAACTTCATACCGTGAACAAATGGATTGGGATCCGGTAACCGGAGAAATATGGGGACTGGAACCGATTCCAGGTTACTCAAATCCTTTGTCTTCTAAACCGGCAAAGAGTATTGACAAAACTTCATGGCCTGATGTTTGGCCTGACGCATTAGGCTTAGGACCAGAATGGAATGGACACTGGTATGGGTATTGGGGACGGGATGTAAAAACTGCCAGTTTTGAAACCTTTTTCGTAATGGATGATTCGCAAGATAAAGAATTCACCCGCTCACCCTACCGTTTTTTCCCCGTCTTATCAGACACAAACCGGGGTGGGTTGGGGTTAAGGGTTGAAGTACGCGGATATCAATGCTCAAAATGGTCATATCCCTTAGCAGATAACATTCTTTTCTGGCAGTATGATATAGTTAATATTTCAGATTTTTCATATGACTCAACATGTATTGGTTTTTACTTCGATTCAGGTGTGGGTGGTCCCAATGATAATGGGGATAATGTCAGATATGATAAAAATTTAGAAATAATTTATGCTTATGATACTGATGGTCTTGGAACTCCCGGCAATTGGGTGACAGGGTATATTGGAGTTATGCTTTTAGAAACCCCATCAAACAGTGTGAATGGAATTGATGATGATGGAGATGGCATGATCGATGAGAGGCGAGATGATGGAATTGATAATGACGGAGATTGGGTTGGCTATTTAGATGTAAATAACAATGGGAAATGGGATTCGCCAACTGAACCGCTAAATGATGATGTTGGAAAAGATGGTGTGGGACCTTATGATATTCAATATACAGGTCCTGATGAAGGTGAAGGAGACGGAATCCCTACCGACGGGGAACCCAATTTTGATAAAACCGATAATGATGAATCTGATCAGATTGGAATAACGGCAGTCTCATTAAATTATGTCTCTCAAACTCCATCTAGTCTTTGGCCCAAAAACGATGAAGTAGTTTGGAGCAAAATGGTTGGCGGTTTTGTTGATACAGTAATTACAAACGCAAATGTTAGCGCATTGTTTTCAAGTGGTCCTTTCCCGTTGCAAAAATTTTTAAGAGAAAGAATTTCTTCTGCAATTATTTGTGCTGATAATGTAGAAAAGTTGACAAACACTGCAACATTTGCAAGAAATCTCTATAACAACGACTATGATTTCACCACTGTAGGAATTGATGATGAAGATTTGGTTTCGGTAATTAATTTTTCACTTTCACAGAATTATCCAAATCCGTTTAACCCGGCAACAAAAATTCAGTTTACTCTTCCGCAAAATGAAGTGGTTAAAATAAGAGTTTATGATTTCCTTGGAGCGGAGATTGCAACATTGGTAAATAGAGAAATGAATTCGGGCAGTTATGAAGTTGATTTCAACGGCAAAACACTTGCCAGCGGAATTTATTTTGTACGCATGGAAGCAGGTAAATTTGTTGAGACGAAGAAGATTGTTCTCTTAAAGTAATTGGTTTTAATAGCACGCGGATAATCTGATTAAATCAGTATGATCCGCGTGCTATTGTATTTACAAATTCTTAAACTCTAACTTTTATCACTACTTTTAAAACTTGTGAGATTCCGTCAACAGCAATTCCCGGTTTATGAACTTCGTGCGGGAAAATGATGCCGAATGATTTTTCACATAAAGAAAAATATTTTCCTTCTCCTCTTAAAGAGAATCTTTTCTAACTATAAAAAGAACTAACTTGGCATCAGATTTTCCTTTCCGATCTCGAGCAAAACACTGAACCCAAACTGTATCAATAGCACGTTGTGTTGGGTAAAATATTCTTGAATCCTCAAAAGTGTTAAACAACCTACTATCCGAAGGTGGATTGGCTCCTTTTATCCTTAATCTAGCATCAGTGATCCAGTCATAGACCAAAGTATCGCCATCCGGATCAAATGCATTACAGATAACAATAGCTGAATCTTGCGGACCAACAATATCTGGAAAAACAATAAGTGAGAATATTGTGGGAGAGTGGTTCTCAGATTTTTTTGCATCAGTAGGATTATCTTCACACCCAATTATGGTTAACAACATATACACTAATAATATTAATTGTTTCATTGTTCGACTCTAGGAAGTAATAAAGTGACTTGCGGCTTGGATAAAGTAAAAGAAGAGGTAAAGATGAAAACAGAGGTAGAGAAAAGAAGAAAAGTTATTTTTTGCTCCTCTTCAAGATTCCCCCTTCTGTAAAAGGGATGAAAACACGAATTAATTTGTATTTTAACGCCACTCAAAAGTTTCACAACCCAATTTAAGTAATTTAAGAGTTCACCTGTTAATTTTTTTTATAACACTTTGCTTAACACACATTAAAAACAGAAGAATAAGAAAAACATTTTTTTGCTTAGTTATAATTAAAAAAAAAACGAGATAACCAAATGATTTCAGAAAAAAAGTTACTAAAAGAATGGAAGCTGGAAAATTTGTTGAGACGAAGAAAATTGTGCTCTTAAAATAATTGGTTTTAATAACACGCGGATAATCTGATTAAATCAGTATGATCCGCGTGTTATTGTTTTTTATAAATCCTTAAACTCTAACTTTTATAACTACTTTTAGAACCGCGGAATTCCCTTCAACAGCTATTCCCGGTTTATGAACTTCGTGCGGAAAGATAACCGCGAACATTTTTTCACCAAGATGGTAATGCTCACCGGTTCCCTTAAAAAATTGAACATCACTCATTTCATCGTAGTCGGTTGTGTGAGTCATTTCCCCAATTCCAACAATCCCGATTTCTTCAAACCCGGAGGCAACAAATTGAATATCAATATAATTTCTGTGCGCTTCCCATTTTAATTCTTCGGCAGATTGAGGTTCGTATCTGTTCACAATCGCGAAAACATTTTCACCATCGAGCGGATATTTGCCGTTTGCAACATGCGTGAAATCGGTACGCAGTAAATAATCGAATGCCGTTCTGAAATTTTTGTGCATCCCGAAGCAGAGAGAAGCATTTCTAAGATCATCAATTACCATAACTATACCGCCTTCTCCTTAAAACCTTTTATCATCCATTTTCTTGCAAGGAACAAACCAACCGGACTGATGATGGCTATGAATCCATAAATTAGCCACATCATTTGTGTGTTCATCAATTGCGGGGCAACACCTTCCGGGCAATAGTGCATTAAGAACCAGCCGGAATACAAACTTGTTACTACTTTTGTTAAGAACCAGGGGAACTGTCCGATTCCCATATAAATTCCGGTCATTCCTTTCGGCGCTATTTCTGCAACCCATTGGAGAAATCTTGGCTGCCACATCGCTTCACCTATCGTCATGATAATCAAATATCCGAAAACCGTGTAGAGGTTTGGACCAAACGCGAGCAGAAATGTCGGAGAAGCCATTACAAGCGTTCCTAAAATCATCATTTTATAAGCGTTTTTAGTTGAGGTAAGTGCTGCGACCATTGGCGTTAAAATGAAAATTAAAATCGGATTGAAGTTTGTGAAGAACTCAAAATTATTACTTACAACACCGGTAAATGCTCTGTTGAAGTAAGCCGGAAGTGTCAGCCAATTATGCGCGAACAAGGTTTGTACCGGGATCAAAATAAAAATGAAGTAGAGAAAACGTAAATCCTTTAAAGGAAAATTCTTCAAGTAATATTTCATCTTATCTTTTAAAGGAAGGTTTTCAACTGAATCTTTATCATCTGATTTAGAACTAATATCTGTAACAGTTGCGTCTTTAATAGCTTTGTTTGTAATAACAAACATTACAACAAAAATTCCGGCAACAGTAAGAATAACATACACCCAAAAGACGCCGGTTATTGCGAAACTTTTTCTGACCGGAGGCGAAATCAAACCCGGTAAAAATCCACCGAGATTCATTACGGCGTACAACATTGCGTATCCCATTGCGGAAGTTTTTTCGGTTGTAAATTGCTTTACTGCCGCATATGCCGCCGGTTGGTAAATTCCGTAGCCGAGGATGATCCAGAAAATTCCAAACATAGCTATCAAGTGTGGTGATGACCAGAGTCCGTTTGCACCAAATTGGGGACTGATAGTAAGCAAAACTCTTCCAACCAACATTAAGATCAACGAAACGAGGAATGATTTTCTTACGCCGATAATATCAACTGTGGCGCCGAGAAAAAGCATACTTAACGTTATCCCGGCAGTAAGAACACCCACCATTTGTCCGGCGTTAATATCATTTAATCCGATGTCTTTATTAAAGAAAATGGTAAGTAAACCGACTACGCCGAAATAGGTTAATCCTTCGAGCAGGTAAGAAAGATTAACGCCCCACAAAGCACGCGGCGCATGAAAGAGATCTATAAACGGTTGAGTTACTTCCGAGATAGTCTGCTGAAAAATGCTTTTGGCGATTGGTTTTTTTTGTTCTTCCATTACATTCCTTTTTTACCGGTATAACAATCAAGTTGATAATTTAACGTATTATTTAAAAACGCGTTTTAATATTGCGCTTTGTTTTTTTCTTAATCATAATCATAATCACAATCATAATCTCTTTCGTAATCGCAATCCGTTTATTCTCCTCAATGAGTAAGATTATGAACACGATTAAGATTAAGAATTTTTCCTTGAAAAATAGGAAGGAAGTTCGACATTATTTAATTTTGATAAAATATTTTTTAAAGCTGATTGATATCGTTGAGGATTACTCGACAAGAAAAAGAATTTGTAAACAGAGTGTCGAAAACATGTTTATGATACATTATATGGTTACAAAAATCCGGCGCGCGAGTGGCACCGGTTAGAATTTTTTCATGAGTTTGAATATCGAACATCGAACAAGCCCGCCCGACTCAGTCGGGGAATAACGAGTGTTGAAGTTTTTTACCCTTCGATGTTCCGCATTCCTTCCGCCGCGGCGGATCGATATTCATTATTCCTTTTTGACCCTGGCTCAGCCAGGTTAGTGAATTAAAAAAATGTTAAATAGAATACTTTCCTCAAATATTCCCTTAGCGAGGCAAACACAATGAAGTCATTGATCATGTTTCATCTTTTTCTTACACTCATTATCACCCAGTTCGTATCGGCGCAGAAAAGCACAACGATTGAATACACCGGTAAAACTCCCGAAGGACTTGTGGGCAACGGACGAAGCGTTGTAAAGGTTCGCCCGACAGGATACGAGTTTCATACCGGCGGTATTGCCGATGGCGTCTTTCATCTTATTGTTGATGGTAAAACGTACGAACTAAAATCAACTGATGCTCAGTCCACCTTTTTCCCGGGTGGAGTTCTTTACACGTTTACTGTTGCTGAATTGAAAGTGGAAATTCTTCACGGCGCAACGGAAGAAAACGCTTACGTTGTTGCTGTGCGCATAAAAGGGAAAAAGAAAAAAACCGAATTTGAAATTGAGCAACATGGTTCGCCTACACTTTCACCTTCAGGAAGAGTTTCTGTTAAAATGAAAAATGGAGTTGGAGAAATAATTTTCTTCACCGGAAAAACAGCGCCAAAAGGAACGTTCGATAGTTTTAGAAAAGAATGGGAAGCGCAATATCAAAAGGGATTTCAACTGCAAACTCCTTCATCGCTTGTAAACCGTGCCGTTCCTTTCAACCGCTATTTACTTGATCTTGGATTTGACGGTCGTTTGCATGTGTGCGAAATTTTCCGGTGGCGTGATGTCTGGTCACGCGATCTTGGCACCGGGCTTGTTCCCGGCGCTATGGCAAGCGGACAATTTTCACGCGCACGCACCACGCTTGAATATGATCTTCGCCGCTACGCAACACACAATCCGCGTGGATTGAAGGTGACCGAAGACCCTTCCCAGGGCGGTTCTGCCGAAGGAACAGCGTGGTTGACTCATGCAATTTGGAAATACTATCTTCTTACCGGTGACAAAGAATTTTTAACCGGCGCGGCAAAAACATTATTGCCCTGGGTTAATGCGTGGATTGACCGGGACTACAACAACCAGGGGCTTTTGATTGATGATACGGAATGGATGGACCACTCACGATTTCTCCTTTTCCCGGATGGTGCGCGTATTTTATACTCCAATGTTCTCTTTGCTGATCTTTTAAATACATTTTCTAAAATTGAAGAGATACTTGGTGATACTAAAACTGCCGGACAATTGCAAACTGTGAGAGACAGATTCAATTTAGGAATTAATAATATATTGTGGAACGAAAACACCGGCGAGTATGATAATCTTTCTCTTTGGGGCAAACGCGATGAACGTTCTTCTTCAGAAGGAAATGTGCTTGCAATTCTCTGTAACGTTGCGCCAAAGGAGCGCGTAAAAAAAATACTTCAGTCAATCAAAAAAAACAATTGGCGCACTGCCGGGTCAACAACTATTTTCCCGCCGATGACGCACGTTAATCTTACTGTTGATCACAATTATAAAATGTGGCCCTGGTGGAATGCCGTTGAAGCGCGCGCTCGTTTGCGCAACGGAGATATTGAAGGAGGAATTCATTTACTTGAATGCTGTTCAAAAACTTTAGAAGATGAACACTACCCGGGATTGATGGAAGAATTAACTTCTATTGATGGTGTAACCGAAGGAGGTTTTGCATTTTTAACCGCCGCCGGTTCATATCAAGTTGCAATTATTGAAGGTCTGCTTGGCGTTGATATTATTGAGTCTGGCTGCGCCCGCATTCGTGTATCGCCAAATGTTCCAAAGGAATGGAAGGATTGGAATGCAACTATTCCGCTTCCCGAAGGAGAAATTATTCTTACGCAAAAAAACGGAAAACTTCATATTCGTATAACCGATCCGCGTATAAAGATTGTTGAAGCGAAAAGAGATGTTACCGTTGAAGGGGCAATGCGGACAGATATTTCTTCGCAGACTTTTCTAAATATTGCCGCACTTCCGGAAATAATACCGGTTGAATTTCCTGAGTTGAAAAATAGAAATGCAGCAGTATTGTTTGACAGTTCTTTCTCTAAAATTTTGCCGGAAGAACTACATCAGAGACGTATTTCAATAAACGAACTTCTTCATCTCGATACTACAAATATTTCTGCACTGATAATTCCCGGTAACGCTCTTCCGATGAAAACTCCTACTGGAGAAGAAATTAAACCGGCATTAACAAAATTTCTTGATCGTGGAAATACGATTGTATTTTACGGCGCAACTATGCATGACCGCGGAAGAATGGGAGAGAAAGCCGGCGTAGTTGATTGGTATGAATATCGCTCAACTACTCTATACCGCCCGATGAATGAATGGAAATTTAAAACTAACCGGGATGGAATAGATATAACACATGAAAAAGAAACAGGCTTTGTCAACGGTTGGTTCAAACCGGAATATGCGGATGAAGATTGGGAATCAATAAAAGTTCCGGACTTGTGGGAAAATCATTTAAAAGAAGCGTACGACGGATGGGGCTGGTACAGAATTCATTTTCAACTTACAAAAGAAGAAAAAGGGGAAACAATTTTACTTGATCTGGGAGAAATTGACGACCGTGATTGGACTTACGTGAATGGCGCGTTTGTCAGTTCGGAAGATGGCTGGCAGAAATTCCGCCGGTATCAACTGAAACCAGGTGATTCCGCTTATGCTGCACTGAAATTTGGCGGCGACAATGTTATTGCAGTTCAAGTGTTTGATGGCGGCGGCGGCGGCGGATTGTATATTGACTCTACAAAAATAGGAATCGGAACTAATTTGTATTCGTGGGTTCACGTGGAGGCACGAACTGGAAAAACTCTTGCCGCCCCACAGCGGTCCGGTGTTGTTTCCTGGGGACCAGGAGGTGATTTTTTCAACTCATGGGAAACATCCCGCGGCGCATTTGGATTCAAAATAAATGGTAGCGGAATTGATTTTGCCGGACCGCTTTCCGGAATATCATCACTTAATGAAAATGTGCAAGAAGCATTTACCGATTTTGCGATCAGTAAGCCGTTGCTATTTCAGCCGCTGGCGTTTACAACTACAAAAAGAAATTTATTGATTCCAGATAACGGCGAACGGTATCCATGTATGGCGCGGATCGTTAATACAGAAACGGGTGGAGAGGTTATTCTCATTCCCGCATCAGTTACAAAAACCTCTGCGGTATTGGAAGTTTTGAAGAAATTAAAAATTGAATAAATTTGTTGAAGATTGTTTTTATTCTTCTCCCAAATCAAATTGTTTTTCTGTAGTAACGGTTTGAGCGGAGTTGTTGTCTTTGATATTGATAACGAGTTTGTATTTCCCTTTAACAGAAGTAGAATCAAGTTCAAACTGAATGTTGAGTTGTTGATCGGTAAGTTTTTCTTTTTCTTTATTCGTCATAACATCTGAAAACTTGTTCTTTACCAAAGAGCCGTCAGGTTTTTGCAAATCAACGCTGTAACTTAACTCCGAATTGAAAAACCCATCCACTTCATCTTGCTGAAATCCTTTTACGATTACGGAAGCATTTACTTCCCAGGCGCCGTCGCCCATATCAAACGCGGCTGCTTCGGGGTTAATCGCTTGTAATTTTGTTTCTTCTTTTTTACCACAACCGGTAATTAAAAGAAATGAAAAAATAATAATTGATAAATACTTCATCTTAAACCTTTTTAAAAACTTTGCGTCTTCGCGCCTTTGCGAGAAATAGTTTCACGCAAAGACGCTAAGTCGTTAAGAAAATTATCCGTTTTTAGATTTAAATTCATTCATAAATTGAACCAGCGCTTCAGCTCCTTTAAGCGGAAAAGCATTATAAACAGAGGCGCGGATGCCGCCAACGGAGCGGTGACCTTTCAATCCGATGAATTGCGCTTTTGTAGCTTCTTCAATAAATTTCTTTTCAAGTTCTTCGTTTGGTAAACGCCACGTGATATTCATTAATGAGCGGCTGTCATTTTCAGCGTGACCTTTGTAAAATCCACCGCTGTTATCAATTGCATTGTAGATCAAACCGGCTTTGGTGAGATTAGTTTTGTACATCGCATCAAGTCCGCCGTTCTTTAATAAGTATTTTGTTACCAAGGCGATGATGTAAATTCCAAATACATTTGGAGTGTTGTAGAGTGAATCATTTTCAGCGTGAGTTTTGTAGCTCAACATAGTGTGGAGAGAATCTTGACTTCTTTCCAACAGATCTTTTCTTAGAATAGCAAGAACAACACCTGAAGGTCCGATGTTTTTTTGCGCTCCGGCGTAGATCATTCCGTACTTATTCACGTTAATTTTTTTATGGAAAATATCTGATGAAGCATCACATACCAACGGAACATTTCCAACTTCAGGTTCGTTGTGCCATTCGGTTCCGTAAATGGTATTGTTTGAAGTGTAATGAACATACGCGGCATCGGTATCAAGTTTCAATTCATCTTGTTTTGGAATTCGTTTAAAATTTTCCGCTTCGGTTGAAGCGGCAATATTTATGGTTCCAACGCGCTTTGCTTCTTTTAATGCTTTCTTCGACCAGACTCCGGTGATGACATAATCGGCTTTGTTTTTAGGCGGCATTAAGTTCAGCGGGATCATTGAAAATTGTAGACTTGCGCCGCCTTGCAAAAATAAAATTTGATAATCGTCGCTGATATCTAATAATTGTTTTACTCCGTTTTTCGCGTCAGCTAAAATTGCATCAAAAGTTTTTGAGCGGTGGCTGATCTCTAAAATAGACATGCCGACACCCGGCAGAGAGAACAAATTTTCTTGAGCTTCTTTTAAAACTTCTTCAGGTAAAATTGCCGGTCCGGCATTTAAATTATATACACGATTTTCCATTGTTTGTTCCTTTTCTTTATAAGTTGAGAAATTACTCAATCAAATTTACGAGAAATTATTAACACTCTCAATCAACTTTCTGCTGCTCGTTTGAAAGATCTGTTTTTGCTTTTGGAAGGGAGACACAAATGGTGGTTCCAATTCCAACTGTACTTTGGATTGAAATTGTACCGCCGTTTATTTCCGTCAATTCCTTGCAGAGCAACAACCCTAAACCTGTTCCTGCTTCGTCGGCAGTTCCTGTTGTGGTGTGTCTTGTTTCTATCTTAAAAATTCTATTTAATAGTTCGCGTTCAATTCCAATGCCGTTATCATTAATGCAGATTTCAACAAAACCATTTTTCTTTTTAGCCGAAATGATTATCATCCCAAGCGGTTTGGTAAACTTAATGGCGTTCGAAATTAAATTTTGCATGATAGATCTAAAGCAATAATTATCTACATATACAACCATCTGTTGCAAAATTTCGTTGCTAACGGTGATCTGTTTTTTCTCGGCATTTGCTTTGAGCAACGCAAGAATTTCGGGCACTTCATGTGAAAGGTTGATATCTACCGGGGCTATTTCAATCCTGCTTGTTTGGATCCGCGACCAATCAAGTAAATTTTCTATGAGAGTATAGACGCGCTCAATAAGAGTTTTCAAATACCCAACTGTTTTAACCTTTTCCTCATAATCCATTGAATCAAATTCCGTTGAAAGAATTTCCGAGTAGCCAAACAAGCCGGTAAACGGACTTTTCAAATCATGCGCAATAATTGAAAAGAATTTATCCTTTGCAGCATTTGCCTCCTCAAGTTCTTTACTTTTTTGAGAAATCGCATGGTTCTTTTCTTCGAGCAACATTTTCAGTTTACGGATTTTTACGAACCGGTAAAAGAGGAAGAAAAGAATGCTAAGCCCGCCAATGATAACGAGAATGAAAATCCTGTTGGTTATTTCATGCTTCTCAATTTCGAGTGATTGGATTTTCTTTTCTTTTGTAAGAAGTTCAACCTCTTTTTCTTTTTCATCAATTTCATTAAAAACGCGCAGTTCGGCAATTTTGTCGCTCGTAAGTGTGTTTAACATGGAATCGGAATAAACTGAATAGAGCTTGTGAAACTCCAAAGCTTTTTTGCAGTCATCCCTCGTTTCATATAGAGATGAAAGCGCAAAATAGGCGGCAGTGATATTCTTTTTGTTATTGTGCGCTTTAGCTTCGTTTAAACTTAAAGTAAAATAAGATTCAGCTTTTTCCAGCGATCCTTCTTCAACGCTAAGTCTACCGAGATTAAAAGTGGTTTTTGAAATTCCATAACTATCCTTCAGAGTCTGCCAAAGTTTAAGCGCCTTAAGAAAATATTCCGAAGCTTTTTTAGTATTTCTTTTTGCAAGATATACTTCACCCAAATCGCTTAAAGAAAAAGCTTGTCCGGAAATGTCCATGCTTTCACTTTTAATTAATAACGAATGATTTTGGTATTCGATAGCTTTATCATAGTTGCCTTTTTTAAAGTAACTAACACCAAGATTGTTATACGCTCTGCCTAAAACGTATTTGTTGGCAAATTTATCTGCAAGCGGTAAGCAGCGACTTGCATAGACGATGGCTTCATCCGGGCGGTTAAGTTCATTATAAATATTGGCTATATTATTTAACGTAATACATGTTTCAAAATCATCGTGCAGCAATTCTTTTATTACAAGAGCCTGGGTGAAATAATCAAGCGCAGAAGAGAATTCGCTCCACTTCCAATAAATTAATCCGATATAATTTAATGCTTGAGATTCCTGCCGTTGGAAATACTTCGCCTTGGCGATCTTGAGCGAAGCCCTATAATTTTGATAAGCAGGAACATATTGTTCTCTTTTCCAGTAGAGAAGTCCTATTTGATTAAACGTTTCGCAAATCTGAAAACTATCTTTTAGCTGAAGAAAAATTTCTAAGGCATTTTTATATTGCGGTTCAACCTTATCTAATTCATTCTTTCGGTAAAGATTAAAACCGATATTTCGTTTGGCGACCGCCTCCCCATACCGGTAATGAATCTTGAGCGAGAGTTGAAGCGCTTCTTCGGCGTAAATGGAAGATTTTATAACTGATGTTCGGTTTGTTGCATCCGCAAGTTTATTTAGGAGATCAACTTTTTCTATTCCAGATACGGAAGTAAGTTTTTTCTGAAGAGAATCAAAGGATTGCTGTGAAAATGAAGTTGAAGAAATTTGGAAAAGAGATAGAAGAGCTAAAGGAAAAATTTTCCATTTTTTTAGAAGAGAGAAAAGATGATATCCGTAAGTCTTCACGTCCTTGTTAAACGAATCTTGGTTATTCACTTTTTTTTGTTCCGGCATAGAATCTATGCCTGATATTTATTTGCAATTTAGTAAAATGAATTGCAATAGAGAAATTGCAATTGTATCAGATCGTATGGATCAACAGCCCGTCCCGCAATTTTGGTTCAAACCATGTTGATTTAGGCGGCATCACTTCATTCGCATCTGAAATATTCATTAGATCATTTACAGTTACAGGGAAAAGAGAAAACGCAACGGCAAATTTTCCGCTGTTAACGAGTTTTTCCAATTCTCCGGTGCCGCGAATTCCACCGACAAAATCGATTCTCTTATTTGTTCGAGGGTCATCGATTCCCAAAATTGGATTAAGTAAAAAGTTTTGCAGAATGCTTACATCCAAATGATCACCGACCGAAGAAGAAAGACTATTACTTGCTGATACGGCATCAAGCGCTTTAAGCAAATACCATTCTCCGTTTAGAAACATGCAAAAAGATTTCGACTCTTGAGGTTCTTTTATGCTCGTTTTTTCAATTGAAAATTTTTCTGCAACAGCGTTGAGAAATTCTTCTTTAGTATTTCCGTTCAGGTCAATAACAACGCGGTAATAAGGAAGAATGTGTAACTGCTCTGCCGGAAAAAGTACGGCAATAAAAAAATTATATTCTTCGTCGCCGGTATGTTCGGCGTTCTTTTCCATTTTTACTTTTCTTGCACGGCTTGCGCTTGCTGCACGGTGATGTCCATCAGCAATATAAAAATTATTTACCTTAGCCATTTCATCAACAAATAATTGGTTGAACTCAGCAGGCAAAATCCAAACCGCATGCTGAATGCCGTCTGCAGCAGTAAAGTTGTACAACGGTTTTTCATCTTTAGTAACTTTTTCAACCGCCTGATCGATCGCAGCTACACTTTTATAAGTTAAAAAAACCGGACCGGTTTGCGCTTCGGTTGTAACGATGTGGTTTGTTCTATCGTCTTCTTTTTCTTTCCGTGTTTTCTCATGCTTTTTAATAACATCATTATCGTAATCATCAACAGAAAATGTTGCGGCAATTCCGGTTTGCGCTTTACCGTTCATTACCAATCTGTATAAGTAAAAATTGGGCTCATCATCTATCATCAGCGGGGCGTTTCTTTTAATTTCTTCTAAAACTTCTTTAGCTTTTTGATACACTTCTTTAGCGTAGTGATCAAATGTATCGGGGAAATGAATTTCCGAGCGGGTACAGTTTAAAAGACTGAGGGGATTATTTTGTGCTAATGTGCGGGCTTCCTCTGTGTTTACTACATCGTAGGGAACACTGGCTACTCTGGTAACCACTTCGGAAATCGGGCGTAATGCTTTAAAGGGACGAATAACTGCCATATTTACTCCAAAAGATTGAAAATTTATATCACAAAAATCGGAAAAATTTAAGAATAAACCATTCGATTGCTTTACTATCTTTTTGGAATTAAATATATTGCAAAAAATATATTTGGGTTTATGAAGACGTATTCATATTTGTTAAATGTTATCGAGAAAAAAAGAGCGGCTTATCTTATTCTTGTCGATCCCGATAAAATTTCCGGCGAAAAATTAACCTCGTTCGTTTCGGCATGTACAAAAGCCGGAGTTGACGGATTTCTAATCGGCGGCAGTTTATTGATGGGCGGCAATCTTGAAGCCGCGATTGATACGATTAAAAAAGGCAGTGATCTTCCGACGATCATTTTCCCCGGTGCAGTGCATCAATTGTACGATCGCGCTGATGCCGTTTTATATATTTCGCTCATCAGCGGAAGAAATGCCGAACATATTATCGGCAAACATATTATTGCCGCACCGATTATTAAACGGATGGAGCTTGAAGCTATTTCCACAGGGTACATGTTGATCGAATCCGGTGTAAAAACCACCGCTGAATACATCAGTGGAAGTTCACCAATACCACGTAATAAACCGGAAATAGCGGTTGCTACCGCCTTAGCCGGGCAGTATCTGGGGATGAAATTCATTTATCTTGAAGGTGGTTCCGGTGCACAATATTCGGTTCCAAAGGAAATGGTTTCCGCGGTTTCAAAAGCTGTTGATATTCCGGTTATCGTAGGTGGTGGAATCCGCACACCGGAAGAAGCGAGTGAGAAAATTGAGAGCGGCGCTAAAATTGTTGTAACGGGCAACTATTTTGAAGATGAAAAAAATTGGGATTTGCTCAAAGAGTTTGCGGATGCAGTACATAAGAAAAATTAAAATCTATTAAACAGAGAATTAAAATTGGATAAACAAAAATTTATTTCAGATTCACTAACTGAAAGTTCTGAAACAAAATTAAAAATATTAGAAAGTTGTTCCGGCGATATTGTAACAGCGGTTGATTTATTAGTCAGCGCTTATAAAAACGGGAAAAAACTTTTGCTCTGCGGAAACGGCGGAAGCGCTGCCGATTGCCAGCACATCGCAACGGAATTAATGATCCGGCTTAGCCATCACATACAAAGACCGGCACTCCCGGCAATAGCATTAACAACCGATACTTCAAATTTAACCGCCGGAGGAAACGACATAGGGTATGAAAATGTTTTCGCCCGCAATGTAGAAGGATTAGGGAACGAAGGAGATATTCTTTTGGCGATCTCTACAAGCGGAAATTCACCGAACGTTATAAAAGCTGTGGATACGGCTCACTCTAAGGGAATAAAAGTAATCGGATTTCTTGGAGGAAACGGAGGGAAACTAAAATCATTGGTGGATATTCCGGTTGTGATCCCATCAACTAACACCCAGCGGATACAAGAAGGACACATCACTGTCGCCCACATTCTGTGCGAATTAACAGAAGAAGAACTGTACGGCGGAAAATAAATTTCTTATCTGAAAAATTAGTTCTTTACCTCCCGCAAAGAATTGTTACAAAAGGAAATTTTAAGTATTTTTGATGCGAAGAAATTTATAATCTTCGGAGAGATGGCAGAGTGGTTTGAGCCGGAGGCACATCAGCCTTTGGCTGAGAATGCGGCGGTCTTGAAAAAGAAATTACAAATATGGAGAGATGGCAGAGTGGTTTGAGCCTGAGGCTCATCAGCCTTTGGCTGAGAATGCGGCGGTCTTGAAAAAAAGAAATTATAAATATGGAGAGATGGCAGAGTGGTTGAATGCGGCGGTCTTGAAAACCGTTAAGGATGTAAGTCCTTCCGGGGTTCGAATCCCTGTCTCTCCGCACATAAAAAATAAGATGCGAAAGTTGCGATATTAAGCGATTTTCGCATTTTTGTTTCTCATCAGAATTTGATAATCGATTCAAATTATGCAAAAGATCTTCTTACCTCAATAAAACAATCACTTTGATTTAAATCTACCGCAAACTTATGCCGAATATTTCGACTGAAAGTTTGACTTCCTTTTTGATAATTTATTCTCTAATTTTAATCAACGATTTTCAATCATTTAACGCTGAGGTCGTATGTCTGAGAATAGCGCTTTCACAAAAGCAAAGCATTATGTCGAATCCCACGTGCATGACGGCGAAACCGGAAGAAAAGGAACGGTGGGACCGTGTATAACTATATCACGAGAAGCCGGCGCCGGTTCGGGACTTATCGCAGAAAAGCTTATCAACCTTTTATCACCACTGAGTATAAACAAAAACGAAGAATGGGCGGTCTTCGACAAAAACTTAATTGAAAAAGTTCTTGAAGATCATCATCTTCCAAAGCAAATTGCTAAGTTTTTAGGTGAAGAAAAAAAGTCACTGCTAACACAAACCATGAATGAGATGCTTGGCGTGCATCCACCCTTGCTCAAACTTTACCACAAAGCGACTGAAACGATTCTTCATCTTGCACATATTGGGAATTGCATCATTATTGGAAGAGGAGCAAACATCATAGCGGCATCCTTAAATAACGCTTATCATGTTCGCCTAATAGCGCCTTTGGATTTAAGGATTAAAAATGTGCAGGAGTTTTACGGAAACTCAAAAAACGAAGCGGTTGAATTTGTTAAAAAAGAAGATGCAAAACGGAACGCATTCATTAAAGAGCATTTTAATAAAGATGCCGAAGACCCATTGTTGTACCACACGGTCATCAACACAGGTCTCTTTTCTCTTGATGAAGTCGCACAGATAATAGCTGAAAGTGTACGAATTAAATTTCCAAAATTTTACACGAACTGAGTTTTCTTTCAATCTGATAAATTTAAAGTCTGACTCACTTTATGTCAATATGAACCTTGTAAGCGGGGTTCATCTAATTAAGAATCACCGAGAAGGTTTTGCAACCGAACTATTCCGACTATCGATTTATCCTCACCTTTGACTTTTTTTTGTTATTTTTGTAAAAAAAATGCTTACACACATAGCTTACTACTCTTTAGCGGAAGAGAAACATATAAAAAAGATGGATTTTATGAAAAAAACATTTATTACACTTTTAATTTTATTTACAGCAACAATTCAAGCGCAAAATTACCAGCTCATCTGGTTCGATGAATTTTCCAATCCAACAATAGACGCAGCAAACTGGACGTATGAAATCGGTAATAACAACGGTTGGGGAAATAACGAACTGGAATATTACACAAACCGCAATGTGAATTCTTATATCCTTGGCGGCAGCCTGGTAATTGAAGCGAAGAAAGAGAGTTACGGTGGAAAAAGTTACACCTCCGCAAGAATGATAACAAAAGGGAAAAAGTTTTTTACTTACGGTAAAATAGAAGCAAGAATTAAACTCCCTTACGGAAAGGGAATTTGGCCTGCATTCTGGATGCTTGGTGAAAATATTTCAACGGCGGGATGGCCAACTTGTGGTGAAATTGATATTATGGAATTGATCGGCGGCGGAGCTAATGACAAAAAAGTTTATGGTACTGCTCACTGGGAAAGTAACGGACACGCTTCCTACGGTAGTAATTATACGCTGGGAACCGGAATCTTTGCCGATGATTATCATGTCTTTTCTATCGTTTGGAATTCGAAAAGTATTCAATGGTTTGTAGATGGAAGCAATTTCGTTACAATAGATATTACTCCCGCAGGTTTAGCGGCATTCCATAAAAATAATTTTATCATTTTGAATCTGGCGGTTGGCGGTAACTGGCCCGGCAATCCCGATGCGACAACAATTTTTCCGCAAAAAATGTACGTTGATTATATCCGCGTCTATCAAGAAGTCCCGGCAGCTACGGAAGATGAAGGAAAGAATTTGCCCGGGCAATTTAAACTGCAAAACAATTTTCCAAATCCATTCAATCCCGAAACAGAAATCGGGTATCAAGTTCAGACCAACAGTTTTGTAACGTTAAAGATTTTCAACGTATTAGGGAAAGAAGTAACTACATTAGTAAACGAAGAAAAATCCGCCGGGAATTATTCAGTTACCTTTGATACTTCAAGCATCAATCAACCCTTGCCAAGCGGAATTTATTATTGCACGATGACGGCTGGTGCTTTTAGTGAGACAAAAAAATTATTGCTATTGAAATAATATTTACTGCCGGATCACTTTTTTTGAACGTCTTTTAATCCTGCTTCAATTTTTTTTGCCAGTTCGACGTCCGAAATTCCAGCGATTTTAAGTTTCGCGCTTTTAACCGTAATAAGAGGTTCGTCTCCTTCCCCGGTCATAAACTTATATAAAGCATAGCCAAGGCGGTTCCTGTCATTCATTATCGGCAAAAATTCTTGTAAAGATTCTACTAAGTTGTAAACCTGTTTTTCAATGGTTGAAGCAGCAAATTCTTTTGTTGCCGGAGAAGGTAAAGTTGACATTAGATAATTTCCTATTTCTTTTAGCTAAAAATAATCACAATGCGGTTAATCTACAATTGCAATTCTTTTTCTAAATTTGTAAAAAGATTTACCCATATTTTGAATATCATCGACTGCAAACATATTTTAATAGTTAGATTAAGCTCTTTGGGCGATGTTTTGCTTACAACTCCCCTTATTCGCTCGCTGAAAAAGCAAAATCCTGCTCTGCAAATAGATTTTCTCGTTCGTTCGGAGTTTTCTGATCTTCTAAAATCAAATCCATATCTTTCAACGATTCATCTATTTAGCCGGGAAGACATCGAAAACAA
Organism: Ignavibacteria bacterium; assembly: GCA_030693705.1. Taxonomy (GTDB): domain Bacteria; phylum Bacteroidota; class Ignavibacteria; order Ignavibacteriales; family Ignavibacteriaceae; genus UBA1563. Next base: position 50,803 of record JAUYAB010000047.1, on the reverse strand, counting down.
GAAATTGAAGATAAAATTGATTGAAATGAAATATGATTGCATCATAGACCTTCAAAACAATCTTCGATCAAAGTTGTTCCTAAATAATCTCACCGGTGAAGTTCTTACTTTCAACAAGAAGCGGTTTGAAAAAGTACTGCTGGTGCATTTGAAGATCAATCTTTTGAGAGAAGCGCAGCAAATACCAACACGATATGCTGAAACCATCCCGGATTTTAAGCTTGATAATGAGGGACTTGATCTTTTCTTGCCGGAAAATATTTCATCAAGAATTACAGAGAAGCGAAACATTATCGGGTTATGTCCCGGCGCGCGTCACTTTACTAAGCGATGGCAAAAAGAAAATTTTATTGCACTTGGAAAAACATTGATTGAAAACGGATTCTCGGTAACACTGTTCGGAGGGAAAAACGATAGACAACTTTGTGAAGAAATTTCTAAAACGATTCCGGGAAGTTTTGATCTTTCAACCGATGATGACATTCTTCAACTTGCAAAAGACATGCAGCAATGTGATGCGATTGTTTGCAATGATTCCGGTTTGATGCATGCGGCATGCGCTGTAAAAGTTCCGGTAGTTGCAATTTACGGATCGACAGTAAGAGAATTTGGTTTTACCCCATACGGTTGTAAAAATATTATTTTAGAAAATAATTCTTTAACTTGCAGACCCTGTTCGCACATCGGCAAAAAAAAGTGCCCGCAAAAACATTTTCGCTGCATGCTTGAACTAACACCGCAACAGGCATTTGAATCAATAAATAAAGTACTGAAGGCTTGATGGATCTTTTCTGGAAATTCGCTTATAATATTCTTATTGTTCCTTTATTACTATTCGCGATGAAGATCGCTCCCTGGTTTAACCGGAAAGTAAAGATCGGTGTTGCCGGTAGAAAGCGGTTGTTTGAAGAGTTGATCGTGAACATGTCATCTCTTAACAAAAAGAAAAAACTTATCTGGTTTCACTCTTCTTCTCTTGGCGAATTTGAACAAGCCAAGCCGATTATTGAAAAATTAAAACTAACTAAAGACGTAAATATCCTGGTGACGTTTTTTTCTCCTTCCGGATTAGAAAATTCAAAAAAATATCCTTTTGCCGATTTGGTCTCCTATCTTCCATTGGACACGGCACAAAACGCATCAAGATTTATCTCTCTCGTAAATCCGGCATTGCTTGTGTTAATGCGGTACGACTTATGGCCTAACCACATTTACGAACTCGCCAAACGGAATGTTCCTATCTTTTTAGTAGATGCGACCATGCGGAGCGATTCAGCGCGGAAAAATTTTCTCGCTAAAAATTTTCACAAACATCTTTACGGAAAATTGACAAAAATATTAACCGTTTCTGAAACCGACATGCTTAATTTTGAAACTTTTGATTTACACGCAGATAAAATCGACCAGGTTGGCGATACCCGCTTTGATCGTGTGTACCAGCGGAGTTTGGTAGCGAAGGAAAGAAATCTTATTCGAAGTGAAATTCTGAAAGACAAAAAAGTAATTGTAGCGGGCAGCACCTGGTATGAAGATGAAGAAGCGCTGCTTCCTGCATTTATGAAGTTGACCGAGTATGATGAAAATGTCTTGTTGATCATTGCGCCGCACGAGCCGACCATTGTTCATCTTGAAAAATTGGAAAATGATTTTGCCGGAAAGATAAAAACGATCCGATTCTCATCGTTAAATAATTACAAAGATGAAAAAATTATTTTGGTGGATTCCATCGGAATTTTACTGACGCTCTATTACTACGCTAATATTGCTTTCGTTGGCGGAAGTTTTAAGAGCAATATTCACAATGTGCTTGAAGCCGCTGTTTACGGTGTTCCTGTAATTTTCGGTCCAAAGATCACCAATTCACAGGAGACGATTAAACTGGCAGAACTTGGCGGTGGAATAATCATTCGAAACAAAAAAGAAGCTTACCGGTCGTTAAGATTATTAACAAAAGATGAAACAATCCGTTCCGCTAAAGGAAGAATTTCTAAAGAATATGTGCAAAGCAATCTTGGAGCAACAGACAAAATTCTGAAAGAAATGTACACCATTATTTGAACTAATCTCTGAGAACAAAACTATGCTTTTGGGAGATACCGAGTTTTAATAATTTCCAAATGATGTTTCTCGTGTCCGATTGTGACGAATAATATTGCCCTTGTCGTAACTTCTTTCCCGCTGGCTGTTCCTTTTTGTGAAAGCATTTCTTCATCCAGCGACTTGAACAATTCTAAATTTGCCGAGCTCAAGTGAGAATATTCTGCGAGCAAACTTTGTAGACTTCTGTTTTCATATTTCCCGTTTCTAACGTAGTCGTTTTCAGCAAATCCTGGTAAGGGATTTTTCTCTCCATGCGAAATCGCCAACACTCTGTACCCAAAAATTCTTTCGCTGTCAACAATATGACCCAGCACTTCTTTCATCGTCCATTTCCCTTCAGCATAACGAAAAGAAGTTTGATCTTCATCGACATTTTTGAAAAGAGAAACTATCTCTTCTGCTTGCAGTTTGTAAAATGAAAAAATATCTTCACTGTTTATTAGATCGATATAACGTTGATAATAAGGGGCGTACTCGCTTGTTTCGGGTTTATGCATGTGACAATCTTCCTTTCGATTAAATTATTTTTGCCAAATTATCACGTCACGTTTGCCGTCGGAAGTTACATATCCGCGAAGCATACTTTTTGTGTTATACTGAAGCGTGAAATTCCCATCTTTATCAACCGCTATTAATCCTCCGTCGTCTGGGCTTAAACGATTATTTATCATTTCGCTTACAGCATCCCTCAAATTCATATTTTTATATTCCATCATTGCGGAGACGTTAAAAGCTACGGTGTTTTTAATAAATTTTTCGCCCCAGCCTGTGCAAGAAACCGCACATGTTTTGTTGTTCGCATAAGTTCCCGCACCAATTACGGGTACATCGCCTACGCGTCCCGGTTTCTTCATTGACATTCCACCGGTAGAAGTTGCCGCTGCGAGATTTCCGAATTTGTCCAACGCAACAGCGCCAACGGTTCCTTTTTTCTTTTTCTTAATTTCTTTCAACCATGTTTCGTAACGGTTTTCTACAATAAAATATTTTGGATTAACGAATTTAAATCCAATTTCTTTTGCAAATTTTTCAGCACCTTCACCTGCAAAAAAAACATGTTGTGATTTTTCCATTACAGCGCGAGCAAGTGATATCGGATTTTTAATCTTTCTTACACCGGTAACTGCACCGCATGACAAATCTTTTCCACTCATAATCGCTGCGTCCATTTCGGCTTTCCCTTCTGAAGTAAGCACAGATCCTTTCCCGGCATTGAATAACGGATTATCCTCAAGGTAGTTGATCACCTTTTCAACCGCGTCAATTGCGGTTCCATCGTTTGCAAGAATTTGCTCTCCAATTTCCAAAGCTTTGTTAAGAGAGGAAAGATATTCTTGCTTTAAAGAATCAGGCATGTTTTCATCCATTCCTCCGGCGCCGCCGTGAATTACCAAAACATATTTACCGGTTGTCTGTGCATTGGTCAGCAAACAAAAAAGAAATAAGAAAAACGGAAAGAGTAATTTCGTTTTCATAGAAACCTCATATCACTTTTTATTTTGAAAAAGTTGGATGAAATAATTTATCGTTTCTTTTAACCCTTCCATTAAATCATGTTTGGGTTGAAAGCCAAGTTGTTTTTTTGTTTCTTCAATTGAAGCCAAGCTATATTTAATGTCTCCCGCGCGTTCTTTTTCATAGCGAATTTTGCTTTTGCTGTTCGTCAGTTCCAATACAAGTTGCACAAGCTGATTGATTGAAATTGCAGCCCCGCACGCAACGTTAAAAGTTCCGTTTATGTTTTCAGTGGTAGCGGCAAGTACATTCGCTGCTACTACATCTTTTACAAAAATAAAATCGCGCGTTTGTTCACCATCGCCGTAAATAATTAATTCTTTGTTCTGCAAAGCATTGTTTACAAAAATGGGAATTGCCGCCGCGTATTGACTTTTGGGATCCTGCCGTGGACCAAACACGTTAAAGTATCGAAGTGAAATAGTCTGCAACCCGAAATTTTCTAAATACGATTGCAGATAATATTCCCCGTCAAGTTTGGTAATTCCGTAGGGAGATTTCGGCTCCGGCTTCGTTGAAATTGTTTTTGGAGAAACCGGATTGTCCCCGTAAACAGCGGCTGAACTGCTGTGAACAATTTTTTTTATTTTGTGCTTTGCAGAAGCTTCGAGAACATTTAACAGTCCGTTTACATTTATTGAAACGCATTCAAACGGATTTTCAACCGACTCCGGTACAGAAATCATTGCCGCCAGGTGATGGACATAATCGGCATTTTCTAAAACCGAAGAGACCACATCTTTGTCGGTGATGCTGCCACTAACAAAAGTTACGTTCTCAAATCCGTTCAAGTTTTTTTCGAATCCGCTTCTCAGATTATCAAGTACAAAAACATCCGCGTTTTGATTTGACCAGTATTCAACAATATGACTTCCAATAAATCCGGCGCCGCCGGTAACAACAACTTTTTTCCGCATTAACCTTCCTAAATTAGTTTTATATCATAGAGAAACGGGAAGTGAGTTCTCACTTTTTCAACATTGCCGGGTTCAATTTCAGCAGAATAAAATCCTTCTGCATTTTCAACCGCGAGCAACTCTTCTCCCATTGGATCAAACAAACTGCTGAAGCCGTTGTAATTTGCTTTCGGATCGGAACCAACGCGGTTTACACCGATAACATAACATTGATTCTCAATTGCGCGAGCTTTTAATAACGTCCGCCAATGTTCAATGCGCGTATCAGGCCAGTTGGCAATGTTAACGATGAGATTCACTTTTTCTTTAGCGTACATTCTGAATAATTCCGGGAAACGTAAATCGTAACAAATAGATAATCCGATTTTCCAATCGTGTATTTTTGTTATTTCTGGTGAATCTCCTGCAGAGTAGAATTTATTTTCTCCCCCTAAAGTAAAGGGATGAATTTTATTGTACTCTTTTACCGTCTCCCCAAAGTAATCGATATGCACCAGCGAATTGTAAAATTTCTTGTTCTCTTCTTGAATAAATCCGCCGATAATATCTGTTTGATAAACAAGAGCGAATTTTTTAAAGAAGGATACCGTATCACCGTCAATAGATTCGCACAATTGCGCGGCATCCATTGAAAAGCCGGTCAGCGTCATCTCCGGAAAAATTAAAAGATCGGAATCGGTGTATTGTTCTTTTAAAATTCGGAACAATTTTTTCTGATTCTCTTCTTTGTTTTCCCAAATCGGATTGTATTGCACAAAAGATATTTTCATTATTTTATCTCCCGGAATTTTATTAGCTAAATTAACAAATATATTGTGATGAATAAACTCAATTAGGAAGAAACAAAAAACAAATCTCAAAGCTCAAATAACAGAAAACAAAAAGTAGTAACATCTCAAAGAAACAATGAAAAAGATGTTGAAAACTTTCTTCTTCCGGAATTTGCTTTTTGTGTTTTGGAATTTATCATTTATGAGTAAAACAAATGCTATACGAATTTTAGAAGCTTCCGGAATTATTTTTTCAACACACGAATATGAAGTTGACGAAAATGATCTTACCGGTGAAACGGTTGCGAAGAAAATTAATGCCGAGGCTGATGCGGTTTTTAAAACGTTGGTCGCCAGAAATGAAGTGAACGAATTGTTCGTTTTTTGCATTCCCGTTACTACCGAACTGAATCTGAAAAAAGCGGCGAAAGCTTCCGGCAGCAAATCAATCGCGCTTATTCATGTAAAAGAATTGCTTCCGTTAACCGGATATATTCGCGGAGGTTGTTCACCGGTTGGGATGAAGAAGAAATTTCCAACTTTTTTAGATGAAACAGCCCAACTCTTCGAAACAATTTTCGTGAGCGCCGGAGTTCGCGGAATGCAAATCTCTCTTTCCCCATCCAACCTGCAAAAAATAACAGAATCGGCTTTTTCAGACCTAATTTGATTGAAAATCAGATTAAATTGACCGATGACAATTGACAAAAGACCCGAAATCCAGACTTAGGCTCCACAATTTATTTAGAAATTTGTTTTTATTTCGGCGGAAAAATTGATATTTTTGCACTAAACATTAGGAGAAGTAAAAATGGCAAAAGTACAAAGCTTTGGCGATAAAGCTAAAGGCAAGAAAAAAGACCCGACGGTGAATGTTAAAGTTATTAAATCTGTTAAGACTGATAAGGGAACGTTCAAATTCAATGAAAAATTTGTAAGACTTGACGACATTAGCAAGATAAATACGATTAAGTAATTTTACCGCCCAGACTTTTTAAGAAATGAGGCTGTTTCCAGCCTCGTTTTATTTTAAATCATTTATTCTGTGATCGACTCAACCGGGCAAACATCATTGCAATTTTTGCAATTATCACACAACTCTTGCACGATATAAGGATGATCTTCGGATAAAGCCGGATTTGACTTTCCATCTAATTCATATTCGGTTCCAGGGTAGTAGATCGCATTGTTCGGACATTCATCGATACAAGCGTTACAGCTAATACAATCGTCGGTAATTACCATTTTCTTTTTTCTCCATTTTTTTAAGAATCTGCTATGATTAACAAAAATAGTGCCGCAAGGAATTTCCAGATGGAGTTCATTTTTTTTATAAAATTGGAAAAAGACAACCTTTCGTTATCTATTTAGAGAAACTTCCCGCAACATTGAGAAAAACGGCAATTATTTCTCAAAGGCATAGAAAATCTTTTCTCTTTTTCAAGTTGATAAATAACTATTTTTCTCCTTTCTTTCATCTCCGGAAAATTTTCTCTTTCATTTATAGTACAAGGATCATTTATGCACATTCCCGAAGTTATAGCTAAAGAATTAAATATTACCTCCCGACAAGTTGAAACTGTTATCGAACTATTAAAAGAAGGAGCGACAATTCCTTTTATTGCTCGATACCGAAAAGAAAAAACCGGCGGACTCGATGAAGATTTTCTTCGCCAGATTGAAGACCGATTAAACTATTTAACGCTGCTCGAAGAACGGAAAGAAGCAATTCTAAAAAGCATTGAGGAACAGGGCAAGCTTACCGATGAACTGAAAGCTAAAATTATTGCTTGTACAAAACTTCAAGAGTTGGAAGATTTATATCTTCCATACAAACCGAAACGGAAAACGCGCGGAACAATTGCAAAAGCAAAAGGTCTTGAACCGCTTGCCCTTTTTATTCTTGATAACCCCCTTTTTAACGGCGATTTTGATGCGAAGCTTGCTGAGTTTATAAATGAAGAACTTGGTGTTAAAACCATTTACGAGGCTTTGCAAGGAGCAAAAGATATAATCGCTGAAATGATTTCCGAACACGCGGAAGTTAGAAAAGTTATCCGCGAAATTCTTTTGGAGAATGTGATCATCAAATCGGAAAAAACAAAAGAGAACGCAACCGCCGATATCGCAAACGAAAAACTGAAAGAAAAAGAACGGAAAGAAGTTTATCAAGTTTATTTTGATTTTCAAATTGATATTAAAAAAATTAAACCGTACCAAATTCTTGCGCTTAATCGCGGTGAACGTGAAAAGCTTTTGAAGATTGCTCTTGTGCATGATGAAATTGAAATTCACAACCAGATCAAACGAACATTTTTAGTTTACCACGAATCTTTCTTCATGGAAATTTTGGAAGAAACAATTGCCGACTCATTCAAGCGGTTGATCTTTCCATCTCTAGAGCGTGAAGTGCGAAACCATTTAACCGAAGTTGCCGATTTGCATGCGATAGAAATCTTCGCTTCCAACTTACGGCAGTTATTGTTACAACCGCCGATTGCCGGTAAAATAATTTTGGGAATTGATCCCGGTTTTTATTCCGGCAGTAAAATCGCGGTAATTGATGCAACGGGGAAATATCTCGAAGGAGCGACTATGTACCCGCATCCGCCGCAAAACAAAAGTGAAGAAGCTAAAAAAATTCTTCTCAATTTTATTAAAAAATATTCTGTTGAAGTTATTGCCATTGGAAATGGAACTGCAAGCCGCGAGACAGAATTTGTAATTGCCGAGTTAATAAAAACAAATAAACTGAACTGCCATTACATCATTGTAAATGAAGCAGGAGCTTCGGTTTATTCCGCTTCCGCGATCGCAAAAAAAGAATTTCCCGAATTGGAAGCGAGTCAACGCGGAAATATTTCCATCGCACGCCGTTTGCTCGATCCTCTTGCCGAGCTTGTAAAAATTGATCCAAAATCAATTGGTGTAGGATTGTACCAGCATGATGTCGATCAAAAATTTCTCGCCAAAAAATTAGATGATGTTGTTGAAAGCAGCGTAAACTACGTCGGAGTTGATGTAAATACGGCTTCAACTTCGTTATTGAATTACGTTTCCGGTTTAAATAAACGGCTTGCGGAAAACATTGTAAAATTCCGTGAGAAAAAAGGAAGATTTAATAAGCGTGAAGAATTATTGGAAGTATCCGGTATGGGAGAAAAAGTTTTTGAACAGGCTGCGGGATTTTTGAAAATTGCGGATGGAGAAAATCAGTTTGATAATACTTTTATTCATCCCGAATCATATCAAGCGGCTGAAAGTCTTCTCGGCATGTTTAACATTTCTAAAGATAAAATTAAAGAGTCGGGCTCGCTGTTGGATTTTTTCATCGAGAAAAAAGGAATGAAAAAAACTGCCGCAGAATTGAACATCGGTGAACCAACGTTAAAAGATATAATTGATAATTTGAAAAAACCTGGACGCGATCCGCGTGAAGAATTACCGAAACCACTATTGCGAAGTGATGTTCTTAAGATTGAAGATTTGCAGCCGGGAATGAAATTAAAAGGAACAGTCCGGAACGTTGTTGATTTCGGCGCCTTTGTAGATATCGGCGTAAAGCAAGACGGATTGCTTCACGTTTCTCAGATAGCAAATAAGTTTATCCAAAATCCGACTGAGCACGTACACGTTGGTGACATTATTGATGTAAGCATTCTCAGCATAGATAAAGAGCGTGGAAGAATTTCGTTAAGCATGAGAGAATAAAAGTGCAATGGGACGCAGATTTATTAAGATTTATTAAGATCAGCGCGGATCATAAACGATCATAAAAAATCCGCGTCCTATTTTTTTATTTTACATAAAATTTTAGCCCTACAATTCCTACAACAATGAGAAAGATGAAAAAGATTCTCATAAACTCTCTGGATTCGTTGAAAAGGAAAATACCAAGGATAGCAGTTCCAACCGCGCCAATTCCCGTCCAAACGGCATAAGCAGTTCCAACCGGCAAAGTTTTTACGGAATAAGAAAGCAGCGCCATGCTTATAATCATAGTTACGATTGTAAAAACGGAAGCGATCGGTTTTGAAAATCCTTCCGAATATTTCAAACCGATTGCCCATGCAACTTCAAAAAGTCCGGCGATGAAAAGTACTATCCAGCTCATAGAATTAGGAATTAGGAATTACGAATTAGGAAATAATTTTGTTTTCATAGTCTTAATAATCGAACCTGAAATTTTTAGGAGTTCATCGCAATCGATTATAATTGAATTGAATTGTTTTTCATCAAAGAAATTTGTATCACGCAATAATCTTAACCAATAATGCGTTTCACGAGCTTCTTTATACGCAATATTTAACTTCATATAAAAATCTTTTTTTGATTGAGCCCCGGTGGCTTCTTCAACATTTGCTCCGATTGAAGTTCCTGATCTTAAAATTTGTTTCGAAAGAGTGAACTCTTTCTTTTCTTCTTTTAGAAATTGATAGAGTTTTACAATCCGAATTGCGAATCGATAACTTTTCTCTTTTAGAACATTCTGTTCTTTCATTCCTAATTCCTCATTCCTAATTCGTAATTCAATCAGATTCTTCTTCTAAATCCTTCACCTAAAACTTCGTGAACATTCGTAAGAACTACAAATGCGTCGGGATCAATTTCACGGATTTGTTCTTTAAGTTCGGTGATTTTCTTTAATGGAAGGATAGTAAACAGAACATTTTTATTTTGTTTTGTATAAAGTCCGGTTGCGTGCAGTGAAGTTGCGCCTCTTCCAAATTGTGTAAGGATCAACCCGGCAATTTCATCTTGCTTATCCGAAATGATGTATGCCGCTCTTGCGTAATCAAATCCTTCAAGAATAACATCCACGATTTTGCTTGAGACGAACAAAAGAAAAATAGCGTAAAACGTAAGCGAAAGTGCAGGACGTACGGGAGAAAGATGTTTTACTTCAATTATCAATCCGGCAATAAGAATAACAAAAATATCGATAATAAAAATCGCTTGTCCGGGACGAATGCCATAACGTTTCTGCATTATTGAAGCAACGATATCCGAACCGCCGGTTGTTCCTCTAAATTTAAAAACTATTCCCAACCCTAATCCAAGCAGTACAGCGCCAATCAAAATCAAAAAAAAGAAATCGTTCTTGTACAAATCAAGAACGGTTTGAGATTTTTGCAATTTCAAAAAAGTAAACCCGGGAATGTCTCCGCGGAACAGATCAATAAAGATTGAGTTTAAAGTGAAGGCGTAGAACGTCCTCACACCAAAAGTCTTTCCTAATTCTTTAACACCCCAAAGATATAAAGGAACATTCAAAACCCAGATCAGTAGTCCAACTGGAATTGTATAATTGGACATGTAGTGAACAGCCATCGAAAGTCCGCTAACACCGCCGGGAACAACCTGTGCATCAACTAAAAAAACACCGATCCCGATAGCCATTATCGCTGCGCCAACCGCCATAAAAAAATAATCGAGTATTGGATGCTTGCTAAGTTTTTTGATCATTCGTTTCTCTATAAAATTGCAGTTCAAAATTACCTAATAACAGGCGTTACGCAAAGAGAAATTGTCAAAAGATGAGAACTGAAATTTAATTTCGAAAGTATGGATGAATGAAAGCATGAATGCCTCAAGATAAAATTTATTTAGCATTTGAATAATTTTCATTCACCCATTCAGCCATTCACCCATGCGATTAGCTTATTCAAAATAGTGTTAACTCTATAATTCTACCGAAAGTTTGTTTATTTTTACAACTAAAATGGAAGAATGAATGAAGACAAAATTAGAAATAGCAAAGAACTGGCTGCCCCGTTATACCGGAACCGAGATTGATGAGTTTGGTGATTACCTTCTCCTTACTAACTTTCATAACTATGTTACTAAGTTTGCGGATAAATTTCATTGCGATGTTAAAGGAATCGGTAGACCGATGCAGACCGCTACAAACAGCAGCGGATTGACTATTATTAATTTTGGGATTGGTTCTGCCAACGCCGCAACGATTATGGATTTACTTGTTGCTCGAAAACCAAAAGGTGTTTTGTTCCTTGGTAAATGCGGTGGACTGAAACGCTCAACAGAAATCGGATATTTTATTTTACCTACCGCGGCAATTCGTGGCGAGGGAACAAGCAATGATTATCTGTTGCCTGAAGTGCCTGCGCTCCCTTCATTTAAATTGCACAAATTTGTTTCCGATAAGATTGTGCAAAGAAAAATGGAATACCGTACCGGCGTAATTTATACAACCAACCGCCGTTTGTGGGAATGGGATGAAAAATTTAAAAAATATTTGAAGAAACTTTCTACTATTGGTATCGATATGGAAACCGCCACTATCTTCGTGGTTGGTTTTGCAAATGAAATTCCTCGCGGAGCGTTGCTGCTCGTTTCGGATATTCCAATGATTCCGGAAGGAGTAAAAACTGAAGCATCAGATAAAATGGTAACGGATAAATTTTCTACGCTTCATCTTGAAATTGGAATTGAAGCAATGACAGAGATTGGGAAAAAGGGTGAAAAGATAAAACACTTTCGCTATTAAGCTTCGTGTCTCTGTGGTAAAATATTCACCACAGAGTCACAGAGACGCAGAGTTTTTAAAATCCCTTTATAATCTCATCAACTTGTTTTAACGCTTCATCAATTTTACTAACGTCTTTGCCTCCGGCTGTTGCTAGGTGAGGGCGTCCGCCTCCTGCGCCTCCGAGAATTTTTGCCGTCTCTCCAACAATTTTTCCTGCGCTCAGTTTTTTCTCTTTTATCAGATCATCTGAAACAACGCACACCAAACCAACTTTTCCTTCAATCTCAGAAGCAAGTAAACCAACGCCGCTTTTAATCTTGTTACGCAATTCATCGCCGAACGATTTCAATTCATCCATATTTGATGCGGCAACTTTTCCTTTAAAGATTTTTATTCCGGAAACTTCTGTTGGATTTGAAATAATGGAATCAATTCCGCCGAGCTTTTCTTTAAGTTTTAATTCGGCTAATTCTTTTTCGAGCTTTTTCTTTTCTTCGATCAATTCATTTATTCTGATTTCTGATTTCTGACTTCTTATTTCTTGTTCAAGAAGAAACTTCTCAACTCCGGCTCCGGTTACAGCTTCAATTCTTCTTACTCCGCTTGCGATGGATGATTCGCTTAGAATTTTAAACAAACCAATTTGCGAAGAATTTTTAACGTGTGTACCGCCGCAGAATTCCATTGTAAAATCGCCAAACTGAACAACATTGACTTTGTCTCCGTACTTATCGCCGAAGAACATTAACGCACCCATTTTTCTCGCTTCATCAAACGGAATGTTGAGATGATGGGTGAGTGGAATATTTCTTCGCAGTTGTTCGTTCACTAAAATTTCGATGTCGCGTAATTCTTCATCGCTTACTTTGGCGAAGTGAGAAAAATCGAAACGAAGTTTATCCGGCGCTACAAGAGAACCTGCTTGGTGCACATGCGTACCGAGAATTTTTCTCATCGCCGCATGAAGAAAATGAGTTACCGAATGATTCCGCATAATATCCCAGCGGCGAGTTTCATTAATAGAAACCAAAACATTATCACCTATAGTTAAAGATACGTCAATATTAAATTCAACTATGTGAACAATTCTATTTTCTACTTTTGTAACATCGACAACTTGCAGTTCGTTTCCATTGATGTCGATTATTCCAGTATCACCGACTTGTCCTCCGGATTCGACATAGAAGGGGGATTTATCAAGAATGATAAAATCATTTTTATTCCCATTTTTCAAACCGATAATTTTAGCTGAAGACGAAAAATCCGTATAACCGGTAAACTCCGATTGAATTTTATCTCTTAGATTGAACAGAGATAGATCATTAAAATTCACACTCACCGAAGCGAATTTATCTTTAGTTGCCTCGCGGCCTCTTTCTTTCTGCTGATTCATCAGTTCATTGAATTGAACCTCATCTATTTCAAGTCCTTGTTCACGTGCCATTACGTTTGTTAAGTCAATCGGGAACCCGTAAGTGTCGTATAATTTAAAAGCTGCTTCTCCACTAATTATTATATTCTTCAAATTAAATTTCTTTAGAAAATTAGTATTCACTTCTTTAAAAAATATTGAATCGAAATCAAGGCCATGCTTATCAACAACATTTATTTCCCAATCTTGTTTTTCAGTTCTAAACACGCCTCGAGAATTATATTTTGTTTGTTCCTTAATGGCTTGAAGAATAACTCCAGTTCCTACTCGGTTAAATTCCTCAATTCCTCTATCAAGCGTCCGGTTGAAACTTTCCTCTTCGCTTTTGATAATTTTCTTTACATACTCTTGTTTTTCTTTTATTTCAGGGAAAACATCGCTCATCGTTTCAACTAAAACATCAACAAGAGAAAAGAGGAACGGTTCTTTCATATTTAATTTTCTTCCATAACGGGAAGCGCGACGCAAGATTCTGCGCAGCACATAACCGCGTCCATCATTGCCCGGAACAGCGCCGTCCGCAATTGCAAACGTTAATGTGCGGATATGATCGGCGATAACGCGCATGGGAATTTTATTTTCTTCTTTCTCATAAGCCACATCCGAAATTTCCGAGATGCGGTTTATCAGCGGCATAAAAACATCGGTATCGTAATTGGAGTTTTTGTGCTGCATTACCGCGCAGACGCGTTCAAAACCCATCCCGGTATCAACATGTTTTGAAGGAAGATCATGAAGTTTTCCATTTTCATCCCGGTTGTATTGAATGAAAACGAGATTCCAAATTTCAATACATTCCGGCGTTCCGGCGTTTACATATTTCGGATTATCGTAATCATCGGTAAGATTTATATGAATTTCGGAACACGGACCGCACGGACCGGTTTCTCCCATCTCCCAGAAATTATCTTTTTCATCAAAGCGTAAAATGTGGGCGGGATTGATATCCGTTTTCGTTTTCCACAGCTCAAACGATTCATCATCGGTTCTGTAAACTGTTGCAAATAATCTTTCCTTCGGCAGTTTCCAAACATCGGTGAGCAATTCCCAAGCCCATGCGATCGCTTCCGTTTTGTAATAATCGCCAAACGACCAGTTGCCGAGCATTTCAAAAAATGTGTGGTGGTAGGTATCGTGTCCGACTTCTTCCAAATCGTTGTGTTTGCCGCTTACGCGGATACATTTTTGTGTATCAGCGGCGCGGTTGTATTGGCGGGTTCCCGTACCAAGAAAAACATCTTTGAACTGGTTCATTCCCGCATTGGTAAAGAGCAACGTAGGATCATCAAACGGAACCACCGGCGCACTGGGTACTACTTTATGCTGCTTGCTCTCAAAAAAATTTAAAAACTGCTGACGTATTTGCTGTGAAGTCATATAACCTTTATTCTGAATTTTTAATGCGTAAAGATAACAAAAAAAGAAAAATGACTTGACTTGTAAAAATTAATTTTCTAAGTTTGACCAAACAAAAAGGAGCGCTTATGAGACGGTTCATTTTTTCATCGGTTTTGTTTTTCTTTTTCACTTCAATTTCTTTTCCCCAGTATTCTGATCCAAATTTACGCCGTGTTGGTTTCCTTAACGGAAATAATTTACATCTATCGTTTTATAATGATGGACAAATCTCCGGTTTTAATCAGGGAGTTGATATTCGAGGTAAATGGAAAGGGAATGATTATATCGGGGATATGATCCCTATGATTGGTGTGGAACTTCCTATAAAAGATTATAACAATGATGGTAAGGCAGATACAATTCACTCTGTTATTATTTCCCGTGGTCCAAGAAAAGGGCAGGGGAATGAAAAAGACCCGACGACAAATGCATTTTTAGGATTCAATCCCAAGCCAGGTTACTTAGATACAACTATTGAAAAAATCCCGATGAGCAATGATCCATCTTCCTGGCCACTTTCATGGAAAGACCATCCAGAGTGGGGCTCAAATGTCTGGGATGGTTTGTATGGAAAAAACTTTTTTGCCGGAGACGTGGAGACGTACTTAAAAATTGATGACAATTCTGATACTGAAGTTTTTAGACAATATGGATTTCTACCAGACTCAACAATATCTCATAGAAAAGGTTTTGGAATTAGTGTTGGGATACGATATATCCAATCTGCAAAGCCGGATTTCAATGATGTCATCTTCAAAGTCTACGATATAAAAAATGAAGGGACTACTACTTACAACAAAGTTTTTTATGGTGACATTATCGGAACGTTGGTAGGTGGTGATGGAGACTCAGGAGATGACTTAGGTTCGATAGACAGCACAACAAATACAGTTTATAGTTATGATAATGATGGAATAGGTAATCATGGACAAAAAGTTGGAGTAATGAGTGAAACATTAATTGAAGCGCCAACAAGTAATAATATTGCCTCGTACAGTTTTTTTAATGTGATTGCTTCTCCTGATATGAGTGATGATGAATTCCTATGGAAGAGGTTATCTCCCGGCAGTTTCGATAAATATCCCGCACAACCAATGGATGGCGACATTTTTTGGGGAACGACTTATTTTTCATTAGCGCCGGGTGAAACAAAGAGAGTTATAACGGTAATAGCTATGGGCGATAGCATTCCGCAAGTAGAATCAAAAGTTTTGCTGGCTAAGGTTTTGTGGTGCTCGAAATTTAATTATGATTATAATAATATTGCGTTTATTGGGTTCAGTCCTTACAGGATTCTTAAAAATTCGGAAACTATCAATTGGACATCCAAAATTATGGCATCTTTCGTCGATATATATTTTAGTTCTGATGCAGGAGATACATGGAGGCGGATTGCAGAAAATTTAAGTAATAACGGTTCATTTCTCTTAAATACAAAAAATTACCAAGATTGTTCTTTGGGTAAGTTGAAGATTGTAGAAAAAGATATCAACCAGACTCTGATTGGACTTTCAGAATCTCCTTACTTTATAATTGATAATGAAAAGAACGGAGCTCCTTTTGTAAAAATTCTTAACTATGAAGACTACAATGATTCTTCTTTAGTAGAAGATAATATTTCTCTTAACTTGATGGTAGGTGATCCTGAAAACAAAACACTTTCAGCAAAAGCATATTACACTTCTACAAATGAACTTATTGAAACTTTTAACATTGATCCAACTTTTTCTACAACGAAAGAATTGAGTTTACGAAAATTGCCCAATTCGGAATCAGCTTCTATCAGTATAGAAATTAGCGATGATAGTTCAACGGTTTTCGCAGTGACAAATACATTTAAGAAACTCACCTCAAGGACTCCCATTGCTGAGAAAAATTATCAGTATATCACCTGGTTGTCAGATGCGAAGATTGCTGTTAATGTTATTGACAGTTCCAAAGTTACAGGAAATAGTTACCTGGTGACATTTAACGATACCACAAATGCCGGAGTTTTAGCGAATGTATTTAACGAAACAACTCAGCAAAATGTTCTAACTCAAATTCCGCTTGACTCTACAGGAGAAAGTCTAACCTTTGATGGATTAAGTTTTGTATCTAATCGTATCGGCACGTTCGCAGATGTGGATAGAACATATTTAAGCACATTAGCTCCCCCGAATACTTTTTCGCTATTGACACGCAGTTTTGATCTCGGTTCAAGTATTAAATATCATTGCTATTCCAATCCAAATGATTACAAGATTATTTTTTACAATAATATAGTTGATACTTCAATTAATATTAAAGATATAGTAAATACTTCTTCTGCTACAAATCTACCACCTATTCCAATTAATTTTAAAATCTTTAACACAACAAAAAATATGGAATTAAAAGCAGGTGTTTTTAAGTCCGGAACATTTTATTCAGATTTGAACATCTTTTTAGTTGAAAAAATTGGCAATATCGAAAAAGTTACATGGAATATAATTGTGAGAGGGGTACAACCGCAAACATATCCTGCTGGTGGCGATACTTTATATTTCTTCACCCAAAAAGGACTTTCGATTAATGATTCGCTTAGAATTTCTGGAAACCTGGTAAATGTTTTTACTGAAGAGATGAATCCTTCAACGTATCAGTTAATTCAGAATTATCCGAACCCGTTTAATCCAACAACAACGATTAGTTATAACTTGCCCAAAAGCGGGTTGGTAAATCTTGTTATTTATGATGTGCTCGGAAAAGAAATTAAAAGATTAGTTAGCGAATACAAACAAGCCGGCACATACAAAATTAATTTTGATGCTTCTTCGTTGGCAAGTGGTGTTTACTTCTATTCTTTACGTGCAAATGATTATACTTCCACTAAGAAAATGTTGTTGCTCAAGTGAAATAACCTCCCCCTCTTTCCCTCTCCTTTCCGCAAAAGGCGGACAAGCCCAAGGAGAGGGAAGTTTCCCCCTCGGAGAGGAAAGATTGCCCCTCGGAGAGGGAAGATTGTCTCTTTGAGAGGAAAGTTTTCCTTTTAGAGGATATGATTTCCACCAAAACGGGGGAAATTATAGCTGCAGAGGGGAAGTCCTTATTCTTTTAACAGGAAATTTGTTTTATCTCTATTCTCTCTTATTTTTGATGCCGGAATTCAAATGAGGTTAATAGCTCTACCTCTATTTCCGGATTTTCAATTTAAGTACTTCACTAAATAATTCATCAACAGTTTTGAGATAATTTTGATCAACTTTACTAATCTAAAATCCGGCGGGAAAACATTTCTTACAATTCTCCTTTTCCCATCCATTGTTTTTCTAATGGATTTCATCATCCGTTTCGAGTATTTAAAAATTCTTAACACTGCCGGATTTATAAATTATTCACTCTCATTTGTCTATGAAGCGCTTCTCTACGTTTTTCTTTTGTGGTTGATCTCGTTAGTAAAAAAATCCAGAAAGTATGTTGTAATCTGCTTTGCCGTTTTTATTGCCGTTCTTCAACTGTTGGTTTACGGGCATTATTTCTACTTTGGAGTTTTGCCGAACAACTATTCAATCAATTATTTATTTGATCATTTTCATGACTCGCTGACCTTAACTATTGAAAGTTTGCGGAAAGTTTATGCGCTCATTTTTCTCGCGCTTGCATCAATTCATTTTTTTGCTGCATCTTTTTCGCTAAAGGAAGTGCAATTCATTTCCCGCAAAAAAGGAATTGCAATCGCTTCTCTTTTTCTTTTGATGACTTTGTTCTTTAATAATAACGTAAGATTTCAACCGGCGAGTTACTCTTTTACTCCGGCTACAATTTTTTCCGTGAAATACGTTTTACAGGAAAGATTTTTCGGCGGCAAGTTTTTGATCCAGAACGGATACGTGCAAAGAAAATTTGAGGTTAAAGACCGGGTGAAAACTTCTGTTAAGTATAACGTTCTATTATTTATTAGTGAGAGCGTAAAGGGGAACAATCTCCATTACAACGGATATGAAAGAGAGACTTCCCCCTTTATTGACAGCTTGATACAAACGGGAAAAGTTATTCCTTTTCATAATCATTTTTCTAATTCCGTTTCAACGCAGTTTTCGGTGCCGATAATTCTTTCCGGAAATTATACTATCGAAAAGTTAAACCAGCCGTATGTTTATGACTATATAAAATCATGGACGAATGCGACCACTTTCTTTTTCTCCTCTCAATCGATGAAGACTGATAACATTGATTTAGTCTTTAACACATCTCTTGATAATTTTATCTGCCAGGAAAACTCGGGCAAACAGATGTTTAACGATAGAGGAATTAACGATCATGATTTGATGCCCGATGTTGCTGACTATTTAAATACGCTTGGAAGGAAAAAGTTTTTAGGAGTAATTCAATTCAACAATACCCACTATCCGTATAAATCATCGCGGAAAGAATTTATAAAATATAGACCGTGTCCACCCGCTTCACTAAATGCTTACGACAACACGATCTATGAACAAGACTTTGTATTACGTGATTACTTTAAAGTATTGGGAAAGAAAAATCTTCTCGATTCGACTATAATTATTTTTACTTCCGATCATGGCGAAGGTTTCTCCGAGCATAACCACAGCGGACATTTGCAAACCTTATACAACGAAGACATTGCCGTTCCGTTCTGGATTTATCTTCCGCCGGGTTTCCCGGTTGAGAAAAGAAATATTTTAGCTGAAGCATCAAAATCCAATACTTCGCATCTTTCAATCTTTCCGACAATTTTAGATTTATTCGGATTGCCCGACAGTTCCAAACTTAATCTGAAACCTTCCGGTTATTCTTTGTTTCATAATGAAGCTGACAAAGAAATCCCTTCTGTGGGACTCGATATGCTTGATACTAAATCTATTGTCTACAAAAATTATAAATTCATTTATTCAAAGAAAGATAACATCGAGTATTATGAACTTTATGATTTTATAAAGGATAAAAAGGAAGTGAATAATCTTTGGGACAAAACCGATGAAAAAAGCAAAGCGATGTTCCACTTATTTCTTCATGAGTGGGAAAAACACAGAACTTCTTTTACCGGTTTGAACAAACCGTTGTAGTAGAAAGTAGAAAGTATTTTTGATCTAAATTTCAAAAGATCAAGCTTGATTGAGGATTAAATAAATCCCACCCAATATTACCAGGACTCCGCAAACTCTTTTTATCCACAAAATTGTTTTGGACTCTTCACTCCAATTTAAATACTTCTGAACTTTTCCGGTAAGTGTTCCGGCGCCAACAATCACCGAACAATGCCCGATTCCAAATGCTAAAAGAAATACCATTGCAAGCACATAATTTGTTTGAGCCGTTTGGAATACGATTCCGAGCACCGGAGCCATATACGCAAATGTGCACGGACCTAAAGCTAATCCGAAAAGCAAACCAAGGATGAGAGCCGCTAATAAACCTTTTGCTTTTGTCTGTCTGAGACCAAAACTATTCCAATTCACTTTTAAAATATCAAGAAGATAGAAACCAACAAGAAAGAAGATTCCGGCGACCAGATAATTTCCTATGCTTCCAATATCGCCCAACAATCTTCCTAGCGATGCAGTAATAATTCCAATCAGAGCAATTGTAATTAATATTCCCAAAGAGAAAATAAGTGAGATATAAAATGTTCTTCTCAAGGATATTTTCCCTTGCGAACTAATATATCCAACCACAAGCGGAATGCTTGAAAGATGACACGGTGAAAGAAGTATTGATAAAACTCCCCAGCCAAAAGAAGCAAGTACGGCAAGCCACGCAGCACCGTTCATAGCGTTGTAAAGAAAGTTGAAAATTTCGTCAATCATTGCTGCCTCTCTGAATTGTGAAAGTGAAAGTGAAAGTGAAAGGGACATGGGAAAAGGGGCGAGAGAGCAATTTCATCTCTTTTTGTTCTCCAAGGTTTCGATTGATTTTGTTATCATTGCAATTAAACCATCGAGAGTATTACATCTCTCATTTATAGTATCTGCTGCCAATAAAAATTTAGATCTTTGATACCAGCCTTTCGATTCACGTGCTGAACCGCGGGCTATTCTTAAAAAGTGCGGGTATTCTTTACCGAATCCTCTTCCATATCCCTCTTCAATATTTGCAGAAATGGAACCGCAAGATCGTATTAGCTGTTTCGCAATTTCCATACCTCGAAAATCTTTTCTTAAAATTTCCGTATCACCCCAACATAAATCCCAAAGTTCAAGCGCTTTTTTATAGAACCGAAGCTCCTCCAACCCATCGTTCATTTTCAACCTCAATTTATTTTTTAATTAAATTATCTTCTTCCCCAACCCTTTTCCCTCACCCTTTCCCTTTCACTTTCCCTTTTTCGGTTTAATCCCTTTCCCTTGCAAAAGCTTATCTATTTCTTTCTCCGGATAAAATCCTTCGTGGCGGAAAAATTCTTTCCCCTTCTCATCAAGAAATATTTGAGTTGGAATTAATTTGATTCCATATTTTTTAGCGAAAGGTTTTTGTTCCGGCGTCCATACATCATAAAAAGTTACTTTTACTTGCTCGCCATACTTTGCTTCAATCGCTTTCATTACCGGCTGCATTTGCTTGCATGGGATACATCTTACCGAGCCAAGTTCTATAAATGTTACTTTTGGTTTCATTTGACTGAAGCTTAATCCTACCAATAAAAACATTACAATAAACAAGTATGATGTTTTTAGGTTGTGCATTTTATTTTTCCTTTAACCAGTTTATAATTTGTTCGTCTTTCGGAATTATGCCATAACTTTTTACTTGTTCGTTTATCACCAAACCGGGCGTCATCATTATGCCGTAGCCGACAATTTCTTGAAGGTCGGTTACCTTTTCAACAACCGCATCAATGTTGTTTGTGGTTGCCAATTCTCTCACTTTTGCTTCAAGCGTTTTGCATTTCTTACACCCGGCACCAAGTATTTTTATTGAAACCATTTAACTTCTCCATTATTTGTAAGTATTTAGATTATTGCTTTGTTTTCACACTTGTCACATTCGAACTGCAAAGTTGTGTGATTGATTTCATATTTATCGTGAAGTTTCTCTTCAATTTGTTTTTGAATATCCGAGGTGTCGCTGACGGAAATATTGTCCACTTCAATATGCGCTTCAAAGTGAGTGTCGTTATCATTCAACTTCCATAAATGAACATGATGAATATTTTTAACAAGAGGGATTTCTTCAATCAAATGTTTTAATTCATCTAAATCAATTCCTTCCGGCGAAGACATCATAATTACATCAACTGATTCTTTAACAATCTCATAAGTTTCTTTCAAAATGTAACCGGAAATAAGAATTGTTAAGAGCGGATCAATCCAATAAATTTTATAGAAGATTATAAACACAGCGCCGATAATAACCGCAAAACTAGAGATAGCATCACTTAATAAATGAAAATAAGCTGCCCTGATATTGATATTGCCTTCGGAATTTTTTTTCAGTAACAGTGTCCCAATTACATTCGCGACCAATCCCAACGAAGCGACAAGCAGCATTAAATTTCCGGTTATAGGAGAGGGATTCTGAAATCTCCCGATCGCTTCTTTAATTAAGAAAAAACTTATTATGATAAGTGTGCTTGCATTAATTATCGCAGCTAAAATCTCTGCCCGTTTTAGTCCGAATGTATATTTGAGAGTCCTCGGTTTTTTACTTAATCGTATCGCACTATGAGTGATGATAATAGCAATACCATCGCTAAAGTTATGGAGAGCGTCTGAGATCAAAGACAAACTACCGGAAATGTATCCACCAATAGCTTCCGCTGCCGTTATAAAAAAATTCAGCACCATCGTGATGAATAGATTTTTCTCCGATGTGTCTTTGGTGTGGTTATGTGAAATCATATTCATTCCAACTAATAAATGAGGTTAAATAAATAACCGACAATAATTATTCCGACGGCGACTATTCCTACAAAAATAAAAATCAATTGCAACTTAAGCACTTTTTTTAGAATGATTGTTTCAGGAAGTGACAGACCGATTACACTCATCATAAATGCAAGCACCGTTCCAAGCGACGCCCCTTTTTCTAACAATGCCTGAACGATCGGAATTATTCCTGCAGCGTTGGAATACATTGGAACGCCAAGTAATACCGCAGCCGGCACAGACCACCACGCGCTCTTTCCCATCAAACCCGCCATAAAATTTTCCGGCACATATCCATGAATACCCGCACCGACAGCTATTCCAATTACAATGTATATCCAAACTTTGCTGACAATTTCTTTTACAGCATCATAACCGGCTGTAATTCTTTGTGAAAATGGAATTCTTTCTTCTTCCATTTCAAGATGTCCGGCTTTAACTTGATATACCCACGGCTCAACAAATCTTTCTAATTTTAATCTTCCGATTATGAAACCGGAAAACATTGCAATTAGTAATCCGGTTGACATATAAAGAAGCGCCGTCTTCCATCCGAACAATCCGAAAAGCAAAACGAGTGCAACTTCATTTATCATCGGCGCTGCAATCAGAAAAGAAAAGGTTACGCCGAGTGGGACCCCGCTTTCTACAAATCCAAGAAAAAGAGGAATTGCCGAGCAAGAACAAAATGGAGTTACAATTCCCAATAGACTAGCTGAAACGTTTCCCGCAAAAAGTTTTTTACCGCCAAGCATTTTTCGTGTTCTTTCCGGTGAGAAGTAGCTTCTGATTATTCCGACAATAAAAACAATTAACGTGAGAAGCAATAAAACTTTCGGCACTTCAAAAACAAAGAACCATACCGCATCAGTTAAATGTGTTTTAGGTGTAAGATCAATCAAAGAAAATATTAGCAGGTCGGTTATCCTCTCTAAGTTTAGATAGAGGAGAAGCCATACGGGGAATAGTAAAACGGCAAACAGAAGCCCATCCCAACCCTTCCCAAAGGGAAGGGCTTTAATGAAATTCCGATTAAATATTTTTCTGATGATAAGTTTCGATCGTTCTTTTTCCATTTTTATTTTCAAGTTATTAATAATGATCGGGATAGCTTAGATCCCTTCCTCTACATTTTTTTTGTAAAAAGCTCATCAGCCTTGGCTGAGAAATACTTTTTCCGGAACCATAACGATACATTCACCAATCCTATAAGAGCCGGTACTTCTACAAGAGGACCAATAACAGCCGCGAATGCCTCACCGCTATTTATTCCGAAGACTGCAACCGCTACTGCAATAGCTAATTCAAAGTTGTTACTTGCGGCAGTAAAAGAAAGTGTTGCCGTCTTTGAGTAATCCGCGCCAATCTTTCTTCCCATATAAAAAGAAACAAGGAACATTATCACAAAATAGATCAAAAGCGGAATTGCAATCCGCACAACATCAAGCGGAATTTTTACGATGTATTCACCTTTGAGAGAGAACATCACAATGATAGTGAAAAGAAGAGCGATGAGTGTTAACGGGCTGATCTTCGGAATGAATTTTGTCTGATACCATTCTTTGTTTTTTAGTTTTATTAATGTGAAGCGCGTAATTATTCCGGCTATGAAAGGAATCCCGAGATAGATAAAAACGCTTTCGGCGATCTGTCCGATAGTTATATCAACTTTGAAAGACTGCAAGCCAAGCCAATTCGGCAAAACTGTTAAGAAGACATACGCATAAATCGAAAAGAAGAGGACTTGAAAAATTGAGTTGAATGCCACAAGACCGGCGGCATATTCGGTATCGCCTTTTGCGAGTTCATTCCAAACGATGACCATCGCAATACAGCGAGCAAGACCTATTAAAATTAATCCCGCCATGTAATGGGGATAGTCTTGTAAAAATATTATCGCAAGGAAAAACATTAAGATTGGTCCGATGATCCAGTTTTGAACAAGCGAAAGAGAAAGGATTTTTACGTTTTTGAATACATCGCCAAGTTCTTCATACTTTACTTTTGCAAGGGGAGGATACATCATCAATATCAATCCAACAGCAATTGGAATGTTTGTCGTGCCGGATTGAAATGAATTCCAGAAACCAACTATTCCCGGAAAAAGATAACCGGAAAAAACACCGATGAACATTGCAAGAAATATCCATAATGTTAAATAGCGATCAAGGAATGATAGTTTTTTAGTAAGTGAACTCATATTTGTCCCTCTTTAATTATTGATTTGCAAGAGCATTCATTAACCAATGTGTTAAAGTAGATTTTGTAGGCAGCTTACCACTGTGAACAACTTTTCCGTTTATGATCAATCCAGGTGTGTTCATAATTCCATAACTCATAATGTCTTTGTAATCGGTGATTTTTTCGATCTCCGCTTCAATAGTATTTTCAGTAACAACCTCGCGGCAGAGTTTTTCTAAGTTGACACAATTAGCACAGCCAGAACCCAAAACCTTAATGTTTAGCATATCTTAACTCCTTAAATTTTCTTCATAAAATTTGTAAAAGTCAATTTTGATTTCATCTCTGATCCTTCTAAACTCAGAAATTATTTCTTCCTCTGTTCCGGTTGCATCAGCCGGGTCTTCAAATCCTATGTACAACTGCTTTCCAACCCTTCCAATAAAAATCGGACAAGTTTCTTTTGCATTATCACAAACGGTTATTACAAAATCAAACGGATCAGTTACAAATTGATCAACTTTTTTCGGATGATTTTTGCTCAAATCAATTCCAACTTCACTCATCACTTGAATTGCTTTCGGATGAACTTGATTTGAAGGATTTGTGCCTGCGGAAAAAACTTCCAACTCATCATCGAATGATTTGAGAAATCCTTCTGCTATTTGGCTTCGGCATGAATTGCCTGTGCAAAGAATAAGAATACGTTTTTTCATTTATCGCTTTCTCTATTTAAAGGAATGCAGACCGCTGCAATCGATTTCAGCGATCTGCGTTCAAACCTGTTTATTTTTTATCGGCAGTTACGGTAATGCTGAAAACGCCTACACCGCTTTGTCTGTATCCGGTTAATTCTGCTTCCGATAAATATTCTCTTAAAATTTCATCGGGAAGGTCTATGACCTTTGTTTTTTTAATTTCCGCATTCGTAAATCCGGCGGCAGAAATAATATTCAAATAATCATCTTGTTGAATTGCGCCTGCAACACAACCGGCATACATCATAGCGGACTTTTTCAAATTCTCCGGTAATGCTCCTTTAATTACAATATCGGAGACGCAAAAGTGTCCACCGGTTTTTAAAACTCTGTAAATTTCCGCAAAAGCTTTTTGTTTGTTCGGAACCAGATTCAAAACGCAGTTGCTTACAACTACGTCTGCAATAGATTTGTCGAGAGGCATTGCTTCGATATCTCCCAGGCGGAATTCAACATTTTTGAAGCCAAGCTTTGCATTATTTGCATTCGCTTTGTCAATCATTTCTTTGGTCATATCTATTCCGATAACTTTTCCTTCATCACCTGTAATTGCGCGGGCAACAAAAACATCGTTTCCGGCGCCGCTGCCAAGGTCAACAACAACATCACCTTTTTTGATCGCAGCAAATTCTGTTGGTAGTCCGCATCCTAAGCCAAGGTCTGCATCTGCTACATATCCATCAAGATGGGTATACTCATCACGCATAACGGTGTACCCAATAATTTTACTATCGGTAGTACCGCAGCAAGAAGTTGGACCACAGCATGAAGTAGATTGTTTTGCAATCTCTCCATATTTTTCTTTGACAATCTCTTTTATTTCGTTTTCGGTTTGCATGAGATTTTTTCTCGTTTATTAAGTTTACTAAAATAGTTTTGAAAATCGCTTGTCACTTTTTGAAGCATCTCGACATTGACGCAGTAACAAACTTTGGGTCCGTCAATATCTCCCTGGATCAATCCAACTCGTTTTAATTCCTTGAGATGCTGTGAAACTGTTGCCTGCGCAAGGGGAAGAAGATTAACCAACTCACCGCAAACGCACGCATTCAGCTCGGAAAGCAGTTTCATTATTTTAATTCTTGCCGGATGCGAAAGCGCTTTGGCGGTATCCGCTAAAAAAATCTCTTCATTTGTAAATTCTTCTATCTTTGGCGTTGCCATATTTTTCTCCAATCGTTCATCGCAAATATACGATAGAGAAAATAGTTTGTCAAGAAAAAATTTAACAAGTGGGGAATTTTTTAACCGAAGTATATCAACCCTATTAACAACTTAGATTATTTTTAAGTGAAAGGAATGAAATTGAATATCGCTAATCGTTGTTCTTAAATCAGATTAGATTTCAGCTACTGAGGTTATGAAGTTTTGAAGTAAGGAGATTCTTCGAGAAGATTAGTTACAAATTCACCGACGGATGATTCTTTTGCCATTAAATCTTTTAATGAGGTTTTCGTTACAACCCCGTCGATAGCGGTTTGAACCGCTCTCCAGAGCGAACGGATGGAGCAATCAATAGTGTGTGTACAAACGATATCAACTCCGGAATAATCGCCGCAAAAAGAGGCTTCAAACAACTTTCCGCCAAGCGCATTAAGCACGTCCGCAACAATAATCTGTTCCGGCGGACGTGAGAGTTTGTATCCACCGGCTTGACCACGTGCACTTTCAATAAATCCCCCGATGCGCAGAAGGCGTAAAATCTTTGCAGCGTTTGCCTGAGTAAGTTTTTCTGCATTACTGATCTCGGGAATCGTAAGTCCGTTTGGGGATGAGCTGTAAGCTATTCGCAGCAGACAGCGCAAACCATATTCTTCTTGTGAATTGAATTTCATCGTAAATAATTAGTTGTTTTGATTCAACGGGATTTTTGATCCGCATACTTTTGCATATTGGACTGCTTCGTATTGCTCTTTTGATACTGAAGGTCCCTGACGGCTACAGAATTCATCAAACGCGTCGGTTAGTTTTTTTGCAATTTGATCCGGTGAATAGCCTTCAATTTCAAATCGCGGAAGAAAGAAAAGAACTTTTCCGTTTTTAAATATTGCCATGCTTGGCGAAGAGGGAGCTTCACCAACTATTAATTCACGGACTTTATCCACTGCATCTCTATCCTGCCCCGCAAATACGGTTGTAAGTTTATCGGGAATAATAGAATGCTGAAGCGCTGCCGAAACTCCAGGTCTGGCACCGCCTGCGGCACATCCGCAAACCGAGTTAATTACTACTAAAATAGTTTTATCATCATTTACTTGAAGAGTATTTTCAACTGCTTCCTTTGTGCGCAATTCTTCAAATCCAACCGCAGTCAACTCATCGCGCATTGGTTGTACAGCAGTTTCATCATACATCGGTGGTCTTGTTATCGTAAACATTTTTTGTATCCTTTTTTATAAAATTTTATTTGAATCTATTTTACTCGTGATCTTATTCTTGATCAAATTTCATTTTTTTTTCTAAGTGTTTCTTGTGTCCTTAGTGTCTAAGTGGTGAAATTTTTACCACTTAGACACTAAGCTCACTGAGTTTCACTAAGAAATTATATACCAACCTGGAACCTTACTCAATAAAATCCCAATTCAACTTTTGCCACGTCGCTCATCATATCTTTATCCCATGGCGGATTCCAAACGATCTCAACTCGAACTTTTCCAATTCCAGGAACGGCTTGTAACTTCTGCTGAACTTCAGGCGGTAGCGATTCTGCCACCGGACACATCGGTGAAGTGAGCGTCATATTTACTTGCAAATTCTTTTCGAGATCAAAGTTCAATTCGTAGATGAGTCCGAGTTCCCAAATATCAACGGGAATTTCGGGATCGTAGCAGGTCTTTAAAGCACGGATGACTTTTTCCTGCATCTCAACTACTTCTGATTTTTGTGTTTCTACTTCCATGTTTACTCGGTTGAAATTTTTTCTTCAGTATTATTAAGTGCAACGTGTAGAGTGTGCCATGCAAGACTGGCGCATTTTACTCGCGCCGGAAATTCCTGTACACCTTGAAAGACCGCAAGTTTTCCCAATGCTTCAATTTCGTTAGCGTCTTTTAAGTTGCCGGTTACCAGATCATGAAACTTTTCAAATAAATGCTCGGCTTCTTTTTTAGTTTTGCCTTTTACAATTGCGGTCATCAGCGATGCGGAAGATTTGGAGATTGCACAGCCGTTCCCGATAAATGAAATATCTTTCACCACATCGTTTTCAAGCTGTAAATAAACGTCCAAATGGTCGCCGCATAAAGGGTTATGTCCTTCAGCATGATGATTTGCATCTTCAAGTTTCTTAAAATTTCTTGGACTCTTATTATGATCCAAAATTACTTGTTGATATAGTTCTCGTAATTCACTATCCATTAGCCAAATACCTCAAATACTTTTTTTAGCGCATCGGCAGTAAAATCAATTTCCTCTTTCGTGTTGTAAAAGGAAAGGGAAATTCTCGCCGTAGCCGGAATTCCAAATCGCTGCATTACCGGCTGCGTGCAATGATGTCCCGTCCTAATTGCGATGCCGTCAAAATCCAGAATGGTTCCAATGTCATGCGGATGAATTCCTTCAAGTGCAAATGAGAAAACGCTGAGTTTGTTTTCTGCCGTGCCGATTGGAGTTAATTTTTCTACAGAAGATAACTTTGCGTTTGCATATTCGAAGAGATCTTTTTCGTACGATGAAATTAAATCCATTCCGATTTCATTTAAATAATCTATCGCTGTTCCCATACCGATAACACCGGCAATATTGGGCGTTCCAGCTTCAAACTTGTAAGGCAAGGAATTGTATGTGGTTTTTTCAAACGTAACTGAAGAAATCATATCGCCGCCGCCCTGGTAGGGAGGCATTTCCTCTAAATATTTTTCTTTGCCGTAAAGAATTCCAACTCCGGTCGGCGCATAAAGTTTGTGCCCGGAGAAGGCGAGAAAATCGCAGTCAAGTTCCTGTACATCAATTTTAAAATGCTGAATTGCCTGTGCGGCATCAATAAGAACGGGAATATTTCTACTGTGCGCTAGTTGAATAATTTCTTTTACCGGATTCACAGTTCCTAACGAGTTGGAAACATAAACCACCGAAATAAATTTCGTTTTTTCGGAGATCAATTTTTCAAATGCTTCAAAAATGATTTCGCCTTTGTCATTGATCGGAATGACTTTTAATGCGGCTCCTTTTTCTTCACAGAGCAATTGCCACGGAACAATGTTGGAGTGATGTTCAAGATGGGAGATAATAATTTCATCTCCTTCTTTTATAAATTTTTTGCCGAAAGAAGAAGCGACAAGATTAATCGAATCGGTTGTCCCTTTGGTTATAATTATTTCAGACAATCGTGAAGCATTAAAAAAACGCAAAACTTTTTCACGCGCTTGTTCGTATGCAGTAGTTGCCTTTTGGCTAAGCGAATGAACGCCGCGGTGAATGTTTGAATTCAAAGTTTTGTAATATTCTTCTTCTTTTTGAATAACGCATAACGGCTTTTGCGTAGTGGCAGCGTTATCAAAATAAACTAACGGTTTGCCGTGAACCAACGTATGCAAAATCGGAAAATCTTTTCTGATTTTTTGTACATCGAGTATTTTTACATCTGTAAGCATTGTAATAATTCTTTGTTATAATAATTTTTCGGCAAGGAGCGCTTCCAGATGGTCGCGTACTTGCGTCATTGAAATTGAATGGACAACATCACTTGCAAAGGCATAAATAAGAATTGCTTTCGCTTCTTTCTCCTGAATGCCGCGAGCTTTTAAATAGAATAACTGATCTTTGTCCAACTGCCCAACCGTAGCGCCGTGTGAACATTTTACATCATCGGCAAAAATTTCTAACTGCGGTTTGGTGTTCACGATGGCGTCGTTTGATAACAAAATATTTTTATTTTGTTGATAGGCGTTGGTTTTTTGCGCGTCTTGACGAACAAAAACTTTCCCGTTAAAAACGCCGCGTGAAGTATCATTTAAAATGCCTTTATACAATTCGTTGCTTAAACAGTTTGGCTTTGCATGATCGATTGAAGTGTGGTTATCAACAAACTGAGAACCTTGCGTAACGTATAAACCGTTCAATCTGCATTCGGCGAATCCACCGTTAAATTTTGTGTTCACATTATTTCTAACTAACGAACCGCCGAAGTTGATATTGTAAGAAGAAAAATTACTTGCTTTCTCAAGATCAACCGATAAAGTTGAAATGTGAAAAGCATTTAGCTGCTCGTCTTGTATGCGGACGTGCTCAACAACCGCATTATCATTGACGATAAACTCTGTTACTTGATTTGTGAAATAACTTCTGTCGCCGAAACCAGCGTAGGTTTCAATTATTTTTACTTGAGCGTTTTTGCTTACTAAAAACAAATTTCTTGGCGAGACCAAAATATCATCAGCTTTTGTAATGTATAAAATCTGGATCGGTTTTTCAATTACCGCATTATCTTCAACGTGCACGAACGTTCCGTGATTAGCAAAGGCTGTGTTTAACTCGGCGAAGATGTTGTTCCCGGAAGAAGTAGTTTTGGAAAAATAGCGGAGCACTAAATCGGGATGATTTTTTATCGCCTGACAAATCGTTTCAATAACTAAACCTTTCGGAAGCGCATCAACATCGGAAAATTCTTTTGAAAAATAACCGTTGATAAAAACCAGCGTGATAAATTCTTTTTTATCGAAAAGATATTTATTGATAAACTGAGGATCAACTTCGGGAATAGAATCTGCCGGCTTGAATTCTTTGCTTAACAATGGATTAATGTTTGTGTATTTCCATTCTTCATCTTTTACGGAAGGGAAGTTCAAAGCAGAAAATTTCTTTATTGCATCTTTTCTGATTTGATGAAAGGGAAGACTCTTTTCGCCATTCAAAGTATTTTCAAACGATTGAAATTGTTTGATGTACATTTCCTTCAGTTCAACAGAAGAATTCATATTACACAAGCTCCGCGGCTTCTTCAATTACCCAATCGTAGCCTTTATCTTCAAGCTCTAACGCAAGTGATTTATCACCCGATTTAATAATTTTCCCGTTGTAAAGTACATGCACAAAATCGGGAACGATGTAATTTAAAAGTCTTTGGTAATGCGTAACCACAATGGTTGCATTCTCGGGCGATTTCAATTTTGTAACTCCGTTAGCGACAATTCGGAGCGCGTCAATATCCAACCCTGAATCAGTCTCGTCAAGTATCGCAAGTTTAGGTTGCAATACTGCCATCTGAAAAATTTCATTTCGCTTTTTCTCACCGCCGGAAAATCCTTCGTTCACCGAACGTCTCAACAAATCTTCCGATAGTTCAACGAGCGACATTTTCTTTTTTACGAGTGTGAGAAATTCCATCGCGTCAAGTTCTTCTTCACCGCGGTATTTACGGATTGAGTTCAAAGCATTTTTTAAAAGTGTTGTGTTAGAAACTCCCGGAATTTCAACCGGATACTGGAACGCGAGAAAAATTCCTTCGCAAGCTCTTGCTTCGGTAGAAAGTTCAAGGAGATTTTTTCCGTTAAAAAGAATTTCCCCCTGGGT
The DNA here is from genome assembly GCA_030693705.1 of Ignavibacteria bacterium. GTDB lineage: Bacteria > Bacteroidota > Ignavibacteria > Ignavibacteriales > Ignavibacteriaceae > UBA1563. The sequence goes on along the minus strand of JAUYAB010000047.1, from coordinate 18,885 downwards.
AACTTCATAATCTTCTCTTCCTGCTATGACTTGAGCAAGCGTACTTTTTCCCGAACCGTTCGGTCCCATTATCGCATGAACTTCCCCTTTATTTACCGTAAGATTAATTCCTTTTAAAATTTCTCTTCCGTCAATATTCGCATGTAAATTTTTTATTTCAATCATTCCTAATTCCTAATTTTTAATTCTATCCAACGCTTCCTTCTAAGCTTACGCTTAAAAGTTTTTGCGCTTCAACGGCAAATTCCATCGGAAGTTCTTTAAAGACTTCTTTGCAATAGCCGTTCACTATCATGTTAACCGCATCTTCGGTTGAGAGCCCGCGTTGATTTAAATAGAAGATCTGATCTTCACCAATTTTTGATGTTGTGGCTTCGTGTTCAACTATTGCGGAAGGATTTAACACTTCCAAGTAGGGGAACGTATGCGCGCCGCATCTATCGCTGAGCAAAAGAGAATCGCACTGCGAAAAATTTCTTGCCCCTTCCGCATTTTTACCAATGCGAACAAGTCCGCGGTACGAGTTGTTACTCTTTCCGGCGGAGATTCCTTTTGAAACAATTGTGCTTCGCGTGTTCTTGCCAAGGTGGATCATTTTTGTTCCGGTATCAGCTTGCTGATAATTGTTGGTTACGGCAACGGAATAAAATTCTCCAACGGAGTTATCGCCTTGCAAAATACAGCTTGGATATTTCCACGTAATTGCCGAACCGGTCTCAACCTGCGTCCATGAAATTTTTGAATTGATCCCTTTGCAAATTCCTCGTTTGGTAACGAAGTTGTAAATACCGCCGAGTCCGTCTTTATTCCCCGCGTACCAATTTTGCACGGTTGAATATTTTATCTGTGCGTTGTCTAAAGCTACAAGCTCAACCACCGCCGCGTGCAATTGATTTTCATCCCGCATCGGGGCGGTGCAGCCTTCTAAATAGCTTACGTAAGCTCCTTCATCCGCAATAATTAAAGTTCGTTCAAATTGTCCGGTATTCTTTGCGTTAATTCTAAAATAGGTTGAAAGCTCCATCGGGCAGCGGACACCTTTTGGAATATAAATGAATGATCCGTCGCTGAAAACCGCAGAATTTAACGCCGCGAAATAATTGTCAGTTACCGGCACAACCGAACTTAAATATTTTTTTACGAGCTCGGGGTGCTCTTTTATTGCTTCGGAAAAAGGAGTAAAGATGATTCCGAGTTCGCCTAATTTTGCTTTAAAAGTAGTTGCAACCGAAACGCTGTCGAAGACCGCGTCAACGGCAACGCCTGCAAAAACTTTTTGCTCTTCAAGCGGAATGCCGAGTTTGTTAAAAGTTTTGAGAAGTTCCGGGTCAACTTCATCCATGCTGTTTAATTTTTTTTGCTGTTTCGGCGCGGAGTAATAAATGATCTCCTGATAATCGATAGGCGGATAATGGACGTTGGGCCATTTCGGCTCTTCCATTTTTAACCAGGCGCGGTAAGCTTTTAAACGGTATTCAAGCATCCATTCCGGTTCGGCTTTTTTTGAGGAAAGAAGACGGATTACGTCCTCGCTCAAGCCTTTGGGAATTTCATCGGCTTCGATGTCGGTAACAAATCCGTATTTGTAATCCTGCTCGGTAAATCGTTCTAAGTGACTAATTTCGTTCAAATTGTTTACTTTCTCTAAAAAAGAAATAATTTCTTATTGAAACTTATATATACTATACAAAAAAGTCAAGATTAAAGTTCCGGTATTTTGGTGGAATTATTTAAGTTTAGTGTAACGTCGAAGGGCAGGATAGAAAATTGGAGACTGACCTTCGAGGTTTGGCTGATTATTTATCTGTATCTGGTGAGAAATTTCCTGGATTTCTTGAATAAAGAAATTTACCAACTTTTAAATCAATGTTTTCTATAAAATTCCCATTGACTGGACTATTAAAAATACTAGGATATTGCAGATTTGAATCCATTCTTGGACCGAAGTTTTGAAGAAGCTCTTGTCCCATTTGACCTCTGCCTGCACCAGTTCTAAATTTAGCATAAGCTGAATATATTTTATTCTGTCCATCAACTGCTTCACCATGTTCCCCTAATCCAGGAATAGTGTTATCCCACATTACTTCAATAGTATCCCTAGCATTTGGAGGTGGTGGATTTGTACCAATTATTATTTGGGGGTTTTGAATGTAATTATTTGTGAATTTAGGAATGTCATGGGTAATTATTGAAACTGCTGTATCAATCATTTCTTGTGTTATTGTGCCGCCACCTAAAGGAGGGGTTGTATTTATGTACCACACGGGTTGAGTTACCCACCTATGTGTGCCTGCTGGACTTCTAGATCTCGCAACACCATTAAAGAAATCCATATGCAAACTAGTATCTGCCATATTGTCATTTTTCACTAAATCATTTGTTGGAGCAAATGGAGAAGGTCTTCTTTCATAAAAACCATCTTTATTAAAAACTAAAGTATCTTTAGTTGTGCTTGGAGTTACTTTAATATGGTAATATCCATTTTCATTGGTTGTTGCTGTTTTACCTTTGTATTTAACAGTGACACCTGATAAAGGATTATTATTTTCAGAAAACAATGAATCTACTCTTCCTTCAATATCAGTCATTGGATTTACTGTAACATTAAAAATTTTTGTTGCTTCTTTTCCATTTGGCGCAGTTACTTTCAAGCTTACTTGCGATGAACCGTTTCCTCTTGTTTTCAATGAATCCAATTTAATATCTCTATTTCCATCTATTACTAGATTAACCAGGTTAGTATTTGATTGTGATAAAGTGTATGCTAATAACGAATCTGGAACTTCGTTTCCTAAGCTATCATATCCTGCAACACCATTTTGCCAAATATCAACTAACTTAGGATTTGTTGGCTGTTCATCTTCATTCATTGAAACATTATTGATATTGTTTAGCGTTGCTGGTTTTAAGAATCTATCAAGATAAACTGCAAATGCAGTATCACCTTGCAATGTTAATGCAATTGTTTTAGTATCAATTAATGGTCTTGTTGCATCTGTTCCAGAAATTTCAATTGTGTAATTAACACTCCGTTCTTTATTGAGATTGCTGCTGTTTGCTGTTTCCAGAGAATAGTTTCCGTTCGTTTTGAAAGATGATCTCCCCATTGCGGAGCCGAGATTGATGATCTTCTTTGCAATGATATTGTTCTCTTGTTTAAGCGCGGAAATGTAAACGCCGGAAGCCGTAGGTAAACCTGAATTGTTTTCTCCCATCCACTCAGCCGAGTAATTACCGGCAGTTAAGTCTTGCTCAACAATTGTTTTAACGAGTTTTCCGGTAATGTCAAAAATATTTAAACTTACGGTTCCTTCCTTTGCAACGCCAAAGTTGATAATTGTAGAAGGATTAAATGGGTTGGGATAATTTTGTTCGAGGTATAATTTTGTGGGCAGAAGTTCTTCCGCTTCAACCGGAGTTGGAATGTTGGTGAATTGCACTCTGTTTGTGTTGTGAGATGAATCTATTGCAATTATTTGGTTGGATTGGTTTTTTAATTTTGCAATAAAGTTTATAACGGGAGAATTATTATCCAGGGTAAAACAATTGATGGTTATTGTTGCCGCAGATTGAGTTTTATGAGGTTTATTTTCAGAACCTTCATCAATGTTCCCGGAAGCAAAGGTATTCATTATGGAAGCCGCGATACCGGCTATTAATAATGCTACAAGCTTTGTTTTGTCAAATTTACTATAAGGAAACCACAGGTTCATAGATAAAATCCATTTATTGCCTTAATCGAATATAAAAATAGGATTAATTTTTAAGAATTCCTTCCAGCTCAATCCCGCAGAACTAATTAATAATATTTTCTGAGGGTTAAATTGTTTCTCAAAAGTTTCCGCTCCTTTTACTGTTTTCGCTGCTGTACTTTTTACTTCTATTCCAACAACTTTTTCGTGATACTTCAATACGAAATCTATTTCATGATTATTGTGCCGCCAATAAAAAATATCATATCCTTCAGTAATTGAATAATTCAATAAATGCGCTCCTACTGCCGATTCAATTACTCTTCCCCATTTCTCCGGTTTTAAAATTACTTCTTCAAAAGTTAAAGAGGAAAGTGAACTTATTAATGCAGAGTTGTAAACTTGAAACTTAGGACTTGATGCTCTTTGCCGGGCAATATCGGGACTATATTTTTCTATTCCCGCTAATAGTCCGGCATTTGATAACAGATTCAAATAATGTGATAAGGTAGTAGTGTTACCGGCGTCTTGCAGTTGCCCAAGTATTTTTGTGTAAGAAAGAATTTGTCCGGAATAACTGCACCCGACTTCAAAAAGGTTTTTGAGCAAAGAAGGCTTATCTATCCGTGTCTGAAGCAGAATATCTTTAGAGATAGTAGTTTCGATTAAAGAATGTCTAATATAATCTTTCCACCTTTTTTCATCTTTTATTAAATCCACGGAACCGGGATAACCGCCGAACCAGACATACTGTTCTTCACTTATGCCAAAAGCAGATTGCATTTCTGTTAACGACCAGTGATACATCTTCAGCAGTTCAAATCTTCCGGCTAACGACTCGCTCAATCCCTTTTGAATTAATAATGTTGATGAACCGAGCAGTATCACTTTTATGTTTACGTTTTCGTTAGTGTCTTTGTCCCAATTCCGTTTAACGGCATTGCTCCAATCATCTATTTTTTGAATCTCGTCAAAAACAAGAAGAAACTCTGCTGATCCTGAAGTTTTCAACCTGATCCGGGCAACTTCCCATTGCTGCTCTACCCATAGAGAATTTGAGCCTGACTGGTTATCCGCAGAAACGACATGAAACGGAATGTTAATTTCGGCAAGAAGCTGATTGACTATTGTTGTTTTACCAACTTGTCTTGGACCAAGAATAACCTGAATCCTCTTTCTTGGCTCATTTATCCTTGTTTTTAGTACTTTTAGGTGCGGTCTTTGATAATTCATATTAATTTACTCAATGCTTTGAGTAAAATTAGGAGATATTCTTATTTATAACAAATACTTTCTTTAAATACTTTTAAGATAGATCAGCTCTTATCAAAACTTCTGTTTATCATAAAAAAGTCAAGATTAAAGTTCCGGTATTTTGGAGAAATTATTAAAGCTTTTGACGAAGTTAACTATCCCCGATCCACTCAAAATAATTTTCTTGTGTTATCACTTTAAATTGCGCATCCGGGTAGGCTTTTTGCCAAGCTGTTGGAATTTTAACTTTCGATTCATTCCACTTCATCTCATAAGCAAAAAGGTTTCCCTCTCTCTCTTCAACCAGATCAATTTCTTGTTGATCGTAAGTTCGCCAAAAATAGTTGTTCACAATCATTCCGTTGTAACTTTGAAACTTAAGTCTTTCGCTAATCATATAATTTTCCCATAATGCGCCGATATCGTTTCTAAAAGATAGGGGTTTGAAATCCGCAATTATGGCATTTCGTATTCCGTTGTCAAGAAAATAGTATTTTGAACTTTTTACGATTTCTTTTCTTAAATTTTTACTATATGCAGTCAGTTTGTGCAAAATGAACATTTTAGATAACAAATCGAGATATTTTTCAACTGTATTTTTAGACATTGATAATTGTCTGCCAAGTTCCTCCAGCGAGACTTCATTACCGACCTGGAAAGCAATTAGTTTTACGAGATTAAAAATTTTCGAGGAATTCCTAATGTTTTCTACAGCTAAAATATCTTTGAATAGATATGAATTGACGAGCGTCCTTAAATATTCTTCTTTATCTTTTTCGTTCGGGTAATTTATCAACTCCGGCATACAGCCATAGAGTAATCGATGTCTTAAATTATCTGTTCTTTCCTGAATCTTTTCAAATCGGCAATATTCAGATTCCGAAACCGGAAAAAGCTGAATCTCATACTTACGACCGGTAAGCGGTTCGCCGGTGCGGTTTGAAATATCAAATGAAGAAGAACCTGTAACTATTATTTGCAGGTTTTTAAATGAATCAACAATTAATTTTAAGACAAACCCTATTTCCGGAATATGTTGAGCTTCATCTATTATCAGTAATGTTGCCTCCCCGATTACATTTTTGTAATGCTTAATACTTCGTCGTTTTAATAAATCATGAATGGCAAAATCTTCACCGTTCCAGTAAATAAACTTCTCCTTAGTTTCTTCCATTATTTCCTGTAGAAGAAAAGTTTTTCCAACTCTTCTTGCCCCTATAAGAACGATAACCTTACCGGCGCGTAATTTTTTGTCGATGAGAGATTTAGCAGTTCTTTCTATTTTCATGTTAATTCCGTCATTATGTTGACGGAATTTACATTAATTCCGTCAATTAGTCAACGGAATTTACAATTAATCTGAAAGAAAGATAATTTCGAAGGTAAAGTTTCAAAGCTGGGTGCCGACCTTCGAGGCTGCTTTCCTCATGCAAGGTTTTCATTATTGTTTTAATAACCATCATTTTATCAGAGTAATAAACTTTTCCTACCATTTCTGCAAATAATTGAACAAAATCCGCTAAAACCGCAATTTGAGTTGGATAATCGAAAGGCATGCAATTTGGTAGATTATAGCGATGGATAAATAGAATAAAGGAATGGATGCATGATTGAATGAGAACGTGTTGAAAGTTTTGAGGTTTTCAAATCAGTCATGCAAACATTCTTCCATTCAGTTTGCCGGGGTGATGAAGAATTTTAACATTGTACTTAATTCAATATTCAAGGTGGCATCATGTTTAAATTTATATCTAACAGGACTTTTCTTTCTTTCGTTTTCTTCCTCGCTTTTGCAGCTCTCACCTCAATTTTCCCACAAAAAAACTTTGTAACGGCAAAAGGATCGCAGTTAATAGACGGCGACGGCAAACCGTTTTTGCTTCAAGGAATTAACATCGGCAATTGGCTCAATCCCGAGGGTTACATGTTCCATTTTGAAGATGCGAGTTGTTACCGGCTGATTAACGAGGTTTTCTGTCAGCTCATCGGCGCAGACGACACAAGAAATTTTTGGAAAACTTTCCGCGATAATTACATCACCAAAGAAGATATTCATTTTTTAAAACAGAGCGGACTAAATCATATCCGTCTGCCTTTTAATTTCAAATTGTTTGTGGTAGAAGATCATCCCGATGTTTTTCTTAAAACCGGATTTGAATATCTTGACAAGGCAATTAAATGGTGCCGCGAAGAAAAGCTCTACGTTATCCTTGATATGCACGCGGCTCCCGGCGGACAGACCGGCGCGAACATTGACGACAGTTGGGGTTATCCTTATCTAATGGAAAATAAAGATGCGCAAGATTTAACCGTAACTCTCTGGAAGCAAATTGCAAAACGTTACGCAAATGAAAAAATTGTTATCGGCTACGATTTGTTGAACGAACCGATCGCGACCTACTTTGAAAATAAAGAAGAATTGAACAAACAACTTGAGCCGTTGTACAAAAGAATCACCGCGGAGATTAGAAAAGTTGATAAAAATCATATCATTTTCCCCGGCGGAGCGCAGTGGAATACTAATTTTAATGTGTTCGGCAAACCGTTTGACGACAAACTTGTATATACTTTTCATAAATATTGGATGCCCCCGATACAGGAACAAGTCCAGGATTACGTAGATTTCAGTAAAAAATATAACGTTCCGATTTGGCTGGGTGAATCTGGCGAAAACGAAAATTCGTGGATTGATTCCTTCCGTGTATTACTTGAGAAAAACCAGTTCGGCTGGTGTTTCTGGCCCTACAAAAAAATGGATTCGCCGCGAGGAATCGCTTCGTTCGCAAGAACTGCCGAGTGGGATTCAATTATCGCCTACACAAAATCGCCGAGAAAACCGTTTGATTACGACCCGTCGCATCGTCCATCAAAAGCGGTGGTGAAAAAAGCAATGGCTGACCTGCTGGAAAATATCAAATTCAAAAATTGTACAATTAATGAAGGATATCTTAAAGCTTTAGGCGCTAAAAAACCATAGATACAGATTACACGGATTTTCACTGATGAAAATATTTATTATCATTTTACTTTTTTCAACAACAATGTTTGCTCAGTACGAAGACAGCGGAAAACGGGGTTTGTATTTTGAGAAAAAGAACTACACCGATTCGCCAATTCCAACTTTTGCGGAAAGCGCTAAATTGCTTCCTTCCCCAATATTGGAGAACAATCCCGAATTGGTAAAACTGTATTGGGCGGCTTGGGAACTGGCGTTCGATCATTTTAAAAGACCCCCAAAAGGTTCGCCGTTTGTTTCTAATTATATTGATGAAGCGTTCGCCCCGAACATTTTTCAGTGGGATACTTTTTTTATGTTGATGTTTGCGCGCTACGCAAACCACATTTTCCCATCGATTCAATCGCTCGATAATTTTTACTGCCGCCAATATGAGAACGGTTATATCTGCCGCGAAATTGTTGAAGCAACCGGTGAAGATTTTGTTTTTGAAGGAAGAGAACACACAATTAATCCGCCGCTGTTTAGCTGGGCTGAAGTTGAAAATTATAGAATTACGGGAGATAAATCTCGTTTTGCAATGGTGCTGCCGGTATTAGAAAAATATACCGAATGGCTTGAGAAATTCCGCAGAAAAGAAAACACAAAACATAATTTGTATTGGCAGACGGGACTTGGTTCAGGCATGGATAACACACCGCGCAGCGGTTCCGGCTGGGTTGATATGTCGGCACAAATGGCGATGATGTATAACGACATGGCTTTGATGAGCGATGAACTCAACTTGGAAGAGAAAGCTTCTTCTTTTAAAGAAAAGGCAAAAGCTATCGGTGAAAAGATCAATCAATTTATGTGGAATGAAGAAGACGGTTTGTATTACGATGTTGACGACAGCGGCAATCAAGTGAAATGCAAAACGATTGCTTCGTTCTGGCCTATGCTTGCCGGAATTTCAAATCAACATCAAGCTGAGAAACTTCTGGAAAACTTAAAAGATACAAAAACATTCTGGCGGACAATTCCTTTTGCTTCTCTTGCTGCCGATGATAAAAATTACAAAGCAGACGGCAGTTATTGGCTTGGGAGCGTGTGGGCTTCTACCAACGTTATGGTTATTAAAGGATTGGACAAGTTCGGGGTTGGTGAGAACGCAAAATACTTTAATGAATTTGCCTCGATAGCAACAGAAAAATATCTTGAAGGAATCTACGAGGTTTATAAACGGACGGGAACAATCTGGGAAAATTATGCACCCGACGCATACACGCGTGGATTGTGGTCGAGACCCGATTTTGTAGGCTGGAGCGGATGCGGACCGATTGAACTGCTCATTGAAAACATTATCGGTTTGCGTCCCAACGGAATTGACAACAGTTTAACCTGGGTGTTGAACAGAATAGATAATCATGGGATAAAAAATCTCCGGTTTGGAAATGTGACCGTTTCGATCGATTGTGAAAAGCGGAAGAATGTAAATAGTCCGGCGATAATAAACGTTGAAAGCGATAAACCTTTCACTCTGCGTGTTGTTCACCCAACGCTCGGAACAAAAAAATTCAATATAAAAAACGGGAAAGAAAAAATCATTATGGAATGAAATAATAATCGCTAACCGGAAACCGTTAAAACGGTTATCAATGTTGATTTTTTTATCATTAACACCTCGATTAATCGAGGTGTTAATGACAAAGATGAAAAGGGTGGCAACCGTTTCAACGGTTTTGATTGATATTCACGCAGCCTCTTTAGGACGTGGCAGAGCAAATTCTATTATTACAAGATGAGTTATACATTTATTACAACGAAAACAAAGAAATAAAGGAATGTTATGAAAAGTTCTCTAAAATATTTTTTAATATCTATTCTCCTATTTACTCTGATGGGAAGCAAGGATAACGATAAACCGCCATATAAAAATCCGAAACTTCCGGTTGATCAAAGAGTTGAAGATTTACTGAAGCGTATGACGCTTGATGAAAAAATTGTACTCATCGGCGGAAATGATTTGGCAACTTTTCCGAACGAACGGCTCGGGATTCCCGAACTGCGGATGTCGGATGGACCTCTTGGTGTTCGCATGGAAAAATCGGTTGCATTTCCTTCCGGAATAAATCTTGGCGCAACATGGAATCCTGAATTGGTTGCAAAAATTGGGAAAGCGCTTGGACGTGAACTAAAGGGGCATGACCGTCATGTTCTTCTGGCACCTTGTGTAAACATTGCGCGCATTCCAAACGGTGGTAGAAATTTTGAAAGTTTTGGCGAAGATCCTTTTTTAACTTCACGCATGGCAGTTGATTATATTAAAGGATTGCAGAGCGAGGGCGTTGCCGCTACCGTAAAACATTATGCAGCCAATAATCAAGAGCATGAACGAATGTTTGTTGATGTACAGGTTAGCGAAAGAGCGTTGAATGAAATTTATTTACCTGCATTCAAAGCTGCGGTGCAGGAAGCCGGAACGATTTGTGTTATGAATGCTTATAACAAAGTGAACGGGCATTTTGCAAGTGAAAATGATTATCTCTTAAACAAAATATTAAAAACTGAATGGGGCTTTTCCGGTTTGGTTATGTCAGATTGGGGTGCGGTTCACAGTTCGATTCCCACCGCGAACGGCGTAATGGATTTGGAAATGCCATACGGAAAATATCTAAATAAAGACTCTCTCTTGCCTGCTATTCAAAAAGGTGAAGTGAAGGAATCAAGTATAGATGAAAAAGTTAGAAGAATATTAAAAACAATATTCCGGCTGGGACTTTTTGAAAAACCAAGTCTGAAAGACGGTTACAAAGTTGGAGCAAAAGAGAACCGTGAAGCAGCTTTTCTAGCCACTCGTGAAGGAATTGTACTCTTAAAAAATGAATCGAACATTCTTCCCTTGAATTTTTCAAAAATAAAATCACTTGCTGTGCTTGGTCCAAACGCGGCAAAAGCAAGAACAGGCGGTGGCGGCAGTTCGCAAGTTGAACCGATTAAAGCGCCAAGTCCGTTGGAAATCTTGAAGAAAAATTTCGGCAACAAAATAAAAATAGATTATGCTGCGGGAGTAAAACTCGATGGAGAAACTGTTCCGGTTGCTTCCAAATATCTTTTAACGAAAAAAGGGGAAGAAGGATTACTCGGTGAATATTTTGACAATAAAGAATTAACGGGAAAACCTGCGTATACCCGCGTTGATAAAAAGATTAATTTCGATTGGGGCGGTGATTCTCCATTCAAAAAAGAAAATTGGAAAGAAGATAATTTTTCAGCACGCTGGACCGGGAAAGTAAAAGCGCCTGTAACCGGAACCTTTATTTTTGATCTTATCAGCGATGATGGCGTGAGATTTTATTTTGATGATAATTTAGTAATTGATCATTGGACAGACCACGCACCGGAATCACGTGAATATGAAGTTAAGCTTATCGCCGGAAAAGAATACAATATTAAAATTGAGTATTACGAAAACGGCGGTGGCGCGGTTTGTAAATTCGGATGGACACTCCCGGGTGAAGACCCGTTTCAAGCTGCTATTAGAGCCGCAAAAGAATCAGAGGTTGTAGTTCTTTTTGCCGGAACTTCAAATGCGTATGAATCGGAAGGATTTGACCGGAAAGATTTGGTTCTTCCTAAAAATCAAGACGAGTTGATCGAAAAAGTTGCTGAAGTAAATAAGAACGTAATAGTTGTAATCAATGCAGGCTCTCCGGTGCTGATGGATAAATGGCTCGGCAAAGTGAAAGGTGTTGTGTTCGCCTGGTTTGGCGGGCAGGAAATGAGTTATGCAATCTCTGATATTCTTTCCGGTAAATTTAATCCGTCCGGAAAGTTGCCTATAACATTTCCAAAACGATGGGAAGACTGTTCCGCTTTTTCGTCGTATAAACAAGAGGATAGTGTTACCAAATATACAGATGGAATTTTTGTCGGTTACCGGCATTTTGAGCACAATAAAATTGAACCACTCTTTCCGTTTGGTTTCGGGTTATCGTACACAAATTTTGCGTACGGTAAATTGAAACTTTCGGCAGATGAGATGAATCAAGATGGGAAAATCAATTTAACTTTTGAAATTAAAAACGTTGGAATAGTTGCCGGAAGCGAGATTCCACAGCTTTATGTCCGTGATATAAAATCAAGTGTTGAACGTCCGGTAAAAGAACTAAAGGGATTTACTAAAATCTTTTTGAAACCGGGCGAGACTAAGCCGGTAACGTTTACCGTTGATAAATCAGCCTTATCTTTCTATGACGTAACTTCAAAATCGTTTGTTGCCGAAGCGGGAGAATTTGAAATTCTGATTGGAAGTTCTTCGGAAAAAATTGAATTGAAAGATACATTCGTTTTAAAATAAACCGGCGGGATCAGTTCAATCGGTTTAATCCGCGTGCTATTGAAGCTAATGGCACGCGGATTTATCGATTTGAATCTTTTAATAGCTCTTCAAAGTTTCTATTTCGTATGCAAGCGATGCAATGCCTGCGGGAGTTGCAAGCGAGACTACAAAATTCGGATTTATTCGACGCACTTCCCTTAAACTTTCTGCAAAATTACCAAGCATAAAATAATTCTCGGCTTTCAAAACAATCAAGTCATTAAAATCAAGATTAAGCAAATAAGGAAATGACCATGCGGGATCAAGTTTTAATGCAAGCTCTGCCAACAGATTTGATAACGTATAATTCTTTGCTACGTTAAGAGCAAATGCATGTCCCGCGAATAATGAAGCATCCGGATCGATCATTGTTTCCGCACTATCGAACATTACAAACGCTTTTTCAAGACTGTCTTGTTTGAATAAAACCCAAGCTAATCCCGAGTACGCTTCCGCCTTGCTTGAATCAACTTCAATTGCCTGGAGAAAACGCTGGTTTGCTTCAACAAAATTGCTTTTTGTGAACGCGATCCATCCGCCGTTCATTTCCGCCTCGTAGAGAAGAACAGGGTCTTCCGGTTCTACGTTACAGCTTATAAAAACCGAAACGAATAGTAACGAAAGGGTAATTAGTGTTTTTATATTTTTCATAAAATCTCCTTTAACAAAAATCTTTTCAATTACTTTAAGAGAATCATTTTTCTAACTTGATCGAACTTACTCGTCTTCAATCTATAAAGATATATGCCGGACGGAACTTGAACATTTGCATCGTTCAAACCGTTCCAGGTAATGGAATATCTCCCGGCAACAGCAAAACCGGAACGAAGTGTGGTAATCCGTGCGCCGAGCATGTTATAGATCTCAAGCGTAACATCGCAATCTTCAGGAAGATGAAACGCTATTACCGTTGAGGGATTAAACGGATTTGGATAATTTTGGATCAGAGCAAAAGTTTGCGGAAGATCAAGTTCTTCTTTCTTATTTATATCAATTCCCAACTTCACTTTTCCTAAAGTTGTAAGTGAAGCGGTAACCGTTTTTTCTTTCTTATTAACTTTACTCGGAACAGGTTTCCATTCTCCATTTTCAAAAACAAATAGTGAAAGTTTATAGACCTCCTCGTATGTATTCTCTGCATAAGAAAGTTCAACTCCGATCGCTTTCTTGAAAGTTTTTTCAGGTTGAAGATTATAAACAACTTCCTTCTTTATCTTTTCTTCTTCTATCGTAATAAAAGTTTTTTCTTCAACAACGCCTGGATTTATCAACACAGACAACCCGTTATTTTTGCTGGTAACTTTTGCAAAAAGATCCGGCAGCACCATTCCAACTGCAAATTGCCGCAGCGTATCTTTTTCAATTCCCATTCTTGAAATCACGCGGGAAGAAATATTGTAAATTGCTGTTGTATCAAATTTGATTGAACATTCATACACATTAGCCGAGTTTGGAATCGGCGTCATTTCATAAACAGGTATTTCATTATTTCCCAACCGCCATACTGTTGTTGTTGGTAATGCGCTTAATAATGAATCGGAAACCAAAACAACATTACAATATTGCGTAAGAACAGGATTCTGTAAAATCGAAACGTGAATAGTCGGCGGTAAAATTTCTATCGCAAAATTACTTCTGCTCGAATCGATTACCGTTGAATCTTCCGCGGCAGAAATTTTTACTCTGCAAGTTGTTGATGGAGTTTTATCTATAAACAAACTGAAAATAGAATCGCCGGCAGCAAATGAATTTGTAAGTATTCTCCATGAATTGCCGTTATCGATTGTTAATTCAATTTTTACCGATTCGACAAAACTGCTCTTCCATTTAATTTGTTTTGTTTCACCTACGTACCAGGTTTCTCCACCTTTCGGAGTAATTACCGTGATCTCCGGTGTATAAATTGAAAATACTTTATCGGTTGTATCGCCAACGGTCGCATAAAATTTATCAATGAGACGAATTAAGCATTGTGTTGATGATACTTTTGGAACTACCCATTTTAGTTTTTCTGCTTTTGCGTTGGATGATTTTGAAATACTTTGCCAGGTTGTTCCGTTATCAAGTGAATAATCGACAACCAGTGAATCGGAATTTTGATTCTTCCATGTTATTTGATATTCCGTTCCGCCTTTTAAATTCTCACCGCCGTTTGGAGTAAGCAGCGTTAGCGTCGGTTTGATAATGGTGAAAACATCGAGCGAAGAATCGGCGGATAAACTATTATTTCTATCAGTGATTTTTACTTTACAAAGGGTCGAAGAAATATTTTGCGGAATATTCCAATTATATGTTAACAATGTGGCTGGGAGGCTGTTTGCTATCAACTGCCATGAAGCGCCGTTGTTAAGAGAATATTCTAATTTAACAGAATCAACAAAATTAAAATTCCATTTAATTTGCTGAGCGCTTCCGGAGAACCATTTTTCGCCGCCTTGCGGAGTAAGAAGAGCAAGCGGTTTTATAATTGTGAACGTATTACTCGTTACAGAAATTTCTTTGTGGGTAACATCGGAAATTTTTATTTGCGCTTGTTCGGTCGGAGTTCGCGGTATTGTCCAATTATATAGTCCGGCGGAAGCAAGAACTGAGTCTTTAATCATCGTCCATGTAGTCCCATTGTTGGATGAAAATTCTACCGAAACAAGTTCCACATCGAGACTATTCCATTTAATTTGTTGGATGGTATTCGTTTTCCAGTTATCTCCACCAGCAGGAGAAGTTAATATTATCTCCGGCACAACGATTGTAAAACTATTATTGCTCGTATCGGCTGTTGAAGCTAAACTAATATCGGTTACTCTAACTCTTGCTTTGTTAGTTCTTTCTGATGGAATTGTCCAATCAAAAGCGCCGCTTGCTGCTTCGATTGAATCAGAAATAATTTTCCATTCAAAACCATCATTCGTTGAGTATTCGATTTTAACTTTGTTTACTTCACTGCTTATCCATGTGATCTCATTTGTTGTTGTTGCGCGCCATTTTTCTCCACCGTTCGGAGAAGTAACAACAACTTTCGGACTAAAAATCTCAAAAGTATTATCACTTGTATCGCTATGAGTTGTATTGTCAACGGCCGTAATTCGGATTAAGCAAGTCTTTGATTCGATAGCAGGAACTTCCCAATTATAACTTTTTAGACTTGCGCTAACAGAATTAATGATACTTTTCCAGTTCGTTCCGTTATCAGAAGTAAATTCAATTTTTATATTTTGAATCGGAGCGCTTGCAACGGCTTGTGCATCACCCGAATTATTTTTTCGTGTTTTAGGATTAACGATCTCAGAAATGTTCCAGGTGATCGGAACAATTGTTTTGGCTCTTAACCGTTCACCGCCGTTTGGTGAAGTAACAGCTAATGCTTCTTTATAAATGGTAAAAACGTTATCGCTTACATCTTTAACCGAGAGATCATTATATTTAGAAACACGGATGAGAGCTTGAGACGATGGCAGTGACTCTACATTCCAGTTGTAAATCGCATCCCATGCAAAAACTTTTGGAGCGATAACATTCCATGTTGTTCCGTTATCCAAAGAATAATCAATACTAATAGAATCGAGATCAGCGCTTGTCCATGTAATTTGTTGATTCGTTTGTATCAACCATTTTTCGCCACCGTTTGGAGAAGAAAGAGTTATGGTAGGAGTAATAATAGAGAACACTCCATCGCTTATATCTGTCATTTCAGGATTTAACACATCGCTAATTCTAACTTTGCAATTTTTCGAGGAGATATTTGGAATCGTCCAAACATAATTACCGCTGGTTGCAGGTGTTGAGGTAATGATAGAATTCCAATTCGAACCGTTGTCTGATGTAAATTCGAGTTTAACATTTTCGATGCTCGAGCTGATCCATTTTATCGTATCGGTTTTTCCGGCTACAAAAGTTTCACCGCCGTTTGGTTTTGTGACGGTAAGTTTCTGCATGAAAATTGTAAAAACTTCATCACTTATATCACGGACAAGTGTATCTAGAGTTTCGGTTAATCTAACACGCGCACTGTTGCTTTCTGTTGTGGGGAGCAACCAGTTGTAACTTCCTACAGCAGCATCAAGAGTATCCAAGATCGATGTCCATGTGTTGTTATCAAAAGTATATTCGATTTTTAATTTGGTTACATCTTTTTGAGTCCATGAAATTGTTTGTTGTGCTCCACCTTGCCATTTTTCACCTCCGTTAGGTGAAGTAACTTTTACGGTAGGAATAAAAATTTCGACCAGTCCGCTCGTTGAAAAGATCAATGGGAACTTTGCATCCGATATTTTAATCGAAATATTATTTGAAAGATTTTGCGGTAAAGTCCAATTATACTCTCCCGGCGAAGCATTTGTGTTGCTTACGATCATAGTCCATGTAGCGCCGCTATCGGAAGAGAACTCAAGATTTACGTTGTCAACATTAGTTGAATGCCAAGTGATCGGAACGATTGATCCATAACGATACCGGTCACCTTGTCTAGGTTTATCAAGAACAATTCCGGGATTAACAATCGAGAAAACATTATCGCTAATATCCGTAAAGGAACTATTCGTGACATCAGAAATACTAACTAAACAATTTGTTGAAGGAGTGTTTGGAATTGTCCAGACAAAACTTCCCGCACTTGCCGGAGTTGAGGTAAGAATAGAAATCCAATCTGTTCCATTGTTGGTTGAGTATACAAGTTTAACGTTTGTAACATTTGAACTTGTCCACTTTATTGTATCGGTTTTACCTGCTACATAAGTTTCACCGCCATTTGGTTTGGTAACTGAAATTTTTGGAAGAATGATCGAGAAAACGTTATTGCTCGTACCTACAACAAAGCTATTAGTTACATCAGAAACTCTAACTTTGGCATTTGCTGAAGGAGTATTGGGAATTGTCCAAAGATAATCTCCAACACTTGCCGGAGCTGAAGCTATGACCAAAAACCAGTTTGTTCCATTATTGGTTGTGTATTCAATTTTAACATTTGCAACATTAGAACTTGTCCATTTTATTGTGTCGATTTCTCCAACAACAAAATTCTCAGCACCATTTGGTTTGAGTAGAGTTAATTGTTGGTTAATGATAGAAAAAACATTATTGCTTATATCTGCAAACGAATAACTGTTTGTTGCATCAGAGATTCTTAGAATACAATTTGTTGATGGAGTATTCGGGATTGTCCAAATATAACTTCCTGTACTTGCAGGAGTTGAAGCAATGATTGAAATCCAGTTTGTGCCGTTGTTGGTCGTGTATTCAAGTTTAACATTTGCAACATTAGAACTTGTCCATTTTATTGTATCGGTTTTCCCAACCACAAAATTCTCCCCACCTTTCGGTTTAAGAAGGGCTAGCTTTGGCTGGATGATTGAAAAATAGTTATCGCTGGTATCGGCAAACGAACTATCGGTTGCATTAGAGATTCTGACTTTGCAGGTTGTCGAAGGGAGATTTGGAGGATACCATAATAAACTGCCACTCGCAGCTGGAAAAGAAAATTTGATCAATTCCCAGCTAGATCCATCGTTTGTCGTGAACTCAATTTTAACATTTGCAACATTTGAACTTGTCCATTTTATTGTATCAGTTATTCCTACAATAAAATTCTCCCCACCATTCGGCTTAAGAACAATAATCTTCGGTTGTACGATTGAAAAATTATCTGTACTCATTTTGGAAGTAGCAACTTTTGCAACATCGATGATCCAGACCTTGCAAGTAGTTGAAGGCGTGTTTGGAATTGTCCAGAGGTAAGTTCCCGTGATTGCCGGAGTGGAGGCAATGATTGTATTCCAATTTGTGCCGTTGTCGGTTGAGTACCGGATTTCAACATTGTCGACGTATGTACTTGTCCATTTTATTGTATCAGTTTTACCAACAATAAAATTTTCACCGCCGTTCGGTTTGAGAAGTGTTAATGTGGGTAAAATAATTGTAAAAGGATTATTGCTTGTATCGGCAACCGAACTATTTGCAACATCCGATATTCTAACTTTGCAATTTGTGGAAGTAATATTTGGAACTGACCATAAGAAACTTCCGGTTGCTGCCGGTGTTGAATTAGTAATTAGAATCCAGCTGTTCCCGTTGTTTATTGTGAGCTCAAGTTTAACATTAGCAATGTTTGAACTTGTCCATTTAATGGTATCGGTTTTGGCTATGGGGAAAATCTCACCGCCGTTCGGTTTAAGTAAAGTAAGTTTCGGGAGAATTAATGAAAAAACATTGTCACTTGTATCTGCAAATAAGTTATTCGTTACATCGGAGATTCTGACTTTACAGTTTGTTGATGAAGTATTTGGGATCGTCCAGACAAAACTTCCCGCAGTTGCCGGAGTAGAGGTGAGAATTGAATTCCAATTAGTACCGTTGTTAGTGGTGTATTCAAGTTTAACATTCGCAACATTTGAACTCGTCCACGCAATATTTTGCGTTGTTCCAACAATCCATTGTTCTCCCCCGTTTGGAGAAGTGACAGTAACGTTCGGCAAAATGATAGTGAAAACATTATCGCTTAAATCGGGAACTGCGTTGTTTGTTACATCGGAGACTCTAACTAAACAGTTTGTTGACGGAGTATTTGGGATAGTCCAAACATAACTGCCAACACTTGCCGGAGTAGAAATAAGAATTGAATTCCAGTTTGT
>JAUYAB010000037.1 GCA_030693705.1 Ignavibacteria bacterium | reverse complement strand
CTCTGAGGAAGGTATGGGATATGTCGATTATGAAATCCGATTCAATGATTCAAGTTCCTATTACCTTTCAGGGTTAACAACTGGGTTAAGTGAAAAAAGTATTCTTACAAAACTCGATTCTCTTTGTAAAACCGAAAAGTTGCCATTTGAAATTTGGTACACCGGAAAAGATAACGATCCTAATGATGATAAAAGATTAATACTTAAAGTGTTAGACAAAAATGCTGGAATACTTGATTCTACTAAATCAATTCCGGATAGAAAGTGGACCCACTTAGCAAACGGAAATTGGGAACAAGTTTTTGCCTTTACTTCGACAACGCTTGATCCAACTAATCTTCCGGCTAAAGAACTTGTAGCTTCAAAAATTACAGATCATAAAATTGGTGGAATAACATTTACTGGTGAAATACCCGAACCGGGAACGGTCATTAAAATATCCGGATATAAACCGCTTGTACCCGGTGACGAATTCACAGTTACAGCGCCGAAAGCTATTTTAAGTGATGTTGAAGATAAATCTAATGATGGGAATTTGCCACATACATATATGTTACATCAGAATTATCCTAATCCGTTCAATCCGATTACTACGATAAGTTACAGCATTGCAAATCCGGGATTAGTAACAGTAAAGATCTTTAATATTTTGGGAGAAGAGATATTGCAGTTAGTGAACGAATACAAAAACAGTGGAAGCTATTCCGTCAATTTCGACGCATCGAAGTTAAGTTCGGGAATTTATTTTTACACGTTGAATTCGGGAAGTTTTGTTTCAACAAAGAAGATGGTTGTCTTAAAATAAGATTTAAAAATGTAGAGACTTGCCATGGCAAGTCTCTACGATTTATCTTTACTTCTCAACCACTAAATCACCCGCAGAACTTTTTCTTATTCCTACCAACTCACTTGCACGTTTAAATAATGCCGGAACTTTAACTCTATACTCTTCAACTTTTGTGTAAACAATTGGAACAACTAACAGCGTTAAGAAGAGGGAACTGGTAAGTCCGCCTATTAATGCCCAAGCCAAACCGGATTTCCATTCTGCCCCGGGCGCAGTTGAAAGCGCTATCGGGGTCATACCGAAGATCATCGTTAATGTGGTCATAAATATCGGGCGGATTCTCATTCTGCCCGCATCAATTAAAGAATCAATTACACTCTCGCCTTGTGCACGCATAAAGTTTGTTCTATCAACAATTAAAATTGCGTTCTTTGCAACTAATCCCACAAGCATAATGATACCAAGAATGGTAAAAATGCTCAAAGATTTCATTGTTAATGCCAGGGCAAGTAACGCCCCGATCATTGCAAGCGGTACGGAGAACAAAATAACAAAAGGAAAGACGAATGAATCATAGAGCGCGACCATCACCAAATAGGTGAAGAGAACCGCGCCGAGCAAAGCAATACCTAAATCGCCGAAAGATTGCCGTTGATTTTTTACATCGCCTAAAAACGAATAAACAACTCCGGAGGGAAATTTAAAACCGCTTAATTGCTTATCAATTTCCTGTGAAATTGTGCCGGATGTTTTTCCGGTTTGTACTTGAGCAAAAATTGTTACGGCGGCGCTTCTTGCCTGGCGTGATAATTTTGTTGGTCCGGTTGTAAGGAAAATATTTGCAAATTGTTTAAGATAAATTTGCTGTCCCTTTTTATTTACTAAACTTATATTTCCAAGTTCGCCGGTTTTTGAACGGTCAAATTGATCTAACGCAATTCTTATATCATAGTCTGTGTTTCCTTGGCGCAGTTTTGAATCATCGTCACCGGTGAGGGCAACTTTTAAAGCTTGTCCGACTTCCGCAACAGTTAATCCGAAACTCGATAATTTTCTTCTATCAATTTCGACGCGTGTTTCGGGATTACCGTCTTCGGCAGAAAGACGAACGTCTGCCGTACCTGGAATTTTCTTGATTATATCCTGCACTTGATGTGCAGTTTTAAAAACGATGTCATAGTCAGGTCCGTTGATCAGTACCTGAATTGGAGTTTGGTTTGCAACCCCGAAAATACCGATCGGGTTTACGCGGACTTTTACACCCGGAAATTTTTGTGTCGCAATTTTAATATTGTTTCCAACATCATCGGTAGATCTTTTTCTCATCTTTCTATCAATGAGCGTAACGGCAAGTTCGGTAGTATTACTAGAAGGAAATCCGATTAATCCTTCAGACGATGCGCCAACATTAGCATAAATTCTTTGCACTTCCGGCATCTCACCGATAATTTTTTCGATTTGTTGTGAAACTTTGTTTGTCTGTTCAATTGTTGCACCGGGAGCTAATTCTATCGTTACCGCAAATTCACCGCGATCGGTTTGGGTCATAAATTCTGCGCCGATGAAGCCAAGCGGAATTAAAGCGAACGAGGCGGCAAAGGCTGCGATGGTCATCAACGCAACTTTGCCTCTGTTTTTAAAAGCCCACTTCAATAATTTAATGTAGAACTCGGTAAGCTCTTTAAATTTCTTTTCGAACCAGACGGCAAATTTTCCGACTAAAGTTCTTGTGGTTAATCTTTCCAATTTTGCAAATCGTGATGCAAGCATTGGCGTAACGGTAAAAGAAACAAAGAGAGACATCAATGTTGATGCGACAACCACAGCAGAAAATTCTCTTAAAATATTGCCAACAATTCCACCGACTAATGTTAGCGGAAAAAATACGGCAACGTCTACAGCGGTAATAGCAAGAGCGGCAAAGCCTATCTCGTTTCTTCCGCGCAATGCTGCAATTTTGCTTTCTTCTCCTTTTTCAAGGTGATGATAAATATTTTCAAGAACTACAATGGAGTCGTCAACCAGAATTCCCACCACAAGCGAGAGTCCCAAGAGAGTCATCAAGTTAAGCGTAAACCCGAATGCCCAGATGACAATAAAAGTTGAGATCAGCGAAGTTGGGATTGCAACCAAAACGATCACCGAATTTCTAACGCTGTGCAAAAACATTAACATAACAATCGCAACAAGAAAGACAGCGATTGCCAAATCTTCCTTAACCGCGTTCGCAGCATCAATAGTAAAAATTGATCCGTCTTGTGCTACTTCGAATTTCAGATTATTGTTTTTGTAAAGTGATTCAATTCTTTTTAATTCTTTCTTTACAAGATTTGCAACTGTAACAGAATTTGCATCTGACTGTTTCTGAAGAATAATTCCGATCGTATTTCTAAAATTGATACGGGCAATATTCGAATAGTCTTTTATTCCGTCTTCAACTTCAGCAATATCGGAAAGTTTTACTTCGCCGCCTTGTCTTGATTCGGCAACAGTTAAATTCTTTAACTCATCAATTGAAGAAAGTTTCCCGGCAATTCTTACGATGAATTGACCGTCTTTGTCTTTAATCTTTCCCGTAGGAAAATCTAAATTGGCAGACTTGATAGCCTGTGTTACCTGGAGAATTGATAACCCGTAAGAACGAAGTTTTTGAAGATCGAGATTAACTTTTATCTCTCGCTCTTCACCTCCCACAAGCACTACTTGTCCAACTCCCGGTACCCGCGAGAGGAGCGGTTGAATTTTATCTTTGGTAAACTGATAAAAAGTTTTTGAATCCATATCAGCGGAAACACCCATACGCAAAACCGGAATTTCATCAAGCGCAATTTTTGAGATGGTGGGAGCTTTTGCATCGCTTGGCAGCAGCGCCGTTACTTGTCCAACTTTTCTTTGCGCATCCTGCAGCGAAAGGTCTGTGTTTGCTGATTGCAGAAGTTCTATGATAACGAAAGAAATTCCTTCCGAAGAAGTGGAACGTACTTCAGAAACTTTATCCATACCGGAGACGGCGTCTTCAATAACTTTTGTAACGCCTGTTTCAACTTCATTCGGCGAGGCGCCCGGATAAACAGTTGTAATGGTAATAATCGGTGGAGAAATTTTCGGCAGCAGTTCATACTTTAACTGCTGAAAAGCAAAGAGTCCCAACATAATTAACGATGCAAAAACAACGATAACTAATGACGGTCTTTTAATTGATAATTCGGTAATGGTCATTTTTAAATTTCCTTTTTCTGTTTTTGTAGACTTGCCATGGCAAGTCTCTACTTCAATATTTCAACTTTAATGTTATCAACAATATTATTTTGTCCGCTTACAACAACCTCTTCGCCAAGAGATAACCCGTTAAGCACTTGAATATCCAAACCGGATTCGCTGCCTACGGTAATGCTGCGAAGTTTTGCAATTCCGTTCTCAACAACAAAAACTTGCGGAGCTTTTACGCTGCCAACCAATGCAGCGCGGGGAATAACAATGCTTTCGCCTGATTTTTTTGAAGTAAATGAAATCCGTGCGAACTTTCCCGCTTTTAGTTGATGTTTAGCCTCGTTAGCGATGCTAATTTCAACCGGGAAAGTATGCGCATCATCTCCTTTGGAACCGACAGATTCAATTCTTCCGGTAAAGATTGCTTGAGGATAAACATCTGTCGCAACCGAAACTTGATCACCTGCTTTTAAGATGAAGGCGTCCGTTTCAGCGACATTCAGTTTTACTTTTACCCGTGAAATATCGACCACGTTTGCAACAAGAGTGGCTTGCGGAGCGCCTTGGACCATAGAACCGAGATCGATTGTACGCGATGTAATAAATCCGGAAATCGGAGTTTTAATTTTGGTGTCTGCCATTTGTCGTTTAGCTACAATGTATTGCGCTTCAGCCATTGCCGAACCAAGTTTTGCCATATCTAACTGTGCATCGGTCGCAGATTTTTGCTGGAACAAAGCTTGGGTTCGTTCATAATCTTTTTTAGCTTTTTCATAATTTGCTTCGGCGCTCATCAATGCAGCTTTTTTCAACTCATCATCAACTTGAAAAAGTACGGAACCGGCTTGTTTATAGTCTCCGACTTTGGCATAAACAGCGGTAACTTTTCCTGCTGTTTCCGATACAATGTTCACATCGTTATTAGCATAAATAGTACCGACCATCGTTAACGATTCTGAAAGATTTTTGTTTAATGCTTTTTGAACGGTAACATAGTACACATCTTTTATTCCGCCGGCAGTATATGACGCCATTTTTTTCTTGTTCATAACCAGTATGGCAACAATAACAACCAGGACGGCTACTACCGATATAATTAATTTCCCTTTTTTCATATTTACGTTCTCCAATAATTTAATAATTTTTGTTTTCTCTTGTCCCCTCTCCTTTGGAGAGGGTTAGGGTGAGGCTTTTTTTATTCACCAATAGATTTATCTAATTTCGCTTTTGCCAATTCAAGATCAACTAATGCGGAAGTATAATTTGTTTTTGCACTTAGTAGAGCGACTTCCGCATCAATGAGATCCGAACTTAGCATAACGCCGTTTTTAAACTTCTCCGAAGTGATCCGCTGATTTTCATCCGCTTGTTCAACGGTTAGTTTTGTAATGACGATTTTTTGTTTCGCTTGTTGAAAGTTCAAAAAGTTTTGTGTTACCTCAAGCGTTATCCCGTCTTTAATCATTCCAAGCGCATCGAGAGATTGCGCAAGTCCCGCTTCCGCCTGATCTGTTTGATGCGAAGTAGCGAGCCAGTTCCAAATATCCATACTTACCATCACACCGGCATCCCATGTATCTTTGAACGCATCTTTAGATGGAAAAACTCTCTGGTTCGGGCGGTTGTAATAATAATTTCCGTAAAGACTTACTTCGGGATACCAACGCGATTTTGCAATCGATACATTTGATTCACTTGCTTTTGCACGGTAATCTGCGGCTTTTAATTCACCCCGTTTATCAAAAGCCTTGTTCAGAAGTGCAGACAATTCTACTTCACTTTTTGTTTGAACTTGCGGAACCGACTTGACATCTACTTCCGAAACAAGCTGAATTCCAAGTGTATTATTCAAGTTTACTTGCGCAAGCTGAACGCCGTTTGCCGCTTCCAATTGTCTCAACTGAACATCAGATAATTGAACTTGCAATTTCAGAACGTCATTATTGGTAAGCATTCCTTGAGCAAGTAAATTACTTGCATCTTTTAAGTGAGCTTTCATTTGCTCAACAATTTCATCAACAACTTTTTTCATCTCTTGCGCTTTGAACAAAGACCAATATGCGTTGCGCACTGTAAAAGCAGTTTCAAGTTCGTCTTTTGTAAATTCAACTTCAGAAGCTTTTAACTGATACTCAGCCATTTCAGTTGAACTTTTTAACCGGAAACCGGTAAAGAGAGGCTGCGCAAGCGAGAGCTTCAACTGGTAATTATTTAATATTGATGGAGAGAGAACAAAAGGACCTGTCGGCATCATGATGGTAAACGGATCGATTTTGCTCAATCTTGTGTAAACTCCGGTAAATCGGAGCGAGGGCAGACGGCTCGAAGTTATTTCACTTACGCGGGCTGAATTTGCTTTTACCTTCATCGATGATGAGTGAAGCGATTTACTGTTTTTCACTCCAAGTTGAATCGCCTGCTCTACGGATAACTGTAGCTTCTCTTGTCCGTAAATTGAAGAACCGGACAGGGTAAGTATTATTAAAAGGAAAAATCCTATTTTAAAATTTGTCATAAACATGTGTCTCCATTGTTTTCGTCAAAAACATCTTTTGTTTTGTATTTACTTCTTCCTTCTTCCGAAAGAACCCCTTCAAGAACAATTTTTGTAACTGTTTTGTGAAGATTTTCAAATGAGATCGGAAGATTCGAAATAACCTCCGGATTAAGTAAGCTATGAATAGCCCCCATATAAACAGAAGTGATTATTTCTGTATCAATGTCGTTCCTGAAAATCCCCTCTTTCACCCCGGCGTTAAGCATCATAGAAATATTGTTATAGGCTTTCTTTTTTCTAAAATCTTGAATCTCGTGCCATAATTGGGGATGATTTTTCATCAGATCTTGTACGAGTGGTCCATGAAAGCGTTGTGAATTTTTGAAGATATGATCCAACAAAGTCTTGAGTTTTTCAATAAATTCTAAGGAGTTATCGCTAAACAATTGTTCAACAAATAATTCAAATTCACATTTATTTTTATCAAGAATTTCCTTTAAGATATGTTCCTTGTTGGGGAAATATTTGTAGAGCGTTTTTTTGCTGATGCCCAAATCTCCCGCAATTTCCTCCATCGTAACTTTTGCAAAACCAAACTGTTGGAATTTCTCATCAGTTTTCAGGAGTATTTTTTTCTTTATTTCATTCTCTTCGTGCATTTTTTCCTTTTTAAGCAAGAAACATTGTTAGTTAATTTCGTTTCCAAAAGAACAAAAAAGAGATTGAAATGGTTTCAATTAGCTCGATAGAAACGAATTATGTATTTTTCGTTTCCAAACTAACGGAAAAATTTGCAAAATGTCAAGTTATTTCTTTCTTAGAGTTTCCCCAAAAATCCTGGTGGGGAATTATAGGGAGAAAATAAATCTAATAATAATAATTTCTGTATCGACTCAAGTAATTTATAATAAAGAAACTTAGGTCGTTCTTTTCTAAAAAAACTAAAATCAGTCA
>JAUYAB010000043.1 GCA_030693705.1 Ignavibacteria bacterium | reverse complement strand
AAGAAAAACCGGATAGTGGAAAATTTTTCATATAAGTTTCCTTTTTTTGTTCGGTTAAACACTTTGCAAAAAAGCTAAGCTATGGCAATAAAAACATCTTAGTTTATTTACGGGGGCAATATAAAACATTGAACTAGTAAAAAACAGTAGGGAAATCCCTAAAAATGAGTAGGGATATCCCTAAAAATGAGTAGGGAAATCCCTACTACGAGTAGGGAAACCCCTACTACCGGTAGGGATATCCCTACTAATTCAGATCAGTTTTGTCATCAAAGTGCGTTTTTAGCTTAAAAAATGGGTTTTAGCAATAGTGCGGTTATAAGTTTTTATGTGTTTCAGTTTTTCATAAATAAACGCCACGGTTTTGGAGGGAAGTGAAAAAATATTTTTGTTTATTTCTTCTCTTAATCAACTCTATCCCGATAGATCGGGATAGAGTTGTGTGAATAAATCATCGTAAACGATGATGTTACCGGTTTGTTTTAGAGTAAAGTTAGTTGTCCTTCCGGTTACTACTATGCACAAAAATTAACCTCACCCTTAGTCCCTCTCCTTGGGCTTGTCCGCCTCTGGCGGAAAGGAGAGGGAAATAGGGTGAGGTTGTTTTATTTCGTTAGAATCATTTTTTTAACTTCAACTATTGGTTTAGCTGTCCCATTGACGGGAACAATTTTGATCCTGTAAAAGTAGATCCCGCTGGGAACATTCGCAGTCCACACAACAGAATGAATGCCCGCATTTTGTATTCCATCAAAAATTATCTCCTTCTTTTCTCCCATTACGTTAAAGATTTCAATATTCACATCACTCGTTGCAAGCAACTGATATTCAATAGTAGTTGAGGGATTAAAAGGATTTGGATAATTCTGAGAAATAGAATACTTCCGAGGTGTTGTATTTGGTTCTTCACTTAAACCTGTTACAGTTTGGAGATAAAATTTTTCGGATAAAACGAACAGTTGCGGATCGGTGGAATCTTCAATTCTAATTTGGCAGGAATCATTAACCATTGAAGGTATCGTCCACGAATAACTTCCTTGAGCTGCCGCAGCTTTTTGCGCGATGGAGACCCATGAAGAACTATTCCATAATTTATAAAAGATGTTTACCGTAGCAATGTTCTGCGCCAGCCAATTAATTACAGGTTTATCGCCGGTTTTATAAACGACAGCTTTTGCCGGAGCAATTAGTTTGAGATCTTTTTCAAAATCATGCTCACGCAAAATTATGTCGTCAAACTTAACACCGAAGAGAGAATTTCCTAAGTTCGCATAAAATCTCGCTTGCATGTCGGTTACAGAATTCATTTTGAAGGACAATGAATAGGTTTGCGGAGTAGTAGTTAAAGAGAAAACTTGACTTCCGTAAGAAGTGTAAGTTCCCGAACTCTGCGAAATACCTACGTCAACCGTTCTTGCACCTGTAGCTGAAGCAAGGAAGATGAGGTCGTATGTTTTT
This sequence comes from Ignavibacteria bacterium, assembly GCA_030693705.1. GTDB lineage: Bacteria > Bacteroidota > Ignavibacteria > Ignavibacteriales > Ignavibacteriaceae > UBA1563. Next base: position 26,427 of record JAUYAB010000043.1, on the reverse strand, counting down.
CCTTGTTCTATCTTCAAGTTGGTCTGCAATAATTGAATATGCCATGTTTGTGTTCCCGCTTTTGAGACGGTTAAGTTTGCAACTCCGCCGGTGAAGGTAAAAGCTGCGGTTGCATTCGCATCAATATAACTTCCCCAGTTTGCAGCGCCGTTTGTAAAATCACCATTGATTATAAGATTTGGCGCATACGTCTTTGTGATTGAAAAAGAATTATCACTTTGATCTACGAAGGAAGGAACATCGAGATTGGTAATCCTTACGCGCCCGGATGCAACCGCCAAATTTGGAATTGTCCAATTGAACAATTTTAAACTTGCATCAACGCTATCTTTCATTAACCGCCAGGTGATTCCTTCATCGAAGGTGTATTCAAGCCGGATCTTTGACACATAGTCGCTTGTCCATTTAACTTGAAGCACATCCTTGCCATACAATTTTTCTCCACCGTTTGGGAACGTAAGAGCCAACCCGAAGATCGTAAAGGGCAAAGCGTTCGTTGCTTTTACCGCGGCATCAGACTTATCACTTATTCTCACAAAACATTGAGCGGAAGCTGTCTCAGGCAATTTTAGAAGATAACTTTCAGCAACAGCGGGAATTGAATCCGCAGCAACTACCCAACTTGTTCCTCCATTTAAAGAATATTCTATTTTAACTGTTTTAACTATTTCAGCTTTCCAAGTAACTAATTGATTTGAACCTTTGACACAAACCTCTCCCCCTTTAGGAGTTAATAACGCAAGTGTTTTCGGAGGAGCGGGAAGTATTGAAAAAAGTGCGTCGCTTATATCATACGTTGTTGAATCATTAGCATCGCTTATTCTTGCAAGACACGAAGTTGAATTGAAGAGTGCGTTCGGAACCCAGAGATAACGAGTGCTGTCTGCCCACCAATTCGATTTATGCATAAGCCATGAAGCCCCCGCATTGGTGGAATATTCTATTCGAACATATTTAACATTTGAACTTGTCCATCTAAAATAATATTCATTTCCATGAATCAGTTTTTCTCCTCCATTTGGCGAAACAACCGTTATCTTCTTAGCGAGGGGAATAATGGAAAATACCGCATCACTAACATCGCTTATTCCTTTATCGGAAGAACCGAAAACTTTGAATAAACATTTTGATGAAACCGTATTTGTCACACCCCACGCATAACTTCCAGTGCTTGCAGTTTGGCTCATGGTAATGTTAGTCCATGTTGTTCCGTTATCTGTGGAAAGATCAATATCAACACGATTTAAACCACCGCTTTTCCATTTAATCGTATCAATTGTGTTTGCCATCCAACTCTCTCCCCCATTGGGAGAGATAACAGAAACATATGGACCAATTGAAAAAACATTATCGCTAAAATCTCTTACGGTGGAATTTTTCACATCACTAATTTTAATTAAACATTCGTTATATATTGATGTGTATCCAACCGGTATTGACCAGAGAAAACTACCGCCTGCAGCCGGATATGATAATTTTTCGGTAAACCAGAATTGCCCATTGCTTAATGAATATTGAATCATAATACTATCAACATTGGCGCTTTGCCATGTGATCAAATATTTTTCTCCCGGAGCTATTTTTTCTCCACCGTTCGGTGTAAGAATTTTAAGAACCGGGACTGGAGCCGGAGTAATTGTAAAGACGGCATCACCAATATCAAAAACATTTAAAGAGTCATAAGTGCTTTTTATTCTCACTAAGCATTGTGTTGAAGGTGTGTTTGGGACAGCCCAATTGTAAAGTTTATCTGAAGCAAGAATATCGCGCTTAATCCGAGTCCAAACACTTCCGTTGTTTGTTGAATAGTCTAAGGAAACATAGAAATTCGGAAGTGCGTCCCACTTAATTTGCTGGATAGTTCCTCCCATCCAACTTTCCCCACCATTGGGAGTAATTAATTTTAGAATTGGTACAAGAGAAAAATATCCGTCGCTTACATCGTTAATATCCGCATTGGTTGCATCACTAATCCGAATTAAACAATTACCATGAAGCATGCTGAAATATTCCGTAGATATTAGCCAATCATAACTTCCGGTAGATGCAGAGACCGTGGCAATGGGGATGTAGTAATAGTCTAAATCCAATTTAACTTCAATTTTAACGTTCGAAATGTTCGTACTATTCCATAGAATTTTGGCAGTAGTTCCCACAACTAATTTTTCTCCCCCATTCGGAGAAAGAACAGTAACGCTTGCAATTTTTACGATAGAAAAAACTCCATCGCTTATATCCTTGAGTGTTGCATCGCTTGCGTCACTCACCCGAACTAAGCATTGTGCTGAAACTGCATCGGGAATACTCCAACTATACGAAGTTCCTGAAGACGTAGCAACAGTATTCCATGAAGTGCCATTGTTGATTGAGTACTCAATTTTTACAGAGGTAATTCCTTGAGCCGACCAGGTAATGGGTTGTGTTGAACCGACATTCCAACTTTCTCCGCCGTTAGGAGAGGTTAATTGAATTGTCTTTACAAGTTTAATTGAAAAAACAGCATTACTCACATCATATAATGCTTTATTACTGTAATCTGAAATTCTAACAAGACAATTTGTTGAAGTAATATTTGGCGTGGTCCAACTGTAACTTGCAAGATTTGCTGCAACAGAACTTATAATAGTGGACCATGAAGTTCCGTTGTTGGAAGAGAATTCCAAGGTTACATTTATTACTCCATAACTGCTCCACTTGATATCGTGTGAAGTATTGGGTGCCCAAATTTCTCCACCGTTCGGAGAAGATAACGTAACATATTTCGTTCCGCTTCCGGCTATAGTAAAGTTTGCATCGCTTATATCATATACAGTTGGATCATCTGCATCACTCACACGAACTTTGCATTGTGTAGAGGGAGTATTCGGAATCGTCCATGCATAACCGCCGTTCGCCGTTGTTTCTCTTGCAGAAAGAGTAATCCATGTCGTTCCACCATTTGTTGAGTATTCAATTTTAACATAAGGAATATCGGTAGAAGTAAATCCAATCCATTGTTGAGCACCCGCGTTCCAGGTTTCGCCTCCGTTCGGAGAATAAAGCGAAACGGTTCCAGCAACTTTAAGTTGTATCGTAAACATCGAGCTTGAACTTGTTACGGCTGCATTTGATACATCGGTAATTTTAACAAGACACGTGTTTTTTGTTTCATCTACAATCGGTAAATTCCATGTGTATGTTCCGGCACTTGCAGAAGCGCTGGATGTAAGAGTTGTCCACGTGGTTCCCCAATCAAGCGAATATTCTATTTTAACTGTTGTTACACCGGTACTTGTCCAGGTTATAGGATGAGTTGAACCGGAATTCCAAACTTCGCCGCCAACCGGGGAAGTCAATTTCAAACCTGAACCTTTTTCAACGCTGAAATTATCAAGAGCTAAGTAATTTGGACCCGTGTCTGTAATTATCGGACCAACCACGAGCGAGAGCATAAAAATAAAATAATTTCCGGACGAAGGAACCGTAAATGCCACATTATAATTTGACCAGGAGTTTGGTCCGCTTCCCAAACCACTCCAATCAGTATATCCTGATGCATCCGCTCCAAGCGGTTCGGGGATTCCGTTTCCGTTCACATCTCTGCAATATCCGAACGATACCGCAGGTGCACCGGGCAAATTGTAGGGATTTGTCCACGAAGCAGCGACTCTCAGATTATAAAACGTTCCGCTTTCTAATGCAACTGATTTTGTAAAAAACCAGTCGGAAGATTTTTCGTTTACACTGGCGCCGCATACAATCGCATTTGGCGCAGAGAGTGCACTTAAAGATGCCGATGCTGGATTAATAACTTTCCAACTATTCCCAGTAGCAGGCGCATTGTTATTATCAGTTTGATTTGGATTTGTAGAATAAGGAATGATCGTCCATCCGCTTGGCAGTGATCCGGCAGCTATTCCATCGAAATTCTGTGAGATGACTTGTGACGAAAGATTTCCGCTCAAAAAGAAGAAAAGAAGAATTGAAATCCCGACCTTCAATTTGAAGCTTTCCGAATGTAGAACCGTAAAGAATAATTGTACCATGACACACGTCTCCCCTGAGATTGTGTAGTTTTACTTTAGTTAATTAAGGTGATGTTAAGGAAATGAATAACAAAAGATAAGAACCGGAGAGGAATGAAATATTAAGAGATTTCTTAATATCCAAAACAGTTTTCCGGAACAATTTTACAAGAAATACTTTAGAAAATAAGAGTATCAACTAAATATCTAATTAATTTTTGATGACAGAAGAATAATGCGTTACAGTTAAAATTAATTTAATTCTCAAATCAAAACTAAGAAGAAAAAAAAACTTAACCAACTAAACGCTTGAGTGATTTCCTAAACAAGTTCAATCTTATGTTATACAAACCCGCTACAAGATTTTGATTCTTTCCTTTCCCATCTCATATCTTTCTGTTAATTTTCACCTACAAAATTTTGTAAAAGGATCCCGATGAAACTTTCTTTCTTTTTTATTATGAGCATTTTTCTTTCGACCATGTCATTCTCTCAAAATACATTTTATCACTCTAAAGATTTTACTGTTACCAGTGAAAAAGTTATCCAGGGTAACTTTGAAGCGAAAGCCTTATCACCAACGGAGATCAACTCATCTTATAAAAGCATTTACAAAAAAGCGGCGCAAAATAAATTGGAGTTTAAGTTCAGCTTAAATGGAATGGATAACGAGCGGGGGTTTGCACAGAATCATCAACTTATATTAAAACCGGTAAACGGTAAAATGATCTCACCAATTTTTATTTTCGGTCAAGCCGATACCTCAACCGTAAGTGAGCAAACCGAATATTTAAATGAGGATATTGAACTGACACTTCGCGTTGATATGCGCAAGCTGTTAAAGGATTTTAATGAGCATGGTTATTATGAATTGTTCAACAGTGAAAAGTTTTATAAAAAAGATTTTAACGGAGTTTTTGTTGCCGGTAACATTGAACCTCTTTCGTGGGACTTTCAAACACTCGGAACAAAAAAACAATTTCAATTAACCGATGAAAACAACGACGGCATTTACGAATTAAAACTTCTCATTAAAAAAGATATTGTTGCTTCAGATGAAGATAAACTCACCACTCAATGGAAATTAACTAAAGATCTTTCAGCTTATCCGCAGTTACAATCTTCATCGGTTCTGCTTGATGCGCTTTATAATCAAGCAATTGAAGAAATGCTTTTAGACGTCCGCAATGACGGCGCTTTTATGGCGGGCGAAAAATGGCCCGGCGTCTGGACGCGCGACATCAGTTATTCAATTCATCTCGCATTCGCTATCATCAATCCCGACGCGGCTAAAACGAGTCTGCTTGCAAAAGTTAAGAATGGAAAGATCATTCAAGATACCGGAACCGGCGGTGCGTGGCCTGTTTCTTCCGATAGAATGACGTGGGCTCTGGCTGCATGGGAAATTTATAAAGTTACCGGCGACAAAGACTGGTTAAAGAAAAGTTTTTCAATAATTAAAAATTCCGCTCTTGCAGATTTGGAAACTGTGCGCGACAAACAAACGGGATTATTCAACGGTGAATCGTCTTTCTTGGATTGGCGCGAACAAACCTATCCGCTTTGGATGGATCCGAAAGATATTTATGCTTCAAAAAATCTCGGCACGAACGCAGTACATTTTCAAACGTATAAAATTTTAACGATGATGGCTTCCGAACTGCATGAAGACGCTGCACAATTCATTTCTGCAGCAAAAGGAATTCAAGACGGAATGAACAAACTTATGTGGATGCCGGATGAAAAGTATTTCGGACAATATTTATACGGAAGAAATTATCAGTCGCTTTCACCAAAGTCGGAAGCGCTTGGTGAAGCATTGAGCGTGCTGTTTGAAATTCCAAATGCGAAACGGCAAAAAGAAATTGTTGAAAATACTCCTGTTACAAAATTTGGAATTCCTTGCGTTTATCCTCAGACTCCGAACATTCCACCGTACCACAACGACGCGGTTTGGGCTTTTGTTGAAGCCTATTGGACGATGGCATCGGCAAAAGTTAAAAATGAAACATCGGTTGAACATGGACTTGCTTCTCTCTACCGAGCAGCGGCGTTATTCTTAACCAACAAAGAAAATTTTGTCGCTTCATCGGGCGATTATGTGGGAACGCAAATAAATTCCAACCGGCAGTTATGGAGCGTTGCCGGAAATTTAGCGATGACGTACAGAGTATTTTTCGGAATGCAGTTTGAACCCGACAAACTTATCTTTGCGCCATTCATTCCTAAAAACTTTTCGGGTGAAAGAACGCTTTCCAATTTCAAATATAGAAATTCAACTTTAACTATTTCCGTTAAAGGTTTTGGAGACGGAATAAAATCTTTTAAACTCGATGGCAAAATTCTGAAACATAATTTTATTGAAGCCTCGCTTGTAGGGAAGCATTCAATTGAAATAGTTATGAACGGAAAAACATCACCGTCAAAGATCAATCTTGTAGAAAATGAGTACGCGCCGGAAACTCCTAAAGTAAAATTAATTGATGGGAAATTGACCTGGGAGAAAATACCTGACGCCGTTAACTACATCATTTTTAAAAACGGAAAGAAGATCACTTCAACAAAAGAAACAAACTTCTCTTTACCGCAAAAATCTTTATTAGTAGAATATCAAGTGAAAGCGGTTGACAAAAACAATGTCGCCTCCTTTTTAAGTGAGCCGGTTACAATTAACGGCAGTGAAAAGATTATTGAGATGGAAGATTACGTTTCTTCTTATGAAAACAAGTTTGCCAATTACTCCGGCAAAGGATATGTTAAAATAGAAAAGCAAGATCACCGCGATATTTCTTTTCCTTTTACTGCTGAGAAGGCAGGGATTTATACAATTGATTTCCGCTACGCAAACGGCAACGGACCGCTAAACACCGAGAACAAATGCGCCATCCGCTCGTTGCTGGTTGATACACAATTTGCGGGTGCGATTGTAATGCCGCACCGTGGAGAAAACACATGGAACGTATTTGACTACAGCAATTCTGTTCAAATCTATCTTACAAAAGGAGAGCACATCTTTACTCTGACTTTTAGAAGCTCCGACGAGAACATGAATGGAGAAGTAAACGGCGCGCTGCTTGATCATGCAAAAATAAGTCTGTTAAAATAATTTTTAATTGAAGAACAACTTATGACTATAAATTGCAGACAATGTACCCATTTCTATATCACTTGGGATAAAAATTTTCCTTATGGGTGCAAAGCATTCGGATTGAAAACAAAAAGAATTCCTTCTGCGGAAGTTTATTTATCTTCAGGGAAAGATTGTTTAAAATTCACACCGAAAGAAAATCATAAAGACAGAAAGAAATAAAAGAAGTTTACGATGGCAGAATTAAAAATAGGCACTTGCAGTTGGAAGTATGAATCATGGAAGGGATTGATCTATTCCGATTTAGCCGCACAAAATTATCTAAAGGAATATTCCCAACATTTTAACACCGTTGAAATAGATCAGTGGTTCTGGTCCCTTCTTACTCAAAACAAAGTACTTCTTCCAAACGAAAAAGATGTTAGGCTTTATGCTGATTCCGTTCCGGATGATTTTAAGTTTACGATCAAAATTCCAAACAGTGTTACGCTTACACATTTTTATAACAAGGATAGAACGAGATTACTCAAGCCTAATCCTCATTTTCTTAACGCAGAATTGTTCAATAAGTTTTTAGCATCACTTGAACCGATGGGTGAAAAGATCGGCGTACTTATGTTTCAGTTTGAATATCTAAACAAGCAGAAGATGAACGGGCTTGAAGAGTTCTTAGACAAATTCGAACCGTTTGCGAAAACATTGGACAAACACTTCACTTATGGTATCGAAATCCGTAATCCTAATTATCTGAAAGAACCATTCTTTGAATTTCTTGAAAGAAATAATCTTGCAATGGTTTTTCTCCAGGGATATTACATGCCTCCCATCCGGGATGTCTATAAGGAATGCCAAAGCTACATCAAATCAACCGCAGTAATAAGGCTGCACGGACCCGACCGTTCGGGCATAGAACAAAAAACAAATAACATTTGGAACAAGATCGTTGAACCGAAAGACAACGAGTTAAATAAAGTAGTTGAAATGATAAATACGCTGCGGCAGAAAGAAATTGATCTTTTCGTAAACGTAAATAATCATTACGAAGGTTCGGCGCCGTTGACAATTGAAAAAATAAAAAACCAATTAAAAGCGATGTAACCTTCTCTTTCATTTTTAAAATCTTTAACCCCACTTTTTCAGAAGAAAAAACTCCTTATAGGGAGTTGAAGTCCCATCGTCTATGATGTTATGCTACACTTGTGATCGTTAAGATTTGTCTACGATGTTATGCTATACGACAACTATAATATTGTCCTGTAAGTTTTTGTTTTTTGTGTCAAGACTTTTTTGCTTTTCACTTTATACTTTCAACTTTTTACTTGCGGCTTGCCGCGTTAGGGATTAAAACCATATAAAAAGACAGGCAAAACAGGTCCCCGTGTTAAAAAGACAAGTTAGTCTTTCTTTGTAGAGACGCGGCATGCCCCGTCTCTACTTAATTCATAACCTGGTAAACCAGAACCAAAGATTCACTAATCATCGATTGGATGATAGAATGGCTGCATGACTGAATGGAAAACATTCATCCATTCATTTCCATTCATCCATTCGGTTAATTTTTTTAAATCATTTACTATTCTTGCCATTCTGCGTAGTTCGCCGCGGCGGATTTTTACCACCTATTAAATTCCCAAGTTAAGGTTCCTTTAAAGGATATTTCTCATTCACAAACTTTTCTACTTGAGTATAAAGCAAAGCAAACAAATACCCGAATCCAATCCCCAAAATTGCTCCGCCGAGAATATCGGAGGGATAATGGAGTCCAAGGTAAACCCGTGAGATTGCAATAAGAGAAGCAGCGGTAATTAAATACCATTTTACTTTGGGATAAAGGATTGAAAAAAAGATTGCCACACCAAAATTATTTAAAGCATGATTCGAAGGAAAAGAAAATGTTCCCGTGCAGCCTAACGGAGTAAGCACATCACTTAAAGCATTGCACGGACGCAGCCGCTGAAATATTTCTTTTATCACTTTCGCCCCAAGTTGATCTGTTGTGGCTACCAAAAGCAAAACCAGAACCGCGGCAATCCTTCCTTTTCTTCCTCCTTTTATTGTAAGATAAAGCAGCGCGATAATATAAACGGGAAACCAATGCCGCACATTTGTTATAAATGAAAAGAAAGAATCAAGCACTCCGCATGAGAGGGTGTGATTAAAAAAGTAGAAAACTGTGAGATCAAGTTGTTTAAGCGCTTCAATCATATTAACTTTTCCTTTGAAAAATTCTTTCTAAGTACTAATTTAGAGCGGTATTAAATTGTTTACTCAAAAATCCGGTCATCGGGTTAAGAAGTTTTTTTAATTACTAAATTAAGTTATCAATGGCAAAATCAAATCCCAAATATTCACTCTTAAACTTTCTAACAGATCCAACTGCCTTATTCGACGACCGTAAGTATGAATATATTAAAAAGGAAGCAGAAGAGTATCTGATCATCCCTTTAAAAGTAATTACTCTTCTTATTGCCGTCTCCGGCTTGTTCGCAATGGTTTTTGAGGTTCGCCATTTTTCCGAATTTTCACTTCAAGTTTATGGAACACGGTTGGCGTCAACGCTTGTAGCTTTTATCATTTTGGTAATTCTGAATACAAGACATGCATTAAAAAGACCGGTTCTGTTGGTGCATATTTTATTGGTTACGATAATTGTATCAAGCGGGTATATGATTTACTTGATGCCCTCAACCCTCATCGTAAATACGCAGATCGTAGGGTTGATGATATTTACTTCGGCGTTGTTTCTTAGCTGGGAAGTAAAAAACCAGATCATCGTTTCGATCTATTACAATATTGTTTTTGCGGGAGCCATTCTGATAAACGGAAATAAAATTTATTTTCTGCCGAACATGTTTGAGTCGGTAATCTTTGTTCTTTTTCTCAGCGTTATTTCTGTGGTTGGCAGCGCGGTAAGTTTCAAGCTCCGTTCCGAGTTGGCGGAAAAATCTTACAAGATGAATTTATCCGAAAAGAAATTCCGCTCGATCATTAAGAACTCCGCCGAAGGAATATTTCAATCTACTTTTGATGGAAAATTTGTAACTACAAATCCCGCTCTTGCAAAGATACTTGGATACGAAAACGAATTTGAATTACGGGAAAGGAATATCGCTAAAGATATTTATATAAATCCCGAAGACCGGACAAGACTGATTGAAATTTTGAAAGAGCATAAGGAACTCCGTAACCTTCGCGTTCCGTTAAGAAGAAAAGACGGCAGCGCTGTAATGGTGATCCTTAATGACCGCCTTGTGAAAGATGAAGATGGGAGATTCTTTTTTGAAGGAAATATGCAGGACATTACCGAGCAAATAAACTTAGAGCGTGAGAGAAAAAAAGCGGAAGAAAAACTCCGGCAGGAAATGTTAAAATCGGAAGCGCTTGCAAAAGATGCAGTTCATTCAAGCGAAGCAAAAAGTATTTTCCTTGCGAATATGAGCCATGAAATCCGCACACCGATGAACGGAATTATCGGATTCCTAAATTTAATAGAACAAGGCGCATATAATAGTTCGGATGAATTACACGACTTTGTTAAAACTGCAAGACAGGCGGCGGAATCCCTCCTTGACCTTATCAATGATATATTAGACTTTTCGAAAATTGAAGCCGGCAAACTTCAACTTGAAGAAGAAGACCTCAATATTCGCGAACTCATTAACAGCGCGGTACAACCCGTTTCAACAAGAGTGAACGAAAAAAGATTAAAGGTTATTGTTGAGGTTGATCCCGGTACTACTCCGTTATTGATCGGCGACAGTAAACGGCTGCGGCAAGTCTACATCAATCTTATTTCAAACGCCGTTAAGTTTACCGACAAGGGACATATTCGTATAACTGTGAACTCGGAGAAGATTGACCAGGAAAGAATAAAAATAATTTCCGCCATAGAAGATACCGGAGTTGGAATACCGGGAGACAAAATGGATTCCCTCTTTAAATCTTTTTCTCAAATTGATGGAACTATGTCGCGGAAACATGGCGGTACAGGGTTAGGATTAGCCATTTGTAAAGAACTTGTTTCGTTGATGAACGGTTCAATTAAAGTTGATCCCGATTACACAAAAGGAAGCAGGTTTGTCTTCTCGGTAATTTTGAAAAAACAAAAAAGCACCTCACTCTTCAGCGCAATTAAAAGCCAGGCATTAACCGCAGAGATTGATGCTTCGAACCGGGAAGCTATGCAAACACCGGCAATATCAAAACAAGAGTTGCATGGTCAGCGTGCACGGTTTAAAATTTTATTAGTGGAAGACAATCCTGTTAATCAAAAGGTTGCTTCTAAAATTCTTGCACAAGCCGGATTTCAAATTGATGCGGTTAACAACGGACGAGAAGCTTACGAAACCATGCTCGCCTTAGCACAGTATGATTTAATTTTAATGGATATTCAAATGCCGGAAATGGACGGCTGGACGGCAACACAGAAAATCAGAGAGATTAAAGGAATTGGCGAATCGATTCCCATCATTGCGATGACCGCTCACGCGCTGATCGGCGATAGAGACAAATGTCTTGCCGCCGGAATGAATGATTATATTTCAAAACCAATTAAAACAGATGAATTTATAGCACTGCTCGATAAGTGGTTGAACGTTGGGAAAATTCAAGCAGAGCCTGTGGAAAATAAAACTAAAAACGAAAGTGAAAATATGAGCCAGATTTTCGACAAAGCACAATTCTCTTCTATGAGTATGGATGATAAAGAATTTCAGTTTGATCTGGTTTCGACTTTTCTTGCCGACACTTCCGAACGGATAACTAAACTTGAAGAGCATTTTCAGAATCGTGATTTTGCCAGAGGCGGAGCCGAAGGACATACGATCAAAGGCGCCAGCTACGCTTTAGGCGCTAATTTATTGGGTGATATTGCTAAAGCTTTGGAATTTGCCGGCAAAGAAAGCGATCTGCAGGAAGCAAGACAGCAAATTCCAAAACTTAAACAAGCTTTTGAACTAACGAAAAAAGCAATGCAGGTTTACTTGTAGGTCTTGCCATGGCAAGACCTACTACTGTTATTTCATTTCCTCTGCCGTATAACCGGCTTTTTTCACCAGATCAATAACCGACCCGGCAGAAAGTTTTTCACTTTTAACCGAAAGAATTCTCCCCGGATTTTCGAGATCAACTTTCCATTCTTCAATTTGTTTTTCTCCGTTTAGGAACGGAGTAACCGTTGCAATGCAGCCATTGCATTTAATGTTTGTTTTAAATAATAATTCTGCCATTCTTTTATTCCTTTAAGAAAGTTTTAAACTTTTTAATCGTAAACTATTTGAAACCACTGAAACCGAACTCATTGCCATAGAAATTCCTGCGATCATCGGATCGAGTTGAAAACCGGTAAAAGGATAAAGCGCTCCCGCCGCAACCGGAATTAGAACAATGTTATAAACAAACGCCCAAAACAAATTTTGCTTTATCGTTTTAACCGTTGCACGCGAAAGAGTAATCGCTTTTACAATAGAAAAAAGATCCGATTTCATCAGCGTTACTTGAGCAACATCCATTGCAATGTCGGTTCCCTTTCCCATTGCAATACTTACATCGGCAACCGTTAACGCCTGTGCATCGTTAATTCCGTCACCAACCATCCCTACAATATTTTTTTCTTTTTGCAACTGCTTAACGAACTCTGCTTTTTGCGATGGAAGTAATTCGGATTGAAATGAATCGATACCAACTTTTTTTGCGACGGCAAAAGCTGTTTGGTGATTATCGCCGGTGAGCATAAATACTTTAATCCCCATTTTCTTTAACTGATGGATTGCTTCCTTTGAAGTTTCCCGAACTGTATCGGCAATAGCGATAAGACAAAGCGTCTGTTGTTCATCTGCAAAGAAAATAATTGAATTCGCTTCCGCCTTTAATTCAGCCGCGCGATGCTGCAGTTCATCATCAACCAAAATATTATTTTGAAAAAGGAAAACTTCATTCCCGATGAAATATTTAATTCCTCCGGATGATGCAATAACTCCCTTTCCGGTTACTGATTCGAACGAATCAACTTCAATTTTTTTATGTGCTTCCGTAGTAAAATGATTGACAATCGCAGAAGCTAACGGATGTTCCGATTTACTTTCAATTGAAAAGAGAATATTCTCAAGATCATTTTTATTCAACTTTCCTTTTTGCCAGACCACTTCAACAACTTTGGGATTTCCTTCTGTAATGGTTCCGGTTTTATCAAGGATCAACGCATTCATCTTGTGCGCTTTTTCTAAACTCTCTGCATCTTTAATAAGAATTCCGTTTTGCGCCCCCTTGCCGATGCCAACCATTAATGCAGTTGGTGTCGCTAATCCCAATGCGCATGGGCACGCAATGATAAGCACCGTAATCATTGAAGTAACGGCTTGAATAAAATAAGTTGTGCCGCCAATTGCGATCCACAAAACGAACGCTAAAATTGCAGTGATTACAACTACGGGAACAAATACCGAGGCGATCTTATCTACCAATTTTTGAACGGGCGCTTTACTGCTTTGCGCTTCCTGCACTTGCCGGATGATGTGAGCAAGTAAAGTTTCTTCACCGATTTGCAGGGCTTCGATCTGCAAACTTCCTTTTTGATTCAGCGTTCCGGCGTAAACTTTTTCTCCGGATTTTTTCAATACCGGGAGCGATTCGCCGGTTAACATGCTTTCGTCTAAAAAAGATTCACCGCCAATTACAGTTCCATCCACCGCAATACGTTCGCCAGGTTTTACAACTATTGTTTCGCCGCACAGAATTTCTTTTATCGAAATAGTTACTTCATTTCCATTGCGGATAACAGTTATTGTATTCGGCTGCAAGTTGATTAACTTTTTTATCGCTTCTGCGGAACGGTGTTTTGCTTTTTCTTCAAGATATTTTCCGAGAAGAATGAACGAAACAATCACCGCGGCAGATTCAAAATAAAGTTGCGGTTCAAATCCGCGTGAGATGAGAAACTGAGGATAGACCGTATTAAAGAAGCTGAAAAGAAATGCGATTCCCGTACTTAATGCAACCAGTGTATCCATGTTGGTTTGAAAACGCTTCCCCTTTTGATACGCTTGAATAAAAAAATCTTTTCCGAAATAAAACAAGATCACCCCGGTAAGCAGCAATAAAATCCATCTCTGAGTTTCCGTTTGATGATGGAAGAACATTGCGATGATAACAACGGGAAGCGTTAAAAGTAACGAGTAAATTACATTCGTTTTCGCTTTTGCGAGTTTTGCATTCCGTTCTTCATCTATTTGCCGGGGCGTTTTTGTTTCGCTGATCTGCAAATCGTAACCAACCGATTGTACGGCTTGTTTCATTTGGGTTGGAGAGACAAGCGCCGGGTTAAATTCCACCATCACGGTATTATCTGAATAATTGACCGAAGCCAAAAGAATTCCGTTTTGCGCTTTCAGAATTGATTCAACGCTTACTGCACATGCAGTGCAACTCATTCCGGTCACTGGAAATATTTTTTTTTCGTTTTTCATTTTTAAAAGCAAATCATTCTTTCTTTACAAATTTCTTATCGAAAAATATCGATTGACGGATGAAATCAGTTATAAAATTTTTTATATAGTTTGTAAGATTTTTAACGGGGACTAAGTTTATCGAGTGGTTTTCTTTGTTTTACTTTCAGTTTTTTAAACTGTGTTGGAGTCAACCCTGTTACCTGTTTAAATTGATTTGAAAGATGAGCCACACTGCTGTAGCCAAGTTTGAAAGCCATTTCGCTTAAAGTAAGATCGTTATACACCAACCACTCTTTTACCCGCTCAACTTTCTGAAGAATGAAAAACTTCTCAATTGTTATCCCTGTCATCGAAGAGAAAAGAGAAGTGAGATAATGATAATCTTTACCAAGTTTTTCAGAAAGGTAATCGGAAAAGTTGATATTCATCTCTTCAAGTTTGTTTTGATAGATCAACTCGATGATGGTTGTTTTAATACTGTCAACAAGTTGAGCCTTTTTATCCTCGATCAATTCAAAACCGTTTTTCTCAAGTATGGTTCTAATAACCTCAAGAGTAGTTTCGTCCGGAAGTGAAACTACAGCTTTGCCAAGTTCCACGGAATGAATCGTGCAGTCGAGTTTTTCTAATTCATCATGCACAACCTTTACGCAGCGGTTGCAAACCATGTTTTTAATATGTAGTTCGAGGTTAGTCATTTGTTGGTGGTCAAAGGTCATTAGTCATCGGTCATTTGTAGTTTACTAATGACCATTGACTAATGACTACTGACTTTAATCCATTACAAGCACTTCGGCAACTTTCTCCATCGCCCAGTCGATTTCTTCTTTAGTTATTACCAACGGCGGAGTAAAACGGATAACGTTGGTATGTGTTTCTTTACAAAGTAAACCGCGATCTTTTAGTGCTTCGCAGAATCTTCTTGCGCCGCCTGCTTCGGGATGCAACTCAACGCCGATGAACAAACCTTTCCCGCGGATTTCTTTCACGTGTTTTGATTTTATTCCATTTAGCTTTTCTCTGAAATAATTTCCCATTTCAAAAGAATTTTCAACTAACTTTTCTTCAATGAGAACTTTAATGCTCTCCCGCGCTATTGCTGCGCCAAGCGGATTGCCGCCGAACGTTGATCCGTGATCTCCAGGATTGAAAACACCAAGAAGTTTCCTGTCTGCCAAGACAGCAGATACAGGGTAACAACCTCCGGAAAGCGCTTTGCCGATGATAACAGCGTCGGGACGAATTTTATCATACTCAAACGCAAAAAGTTTTCCGCTTCGTCCAAGTCCCGACTGAATTTCATCAGCAATAAACAGCACATAATTTTTTCTGCAAATTTCATATGCTTTCTGCAAATATCCTTCCGGTGGAACGATTACTCCTCCTTCACCTTGAATCGGTTCAACTAAAAAGGCAACGGTATCTTTGGTTATCATTTGTTCAAGCAGCTCAATATCGCCGTAAGGAATAATTTTAAAACCGGGAGTAAATGGACCAAATCCGTCTTTGTATTGCACTTCCGTAGAAAAAGAAATTATCGAAATGGTTCTGCCGGCAAAATTATTTGTACAGCAAATTATCTCGGCTTTATTTTCTTCAACGCCTTTAATTTTGTAACCCCATTTGCGGGCGGCTTTCAATGCGGTTTCAACCGCTTCCGCACCGGAATTCATCGGAAGCATCATCTCATATCCGGTAAGTTCGCACAACTCTTTGCAGAGGAACGGAAGCTGGTCGTTTCTAAACGCGCGAGAAGTGAGCGTTACTTTATCCAATTGCTCTTTGGCTTTATTTACAATGCGCGGGTGGCAATGTCCTTGATTAACCGCCGAATAAGCAGCGAGGCAGTCGAGATATTTATTTCCGTCAACATCCCAAACCCAAACGCCTTTAGCTTTTTCGATTACAACATCCAGCGGATGATAGTTATGCGCCCCAAATTTATCTTCAATATCTATAATTTCATTAGTGGTCATAGAGTTTCCATATTTTTTTTTCTTTATTTATAATTTAAGAAATTATATGCTGAAAGTCAGCAGCCGGCTTAAGAAAGTCCACAAGTCAAGTAGAGGAATTAGGAGGTTTCTCAATTCCCAACATCTTCCGGCAATGCCTTGTTAATCCCTCTCAATTTTTTTAATTTATAATCAAAGTTAAAAGAAATACTAATAAATAACTTACTACAGACTTTGCCGCCTTTTTTGCCAATTAATGGAATGATAAATGAATAAATATTTCCTCTTCTTCTTACTGCTGATTTTTGCTTTCCAAAATAGTTTTGGCTGGGGAGAAAAAGGTCATAAGTTGATCGTTAAACATGCGATGGAAATTTTACCAAACGAAATGAAAGACTTTCGGCAATTGTCAAATTACCTCATAGCCGAAGCAAGTCAACCCGATCGCAGAAAAAAGTATATGAAAGATGAATTCCCCAAACATTTCATCGATCTCGATTATTTCAAAGAGTTTAATCAAGCGAGAATGATCGAAGATAGAGATTCTCTCATTAAAATTTACGGCGATTCTCTGGTAACAATAAACGGCATATTGCCATGGGTACTGAATGATACTTTTCGCCGGTTAGTTCTGGCGATGAAACTTCAACAGAAAGAAAAAACCAAAGAACTGATGCGGGACCTTTCACACTATTATGCCGATGCGCATCAACCGATGCATACCGTACTTAATTACGACGGACAACTCTCCGGACAAAAAGACATTCACGAGCGTTATGAAGCGGAAATGCTAAATCAACATCTTCCGGAATTGGAAAATGCGTTTGACAAAGATGTAAAAATTAAAAAGACCGCTGATCCGGAGAACACATTTTTTCAGACGGTTTACCGTTCTAACACCCGCTGTGCAATTTTATTTGCAGCAGATTTAGCCGCTGCAGCCGAAACATCCGGTAAATACGATTCTCTCTACTATAAAATTTTGTGGTTCAAAACTAAATATGTAACCGAAGAAGCGCTGCAAAAAGCCGCAGTAGACATCGCTTCAATTTATTATTCAGCCTGGCTGGCAGCCGGCAAACCGAAGTTTAATCGTTTTAAATAATCATCATCTAACCTATGGAGTTTTTGTGCGTAATCATTTTATACTTTCATTACTTCTTGTTCCGTTTATTTTATTCGGGCAAGATTCCGTTGACGTTACCTTCCGCTACAAAGCAAGCGCAAATGCGGTAAAGGTTTTTCTGCCGGGCGAGTTTAACAATTGGGGACCAAACGCAAGCGGAGTGATTTCTCCTACCGCTCCTTCAGCAATGACGTTGGAGAATAGCCTTTATTATAAAACCGTTCGCCTGGCTGTTGGCGGCGGAATCACGATAATCAATGGAGTAAAATCTTATCAATATAAAATGCATGAGCATTATAATTCAACCGGAACAACAAACGCATGGATAAGCGATCCGATAAATCCAAACAAAAATGCTGCGGATAATAATAACTCCTACATCATTGTAAAAAATCCGATGATCTTTCAAATCGAACCGACTTCTTCCAAACTCCTTCGTTATGATCAACCCGCAGTAACTGCTCAAGTTTCTGCTAAAGTTGGTGAAACAATTGATACCGAAGCATCCAAACTTTTTATTAACGACACACTGGCGGGAAGTTTAGGTACATACTATAACCAATCGAAACAGATTTTTTTCGTCCCCTCAATTTCCGTCTTCGGAAGAAAACTTAATAGCGGACTGAATGAGATAAAAATTGTTGCGGTTACTAACACCGGCGCTACAACAACAGATTCGATTAATGTAAACTATGTTATTAATCCTCCTATCGTAAACGAAAAAGTTCCTGCGGAAATTGTGAACGGAATTAATTATTATGCAGACCCGACAAAGGTTACGCTTTGTTTATATGCACCATACAAGAAGTTCGTTTATGTTATCGGGGATTTTAACGATTGGACGGTGAGCTCAAATTATTTCATGAAACGTGATTCAGTTGATGCAAACACCATCCGGTGGTGGATTACAATCGATGGTTTGCAAGCTGCCAAAGAATACGCATTTCAATATTTCGTTGATGACGATGTTATTATTGCCGATCCATTTGCGGATAAACTTCTTCACCCGGACGACAGTTACATTCCGGCAATTACTTATCCAAATTTAAAAACTTATCCATCCGGCAAAACATCCGAATATGTTTCGGTTTTTCAAACGGCACAAACTCAATATCAATGGCAGACAACAAATTATCAACGACCGAAAAGCACAGATTTAGTTGTTTACGAGTTGCTTCTTCGCGATTTTGTTGCACAACACGACTATAAAACGCTAACCGATTCGCTTCCTTATTTAAAACGATTGGGAATAAATGCAATCCAGTTAATGCCAATAATGGAATTTGAAGGAAATGAAAGTTGGGGATACAATCCCGCTTTCTTTTTTGCCCCCGATAAATATTACGGAACGAAGGATGCTCTGAAAAAATTAGTCGATAAAGTGCACGAAAATGGAATTGCAATTATTCTTGATATTGCGTTGAATCATAATTTCGGGCAATCACCGCTGGTTCGTCTTTACTGGGATGCAGCGCAAAACAAACCCGCGGCTAACAGTCCCTGGTTTAATCAGGCACCAAAACATGCATACAATGTTGGTTTGGATTTCAACCACGAAAGCCAGGCTACAAAAGATTTAGTTGATAGAGTTTTAAAATATTGGATGACCGAATTTAAAGTCGATGGTTTTCGTTTCGATTTAAGCAAAGGATTTACCCAAACACAAACTTGCGATAATAATGGAGGGAATTGTAATGTTGGTGCATGGAGCGCTTTTGATCAATCACGAGTTAACATTCTAAATCGCATGGCGGTTGAAGCGCGCAAAACCGATTCCACTTCATATTTAATTTTGGAACATTTTGCAGATAACAGCGAGGAAAAAGTTCTTTCCACAAATGGATTTATGCTGTGGGGAAATATGAATTACGGCTATAATGAAGCCACGATGGGCTGGATCGTCACTTCAAACTTTAACGGAGTTTCTTACAAACAAAGAGGATGGACAGCACCTAATCTTGTCGGCTACATGGAAAGCCATGACGAAGAAAGATTGATGTACAAAAATATTATGTACGGCAACGCAAGTGGAGCTTACAGTATAAAAGACCTGGCAACCGGTTTAAACAGAATGAAACTTGCCGCCGCGTTTTTCTTTACGGTTCCGGGACCAAAAATGGTTTGGCAGTTTGGCGAACGCGGATATGATCTTTCTATTAATTATCCTTCGGGAACGAGTGACAGCCGGTTGGCAAACAAACCGCCGCATTGGGAATATATGTCGGATGCGCGCAGATCAAATTTATTCAAAGTTTATTCATCTCTTATTAAATTAAAAGAAAATTATCCCGCTTTTGAAAGCAATAATTTCACTCTGGATGTAGCAGGTGCGGTGAAGAAAATTTCTATTTCAGATCCGTCAATGGATGTTGCAATCGTTGGCAATTTTGATGTTTCTTACCAATCTGTACCGATGAATTTTACGAAGACGGGAAGATGGTACCGCTATTTTGAAAACGACAGCATTGAAGTTTCCGATGTAAATCAAAATGTTGCGCTAGCTCCAGGAGAGTTCTTTATCTACACTACGGCAAAACTGCCCGATCAGGAAAAAGGAATTACAACTGATATTGAAGAATTTCAAGATCAGATAGCGTACAGTTTTGCGCTTGAACAGAATTATCCGAACCCGTTTAATCCAACGACAAGTATTCAGTATTCGGTAAACAATAGTCAGTATGTTAGTTTAAAAATTTATGATGTGCTCGGAAATGAACTTGCAACTTTAGTAAATGAAGTACAGCCTGCCGGAGCATATAAAGTAGGATTTGATGCAACGTCGTTTTCTTCCGGAGTTTATTTCTATCAGTTAAGACAGAATAACTCAGTGATAACGAGGAAGATGATTCTGGTTAAGTAAAAAGAAGTCAGAATACAGAAGTCAGAATTTGTTTCGATTGATTTTCGATGATTCATGCAGAAGTTTATTGCTGTTTTATTTGATGTTGCTCTTTCGATGTGTTGAGTCAATTTTTAAAATGTAAAACTTTAGGAGAAAAATATGAAAAAGACCGTCCTTTTAGTTTTGATTGGGAAGAGAAAAGAGGAAGCTGTAAAGGTTCAACAGATTTTAACCGGCTGGGGATGCCTGATCAAAACCCGTTTGGGAATCCACGACGGTGTGCTTGATAACTGTTCCGATTCCGGTTTACTTATTTTGGAAATGGTAGGCAGCGATGAACAAAACCAGGAGATCGCGCGTAAACTTTCTGTTTTGCCTGGCGTATCTTCAAAGTTGGTTGAGCTGGAAGTAGAGTAAATAATCACTACAAAAAAGCCCGGACAATGCGCCAGGCTTTTTCTTATAACTGATTACTGAGAACTAATTCATTTAGTTCTTCAGAAAAATTTTTATTTCTGTTACTAAATCTTCCGGCGGTGTAACAGCCGGATCGTTGAGATAAAACTCGCACACTATACCGGATTCCTTAAAATTGCTTTCTTTAATCCAGGTCATCGCGGGGCGGTAGGCTTTTTCAAGTTCGTTATAAGTACCAACATGAGTAAACTCGAGCGCTTTTCCGGCAGGTGTTTTGCTGTTTTTAATTTCATTGTTCTCGCTGATACTTTTTGCAACGGGAAAACCCATCTCAACATCAAGATCATTTACGTCCATGTTGTAATAAATTGCAAAGGGGGCTCCGATACAGATACCACCAGTCTCTGCGAGATGCTTTCCAATCGCTCCATATGTTTTACCTATTACAGCCGGTAATTGGCTAACAGAGGTTCTTGTTCGTATTGATGCCGTTGATTGAACTTTTTGTTCTTTAATTTCATATTTGAATGACATGATCTTTTCCTCCATTATTCTTTCGCCCAGGCAGGCATCGCGTTCATGTAATTTTCTGCTCGTTTCATAAAATCTGCATTGCCTTGTTTCGGCGCAAAAGATTTTAACCATTCCGCTACACCTTTCCGGACTTCCTCTTTCGGCTTCAGATTCCCTTTTTCATCCGCACAATAACCGCAAAGATCCGGTGCGGCTTCTTTGGCGATGTTTCCATCAAGAATAATTCCGCACGAGTGACAAAATTTCATTTCCATTTTTATTTCTCCTAAGTTGTTTGTAATTGACGATTCAAACTTAACTTAGGACTGTGACACCATTATGTCAGGTTTGTAAAGGCGAAAAATTTTTTCCGCTTTTTCTTTAATGATTTTTCTTAGGGAAGCCGGTTCCAGAACTTCTACATGTTCACCCGAACCGAGAATAGTTG
The DNA here is from genome assembly GCA_030693705.1 of Ignavibacteria bacterium. Lineage (GTDB taxonomy): Bacteria > Bacteroidota > Ignavibacteria > Ignavibacteriales > Ignavibacteriaceae > UBA1563. The sequence continues at coordinate 4,589 of JAUYAB010000043.1, read as the reverse complement.
AATGGAGCCAATCATCATCCGGCAGAGCAATGCGCACTGTCATGCTGCCATCACTATTATATTCAATTTTGTCGTCATCAAAATACTCTTCTACTTGTGCTTTTAATTTTGGTGAATAGCGAAGGACAAGATTTACAAGTTTGCTCTCATCAATAGATTTCTTCATATAATCATGGTAAGATTGATTCTTGCGTGCAAATTCTTCTTCTTTTACAATGAAGTTTTTCATTCTTATCAACTTAAAAATTCTATAGTCCTTCTTTGCTCTACAGAAAGCAAAGAGATACCACGCATAACCTTTGTAAACCAGGGTCATCGGCTCAACTGTACGGTTGGCAAATTCTCCTTTCATGTTCATGTAATCAAAACTAATAAGTTTTTTTTGTGAGATCGCCGGTTGAATTTCTTTTAAATATTCTTTAGGTTTTTGTTTTATTCCCCACGGCATAATATCAATGCAAAGCTCTTCAAATTTTTGTTTCAACTGATCCATTTTATTATCGGGAACCAGACTGAGAATTTTCTCCGTTACGTTTTCGAGATCGTTATTCTCAAAAGTCGGGCTGACACCTTTCAGCGCTGTGAGAATGGAGGTCATGTCTTGCAGCGTTAGGACTTGCCTGTCAAGCCGGTAATTTTCCATAATGCCGAAACCGCCATTGTTGCCGGCATAAGCCACAACCGGAATTCCGGCAAGGTTAATAGATTCAATATCGCGGTAAATTGTCCGAACGGAAACTTCAAAACGGTCTGCGAGAGACTTTGCGCTTATTCTATCTCTGTTGAGAAGGACGACAACAATTCCAAGCATTCTATCAATACGCATAAGTAAAATTCATTTTATAAAATAAGACATCTTACGCAATTGCTAATTAAAAAATCATCTTAATTCTAATCATAATCATGATCTTACTCGTTTTTAGGCAGCTAACACAGATTAAGGAAAAGATTAAGATTAAGATTACGATTACGATTAAGTCATCAATTCTTTCTTTTGCGTAAGGTAACATGTTAAGATGAATCGATTATTACAAAAGTTATTTGCTTTGCGAAATTAACTCTTCCTTCAATAAAATTCATCTTTAAAAAGAAAAAAGCCCGACAACTGCTGTCGGGCTTGGACCATTCCTGTCTCCCATTTCAGAAGGAGACTTAGGCGGGGGCTCTTTCGCCGTTTTATTTCAACAGCGTCATTTTCTTTGTTATTGTGTTGCTCGGGGACGAAATTCTGTAAATATAAACTCCGCTTGTAAGTTCACTTGCGTTAAATCCAACCGAATACTTTCCAGGTGTTAGAGTGGAATTAACTAATGTTTTCACTTCTTGTCCTATCAAATTGTAGACAACTAATTTTACCGCTTCTTGTGTCGCAACAGTAAATTGAATAGTTGTTGTCGGGTTAAACGGATTAGGATAGTTCTGTAAAAGATTGAAGTCTTTCGGAGCTACAGTGCCATCCTCAACACCGGTTGTTCCGGTTGGGTTTGCATTTACTCTTGCCATCGATGCTGGAACGTTGATAATACTCGGCATACTTGATTGTGTTGCGCTTACAATCGATGCAAAATTTGCAATAGTAGTATCTCCGGTTACGGTTCCGTTAAAAGGATTAAGGTTAAATTGTCCGGCGCCGAACATGCAGCGAACCATAACTTGTCCGGTGATCAATCCGTGCGGGAAATCGAGTACCGCTTTAGGAGCTAAGCACGAAGCGGTAATGTTGATGTCTGAAACTTTTACAGTATCAGCTTCAAAGAAATTAATTAGTACATTATCCATCTGTGTTCCAATTACACTGAATCCGCCTTTCCACGTGATCGAATTTCCTTTAACATTTACGATAACGGTAGAATTGTTCGGAACGTCGATAGTGAAGTTGTTAGCTGCGCTGATCAAAGAACCTTCAACAAAGAATACGTTCTGAACCGGATTTGTTCCCGTTAGTTGAACGTTTCCCCATTCGAAGCCAACGGTGTCCGTTTCAGCTAAGTTTGAAAGCTGGTTGGAAAGATTTAATAAATGATTTTCTGCACCGCTGAAATCAAGTACTGTATCTTGAAAAATTCCTTCATCTGAAGTGAATTGAGTTGTGGAAGTAATGAAGTTCTCATAAGTTGTTCTGCCGTTATAAACACGGCCGCTGAAAAATGTTAAATGATTTCCAACTACTAATACATCGCCTGAGTTAGCCGGTAATTTGTCGCCAACACTGTAATTTCTAAGATCGGCATAACCGCCAACAGCTACTTTACCTTCAGCATCTGAAGATGGTTGAATTAAAGTATCAATTACAAATAAGTTGAATGCCGTTGCCGCGCCAAGATCATAAGTCGGGGCTGAGGTGTTTCCGTAATTTACTTTTACTTTAATTTCTAATGAAGTTGAATCATTTGCGTTAATTGTTCCTACATTCCAAATTCCGGTTGTAGGATTATAAACGCCGTTCGGAGTTGAGGAAATAAAATCTAAAATTGAAGCCAATTGATCCGAAACTTGAACGTTTTGTGCGTTTCCGGTTCCTGTATTCTTAACTTTAATTGTATAGGTGATAATATCGCCGTCTGTTACAACTGCTTTATCGGCAACCTTTGAAAGAACCAAATTAAATGAATTACTCCAGTTTACAGTTTTTGTAATTGTTCTTGAAGCAATTGTTGGGGTGGCAAGAATAAGTTTTTGTTTTCCGTTCGGATCGGCAACATGGTAATATTTTGTTCCCGAAGGTATACCAACAACGCCGGTAGCTGTGATAGTCGCGGTTGTTTGTCCGCTGACCGGAGTTAAGGTAACAACCGGAGAAACACCTGTTACGTCAGTTGTAACGGAAGTTTGGTTTAATGTTCCCTGAGTAGCTGAAAGAGTGATTTGAACGTTAGGCATTGCCAAACCCTGATCGTTAAAAGCTTTTACTGTAAAAGTTATAGGAGAACCAATGGCAAAAGATTGAGCCGGAATATTGATGACGAATGTGTTAAGATTAAAACTGTGCGCATTAAGGTTTGCATCGGCTGCAATTGCCAAAGCTCTGGTTTTAATATCGCTAACATTGCTTCCCCCGTAACCGGTTACGCTGTTAATATCAAGCCCATCCGAAAGATGCCATAACGCTAATTGAACAGCCGAGGCTTCTTTTTCGACACTTAATTCTCCGGTGTAGCCGTTTTTGAAGGGATAATAATTGTTTAAGATATAAGCAAGTGTATAATCTGTTGCTTCCACATCTTGATAATTTTCATTATAGACAAGATTATGATTTAAGTCAATGCAGTACAGGCTTGTTGGGTTGGCATTAATAGTAGCTTTGAAAGTTCCACTAAAGACTCCGCCATGAGCAGGTAAAGTTACATTAACGCCTTTGTCTGTTCCCGTAACTTTTGCTGTACTTTGAACGCCGGCTTGCAAGAATCCGGTAGCCATTAAGAGTATGAATACGAATAAATAAGTAAGTTGTTTTTGTTTCATTGAAATTATCCTTTTATTTAACAGCTTCCTTACACCAGAAACCGTACCAATCAGGTTTTTGGCTAAAACGGGCGGTTTTGGAGTTTTCCGCAGTTTTTCCCTGTATTACTTTGAGACTCTTTATCGAATTGGAATGGATTGATTGAAACAATTTTGGGTATTAAACAAAGATGAGTTTAACAAAACCCCTTCAGACATCGACATGACATCTCCTGACACCGAATAAGTCTCTCCAGACACCGAATGAGCATCTCCAGACATCAAACGAGCATCTCCAGACACCGAACGAGCATCTCCGGACATCGGCTGAGCATCTCCGGACATCGGTTGAGTCTCTCCGGACATCGACGGGGCATCTCCGAACATCGGCTGAGCATCTCCAGACATCGGAGGAGAATCTCCGGACATCGACAAAGCATCTCCGGACATCGGCTGAGCATCTCCGGACATCGGCTGGGTATCTCCGGACATCGGCAGAAAGTCAACCGAAATTATCCGGGAACCAACAGTAATTCCCTAACCTGGACAAGCCAGAACCAAAGAGTTCTCAGTTGTCAGTACTCAGTTTTCAGCAAAGCCAGAATCAAAATTGATTTACGAACAAGGATTAACGATTTTAGAAGTTAGAAGATTTTGTCACATCAAAAATCAAATATCGTTAATCGTTATTCTTAAATCCTTTTATCTTACTAAAAATTGAACTCCTAATTTCTAACCTGGCAGAGCCAGAATTAAAAAGGAATAATGAATGTCGAACAAGGAATGCAGAATATCGAAATGTAAAAACTTCATCATTCATTATTCCTTGTTCAGTGTTCGATATTCAAGTTCAACTATAATATTCTGCCAACTATTACACGAATTTTAGTGTTAAGGTGCTAACCTGGACAAGCCCGCCCAAAAGCTGTCGGGTAAACCAGAACCAATTTATCACATTAGAATGATTGAATGGCTGTATGTTTGAATGAAAAACATTCATCCATTCATTTTCATTCAGTCTTAGCGCGGCGTAGCCGTCAACCAAAAAATATTTATATTTAGACTAACAATTAAAAGGTCTACCAAAATGGAAAATCTTTTTGCCACCAAATATAAAAACGATATAGTAGGGATAATCGGAGGTTTCG
>JAUYAB010000040.1 GCA_030693705.1 Ignavibacteria bacterium | reverse complement strand
ACTGATTTTAGTTTTTTTAGAAAAGAACGACCTAAGTTTCTTTATTATAAATTACTTGAGTCGATACAGAAATTATTATTATTAGATTTATTTTCTCCCTATAATTCCCCACCAGGATTTTTGGGGAAACTCTAATAAAATTTCTCTTGACAATCAAATTATAACCGGCTATATTGGAAACTGAAAATACTAAATTAGTTTCCTACAGGAATCATGGACATAAAAGACAAAATAGTTGAATTGGGCGAGGAGAAATTCTTTAGAGAAGGGTTTTATAAAACCAGGATGGATGATGTTGCCGCCGAATTACATGTTAGCAAAAAAACCATTTATAAACACTTTCCTTCCAAGTATGATTTAGTTGATGCAATCGCTAATCATTTTACTGAAAGAATGAAAGGAATAATTCTTCCATTACTAAACAGCGATAAAAACGCTGTTGAAAAAGTAATCGGACTTATTTCGCTGCTGAGCAATACAGCCGCAAAGATAGGAGATAAAAATTTTGCCGAACTGAAAATTCATTTTCCGACCGTATGGCAACGGGTAGATAAATTTAGAACGGAAATGATGTTTAAAAATCTTTCGCAAGTAATTGGGCAGGGAAAGAATGAAGGATTGATTGAAGAATATCCAACGCCGTTAATTATGAATATATTGGTAAACGCAGTACGAAGCACGGTTAACCCGGAGTTTATCCTTAATAACAACTTTTCAATGAAAGTTGCCGCGCAGACTACCTTCAAAATTATTATGAACGGAATTCTTACCGTAAAAGGGAAAGAACAATTTGTGAATTTGATGAAAGAGATAGAATAATGAAAAATATTTTAACGGCACTAACAATTTCTGCCTTGTGCGCAAGCGGCGCATTTGCCCAAACAAAACTTACGCTTGAAGAATGTTATTCCAAAGCGCGCGAAAATTACCCCTTGATCAAACAAAAAGAATACATTGTAAAAAGTAAAGATTTCAGTGTAAACAATGTCTGGAAAGGTTACTTTCCGCAGATAACAATTAGCGGGCAGGCAACTTACCAATCAGATGTTACTTCTTTGCCAATTGCAATACCGGGAATGAAAATCGAATCACTCACTAAAGATCAGTATAAAGCGGTGGCGGATATCTCACAAGTAATTTACGACGGCGGTATTTTGTCGGCACAATCCGGTATTCAAAAAGCAAGCTTCGCAATTGATGACCATAAAGTTGAAGCCGAACTCCTGAAGGTGAAAGACAAAATCAATCAGATTTATTTTGGTATTCTTCTTTTCAACGAACAACTTATTCAAACCGATCTGTTAAAAAAAGATTTGCATGCAAGTCTTGCGAAACTTAATGCAGCGCTTCAGAACGGAACAGCTACACAACCTAACGTTGATGTATTAAAAGCAGAATTGTTGAAGGCAGATCAAAAGGAAATTGAATTAAAATCATCCCGAAAAACATTCAGAGATATGCTCGGACTATTTATCAATCAACAACTCGATGAATCGCTAATTCTCGAACAGCCGGCGGCAAATTTCAGTATGGAAAAGGAGGAAATCAATCGCCCGGAACTAAAACTCTACTCTTCGCAGGAAGAGATGATTGAAAGCCAAAACGGGTTAACACTCGCGAAAATTCTACCGAAGACAAATTTATTTTTTCAAGGGGGATACGGGAAACCGACTCTTAATATGCTCAGGAATGAATTTGATTGGTATTACATGGCGGGAGTTCGTCTTACCTGGTCGATAGCTAATTTATATACTTTTGGTAATGAAAATGAAATGGCAAGGTTGAATAAAAAATCTGTTGAGGCACAGAAAGAAACTTTTCTCCTCAACACAAATCTTTCACTCAAACAATATCAAAATGAAATTGAAAAGCTAAACGGGCTGATAAGCATTGATGAACAAATTATCGAGATAAGAATATCGGTAAAGAAAGCGGCGCTGGCACAGCTAGAGAACGGGGTGATTACTTCAAATGATTTTATACGCGAGTTGACTTCCGAAGATCAGGCAAAATTAAACCTCGCAGTTCATAAAACACAGTTGCTGCTTGCCCGGCAGAATATTAAACTCACGACCGGAAATTAATTTGACAGGTCAATGAAAAATAATTATAAACAAAACATAGATATAAAAATGAAAACGAAATTAAACAAAAGATTTTTGCTGCTGCCAATTCTTTCACTAATATTCTTTGCATGCGGAAACGGCGACAGAGATTTTGACGCAACAGGAACATTTGAATCGGAAGAAGTAATTGTTTCTTCCGAGGCGATTGGCAAACTCATCCGGTTTGATGTTGTAGAAGGCGCGACTCTTAAACAAGATCAAACAGTTGGGATTATTGACACACTCCAACTTTTCTTAAAAAAGAAACAACTTGAAGCTTCAATCAAAGCGGTATTAAGCAAGCAGCCCGATGTTACAACACAACTCGCAGCAATTCAAGAGCAGATAAAAACCGCCGAAACGGAAAAGAGACGGATTGAGAATCTTGTTAAATCGAACGCTGCAACAACAAAACAACTTGATGATGTGACTGCGCAAATTGATTTACTGAACAAGCAGTACAACGCAACTAAATCCAATCTCACAATTACCAAACAAGGATTACAGAGCGAAACATTTCCGCTTCAAGCACAAGTTGAACAGATAGAAGACCAGATAAATAAAAGCAAAATCAAAAATCCGGTTAATGGAACGGTTTTAACACGATACGCAAAGCAAAACGAAGTTACTTCAAACGGAAAAGCTCTTTACAAAATTGCCGATCTTTCTA
>JAUYAB010000039.1 GCA_030693705.1 Ignavibacteria bacterium | reverse complement strand
TTTGGTTGGTTTCATTTTATTTCCTTTTAGATTATTAGACTAATTATGTTTTTCAGTCGAAAATGATTTAAAAAATTTTATATCCCTTCAGATATTATTCTAGTTACCATATCAATTTTTTCGCTGTCGTCATTATCCAGAAAAAGATACAGTTCCAATCCACGGATAATTCCGGAAATAACGTTTGCCGCTTTTTCAATTTGATCTTCACGCAAAAAATTAAACTCCCCTGATTTAAGACCATCTTTTAAAATTTCAGCTATAGCTTTTTCTTCGATAATATCTATCTGCTTGCGCAGTTTATCAATTACTTCCCGATTACCTTTTATTTCTCCTTTTACCAATGGATAGATACTGGTCGTTTTTTTAATATCATTTAGCACCAGAGTAATATATTTCCTTAACTTTTCTTTTGCAGATTTCTCTTCTCTGACTAATATTTTTGCTCTATTAATGATACTCGCTAGTTCGGTTGTTGCTAATACCTCGAAGATTTCGTCTTTGCTTTTGTAGTAATAATAAAGTGTACTTTTCCCTTTTCCGGCTTCGTGAGCAATGTCTTCCATTGTGGTTTTATTCAATCCCCATTTTTGGAAAACACGTTTTGCTGCTTCGAGGATTGCGGTTTTTACTTCTTCGTCTTTGCTTATAATATTCATTTGATTAGACACTTTTCGTTTTATGGTCGAAATATATACGAACATTTTCGAATATGCAAGTATTTTTTTACACAGAACTAAAAAAGTGAAAAAAATCTTTGATTTTCCTCTGAAAATAGATTTCACAGGACCAAATTCACTTGTTTCATCTCAAATACGAAAAAATTTTACCATTTCTTGAATACTTTGATGAAGTCAATATTCCCCATGCACTGCTTTTTATTCACAAAACTATTTCTTATCCAACCAATCCAACAAACCGTGGATAAACGTAAGAGGATGCGGCGGACAACCTGGAATGAAAAGATCAATTTTATTTTCTTCAAGGAATTTTCTTTGCGTCTCTTCCGAGTATTGAAATATTCCACCGGAAATTGCACACGTACCAATGAGAATTATAATCTTGGGATACGGTACTGCATCGTAACAAATCTCTGTTGCTTTTGCCATGTTTTGCGTAATTGGTCCGGTTATTACAATTCCATCGGCATGGCGCGGGGAGGCGACAAATTCAATTCCATATCGCCCAATATCAAAATTGACATTGCTTAAAGCATTCAATTCAAGTTCGCAGCCGTTGCATCCGCCGGCAGAAATTTGTCTCAATTTTAATGATCTGCCAAAATAACTTCTTATTTTCTCCGAGGCTTTTTCAACTGAGATAGTATTGGTTCCATTCGTTACAATTAAACTTTCTCTACTATCGGAAGCGATTTTATACTCGTTTGTAAAATGAATTACTTTTCCAGGACAAGCTTCTTCGCACAAAGGACAGAAAACGCACAAACCTAAATCAATCTTTACCGGATTTATGCTGATTGCGTTCGTTGGACAAATTTCAACACATCTGCTGCATTCGTTTGCACATGATTTATTTTCAATAACCGGTAATCCGCGAAAAAGTTTTGGTAACGATGCATTTCTCACATCGTGAATTATTGGATCACCTTGAAGTATTCTAAGTTTTATTGCATCTATCATAATAGTTATGTGTTAACGTAAAACAGATTACTAATCTGTTTTACAAAATGTTTTTATAAATCGTGTCCGGCATAAGACAAATCAAAACTTTTATTGCATAATGGGAAATCAGAAATTGCAGTTTTGCGTAAAGCCAAACTCAATCCGTACCAATTATTGAATGACGGATCTTTGATTTTGTACTGAATAATTTTCCCTTCACTATCAGTAAAGGCAATGTGAACAATTTCTCCGCGCCACCCTTCAACTATTGAAACTATTCCCGAACGTGGATTTGCACTACCAACATCACTTTTAATTTCTCCGTCGGAAAGATTTTCCATTTGTTCAAAGATAAAGCGGAGTGATTCATCAATCTCAAGGGCACGAAGTCGTGCGCGAGCAAAAACATCTCCCGATGGTAAAGTAATAAGTGAAACCGGGAAGTAACGGTAAGCTCCATACGGATAATTTATTCGTGCATCGGTTTCAATACCGGATGAACGCGCTGCCATGCCTACTAATCCGATCTGCTGAGCAATATCTTTGTTAACAATTCCGGTATTTTCAAATCTGGTCAAGGCTCCTGTAGAAGAAAATAAAAACTTATTTATTGCTGATACATCTTTTCTAACAATTTCTAAATTGCTGATTATCTGTTTTACATTCTCATCATTAAAATCAAAGCGAACACCCCCATAGATAAATAATCCTCGTCCAAACCGCGAACCGCACAAAAGCGCTAAACTATTTATTACCAGCGTTCGTAATCTTCCATAAGAAGATGAAACAATTGCCAAACCCACATCGTTTGCAACACCGCCGAGACCGGATAAATGCATCGCAATTCTTTCAAACTCTTCAGCCACTGAACGAATCACTTGAGCTCGCAAACTAATTTGAGTATCTGTTAAACTTTCAATAACACTGCAATGAGCGTATGTATGACCGATGACTGTGTCGCCGGTAATTGATTCTGAAAGCACTACTCGTTGATTATTTTTTGTATCCAACATCATAGCCTCAACTCCGCGATGCTGATAACCTAAATTTATTTCGAGATGATAAACTAATTCACCGTGACATTGAAATCGGAAATGTCCCGGTTCGATTACTCCCGCGTGTATTGGTCCTACTGCAACTTCATGAACTTCATCCCCTTCAAGTTTATAAAATTGATAAGGTTTGTTTCCAAGTATTATATTTTGCTTTCTCACGGGGCGAAGCCATGGATGACCAATTGGTTCGTATCCATAATTCTCAGCAAGTTCACATTCAAAATAATTTGTTTGAGGATATTGATTTGCAAAACTTTCAAACTCCAATTTATCCTTTGGAAATTCTCCACCGGTAATATGAATTGAAGAAAAATCGGGATCAATAAGAAGAGAAATAATTTTATGGGTTACGTTTTTATCAGCCGGGAATAAACCGATCATTCTAAATCCGTTTGATAATCCTTCGGAAACAGAATCAACAAAATCACTCTTATTTAAGAATGGAATCTCATCAATACGAAACGGTTGATTATTCTGTACTTGCAAAGAAATCATAACTTAATACCAAAATCTTTTGAAATATTAACAATATTCTCATGCAGAATGTTTGGAGACGCAACAGCTATCGCGATCAATAAAATCAATAATACAATCGTTGCAAAGTGAATGATCCCGAATCTTTCTTTTTCTACCGGAAGATTTTCATTCTCATTTTTTCTGTACAACATTTGGAATAAAGTTTTTCCCATATTTATAAAAATGAAAAGGAGAAGAAACATTGTGACAGCCAATATCCACGGTTTATCGGAAAAGAGCATTCCTTCAAAGATCATTAACTCGCTGAAGAAAATTCCAAACGGCGGGATTGCAGAAATTGCCAGAAACGAAATCAAGAGCAGCCAGCCGCTCCAGGGCAATATATTCAATACGGAACTCACTCCATCAACTTCTCTCGTTTTATATTTATAGTGAATATTTCCGGCGGTGAAAAAGAGAACGACTTTGTTGAGCGAATTATAAATGATGTGGTACATTGCGCCAACAAACGCCAATCCGCCGATTCCAATTCCTAACGTAATTATTCCCAAATGCTCGATACTTGAATATGCGAGCATGCGTTTGTAGTTATTCACCTTAAACATAAAAATAAAAGCAAAGAGAAGAGAAAGTAATCCACCGATGATTAAAATTGTTTTTGCGAATTCATAGGTCGATGTCGGCTGCACAATTTGAAAAATTCTCATCACTCCAAGCAGAGCGGTTATACGCAGTGAACCTGACATTAAAGCCGCGATTGGACTTGGTGAATTGCTCGTCGCATCAACATCCGCAGAGTGCATCGGAGCTATTCCGATTTTAGTACTCAATCCAACAAAAATAAAAATGAAACTCGCTTTCAACCACACCGGATTCAATGTTCTTGCATTTTTTACAAACTCTGAAAAAAATAATTGCTGCCCTTCAAGCGGAGTTCCCTTTGCAGAGAGCGTTAAGAATAATATTCCGATAAAGGCAAATGCAATTCCTATCGAAACAAGGAAAAGATATTTCCACATTGCCTCAAGCGCCTCTTCGTTCCGGTAATAGTAAATTAGCGGAGCTACACTTAATGTTGTTCCTTCGGCGGCAACCCAATACATGCCGTAATGATTGCTGAGAATTGCAGCGGTGTTAGCAAACAGATAAAAATTAAGCAGCAGGAAATAATACTTCTTCCCTTCTTCCGAATTTGGAGTGACCGGTCTTTTCAAATAAGAAAATGAAACCAACACCACCCAGAAATAAATATTAGAAAGGACGAGTAAGAACAATTTGCTAAGAGAATCCGTGCTGAAGAAAAACGGTAAATCTGTTTTATACCAGCCGATGAATATCACCAATGACAACAGTAAATGAATCGCACTGACGAATAAAGAAATTGAATATTGAAGACGAAAGTTTTTAAGGTAATAACAAACACCTGCTGATAATAATGGGATTAATATCAATACAGAAAATTCAAACATTAGTCTTTAAGCCTCCCTAAAGCAGTAACATCAAAACCCGATAAGGTGGAACTGATTTTGTTCATAGCAATCCCCATTAAAAATACTACAACGAAAACATCGAGTAGAGTGCCAATTTCAATCATCATTGGAAGCTCGGAAGCAACAGCAGTTCCAAATAGAAATATTCCGTTTTCAAGCACTAAAAATCCCGCTACATGAATGATCAATTTCTTTCTAAAGATGATTACAAATATTCCAACAGCAATTGCAGAAAATCCACTGGCAAAAGGAATCGTTTCAATGCTTGTACTTTTAGACAAAATATTAGACGCAACAAATATTACAATCATGGAAAATATAACAAGCAGTTGAAAAGTAAATGGTTGAATACTTGGTTCTATCATTCTCTTAATATCAAGATCAAGTATTATTTTATTGATGTACCGCGGGATTAGAATCACTTTTACGACGAACAATGTTGCGGGCAATATAAACGCATAAACTGAAAAGTGGTTGATAAACGGAAACACCAACAAAACAGTTAGAAGAATTCCTTGAAACCGTAAGACTGAGACATACGCTTTTACCCGCGAAGTTACTGCAAGATAAAAGAGAGATAAACAAAAGAGAATGCTCAAAACATTTTGCATAATGAATCTTATTTCGTGAAAGTATAAATAAGTAAATTCAATATTCCGATCGCCGTTGCAAATAAAAGATACTGCGGAATATTTTTCATCTTGAAACGAGAAGTAATCGTTTCAACTACAGCCAATGTGATTGACAAAACTGCGATTACAACCACAAATATTATTATCCCAACCGTATAACTCTTAACTCCAAAAGGATAAAAGAAAGATGTTTCGAGAATAGCGTAAATAAATAATTTGATATAACTCGAATACTGATAGAGAAACAAATCAATTCCGGAATTATCGAGGATCATCACCTCGTGGATCATCGTTAATTCCAAATGTGTATTTGGATCATCAACCGGCATGCGCGAGCATTCGGTAACCGCGAGAATAAAGGCTGAAGTTGAACAGACGATAATAAAAATTATGTAAGTAACATTATCCAGCCTGATCGAATGATAAATATCATAAATAGAAGTCAATCCACTCATGAAAGCGATGCTGCCGAGAGTGAAAAAGAAAATCGGTTCGGCAAATACTGCAAAAGTGGTTTCACGTGCGGCGCCCATTCCCTCAAACGAACTTCCGATATCCATTGCCGCCAATATCTGAAAAAATCTCGCTAATCCTAAAACATACGCGAATAAAATTATATCACCTTCAAAACTTATAACAGGTCTCGCTAAACCAATGGGTAGCATTGCAGCAGCAATAACAACAGAAACAAAATTAATCACGGGAGAAATAGCGCTAATAAAAGATGAACTGTCTGCGTTAATGGTTTCTTTTCGCAGAAGTCGTTTCAAATCATAATACGGTTGAATTGTTGGCGCGCCGATTCTCCCGGTAAAAATGGCTTTCAGTTTATTAACCAATCCGGCAAACATTGGAGCTAAAAGCAGAATGATGAGTATTGAAATAATTCCTTGTATCATTTTTATCAGTTCCATAAGAATGCTATCAAACCGTAGATCGTTAATATTATTAAAATGAAACTGATGTAATAACGGATATCGGTATGGCTCAGGAATTCAATTTTTGAAATCATTGAACTGAAATTTCTAAAACCATTTAAAACGAACTTGTTATCAACCAAATCTTCCGAATGACTTTCAAAACTTGCCTCTGCGGGAAATATCTTTTTTGAAGGTTTAATATTTTTATGGTAAACCAAAACGGATTTTGAAATTTCATTCAACTCATCAGCAAAGGATGAGGCTGTATATTGCATTCGTGGATTCACATTTTCATATCCGCAACCCCACGCGGCAGACGTTCTTCTTCCATATTTATTTTGAATAGCTCTCTTCCAAAAGTAGACGAATAATACCCCGAGAAATATTATTCCGAAAATCAGACTGATATAAAACCAATTAATGCTTAATAATGCTGAAGAAGAACTCACCGGAACGAATCCGTTATTTAAAACTTTATTTACTATTCCGATAAACGGTTGAGGATAAAATCCAATGACGACACAAAGAAAAGCTAATATTCCAAGAGAAACATATTCATAAAATGAAATGTTAAAATGTTTTACTTCTTTCCGTTCGCTTCCAAGAAACATGATTGAATTTATTTTAGTGAAACAAGCAACAGCTAATCCACCAACAAAAGCCAGTCCAACCGCTGAAATCAACATCACAAGCGGATAATAATTTTTCAATTCTTTTGCCGTAACAAAAAATCCGTTGTAAATAATAAATTCGGAAATAAACCCATTAAGCGGCGGAATTCCACTAATTGCAATTGAACCGATAAGAAACAACATCACAAAATATTTTCCACGATGAACAAGTCCTCCCATCAATTCAATGTTTCGCGTTCCGAGATTTTGAGAAATTACTCCGCTGCCGATAAACAATAAACTTTTAAATATTGCGTGGTTCAACGTGTGCAGCAAAGCTCCACCAAAACCAAGAACTTGAATTGGGAGTGAATGATATGCAGAACCAATAAACCCAATACCAATACCGATGCCGATGATGCCGATATTTTCAACCGAATGATACGCCAATAGTTTTTTAATATCATGTTGAGCCAAAGCATACCAAACACCGAAGATCGCGCTGATCATACTTACTGCAAGTACAAGCCATCCAAGCCATTCAGGAGTTGGATTAAGAAATTGAAACGTTCTTAAAATTCCGTAAATGCCTGTCTTAATTATTATTCCGGAAAGAAAAGCGCTGAAAACCGTTGGTGCTATTGGATGCGCCCTCGGTAGCCAAAAGTGAAACGGCATAAATCCGGCTTTCATTCCAAAGGCGATCAATGATAATGCGTAAGAGATGATAAATATTTTTCCGGCTTCCGGTGAAATATGAAAATCGCTAAAGAGCCAGCTTTTTGTTTGATGATGAAGCAGAAAGAAAAAAACGAAAAGAAGATACACAACAATATGGTTCATTACGAAATAGTAAAAGCTTCCCGTTTGAACTTCTTTTTTTTCTTTCTCGAAAATCATTCCAAGATAAGCCGAAATACTCATCACCTCCCAGAAGATTAAAAATACTATCGAGTGATTTGCCGAGACCAATAATTGAGTAGAAACAAGAAGTAACGTATAAAATACAAGCGTGCTTCTTACCGACTTCCCTCTTTCGATATAATATTTAAAGTAAGAATAACTATAGATGGAAATTGGAATGGCAACCAATTGGATGATACATAAAAAATACAACGCCAGCGCGTCGAATCTGAACAAGCTATTTGGTATTCCGAAAATACTGATATTATGTTGTGTAGTATTAGAGAAAACCAGCGCGTTGAATGATGAAGAAAAGCCTAAAATTAATCCGGCGACAAGTAAGAAATGTGTAACAACAGATGCTTTCCGGTTATCCGGTAAAAAACCGATAATTATGGTTGGAAGAATCTGTATTGCTAAAGCGAAAAAAAATAAATTCATTTTTATTTGGCAATGCTCATTTGTTACACATTAAGATTACTTTCCATTTCACTTATCCTCTTCTGGTTCCCTCTATTTGAGTAATAATATTTATTATCTCCTGATAATCAAATCGTTTTTCAAGCGCATTTCTAAACGACTCTTGAGAGAGGAGAAAACTTAAATGTGCCAAGATACTCAAGTGCTGTTTAATTGTCTGCGAAATCATAAGTATAATTGTGTGAACCGGTTTTCCATCAAGTGATTTTAGATCAAGCGGTTCCTTCGGAAAGAAAAAATTGATCAACGGTTTATTCTTTCCAACCATTAGAGGAATGCGCGGATGCGGCAGACTAATTCCATTTCCGATGGCTGTACTCATTAATTCTTCACGGTTCTTCAATAATTGAACGATGATTACTTTATCAACATTTTTTTCAAGATCAAGCAGGTTCACCATTTGCTCAATGTAAGTTTTTTCTGAAAGATGGCAATCGTAAAAAAAAGAATTCTCATCAAGTATCGTGTTTAAAGTTTCAACATGATACTCGCTCATCTTTTCATGGTCGGAAATATTAAGCGGGATGTTCCTGCTGAGCGCCCACTCTATAATTTGCTGCTTATTAAAAAGCAGTTTATCATTGATCGTTTGAAAGGGAATTTCTTTCT
>JAUYAB010000035.1 GCA_030693705.1 Ignavibacteria bacterium | reverse complement strand
TTTGTAACAAAAGAACAAAACTCAAAAAAGAATCCCGGCGGGATTCAATGTTTTTTGATATTGTATTAAAAAAAGATAAAGTAGAAATCCTAGAAATATTTCTTGACAAAAAAAACAAGAATTTTACCGAGGATACTATTCTTGTTGATTTAAAATTAACCGATTACACTTCATCAGTTTAGGAATTATAAACTATGTCTAAGTTTAAAATGTTTATAGAGTACGACGGCACCCGCTACAGCGGCTGGCAAAAACAGCGCGACAGCAAGACCGTCCAGGGAACGCTGCAACGAATTGCAGAAGATATTTTCAATACCCGCGAAGTTGATATCCAGGGAGCGGGACGAACAGACTCGGGAGTTCACGCACTGCGGCAGGTTGCTTCACTCGATGTGCGAACTATGCTTGCGCCTGAAATTATCAAAATGAAGTTCAACGATCTTCTTCCCTATGATATAAATATTATTGAAGTTGAAAAAGCGCATAGTAATTTTCACGCACGCAAAGATGTTGAAATGCGCAGTTATCTTTATCAGATTTCTAAACGGAGAACCGCGTTCGGTAAGCAGTTTGTCTGGTGGATAAAAGATAAACTCGATACAAATAAAATGAGATCAACTTTGCAGCTTTTTATCGGTATGCACGACTTCGCCTCTTTCACCGATAAAAACATGGAAGAAAAATCGACAAAAGTTTTAATAAATGATATTACCCTTACCGAAGTTGACGATCTTATCCTTATCAGAATTATCGGTTCACATTTTTTGTGGAAGCAAGTCCGCAGAATGGTTGGTGTAACCGCCGAAGTTGGACGCAACCATTTAACCGAAAACGATGTGCTAAAATATCTCACCTCGCTTAGGAACGAGCCGGCAAAATTCACAGCTCCACCCTCGGGTTTATATTTAGAACAAGTTATTTACAAAGGAGAAAAGTTTAATGAAGAATTTTCTCCGCTGATTAAAGTTTCTTAGTGTTTCTTTGTGTCCTTAGTGCCTCAGTGGTGAAAACTGCTTTACCACTTAGACACCAAGATCACGGAATTTCACTAAGAAAAACAATACATAGGTGATTCTTTAATACAGCAATTTGTATAATGCGATGAAGCAAATGTTAATTATCTTTATCTAAAGAAAATAAATATTTAACGGAGCGGATTTTATGCCTACTTATTTTTTGAAAACACAATTTCTTCTTTTTGTCTTAACAAGTTTTTTACTGCTTAACAGCGGCTGTAAAAAGAACACAACCGAACCGGTTGAAACACTTGCATTAACTGTAGAAGATGTCTCTTGCACAGAAGCTTGGGTAAAAATTACAACTACCAATTACCAAACACCAAATACACTAACCCTTTTTGTAAACGACAAAGCAAACCAAAACATTACGCTTGTAAGCAGCGATACCTTACTTTAGGTTGACTCTCTCCTCCCCAACCAAAGTTATAAAATAAAAGCAGCCTTTGCCGCCAACAACCAACAACAAACCATCAACGAAGTAGTAGCAAAGACAATGGATACTACCAACCACAATTTTGCCTGGCAAACATTTACATTTGGCGGCGAAACCGGTAGCAGCACTTTATTTGATGTTGCCATAATAGATGAAAACAATATTTGGGCAGTGGGTGCAATTTATACAAAGGACAGTTATACTTATGACTCATTAGGTAAATGGATAGAGCCTTATAATGCTAGCCATTGGAATGGAAGCGAGTGGGAACTAAAAAGAATTTATTATAACTATAATGGTTCCCTACTTTGGGGTCCAATAAATTCAGTTTTTGCTTTTAGTGATAATGATATTTGGTTTGGTACTAATATACATTGGAATGGGAAAGTATTTGAACAACCTAATACTTCTGCTCAATCTGGTTTATCTGCAAATAAAATGTGGGGAACAAGTAGTAGTGATTTATATGCAGTTGGTTATGGGGGTGGTATTGCTCATTACGATGGAAAGAGTTGGCAAAAGATAGAAAGTGGAACAACATTAAACATCAATGATATTTGGGGAGATTTTAATAAGAGAACTCAAGAGTGGGAAATTCTGGCTGTTGCTGCAAACAAATTTTTCAATGAAGGTTCTTCTGTATTAAAAATCGAGAAAACGCGAGCAAAAGAAATAAATAAAACCGGGTTACCCTGGAGCTTGAGTTCAGTTTGGTTTCATTCTTCAAAGAATTATTTTATCGGCGGGGATGGACTTTTCTCCAATAAAAAAACAAATAATGACTGGGGAAAAGTGACTGATTTCCCAACCTTTTATAAAAATAGAATAAGAGGAGTGGGATCAAACGATATAGTTGTCAGTGGTTCAAATGGTTTGTTATCTCATTTTAACGGCTACTCTTGGCGCCACTATCAAAATTATGAATTACCTTACTTTACCGGCAGGCTACTTTCCGTTGAAGTAAAATGCAACATAATTGTCGCCACCGGATGGAAAGACCAAAGTTCAATAATAATTTTAGGAAGAAGATAAGAAAGTAGGATATTATACAAACACCTCCACTTCGTTTAGTATTTGAGCTGTACTGATATTGTTGTTAATCAACGCATAAAGTATCCTTTCCAATTCCGTTAGGAATTAAATATTGGTAGAATTAAAACCACCCCGCCCACCAAAGTTCCTTAGGAACGAAATACCCCTAATTTTATCTAAAAAGCCGCTTTATTGAGCAAAAAGAAGGAATCGACACGTCTAACACCCCAAAATTTCCCTCTTTAACACCCAAAAGTTTCGGCAAAAGAGCAGAAAGTTTTTATAAATTATCAATAAGTTTTTATGTTTAATCAAAAAGAATCGACAACTGATCCAAAAGTTTCCGTGTTTCATCAAAAAGATTTTATGATTTTGCGAAAAGTTTTTACATTTAATGAGAAAGTTTCGGCAACGGATCAGAAGAAATCGACAAATGTGCGAAAAGTTTCGACAATTTTAAGAAAAGTATTGACAAATTAGCGAAAATTTTCCTCTCCGGAACCAAAATTTTCCTCTCCGGAATCAAAATTTCCCACTTCGGAATGAAAATTCTCATCCCCGAAGCCTAAAGTTTCCTCTCCCAGAAGAAATATCCCGAGTTCGGAGGTTGTAGAGTTATTCCGTTAAAAGTCAAGAAGAAATACTTGGGCTAAGTTATCCCAAGTATTTCTTCTGAGAAGTTATATTCTCAAAAAGTTCATTGACATATTGAATACATTTCCTTAAGTTTGAGATGAAGCAAACGGAA
>JAUYAB010000034.1 GCA_030693705.1 Ignavibacteria bacterium | reverse complement strand
CAGAAAGGAATTCTTCCGTCTCTCTCATATTAGTGCTAAAGATAGAAGAAGATAATCCTTGTACTACCCCATTATTTAAAGAGATAGCATTACTTACCTCTCCATTATATTTGATCAAATATAAGATAGGGGCAAACGTCTCTTCCTGAACTATTTTGTAATGATTCTCAGCTTCCACAACTGCCGGACGGACGTAACAACCGGAAGCATAACTTGCTCCCTCCATTACCTCGCCACCAAACACCACTGCTCCTCCTTCTTCCTTAGCCTGTATTAATGCCATCTGGAACAGTTTTACCGCTGATTTATCGATTAATGGTCCTACATGGTTCTTTTCATCTAATGGATCACCGATCTTTAGACTTGAATAAGCTTTTACCAACGATTCTTTTACTTTATCATAAATAGATTCATGAATGATTAAACGCCGGGTGCTCGTACATCTCTGCCCCGCAGTTCCAACTGCACCAAATACAACAGCCGGGATAGCTATTTTTAAGTCTGCATCGGGAGTAAGGATGATTGCATTGTTCCCTCCAAGTTCTAAGATTGCTTTACCGAACCTTCCGGCAATAACCTGCGAGGCATGTTTCCCTACCGCTGTAGAACCGGTAATTGAAATGAGCGGGATACGTTTATCATTCAACATCCGTTCACCTATAGTTGATCCTTTGCCGACGATCAAAGAGAAAATGCCTTCAGGCAGATCATTCTCTTTTAATACTTGCGCTATTATCTTTTGTGTGGCAATTGCCGTTAAAGGAACTTTAGAAGATGGCTTCCAAATATTAACATCTCCGCAAACTGCTGCAAGCATTGCGTTCCATGCCCAAACCGCTACCGGGAAGTTAAATGCTGAAACAGTTAAGACAATTCCCAGAGGATGATATTGGTCGTACATTCTATGATTCTCTCTCTCAGAATGCATTGTAAAGCCATAAAGTTGGCGAGAGATTCCAACTGCAAAGTCGCAGATATCGATCATCTCCTGCACTTCCCCCTTACCTTCTTGTAATGATTTTCCCATTTCGTAAGAGACGAGTTGTCCAAGCGGATCTTTATATTCACGTAACTTCAATCCTATCTGTCTTACAATCTCTCCCCTTTTCGGTGCAGGAACATGCCGCCAATTAAGAAATGCTTTTTCTGCTGTTGTGAGAACTGTTTCATAATCCGCTTCAGAGGCTTGATAGACGGAGCCGATAAATTCTCCATTTACAGGCGAGTGGATGTTCAGTTTACTCTCTGAAGTTGATTCATTCCAGGTTTGACCTGTTGATGAGCCGTAATTTTCTTTTTTAATTCCAAGTTTTGCTAAAAAATCCATAAAGTCTCCCTTATTTTTTATAATAATAATATCAAACTTATGATGATTTACGGAGATTAAAAAACTTAAGATGGGTGTAGAGCGAAACTCTGTTTCGCCTATCTGTTTTACTTCAATTCGTTCTTTTATTGGTTATCTTTGGTCGATTCCGAAAACTTTCGGAATCAACTTATATAATTGCGTAACATGAGTGACTAAAGTTTAGAATGACCTTTGTCAGTTATAAAGAGTGAAAACATTCTTAATCATACCTGTCAGCCTTTGGCTGAATCGTTTTCTTAATCGTACTCGTTTTTCAACTTAGTACAGATTACGAATAGGATTATAATGAAGATTAAGAAGCCATATCATGTTTTTCCAAAAGATGTCTTAAAAAGAAAAATTAAAGCAAACACTTGAAACTTATTCGTCTATCCCTTAATTTGTTCCCAACAATCTATGATTTTTGTAACCGCACATATTACCCGCAAGAAAAGCAAAAGCTTAAGAAACTACTTAGTCTCCCGGTTCGAAAACGTCTTCTAGATTTCAGCTCTTCTCTACACTCTTAATCAATAAATATTTTTAATTTCATTTAGAGGTTCATTATGAGCAGCGCCGATATTAGAGAGTCACTCTCTTTACAACATAAATCAATTGATCCAACCTTCGTCCATGCCGCTTTGCGTAAGTATATGCTAATCGATGGATTTGACCTTGTTCTCGACTTAAAGAAAAGCCATGGGCTTCATTTTGTTGATGCAAAAACAAATGATACATACTTAGACTTTTTCTCCTTCTTTGCTTCGTCTCCGTTGGGGATGAATCACCCCAAACTGCAAAACGATGAGTTTAAGGAGAAACTTCTTGAAGCTTCGATGCACAAACCTTCTAATTCGGACATCTACTCAACCTTAATGGCTGAATTTGTTGAGACTTTCGCCTCTATAGCAAAACCCGACCACTTCAAATATCTTTTCTTTATTGATGGCGGTACGCTTGCTGTTGAGAACGGTTTGAAAGTAGCCTTCGATTGGAAAGTGCAGAAGAACTTTAAGAAAGGTTATACGAAAGAAGTCGGAACAAAAGTACTTCACTTCAATCAAGCTTTCCATGGAAGAAGCGGTTATACCTTATCTTTAACCAACACAGACCCAAACAAGATAAACTACTTCCCTAAATTCGATTGGCCGAGAATTATCAATCCCAAGGTCATCTTCCCTCTTGAAGCAAATTTAGCAGAAGTAATCAGATCAGAAGAAACCGCGGTTGCGCAGATATATCAAGCGATAAAAGATAATCCCGATGACATTGCCGTTATCATTTTAGAACCGATACAAGGAGAAGGCGGTGATAACTTCTTCCGTAAAGAGTTTTTCTTGAAGTTAAGACAAATCGCTGATGAGAACGACATTCTCCTCATGTTCGATGAAGTGCAAACCGGTATGGGAATGACAGGTAAAATGTGGGCTTCCGAATATTACGTTCTCCCGGATATTATTTCGTTTGGTAAAAAATCTCAAACCTGCGGAATTATGGTTAGCGGCAGAATCGATGATGTTGAAGAACATTGCTTCAGAAAATCAAGCCGTATCAATTCTACCTGGGGTTCAAATTTACCCGATATGGTTCGTTCAACAAGAATTCTTGAAGTAATGCAGGAAGATAATCTCTTAGCTCATGTTAACGAGTCGGGAGATTATCTGCTGCATCAATTAAATATCCTTCAGCTTGAATATCCAACACTGATTGAACATGCCCGCGGATTAGGATTGATGTGCGCGTTCGATTTCAAGTCGGCAGATTTGCGTAATGAATACGTAAAAGAATGTTATAAGAATAAATTATTGCAATTGGGCTGTGGCGGTAAGTCAGTCCGCTTCCGAACACCTTTGATAGTAACAAATGATGAATTAGACGAAGGTTTGAAAATTATCCGGAAAGTTTTAAATTCACTCCGTAAATAAATTAATTTAATTTAACTACTTGCACGAGACGGCTCCAACTTAACGGAGCCGTTATCGTTTTAAAACCCCTTTCCACTGTGCTTACATGTAATTTAACTTTTAACTTACCTCATTGTTTTTTAACTTTCCGGCAATCAAATGGAGCATTTTTGAAAAGGTTACTTTCAATATTTTTATTGCTTACTGCAACGATACTATCTCAAGATTATCGGTTAATGAATGAAATAGGTGAATTTTCCGATGCAACTTCCTTTGCACTTTCTCCGCAAGGTTATTTTTATGTTGCCGATAACGGAAGTGACGAAATTTATAAAATTGATTCGCTTGGAAATGTGGTTAAATCTTTTGGAGGTTACGGCTGGAACAGCGGGCAGTTTGATTACCCCATTGATGTTTCACTCAACGCATTAAATATTTTTATCACCGATCAGAACAATCATTCAATTCAACGGTTTGACAAAGATTTGAACTTCATCTCCCGGCTTAATACCCGCGATGGAGACGATAAAGACGCAGCATTCGGCTTTCCTCTTAGCGCAGATGTTTCTACAATGGGCGATTTGTTCGTACTCGATTCGGAAAATAAACGCATCCTCAAATTCGATCTCTTCGGAAAGTATATCTTACAATTCGGCGGTTATGATGCCGGAGAATTTGCAATAAAGAATCCGATAAAATTACTTGTAACCGAGAACAGCAATATCTTGGTGTTGGATGGACAAAATTTAATCGTTTTCGATCTCTTTGGTAACGGCGTAAGCAAAATTACTTTGCCGGAAAAATTCACCTCGATCGATAAGTATTATTCTACCGTTACCTTAACCGGCGATTCAACCATTTACGTTTCTTCTTTTGATTCAAACAGGTTATCCTTCGCCAAACAGAAACTTCCCTTGCTTCCTGATGGTGTAGTATTTACTTCTTCTCTCGCAACGGGAGATAAAATTTATGCTCTTTCCAATAATACCATCTATTGTTTTGTGTTAAGTGAAAAATAAATTGATCGTAGGTTTACTTCTATTTGTCTCAGCAGTTTGGATAGCAGGGTTTTCTCTACTCCCTTTTCTCCCAAAGGATAATTCATTCCAGGCATTTTATCCTTTTTTGAAAGTTAGTTATGCAAGAGTCTGCCATCAAAAACCCGATGAATGCTTTAGGATCAACGATTCCTATTTTTTAGTTTGTGCCCGCTGCACTGGGATTTATATCGGAGCCTTTTTCGGTTTCTTGTTTTCTCTTTTTTCGTTTACAAAATATTTTCGCGCTATCTATAAATATTTTGTGGTTTTTTCAATCATTATGTTTGGCGATGTGTTAATCAATAACTTTCTTTTAAGTTCATACAATAAAACTTCGGCATTGTTCACCGGTTATCTTTTTTCTTTTTTTGCCGTCAACTTTGTTATTTTTGAAATAAAAAGAAATAATTTCTTCCACTCTGCTCAAAGAGATATATAATTTATGAAAAACAAACTTTCTACTGCTGTCGTCTGCGGATTCGGAGCTGCTGTTTTGGGAACAATTCCCGGTGTAAAAACGGTTGGATGCTGTTTATTGCTGCCGGCTGCAACTATCCTAAGTCTCTATTTTTATTTACGGATAACCTCGTTCACGGAAAGTATCAGCGTAAAGACGGCGATGTTTATAGGGCTAACCACCGGATTATCTTCGGCTTTTTTCTCTGTTATTTTTGAAGTTCTCTCAACCTATATCTTCCACAGCAACGATCTTGTTGTTAGCTTAACCCAGGTTGAAATACTTTTGAATAGTTACAACCTTGGCGATTTAGGAAAAGAAACAGTTAACATCCTTAGCAAAATGAGCGATGATATTATTGCAAACGGTTTTTCATCGACCTATACAGTTTTTCTTTTGTTCAATAATATTCTTGTCGATTCCGCTTTCGGTATCATCGGCGGACTCATCGGCATGTCAATCTTTAACAAAAAATATTTTACAAGACTATGATAACTGCTTTTATCTTTTTCGCTCATTATGTTTTTACTCTCATCATCTTTACAAAAAAATGGCAGGATGAAAATCTTTCCGGCGCTACGCTTAATATCGGATTGATCGGGGTGCTCTTTGCGGTTGGCTGGACTATGACGACTATGATAGCTAAGATTGTTATGGAACCTGAAGGACTGGGAATCTTCTACGACCGCGATACTTTTGCGCTTACTCTACTGTCTCTGGCAGAATTCTTTTTCTATCGTCTCTACTACAAAGATCTTTTTACTGAAGCCGGTACGGAAAAACAATAATCGCAAATTGCTCTGTCTTTTTCTGTTGCGATGGCAACGGTTCGAAGCGCCATTGGCGGAGTGAGTTCATCGCCGCATTCTCAAGTTTTGTATCCGCTTTCGTTAAGGGGAATATTGTTCCAACTGTTCCATCCGGTAAAATTGAAAAACGAAGACGAATGTCGATTTCTTTATTCACACCTTCGGGATAAGCAGGAAGCGTGTAGCTGTAAATTTTTCTTTTCCCGTTACCTCCCCATTCAATATCAAATCCTGTATTACCGGTTCCGGCTCCCTTGTTCCCTTTCTGCTCAATAACTTTTTCATCGTTTTTTTTGTTGGCTGTTGCGGGAACTTCATTTTCGAAAGTGTTTTTCACTTTCGGTACTTCAACATCTTCTTTGGATTTGTCTTTTAACTCTTCTTTCTTCACATCATCAACCACCGAGATGGCATTATCACCTGCGGCTCCGGAAGAGCCATTACTAATGCCGCCGAACCCAACTTCGATATATTCTTTCACCGGGTATTCAACTTCTAATTTCATATAATATAACAAAACTAAAAGTGATGCGTGAAAAATAATCGAGATGATGTAGGAAGTATTTTTGGTTTTGCGTTCTGTCATGCGGAACAATTACAAATTAACTTTTTCTGTTTCTATAGTAAATTTATTTATGCCAATCCCGCGAGCTGCGTCTATAACTTTTATAACAAGTTCAACCGGGACACTTTTATCAGCGCGAAGAATTAGATTATTATCCGGGCTTGCCGCTTTTAACCGGTTCAATCTTCCCGGTAACATTTCTAACTGAATTTTTTCATCCCCGACAAATATTTCTCCTTTATCCGACATCGTTACAACTAACTTTGAAGGCGCAAGCTGCTCGTTGTTCTTCGCTCCCGGCAATTTTATCTTCACTCCCGTTTGCAACACAAACTGAGATGTTAAGAGAAAAAATATCAGCAAAAGCATAACAATATCTGTTAGTGACGAGACACTAAAATTTACAAGAGGTTTGTTAGTCATTTCTAATTTCATATCATCCTCTATAAAGTAATCTCGTCATCGTCGTCAGGTTCTTTTTTACCGCTGGCAGTTTCTTCAACAATGTCTATTAAATCACTTGAAATAACTTCGATGTCTGCGATAAGTTTTTTAATTTTTTCCGTAAAGTAATTGTAAAATGCTAAGGCGGGAATTCCGACGATCAATCCGAACACGGTTGTAATTAATGCTTCCCAAATACCTCCGGCTAAGTCTGATGGATTTGCAGCTCCCATTAAATCTTGAATAGTTTGAAATGCTGTTACCATCCCGGTAACCGTTCCTAAAAAGCCAAGCATCGGGGCAATTCCGGAAACCGTAGCAAGTGTGGACAAACCTTTTTCAAGTTTGGTGATCTCCTGTCTTCCTGCATCTTCTAACGCATCTTTAACCCGTTGATGTCCGAAGCGGATTTTTTTCAATCCTTTTTTAATAATATTTGCGGCGGGGGTTTTTTCTCCGTTACAAAAGGAAATCGCTCCGGCAACATCACGTTTCTTTAGAAATGTCCTCAATTTTATCATGAATGCGGCAACATTAACTTTTGATTTATGGAGTACAATAAATTTATCAATGATAATTGCCACACCGATTATTGAGCAGAGTAAAATGGGGTACATTACTACTCCGCCTTTGAGAAACATAGTCAATAAATCCATACTTCTTTCCTACTATTACTTAATTGATTTATAAAATTGGGATGCTTCTTCGATTGAAGAAAAACCGCCCACTTTAACCCTGTACCACGTTCCCCCTTTTTGCGGAACAAGAGCCGAAGTTTTGAAAGCTTTTATTCCCTTCCGTTTAAGCCGGGCAACTTCCTGATCCGCGATTGATTCAGACTTCCACGAAGAAATCTGCACAACATAGGTTGAGCCTTCCAAATAAATATTATCGCGCACCAACGTAGTTTTTTTTGTTTCTTGCGGTTTTTCCTTAACCACTTCTTTTTTCTTCGGAACTTCTTTTACTGATGCTGCCGGTGGTTTAGACGTTTGAACTTGCGGTTGTGTTTGAACTGTTTTACCGCTTATTCTATTACGAGGATTATTTTTTGAAAAAATATCACTTGCGTCAACATCATTTTTTACCGGAGGCAATTTATCAGTTGCCGGAGTTGAAACTGTGCTAATAGCGCTTTCGCTTTTTGTTTCTTTTATCGCTTCGGTTTTTGGCGCTTCGGTAATTTTCACTTCATATGGATAAGTTACCGGTACATCATATTCTCTTTCGATCACGGAAGGTTTTGTTTTAACAATTTGATTAGCAGTTTCATTACCATTTATCCAGGAAGGCACTCCATACATTTTCCAATAAAGAAACGTGAAAATTACAATTGTTAAAACTGCTGAAGCAAATCCCCAAAACTTATTTCCTTTCTCCTTCTCTACTGGAGATTTATCTTCTTCTTCTACTTCAAACTGTTTCTCACCTGCAAACGAAAAATCTTCTTCGGCTGTTTTTTCAATCGTAAGATTATGAGCATCCTCAGCCCAGGCGCCAAGACTTGAACTATCATCAAATTCTGAAGCGGTTCTCTCAACTGTAAATTTGCTAAATGGATCGGCTTCCTCCAACAGTTTTTCTTGCTCTTGCGTTAATACAAATTCTGATGTTGATTGAACATGAACATATTCCTCATCGCTCGGGTTATCATAATTTTTCAAGAACTCATCTATCTGAACAGTACTTTCAGATTCCTCAATTGCCGGTTCGGTTTCCGTAAAGCGCTCAAAATCAGAAAGATCGATACTTAATTCTTGAGTTACGTCTTTCGCTTTAACTTCTTCAAATTCAAACCCGGACGGTTGCTTACTTAATTTTTCGTGGAGTTTAGAAAAGTCGACTTCTTCAATTTTAGTTTTCGTTCCGATCTCATCTTTTGCAATGATTGGTTCTTCTAATTCAGCTTCACTGAAATTCCAGGCGGGGAATTCTTCTTCCTTTTCCTCCTCAACCGGTTCTTCAACGATAGTATGCCGTACAACATCTTCAAGCAAGGGCTTAACTGAAAGGATTTCATCTTCTTGCAATTCACGTTTCCAATTGTTACCGAAATCCCATGAGAATTCATGCACCTCTTTCGTTATCTCTTCTTGCAAAGATTCGTCTGCAGCAAACTTGTCGACTGATTCGGAGGGACTGAAATTCCATGCAAAATCAGAGATTGGAGATTCAGCAGAAACGAATTCACCTTTTTCTATAAGAGTCGCAGCTTTTTCGCGGCAGTAATTTTTTAAGGAGAAACTTGGTTCAAATGCAAATCCCGATGAAATCATTTCCTTATTCGGTATAATTTGTTTTCCGATACCGATAGAAAAGACTGAATACTTATCTTTTTTTGATTCATCATGTAACCCCGGGACTGCAAACACTAAATCTTCGGATTGTGTCTCAAACGGATCAGTTGAAGAGCAGGAGATGAGATAAAACTCTTTACCATTTCTAATAATCTTTTTTTGCGAAAAACTAATTTTTATGGGAAGTTCAAACGATTCTGCTTTGAGTAATCTTTGGTGAAGCAGCAGAAGAAAGGATTCCATGAACGACGCTGCATAACTTTCATCAACTGAAGCATAGGAAGTTAGTTTTTTTACTAATTCGGTTCTTGTCATTTCTACCAATTAATTTTAATTCCAGCCGTTATCGTAAGCGGCAGCTCTTGATAATTTTTCCAGATTTCATTTTTCTTGTTAAGAATATTGCGAAGTTCAAGTTGAGCGAACATATTGTCCGAAATAATCATTTCGCCTTTTAAAGAAACATTAAAATAATCTTTTCCTTTTTCTGTATTGGCAAAATTAAGGAAAGGAGAAGAATAATACATCATTTCCGCAGACAAAGAAATTTCAGGCGAAATGAACATCCCGTACACTGCACTTGCATGAAGTGGAGAAATATTTGGAACAGAATTCTCCGCAGTGTCTTTTACATTTTGAAAAAAGAATTCACCCGAAAAAAATCCGTACTTACCCGGATAAAGATGAAAGCTTGCCGAGATGGTGTTCAGTTTTGCTTCAACGGTATCGATGATAAAGTTATTTACTCCGGCAGCAGTAAAATTAAAATAGGGGTAATTCGATACGGAAGCAATCGTAAACCCGGAAGCAACTTCAAACGTCCGCTCGTACTCGTATTTAAAATTAAAAGCATATCGAGAGGTCGTTGAAGAAAAAATGTTTATTTGGGTTACACTCGGAGAATAATATCGATTTGCCTTAATAAAATCTTGTTGGGTCAACATCGATGAAGTTGGGCTGTATTCAGCAAAGAACGATAATCCTTTCCCTACCTGAAGCGCAGCCGCCATGTAAGGGAAAAATGTTTTGTCTGAATCAAGACCGGCGAACTCAAATCCAAACATTGTCTTAATGGTACTTCCAACCTTTAAACCGATCAACGCTTTCGCTTGAATAAAACCATACGTCTGTTGAGCCAAAGGATCAAACGTAGACTGTAAAGCATGATATTTTGCCATTAATGAAAAATCCAAAACCTTAGCTGAATACTTTGCAAATCCATCTACTTTGAAAATGTTCTCTTTTACCGAATCATTCTTCATACTCAAATAATTATCTTCTAAGTGAATGTTGTAATTGAATTTTTCCGATGTAATATTTTGCAAAGATGTAGAAACGTTACCTTGAAAGATCTGTCTGTTAAAGTCAGGCAATGGCGATGCAAAAAGTTTGAATGATTCATTCTCAGCGAACGCAGAAGCCTGGATTTTTGAAAATGGTAAAAAATCACTTGAGTCGGAAATAATGTAGCTATAAAATAGTTTAGCTCCGAATTTATTTCTATCGGCAAACGGCAAATATGCACGTTGGTTAAGCGCATTAACATTAGCCGAAAACATCGATCTCCCGGATGGCAACTTGTAAGTTAATGACAGTGAAGGAAGGATATTATTCCCGATCTGAAATTCAGCTTCTCCGTTTATAAAATTTATCGAATCTAAAAACTCACCGCTTTTCATAGTGGGTTCTGAAAATTCTTTTACTTCCAGGTCATCTGGAGAATAAAGCGGTTTGAAGAATTGTACAGAGACGGTAGATATTAATTCCGGTTTTTGTTTTTCAAGTTGAGGAAATTCATACGCTTCTTTTCCGGTAATAACAAATTGCGGGAGCTCAACATTTGGATTCTCTTGTCCGAAAAGAAAAGTTATTCCGAGTAAAAAATTAAAAACTATGAAACTCTTTTTCATCTTCATTTCACACCTCGCAGTTTTCTCTGGGCTTCTTTCCCGTACTCATCACCTTTATGGGTAGAAATAACCGTTCTGTACATTTCCTTTGCTTTATTTTTATCATCCATTTTTAAATATGCGTCCCCAAGTTTTAAATATGATTTTACAACCCATTCTTCGTATGTTTGATAAACATTCAACACTCTCACAAAAGCAGTGATCGCATTTTGTGTTTTTTCTTGTTCCATTAGTGAGAGACCGTAAGAATATTGCGCCTTTGCTGCAATGTCATCTGTCCGTCTTGTTACCAAATCTAAGAACAATTTATCAGCGTTTTCAAATCGATTGTTTGTTAGCTCGATAATTCCCATTTCGAGTTTAGCTTTATCGGCAAAAATGTTCGTCTGGTAATACATCGATATTTCTTCAAAAACATCGTATGCTTCAGGCAGATTATTTTTTTTTAGAAAAGTATCTCCCTTCATAAAGAGCAGTTCGGCAATCCTTGAAGAACTCCGGTATTTTTCAATTGCCTGATCATAAAGTAAGAGCGCTTGATCATATCGTTTTAATTGGTTGTAAATATTTCCTAATTCGATTACAGCGCCCGGTGCAATTTCGGTTTGCGTGTACGAGTTGAAAACAACTTTATAGTTTTGGATCGCTTCATCAAAATTATTTAGGAATTGCTCACACTTTCCAATTTGATAATAAGCATTTGGAATATACTTACTCTTTGAAAAATAGGTAATGAAATCTTTATAACTCAACCGCGCTTTTTCATAATCCCGCTGATTGTAGTACAACTCCCCCTTCTTAAAATAAAGTTGATCGGCGTAAGGAGATGTCGGATGCTCGGAAACAAAATTATCAATGATTTGAACCGCTTTATCCAACTCTCCTTTTGCAACGTAACAATATTGCAAACCGTTGAGGGCATCAAAGACTTGCGGAGAATTGGAGTAATTGGAGATAACAGCTTCATAAGAAACGATCGCCGAATCATAATTGCCTAAATTATAATAAGCGTCACCGATGGAATATTGAACCAACGGAGCCAGCTTTGATCGCGGCAAAACGTCCAGCATGTTTCTGTACTTGCTTATTGCAGCATAAAAATTATTCTGCTGAAAGTTGATCCATCCGCTTAGATAAAGAACATTTTCATAATAGATTGAGTTAGGATAACTATTTTTGAAATTATCAAGCTGTTCAACTGCTTTTTGCACTTTACCGGATCTGAAAAGCGCCAACGCATTTTGGAAAGAGACGTAATCTTTTGCTTTGATCCCGCTTTTTAATTTTAACAATTCCTCATAACCGTCTGATGCCGCTTCATAGTTTTTATCCGCGAAGTAGCTGTCTGCCATACGGATTCGAGCATCAAATATTTTTTCGTTCTTAGGATATTTTTTAACAAAGTCAGAGAAAAAGTTTGAGGCATTCGTATAATCTTTTTGATTAAAGTAGCAGTATGCTTTTCCGTACATTGTTAAAGCTTGTAACGACTCATCTTCGGTGGAGATTTTGTTATAATAGCTCAGCGCTTCAGCATAATCTTTTTTGGAGAAATAACTTTCAGCTAAGTAAAAAGATACTTTTGCCGATTCAAAACTTGGCGCGCGAAAATCAATATCACTTAATACGCCGATGGCGTCGTCATATTTATTTAAATAAAATAAAGAAGTTCCTTTTCCTAATAAACCTCGAAAAACCAATAACTCCTCGCCAATATCATTCTCATTAACTTTATTGAAGTGCTGAAGTGCAGCCAGATACTTTTTCTTTTGAAGTTCAATTTCACCGAGCATCGTAAGAATTTTACCGCGTACTTCTATATTTTTTGTAGAAACTCCTTTCGCAAGAGCTGCGCCGGCTTTTTCATACTCACCGTTGCTAAAATTAATCACGCCAATTTGATAGAGCGCTGAAGCAGCTAAATAGCTGCCGGAATATTTTTGCAAAAAGTTCTCGTAAATAGAGAGCGCTTCTCTTTCACTTCCTCCATAACGTTTCGATTCCCCTTTCCAATAAAAAGATTTTACGCCGATTGAATCATCCTCAACGGAAAGCGCGTTGAATAATTTATAAGCATCGGCATATTTTTTTTGCTGAAAGAATGACCATGCGTAAGCGTATTTAACTTCGCGGATGAACGATGAAGCCGGATATTTTTCAATTACTTCGCGATAAACTTTCTCTGCGTTTGCATATTCTCCAACCCGGTAATGCGAATTTGCCAGCAAGTATAATGCTTCCGTCTGTTTTTCAACCGGTAATTGTTTTACTATCGGATTAGATAATTCCAGAATGGAGCTGTCGTATTCCTTCAATTTGAAGTAACAAATGCCGATCCTTATTTGCGCTTGTGAAGCGAGTTTACTTTCGCGGTAGTACGAGAGAAGCTCGTCGTAGTAGGTTACGGCATTAGTATAATCGCCAAGTTCTTCATAAGTGCGCGCTAACGAATAGATAGTGTTATCAATAAACTTATTCGTTTGTTTGTAAGAGATCGCCTCTTTAAAATAATTTACCGCTTCTTCAACATTGTTTTGCCGGGCGTAAGTTTCGCCCAACCAGTAAAGCGTTGAACCGTAAAACTCGTTGTTCGGATACTCACTGTTCAATTGAAGAAGATATTGCTGGGCGTGCGCATAATCTGATTTTTCGTAATAAAGAAGTCCGCTTTTATACGCCGCCTTATCTCTTAAATTTGAGAATAAATAATTATTGATCAAGTATGTGTAAGAAGAGATCGCTTCATCCACTTGTCCCGAATTTGCGAATGATTCCCCTTGATAATAGACTGACGAAACAAGTAACTCGTCATTTGGTAAATATTCTTTTCTAAAAGCTGAAAAATATTGAGAAGCTTTAGCGTAATCTTTCTCTAAATAGGCTTGATAACCTTTTGCATAGAGTTCATTTAATTCCTGGGAATAAGAATTTGTTAGAGATGCGAGTAAAAGTATAAAAAGGATGCGTAGTTTTTTCATTAGATATTTTAATTGTGAACATAAATTATAGCCACGGACTTAAGTACCACATTTTCGCTATGCAAAAATAACAGAGAAATCGGTTCAATAAAATGCAGAAATAAAAGAAGTCTCGCTACTTTGTTTTCTTTGTTTGTTACTTCAATTTTAATATTTTTTGTTTACCTAAACAAATAATTGCGAAGAAATTTATGAAGAAATTATTTATCCCCTTTTTGCTCCTCATCTTTTTGGCAGGCAATACCTTCAGCCAAAAAGAGAAAAATGAAAAAAGTTACATAACCATTGCCGACTCAATCGTAAAAACCGCCATGACGGATCAGAAAGGATATGCTATTCTTGGGGACTTATGCAAAATTGGTCCCAGATTATCCGGATCAGAAAATTCTCTTAAAGCTATCGAATGGGCGATGGCAAAAATGATTTCACTTGGATTCGATTCCGTTTGGCTCCAACCGGTTATGGTGCCGCATTGGGAAAGAGGAAAAACGGAGTCGGCGGTTATTGTTTCTTCAAATAAATTTAAAAATAAAAAGTTAGCTATCGCAGCATTCGGAGGAAGTGTTGGAACAGATTTAAGTAAAGGAATCACTGCCAAAGTAATCGAAATCCACTCATGGGCAGAGCTAACAACAAAGAAACAAGAGGTAAAAGATAAAATTGTTTTTTTTAATGTTCCTTTTGATAACAGTTTCCCGACTTCGTTTCCCGCATACGGAAAAAATGTCGGTTACCGTGTGCAAGGTGCATCTGAAGCAGCTAAACATGGTGCAAAAGGAATGATTCTTCGTTCAATCACTTCGAAAAATGATAATGTTCCTCATGTGGGTGTATTGCATTATACCGATTCAATCCCCCAAGTTCCGGCAGTAGCAATTGGAATTACCGATGCCGATTTTTTAAGCAACGCATTAAAGAAAGAACCGGAACTAAAACTACAACTAAAACTTTCTTGTAAAACTTTGCCGGAAGCGCAATCTTATAATGTTATTGGAGAAATGAAAGGAACAGAATTTCCAGACCAAGTAATTGTTATTGGCGGACATTTTGACAGTTGGGATAAAGGCGATGGAGCACACGATGATGCGGCGGGCTGCGTTCAGTCGATGGAAGTGCTTGATTTATTTAAACGTTTACAAATAAAACCAAAGCGGACTATCCGTTGTGTCTTCTTTATCAATGAAGAAAACGGTTCACGCGGAGGAATAGCATACGGTGAGTTTGCTGCTGCTTCAAAAGAAAAACATTTAACGGCGATTGAATCTGACAGAGGCGCATTCACTCCACAAGGATTTGCAGTTGATAAAGATTCCGCGTCTTTTCTAAAAATTGGTTCGTGGAAAAATATTTTAGAACGAGCCGGCATTTCGTGGGTAAAGCAAGGAGGCAGCGGAGTAGATGTTTCTTACATTAAAAATGCTAAATGCCTGATCGGTTATGTGCCCGACTCTCAACGATATTTTGATTATCACCACTCTGCAAACGATATTTTCACCGAAGTGAATCCAAGAGAATTTGAACTTGGCTCTGCGGCGATGACAGTATTGGTTTTTCTTATAGATAGAGAAGGATTGTAAAGATAGATTTTTAAAATCTATGAAGATGTGAAATTATTTCGTTCTATAAATACAAAGCAAGTTTTAATCGCTTATACTTTACCTTCAAATCACTATCTGAATAAATGTCTTCCTCAGGTTCCTTCAAAAAGTCAAAAGAGTTCCCGGCATCCGCAAGTTTATAGATAACCTTGTTTAAATCCTCTTGGACTTCCTCATCCAGAAAAGTAACTATTACTTTCTGAGGTTTCTTTATTTCAACTTTATCGACGAATCGGATTGTTTCACCGTCATATATCGCATGTACGCTTTGCATATCAAATCTACTTCGTTTAATTTTTTATGATTGAAATTCTTTGACCTAAACATATTAAAATTTGTAATAAAATGATACTTCCTCACTGTTTTTTTTAACTTTCGTAAAAGAGAATTCGAACTTGGCTCGGCAGCTATTACGGTATTAGTTTATTTGATCGGTAGAGAAGGATTATAGTTTAAAATAATCCAGTACCGGTTTTAATATAATATTGTTCTTGAAGTAAAAACGTTTTCATTTCCCGGCAGTGTAAAATTGAAAGTACTCCCTTTTCCCTCTTCGCTTTCCACCCATATTTTCCCGCTATGCTTTTCTATGAACTCTTTGCAAAGCAATAAACCCAATCCCGTACTCAATTCCCCATCGGTACCTTTTGAACCAACCTTCTCATCTATTTTGAAGAGTTTATTTAGCGTGCGTTCGGACATCCCAACTCCCGAATCTTCCACAGAAATTTCAACCATACCATTACTTAAATTATTTGCTTTGACTGTAACTTTCCCCTCACTTCTGGTGAACTTAACAGCATTGGAGAGAAGATTGCCGAAGATACTATTGATCATCCTTTCATCAACAAATACTTTTTGATCTTCGGCAACTTCGGTTATAATGGTTATCCCTTTTTGTATCGCTCTTTTATTTATGTGCTCAATACATGCAGAAACAGTTGCTGATAAAGAAAACTCCTTCGGCGTAAAATCGAATGAACCTTTTTTCAACTGTGCCCAGTCTAAAAGATTTTGGAGCAGCTTATAAAGATTCTGTGTCGATTTGTTTAATTCACCGAGATACTTTACTAATTCTTCTTCTGAAAAATCACCAATATTTTCAACCATCATCTCCGTCATGGATAGAAATCCTTGGAACGGGCTTCTCAGATCATGCGCAATTATTGAAAAGAATTTATCTTTGGTAGCGTTGAGTTCTTGCAGTTGGTCGTTTTGCTGCTGAATAATTAATTCCTCCCGTTTGCGTTCTGTATCGGCTATAATAGCACGTATTCTTCTGTTTACAAGAAGCCATGTTATTATGGTAAGTAGAAGGCTTATACTTAATCCAACAATTAGGATGATGCTTGATGTATCAAATCCTATTCTGGCCTCCAATTGTGGTGTCGATTTTACTAAAACTGTCCACTTGTGCCCATGAAAATCAATCTCTTTCCTTAAAACCAATGGTTGATCTATTAACATCATGTGAGTTTTTGAATCATACATTTTCGTTTCGTTTAAAATATTTTTACCATCAAAAATTTCTACATCAAGATCCGCAGCGCGTTCACCAAAAAGTCCCTCCATAAAATCACCCATCCTAAAAGGAGAATAAACCCAACCGATTATGTTCGTTCGTCTCTCAATCAGTGTTGTGTGGGGTGTTCCGTTTCGATAAACCGGCAAATAGAGGAGGAAACCCGCTTGTACTGCTCTGCCCGTTTCCTGTACCAGGTTGACTTTTTCGGATATTACAGTTTCATTTGAATCACGTGCTCTTTCCATTGCCTTCCGGCGAACCGGCTCAGAAAACATATCATATCCAAAAGCACGCAAGTTAAGACCTGTGAACGGTTCAAGAAAAATTATAGAAGTGTAAGTTTCTCGATTACCTTCCGGCCAGATTTTGTATGCAGAAAAGCCTTCTGCACGTATGTCGGTAATATGTTCTTTTATTTGCTCTGAGGGGATTATAGAAGAAAAGCCTACACCTTGTACTCCCGGATAGTTTTCGTCAAGACTTAGAGAATTATTGAATAAACGGAATTCTGACCGATTAACCTTCCCAGATGCATTAAATAAACCCCGTGTACTTCTAAGTATTTCCTCGTGACCAATAATCCGCTGTTCAATACGGACTTTAACATCCCTTGCACGATATTCAAAATATGTACGGATTTCATTTTCTCTGCTTGTGTTTGCAGCATTCCAATATAAATAGGAAATTATTAAACACGTTATCAAAACCAAAAGAGGAAGAATGGCTCTGTTACGAGTCCATGCTTTTATTAGTGATGTTGGTAGCCGTTTAGCTTGTCGATTTGTAGCATCAAATTTTAAAGAACTCATTTCTAATCTATACTTTGTTAAGAATTAATATAATATGATTTGTGTATTAAAATCAATCCATCAATTGGATGAAAAAGGAACTATATCATTTTGGTGAGTAAACCAGAACTGCTAACCAATTTTTTTATTTATCTCTGTCTCTGATGAAATATTGGTGACGCTTTGTTCCCATTGCAGCTTCCTTCAAACATTATCCATTCCCCACCACTCCGATTTTTCCATCTTCTTACTTTTTCCTATTACGGTTTTAATTCTCCTTCCTACAGCCAAAAAACCTACAGCCTAATTTCCCCCCCTCACACACTTCTCTATTTTCTCGAGCAATTGATATTTTGAGAACGGTTTAGACAAATAATCATCACATCCGGCTTCCAAAGCTGCGATTTGATCACGTTCAAGCGCATGAGCAGTCGCGGCTATAATCGGTATATGTTTATATGCTTTCGATGCTTTTAATTCTTTGGTTATTTCTAATCCATTCTTTGACCCTTGGAGAGAGATATCCATTAAGATTATATCAACTTTATTCTTTTTTAGGATAGTCAGCACTTCATCGGAGGAAGCGGTTATGAGGGTGTTATATCCGTTTTGTAGAAATCTTTTGATTGTTACCTGGTTGATAAAATCATCTTCAACAATCAGCACCAAACGGTTTGACGTTCCATCCGCCGGTTCAACTTTGGTGATAATTTTTTCCGGTATAACGATTCCTTCTTTGTTTTTCATCGCTTTGGTGAACGTTACCGTAAAGGTTGCCCCTTCTCGTTTTTTACTTGCTACGGAGATGTGTGCATTGTTCAAATCTAAAAACTTCTTAACCAGGGAAAGTCCAAGCCCATTACCTTCATACGATCTTCCGTATCCCATATCCTCTTGCCGGTAAGGTTCAAAAAGATGTTCTAAATATTCATCGCTTATACCAATACCGCTGTCTTTTATTTCGAGGATCAATTCATTGTCACTTTTGTTTAGAAGACTAACGCTTACAAATCCTTTTTGAGTATATTTTACAGCGTTGTCTATCAAATTGGAAACAACCTGGGTTATCGAATACTCATCGCCAATTATTTTAGTTTCATTGCACCGGTTATCGAAAACAAATTCGAGGTTTTTCTTTTCCGCGTCATCTTTGTTCTGATTTATTACACGTTCACATATTTCAAAAATATCTATTTCTTTTGGGATGACCGTAAACTCGCCGGTTTGCAAACGTGAATAGTTTAAAATCATATCTACCGTTCGAATAATGCGTTGTGCCGAGCTATCAATTCCCGTAAATAAGAATTCGTCTTCTTCTACCATATACTGTGAATAGTTTTCTTTAATCAGACCTGACATTCCTAATATCCCGTTCAAAGGTGTTCTGATCTCGTGCGACATGTTATTGATAAAAGCATCTTTAAGCTTATTCGCAGATTCAGCTCTCTCTTTAGCTTCAAACAGTTCGGAAATCATCTTCATTTTTTCAGTAATATCTTCCTTCATCGCTACAAAATGAGTGATCTCCCCATTATTATTAACTAAAGGGGAAATCGATTCTGATTCCCAATAGATTTCTCCGTTTTTCTTTTTGTTCAGTAATTCACCTTTCCAAACTTTACCGGATAAAATGGTATTCCAAAGTTCCTCATAAAATGATTTGCTATGCTGACCTGACTTTAAAATACTTGTATTTTTACCTTTCACTTCTTCCTTTGTATATCCAGTTAGTTCGTAAAACTTTTCATTTACATATTCTATTTCTCCTTTCTTATTTGTTATAACGACAGAAACAGGGCTTTGTTCAACAGTAAGAGAGAGCTGCTGAACTTTTTCTTCGGAATTTTTGCGTTCGGTTATATCGCGCCCAATGCCAACCAAACCAATAATCTGGTTATCCTTGTTCCGCAAAGGAAGTTTAGAGGAAAGCAGCCACCTTTTCTCTTCTTTCTCATCAAAAATAAATTCTTCTCTATTAAGCACCGGCTTACCGGTTATTAGCACTGATTGGTCGTCGGCAAAAAATCCTTCTGCAATTTCTTTTGGATAAAAATCAAAATCATTTTTCCCAATAACTTCAGCTTCCGATTTTGCCCCCATGTTATGTACCTCTGCAATATTAGCAAGAGTTTTTCTGCAGCATAAGTCTTTAGAATACATTGAATCCGGGATATTATCAATAAGTGTTCGGAGTAATGATCGCTCATACTCAAGCGCTTCTTCCGCTTGTTTGCGTTGTGTTATATCCCGAATATTACATTGGATTACTTTGTGAGAGTTTACCGAATATACATTGCTTACGAACTCAACATTGATTTTTCTTCCATCGGATGTTTCAAGAGGTAAGTTTTCATAACGGACATATTCTTTCTGCTGTAGTTCTATAAATTTCTCTTTGTTAGCAACTATATTTTTGAAGAAGCCTATTTCCCAAACCTCTTTTTCAAGGAATTCTTCTTTTGAGTAACCAAGCATTTCAATCAAAAAAGGATTGACATCAACAATCTTTCCAGTTTCTACGTTGAGAATGAGTATTCCATCTTTACTAGATTCAAAAAGACAGCGATACCTGGTTTCCGATGCAATAAGGTGTTCTTCTGCTAGTTTATGTTCGGTGATTTCTTGTTCAAGCTTTGTAATATTATTTCTAACCTCTTCAATAAGATTAATATTAGCAATTGCAAAATAAGCGTAATCAGCAAGGGTTTGAATAAGCTGAATTTCCGTATCACTAGCTTTATAAGGTTTAGACCAATAAGCACCTATAGCGCCAATAGGCTCTTCGGAATTTATCGGAACCATGATTAGACTTTTAACAAAAGTTCGTTCATATGCATCAATTGGTATTCGTTCATCAACATAGATATCGGGAACAGCAGCGGGGATCTTGTTTTTCATGACCCATCCGCTAATACACATATCCATTGGAAACCTTGATCCTTTCCACAAAGGACTTATTGCATCTTCGTCTGCATAGTAACAGAAATCACCTTCCCTTAGAACAAATGTTGCGCCATCAGCATTGATTAATTTTCTTACTGCTTCCCGTGCAATCTTCATGATCGAGTCAATACCTTTGGCATTTGAAAGTTCTCGATGGGCAACAAGAATCAGCTCATTCAAATTCTTATGGAGGTGTTTCATTGAATCTTCCACCTTCTTCTGCTCGGTGATATCGTTATAGGTGATAACAACACCATGCCCTTCCAATGGTAGAGGGGCTGCAGTAACATTGATCCATGTTATCAAGTTACCGGATTTAACAATGCCCATTTCTACATTTTCCACTTTGCACTGTTGCTTCAGCGCTCTTACACTGGCATATTCATCGGGCGGCATAGTCGTTCCATCCGGGCGCACGATGCGCCACTCAGAACTGTCAATGTCGCGTTTGGTTTGCTCATCTTGTGGTATACCGAGAAGTTTCTCAGCCGTCGTATTTGTTTCCACAATATTGCCCATCTCGTCCGATACAGTAATACCCAACGGGAAACAGTCGAACACCGTTTTATACTTAGATAGAGCAACCCGCAATTCTTCTTCCGCCCGTCGTAGTTCATCTTTTTTCTTTTCTTCATCAAGTGCTCGTCTGATAGCAGCGGGAAGTCTCGCCAGTCGATCCTTTAGGACATAATCAGCAGCTCCCTGCTTTAAAAGGTCGACGGCGGTTTCCTCACCGATCGTGCCGGATACGCAGATGAATGGAATATTCGGGCAGATTTCCATAGTCAACTGTAGTGCAGCGTACCCGTCAAATCCGGGTAGTTTGAAATCAGCGAGAATAACATCATAAGTATTGCTGCGGAGCAAAGAAACGAATTCCTTTTCTAACGCAGTACAATCCATATCCAGTTCAAATCCCGCGTCTATCAATAACTCGCGGATGATCTCAACATCTTGCGGCGAATCTTCAAGTATGAGTGCTCTTAACATAGTAATCCCTATTAGCTTTTGGTTTATTTGGATGACATACTCACCGGTGGCGCTTCATTAATTACAGCCCAGAAGACACCAATCTCCTTCACTGCTTGTATAAAATCTTTGAAATCCACCGGCTTTACTACATAAGCATTAACTCCAAGTTCATAACTTTTTATCAGATCCTGTTCCTCACGGGAGGATGTAAGTATCACCACAGGTAATGTTTTCAGCGAAGGATCGCCTCGTACAGTTCGAAGCACTTCAATTCCATCCATGCGGGGCATCTTAATATCTAAAAGCAGTACTGCCGGGATTCCCGGTTTACGTAGTTTATACTTGCCTTCGCATCGCAGAAATTCCATTGCTTCCACCCCATCTCTTACAACAGCGACCTGATTGGCTAGGTTATGTTCAGACAGCGCCTCAAGAGTCAATTCAACATCCTTGGGATTGTCTTCTGCTAAAAGTATCGTTCTTAGTTCTTCCATGATATGTTCTCCTTAATTATAGTTTTGTAATGTAAGTTTTTGCCTGCCTACCGGCAGGTAGGTTTTTTTGTAAAAATATTTTTGTGCTATTTTCATTTTCCATCTTTATATCTATCACAAAATTAAAAACATTGAATCCCGCCGGGATTCTTTTTTGAGTTTTGTTCTTTTGTTACAAATATTCAATCCCTACGGGATTTCTACAACACCGTAGGCGTTGAATCTTTGTAACAAATAAACCCACCAACAACTAACATTCCCATCGGGAATGAATCTTTCTTAGCTCCAAAGAATCCTTTCTGTGAGCAAATAAACTTTGGTTGACGGCTTGCCGCGCTATGTTATATAGAAAAATAAAATGTCGCTCCTTTATCAAGTTCGGCTTCTGCCCATGTACGTCCGCCGTGACGCATTATTATCCGGTGCACATTTGCCAGACCGATCCCGGTTCCTTCAAATTCTTCCGTTGGGTGCAAGCGTTGGAAAACTCCAAAGAGTTTTTGTGCATATTGCATATCAAACCCAACACCGTTGTCCCGGACAAAAAATATTACTTCTTTCTTTTCAACCTTGACTCCAATTTCAATCAAAGCTTTTTCCCTAGTTCGCGTAAATTTAACCGCATTACTCAGGAGATTCATCCACACGAGTCGCATCATTGCGCTATCACAAAAAACCGACGGTAATTTGGCTACCGTCCATTCGATAGAGCGATCAGGATTATCTTTGCCAAGTGATTCTATTACTTCATTAATAATTCCATTCATATGAGAATCTGTTCGACGCATCTCCGCCCGCCCTGTTCTTGAGAATTGCAGCAGATTGTCTATGAGCAATCCCATCTGATGAACTGAATCTGCAATAGAGTCTAGATAGTGCTGACCCTTATCTG
The DNA here is from genome assembly GCA_030693705.1 of Ignavibacteria bacterium. GTDB lineage: Bacteria > Bacteroidota > Ignavibacteria > Ignavibacteriales > Ignavibacteriaceae > UBA1563. The sequence continues at coordinate 4,125 of JAUYAB010000034.1, read as the reverse complement.
ACAAAGCGGAATGGAACCGGCTGCTGAGCAATTCTACATATCCGCTAATATGGCGTAATGGAGCGCGAAGATCGTGGGACACTGAATAAGTGAACGCTTCGAGTTCCTTATTTGCCGCTTCCAAAAGTGACGACCGACGCTCTATTTCTTGCTCGGCAAGTTTCCGTTCGTTGATATCTTGGAACACTCCGCCAATCTTCACAATATTTCCTTCGTCCCTGTAAGCCTGCCCAATTGCCCGAACCCATAATCTGTTTTTCTTGGCTGTAATTAACTCAAGCTCTGTATCGAAAGGCTCTCCATGGTTGATCAACCTGTCGACGAGGCTTGTGATAATTGGGATTGACCTCGGAGCATAAAAATTGATAGCAGTCTCCAGATTTGGATCAAAATCGGGTTCAACTTCATGAATTATCTTGGTAGTTTCCGACCAGTAGTTTTTCCCTGTGATAAGATCAATCTCCCATCCGCCCACTCTTGCTAATCTTCCAGTCTCGTTCAGGAGTTGTTTGCTTCTTGTCAATTCCGCCGTCCGCTCCAAAACTCTCCGCTCTAAATTTTCTTTTGCCTCATAGAGCGCTTCTTCAGCCCGCTTGCGTTCTGTGACATCGCGGGCTACACCATATAGGAGTTCCTCATTAACAGCAGGAATCACAGACCAGGACAACCACCGATACGACCCATCAGCACAGCAATAGCGATTTTCAAAGCTAATTGTTCTGGCGCCTGTAGTGAGTTTTGCTGCTTCAGCCAATGTTGCATCCTTATCTTCAGGATGCACGAAATCTATGAATGGCTGAAATAACATCTTGTTTAATGAAAAACCTAGGGTTTTTTCCCATGCAGGATTAAGCCGCTTGAAACATCCGTCGAAACCGATAATACTCATCATCTCTACCGAAACTTCATAAAACCGTCCGAGTTCTTCCTCCACCTGTTTCCGCTCTGTAATATCTGTAACAGTACCAACCCATCGGATGGGTTTTCCGTCTTGCGTTCTTGAGACTGCGCCACGAGCCGACCACCATCTAAAAGTTCCGTCTTTCTTTATAGCCCGGTATTCTTCAGCGTATGGTGCGCGTCCCTCTAGATGAGCCTGCACAGCAGCCATCACGCGAATCCAATCCTCCGGATGCACCGACGCACCTAAACCGTCCAGAGTTCTTGGAAACTCGTCCGGGTCATACCCAAGCATTTCATCAATCTTCCCAAACCATTTTACACTTTGTTTGAGGTCCCATTCATACACCACATCGTTTGATGTTTCGGCAGCGATGCGGAATCTCTCTTCGCTCTCCTGTAAGGTTTCCTCAGCCCTTTTGCGTTCAGTAATGTCTCTGGCATTTACAGCTATAAATTCCGGTTCGCCGTTTTTATTTTTTAGGAGTGTACATGATAATGCTACCGGAATTATCTTCCCGGTAATATCTTTAAATACGCTGTCTCCAATCCAACCGCCAACCCTAAATATTTCCGGCAGAGTTATATTGAACATATCATGCTTTGCGTCATCGCTAATGAAATTTTCTATTTTGTACTTTGTAATATCATCATCAGCATTGAGTCCGAGGATTTTCTTACCCGCTAAATTCATATAAAGAATGTTGGCATTTAAATCGGCATAAGAAATCATATCTGTTGATGATTCAATTATAGATACCAACCTTTCCTGTGCTTCCAGACTTCTTCTGAGGTCGTCAACATCAGTATTGGAGCCGAACCACTTAATAATATTATTATTTGAATCTCTTATAGGTACGGCTATTGTTTTAAACCAATGGTAGATTTCATCTGCCCTTCTGATTCTGAATTCAATGTCGAAAGCTTTTCCAGTTTTTACTTTTTCCATCCACTCGGAAACCGTTCTGTCCTTATCATCGGGATGAAGCTGCTCAAGCCAGCGGTAACCCAATTGTTCTGCTTCCGGTATTCCGGTATATTCCACCCATTGTTTACTTAAATAATCGCAAGGACCGTCAACTCTGCAAGTCCAGAAAAGTTGGGGTAACGATTCAATCAGTTCTCTAAAGCGCTTTTCATTATCTTTAATTGCTTCTTCCGCTCGCTTGCGTTCGGTGATGTCAACATGCGTTCCGACTATACGAATGGCTTTCCCTTTTTCATCAAATATGGCATTGGCTCTTGATAAAATATTTACCCAATGGCCTTGCTTATGTTTCATCTTAAAATCCATCTCAAACCTGTCACGCTTTTTTTCAATAAGTTCATTTACCATTGTCATCGTATTTTTCACATCTTCAGGTTCTGTCAGAAGTTCCCACACTGAAAAATCGTTTATCAATTCTTTGTCTTCATATCCCAACATCTTTTTCCATCCTGGTGAATAATAAATCTCATTTGTAATTAAATTCCAATCATAAAGTCCGTCTTTTGAAAATTGCATTGCTATATCATAGCGGGTTTTACTTTCTCGCAGAGCTTCTTCCATCTGCTTGCTCTCGGTGATGTCCTCAAATACCACACAGAAGCGATCCTGCGTATCCCCGGGACGGTAGACGTTGCAGTGATAGTACTTGGCCGTGGGTTCGTGGTACATTTCAAAGGTCTGAGAAACGCCGGTGATTGCGACTTCTCCGTACCTCTTGATCCACTCCGGTTCGGTTTTGGGCCATACCTCATGTGTCGTCTTGCCTTTGACCTCATCGTTCTTCACTCCAGTGATGCGCTCATAGGCTTTATTAATATAGACAAATCGGTAGCTGACGAAACGACCGTCGTCAGCGAAAACGGACTCGAAGAGGACGAATGCGGTAGTCATGCTCTCAAGGAGCCGCTGCAATTCTTCCTCATTTTCCCGCCGCGCTTCTTCTGCATGCTTGCGATCTGTGATATCACGTTTAACTCTCCTCGTTTCACTAACTTTATCGCTCTCTTGAATTGGAACCGGTTTAATCTTGAGATGTGCAGTTTTCTTTTGTTTTTCAGCTTCAATTTGTTTTGGATCTTTCAACTGGACATCCACGGATTTCATTTTCTTTTTTGCAGCGGAAAAACTTTTGGATGGTCTTACTTTTTCTTTTTTGTCATGTTTTTTCATACTCTAATTTTCCTTAAACCTATAATAAAAACACCGGTCTTATATGTAAGAGATACCATCCCTTAAAGGGATGGTATCTCTCTCTTCCCAAACAGCTAACTCTGCGGCGGAGGAGGAACATCCGGCTTAGGAGCGCTCGCTGCCACTTCGGGCAAATTATATCTTTGCAGTTTTGCATAATCACTTGCAAAAATAATTTTACCTGCCGAACATATCTTTCCCATAGCTTCCCAAACAGCATTCACCTTTTTTATGCGGTCTTGAGTAAGTGTAGGGCGATTTTTATTAAATTGATTTTGCGCCTGGTTTGCTTCATCAAGTTCAACGGCAAACTGCTGTATCTGTGTAATATTCTCATCAGTAAAATTAGCTTCGTTTAATTTTGCTTTATACTTTTGGCAGGTAGTATAGAGACCCTTCATAAAAAGAACCATTTTATCCTGGCTCACTCTTGCCTTATCATAATCTCTGTAACCAAATTCAATCTGTTTACCGAGATCGCCGGGAAACGCTTTATCAACAAAATATTTTGCCGCTTGAAACTTATCCCTGTTCAGTTTCATTTTTTCTTCAACTACAGCGGTATAACTAACCGTCATACCATTAACAGCTTCATCATCGGGAGCCGCTTCTGCTAGAGAAATTTTATTGCTGTACTCATCAAGGAAAGAAGCTGAGAAGGAAGGATCGAAGTTCTCAAATCGAGTTTTATCTTCGAGCAAGAATCCCTTCTTATCTTTTGCCGCTTCAATCATTACTGAGTCCGCAACACTGAACAACCGTTTTTCTTCAATTGCTTTACGCATATGTACCGCCTTTTAGTTTGTTAGGAATTAATTAGTTACCAGATCTTTTTAAGTTCAATTCAATTTTTCCTTTTCGTGTAACTTCGTGCCTTCTTCGTGCGCTTCGTGTAAGGACTAAATTTCTTTCGCCGAGTAGGTCGAAGGGAGTTTCACCCTTCAACCTCTCACAGAACCGTACGTGACAGTCTCCCGTCATACGGCTCGTGTTATTCAATAATAGTTTTAACAATAACCTATCTGCCAATGATAAAATAGTTTTGG
>JAUYAB010000033.1 GCA_030693705.1 Ignavibacteria bacterium | reverse complement strand
CGGAACAAGGAAGTTAAGTTCGGAACCAAATACAATAATCGACAGTAACTATGAACAGGTGTTTTATAAAATAGCATTGGAACATAAAGTAATCGTTATCGTCGGGCATTCACATTATGCTATATTCGCTTCTTTATGTTATGCAGATATACTTCAAAAGCAAATTAACGAACTACAATTGCAGATAAAAAATGAGGTTGACAAAAGTAATAAGGAAAAATTGTTAAAAGAACTTGAACCGATTGAGACGAAGCTTAGATTAGAAATATCGGGTAGAAGAAAGCTAAACCCGACTGAGCCGAATTTACAACCAAAACCTTGTTACTTCAATACGGGTTGTTGTATTTATACTTCCGGAATAACATGTATAGAACTAGAAGACGATAACATTCGGTTACAGAAGTGGGATAACGGTAATGCCCCAAAAAATTATGGAGAAGGAATAATTAGCGATTTTTATGCGGCGCTTCAATAATGGAAAATGTTTGATGGTTGAAGGTTAAGGAATTAGTACATTAAAATAAGGACGAAAATATCATGGATTATGTACAGAAAGTTCAAATTATTTCTACGGTTATCCAGTCTCTAGCTATTGTAATTGGCGGAATTTGGGCATACCTCCGCTTTCGTAAAAAAAGAGAAGACAGCGCTAAGGCTGTTCTTAGTTTGGATGTTGAACATTTTGGTTTAGATGAGAATAAGATATTAGTTCGTGTAAAAGTCAAAGTCAATAACGTTGGTAACGTGTTGTTAAAACCGGCAAAAAGTACCATAACAATTGATAAAATAATCCCTTCTGGTAGTGGTGAATATGAAAAGATCATAATGGAGCGACCTTCAATAGGGGATTCCGATGACACTTTATTATGGCCTACTATAGCAGAGAGAGAGCAGGCGCTTTCTATGGACAGATTTGAAATTGAACCAAATGAGAATGACGAAGTATGGTCTGATTTTATAATAGATCACGGTATAAAACTATTTCAGGTATATGCAAGAATAGATTGTGAAAAAGCAGAAGACGGTTATTGGGGAACCGTTAAACTTGTTTCATTATAATATGGATTTTTTTATTGGACGACAAATTGTTGAGAGCATGAAAAGTGGTCAATATCAATAACCAAAAAGAAAGGATGGCGCTTATGGCACTACAGGCACTGTGGGTAGTAGATAGTTGACGGATGTTGTGTGATGGTTGATGGATGAAACAAATGTTTTAATGCTGACTGATGAATGCCGAACTACCTTGCAGTCATGCAGGCTGCAAACTATTTGAATCTGGTTATCTATCGTAGAGAACAAAACATTTTTTATCGAATTGAAAATTCCCCGGCGTTAAGTGTAGATTGTCTTTCCTTTAGCCGTTGTAAATTAAACCAGGTTTCTATAATTTAGAAACATAGAAATACTAAAGCAGGACTTTTATGAATACAAATGAATATACAACCGTAATTAGAGCAGAGGAATTAGCTAAAATAATTTCACTTCCTCTTTATTTCAGAGAAAAAGAATTGGAAATAACTATTAAGCGGAAAAGAAAAAGAGTCTTCACATCAATTAATAAAATAAAAATTGATACAACAAACTTCCGCTTTAATAGAGAAGAAGCAAATGAAAGGTAAATATTTCTTAGACACAAATATCCTTATCTATCTCTATTCAACAGAAGAAAAAAAACAAAAGAGAGTATTAGAACTTCTTCAAAATGAAGATGAATTTGTTATAAGTACCCAGGTGCTAAGTGAGTTTTGTAATGTATTAAAAAAGAAATTCAAATTTACTACCAAGCAACTCAATTTACTTTTTCAAGATTTTGAGAAAAATTTTCTTATTCATCCAACCGATATTGAGCAGATAAAAACAGCATTAACTATAAGTGACCGGTATAAATACTCGTTCTACGATGCTTTAGTGATCGCAGGAGCAATTCATTCAGGGTGTACTCTTCTATTTAGCGAAGATTTGCAACATGGTCAAACCGTCCTTAATAAAGTAAAAATAATTAATCCTTTTAGAGTTTAAGCAAATTGCTGTAATGGGTAATTATCGCATAGAATGAAATTCATTATCATTATAGATAAAGTTAACATGCGAATAATAACTCCAAAGGAGTTTTTAAGGATAATTGGAGAAACAAAATGAGTACTATTAGTTTAAGATTACCGGAATCATTACACAAAAAAGCCCGCGATTTGGCTAAGAAAGAAAATACTTCAATAAATCAATTGGTATCATCCGCATTGGCGGAAAAAGTATCCGCATTAATGACTGAAGAATATCTTGATGAACGGGCGAAGAGAGCCAGTAAAAATAAATTTACTAAAGCGCTTAGTAAAGTAGCTGATGTTAAAGCTGATTACATGGATCAATGAAAAGTTTTGTAGCACAGATTAGTAATCTGTGCTACAAGGAAAAATAATTAGAAACCGAAAAGTGAAAGTGAGTTTTTTGCCCAATTAATAACCGGGGCAAAGTAAATTCCGAAGAAGATAACAGCGACGGCAAGTACCGAAGCATAGATGTTTTCTGCCAACGGAAACTTAATATGAGCGACTTCTTCTTTCGGTTTGTTCAAGAACATGTGTTTCAAAACGCGGACGTAATAGTAAAGTGAAACCACACTGTTCAAAACCATAATTACCGAAAGAACGATCATCTTAGCGTCTAACAAGGCGAGGAAAATGTAAAGCTTTCCGATGAATCCCGCTGTTGGAGGTAAACCGGTAAGTGAAATGAGAAACACACCAAGACTAACGCCCATCAAAGGCATTGAGTAACCTAATCCATCGTAGTCCGAGAGTTCTTCGCTGTTAATTTTATTGCGGATGATTATAACAACCAGGAAAGCGCCGAGATTCATTAACATATAAATAGCAAAGTAAATCAAGATCGCAATTAATCCTTGATCGGATAAGACAGCGAGAGCCGCTAAAAGATAACCTGCATGTGCAATGCTTGAATAGGCTAACATTCTTTTGATATTGCTTTGCCAGAGCGCTGCGAAATTACCCAAAGTCATCGTTAAGATTGAAAGAAGAACAAGAAAATCCTGCCAGTAAAATGAAGGAAGAACAACCCAAGCTCCGAGTGTAGAAGTCTCAACACTAAATCCGGTTTTAATTAATCGAATTAGTAATGCAAAACCGGCAGCTTTACTTGCAACAGAAAGATATGCTGTAATTGTTGTTGGAGCGCCTTCGTAAACGTCTGGAGTCCAGAAGTGAAATGGGACGGAAGAAATTTTATAACCAATTCCGGCGAACATTAGAATCATCGAGAGATTGAGGAGAAATTTATTCCCGGCGGTTACTTGAAATAAATAACTAATTTCATAGAGATTCACACTTCCGGTTAAACCGTAAACAATCGAAATACCGAAAAGCATAATACCTGTTGAAGCGGCACCGAAAATCAAGTATTTTAATGAGGCTTCCGCGCTTCTTGTAGAGGTTTTAATAAATCCGGCTAAAACATAAGAGGAGAGTGAGACCAATTCGATTGAAAGATAAAGCAAAATTAAATTGGTTGACGAAACCATAAAAAACATTCCGAGGATCATTCCGAAGATCAGGGTGTAATATTCTCCGATCCGATCCATAGAATCATGCAATTCCTTTGAGAGTATGGTAAAGAGAATTACCAGAAACGAACTAATAAGAATGATCATTTTAAAGAATGAGCCGAAAGAATCAACCGCCACCATTCCTTTCCCGGTATCATTTAGGAAAGCCATCGCATTTGCGTTGTAATTATCCGTCACAAAATAAAAAGCTACGGCTAATCCGATTAACGAAATGTAAGGGAGAACCTTTTCAACTTTGCTTGTAATTAGATCGGCAAGAACAATTATTGCGATCAGAGCGGAAATAACAATTTCCGGGTAAAGCAACGGAATACTATCGAAAAAATATGTTAACGGCATAAATTAAAACTCTAAGCTATTCAATTAAAATTGTATCGATGAAAAAAATGTTTGCGACTTCGCCATAAAAGTAACCATTGTATTTACTGATGAATTCATTAAGTCCAGCATAAACGAAGGATAAACACCGAGAATAAGAATAATCACTGCAAGCGGAACCAGCATTGCGTATTCTCTAAAATCAAGATCAGGAAGTTTGTTCCATTTTTCATTTAACTTACCGAGATAAACACGTTGCAACGTCCAGAGCATGTAGCCGGCGCCTAATAAAATACCAAGAGTTGAAACAACGGTTATCACGCGAATTTGGACATTACTAAAGGCTCCGAGAAAAACAAAAGCTTCGGAAATAAACCCGCTCAAACCCGGCAAACCGATTGCAGCGAAGAAAGCGAAACTTACAAAACCGGTGTAGATCGGCATTTGAACAGCCAAACCGCCAAAGTCATCTAGACCACGGGTGTGAGCTCTATCGTAAATTACTCCCACAATAAGGAAGAGCATTGCAGTAATTGTTCCGTGATTGAACATCTGGAAAACCGCTCCGGAAATTCCGGCGGTATTTAACGATGCCATTCCGAGCATTACAAATCCCATGTGAGAAACAGAAGAGTAAGCAATAAGTTTCTTAAAATCTTTCTGCGCCATTGCACAAAGCGCACCGTAAATAATGTTTATCGCACCAAAGAGCGCTATCCACCAAACTAATTGCTGAGTGATCTCAGGGAAGATAGGAAAGTTGAGTCTCAGAATTCCGTACGTTCCCATCTTTAAAAGAACACCGGCAAGAATTACGCTTATTGCAGTTGGCGCTTCAACGTGCGCATCGGGTAACCATGTGTGGAAAGGGAACATCGGGATCTTGATTGCGAAACCAACGAACATTGCGATGTAAGCGACGAATCTTAAGTTATTCGGATTTAACGGAGAGAGAATTCCCGTTTGCGTATAATTCTGAGGATCCATTAAAGCGATCATATTAAAGGTGAAAACTTTTGTTCCGTTAGCAAGAGTTTCTGTAGCGCTTAAATAAAGACCGATCATAACTAAAAGAAGGAAAACCGAACCGAAGAGCGTGTAAATAAAGAACTTGATAGCCGCATATTCTTTTCTTGGACCACCCCAAATACCGATCAAGAAGTACATCGGGAGAAGCATTAATTCCCAGAAGATGTAGAAAAGGAATAAATCCAACGAAACGAAAACTCCGACCATTCCTGTAACAAGTAAAAGATACATTGCATGGTATCCTTTTAACGAATGATCAATCTTCCATGAAGAGATTGCAGCGATAAATGAAATTAAAGCTGTTAAAAAGAGAAGAGGTGCGCTTAATCCGTCTATTCCCATAAAGTAATCAACTTTAATTGTTCCCAGCCAGGAAACGGTTGCAATTTCGATCCATCTGAATTTTTCAACAAATTGATATGTCGCCTGGTTATTAATTCCACCGAGAGAGTAATTGTACATACTCCAGATCATTCCGGCGAGCACAACTTGTATTCCTGTAATAATAATGCTTACAGATTTGATAGCTTTCTCATTGCTTTTGGGGAGCAGAAGAATAATAATCATACCGAAGAGCGGTAAGAAAGTTATCAATGATAAAAACGGAACTTGTTGCATTGTATTTTAATCCTTTAAAAAATTCTGAACTAAACTATATTTTTACAAAAAAGAGTAAGAGAAGAACAAGAGAAAAGACAACCAACACTACGTAAGCTTGTACTTTTCCGGTTTGAAGTTTTCTGAACGCCAAACCTATCAATCCGCTGAAAGTAGCCGTTAAATTTACGGCTCCGTCAACCACATAATTATCAAACACACCGCTGAACCGTGAGAGCATTCTTGTTACTGAAGCGGCTCCATTCACAATTCCATCAACAACATAATTATCAAACCACGCGAGGATATTAGAAATTCCTAAAAGTCCCGAGACGAACGTTTTATGATAAAATTCATCAAAGTACCATTTGTTTAACGAAAAAGTATAAAGCGGTTTTACTTTTAATGTTAAAGCATCAACATCAATTTTCTTCCATTGGTAGAAAGCAAATGCGAGAAGAATTCCTAAACCGGCAAGAACAAGTGATAAAAGAACTGCAGGAATGTGTGCATGATGTAAAGCTTCTGTGTAAACTTCGGAATGTGTAATGTGTTCGGTAGTTTTAACTGCGGCTTCTTGCATTTTTTCAGGCACCATAAACGAATAACGTGCATGTTCCGGAACAACCGATGCCGGGGTCTTGATCCAATTTGATAAAACCCAACCGCTGTCTGCATTAAACGGATTAGCTGTATAGAAAATAAAAATTGATAAGATTGCCAAAAGAACTAATGGAGCGATCATCAAAAAGGGAGATTCGTGGGCATGTTCATATTTATGTTCATCTTGCGGTTTTCCGTGGAATGTTAGAATCAAAATTCTGAACATGTAAAATGCAGTAAGCATAGCAACGAAAAATCCGGTTATTGCAAAAATTGAATTCCCTGTTAATAAACCAAAAGCAAAAGTGCCGGCGAGTATTCCATCTTTTGTTAAAAATCCCGAAGTTAATGGAACGCCTGAAATAGCCAGACAGAAAATCAAGAAAGTATAATATGTAACCGGGAGTTTCTTTCTCAATCCGCCCATCTTCATAATATCTTGTTCATGATGCATTGCGTGAATTACAGAACCGGCTCCAAGGAATAATCCGGCTTTAAAGAACGCATGTGTAACGAGATGGAAGAAACCGAAGGCAAATGAACCAACACCCAACGCCATTATCATGTAGCCAAGCTGGCTTATCGTTGAATAAGCTAAAACTTTTTTAATATCGGTTTGTGTAAGTGCTATTGTGGCGGGAATGAATGCTGATAAAGCTCCGATAACCGCTACAAATAAAAGTGCATCACCCGTCATCATCGGGAAGATTCTTGCAACAAGGTAAACGCCTGCGGCAACCATTGTAGCTGCATGGATCAAGGCGCTAACTGGCGTTGGACCTTCCATAGCATCCGGTAACCAGACATGAAGAGGGAATTGTGCAGATTTTCCGATAGCGCCGCAGAATAATAAAATTCCAACGATCGTTAGCCAAAACTCTGAATTGAATGGCAAAACACCGTTGCCGATTGCCATGAAGATTTTATCAAAAGTAAAGGTGTGATAATTAACAAAAATAAGTAGGATACCGGCAAACATTCCAAGATCACCGATTCTGTTCACCAAGAACGCTTTCTTTGAAGCATCGGAAGCGGAATCTTTTTCAAACCAAAAGCCGATTAAAAGATAAGATGACAAACCGACCAATTCCCAGAAAATGTACATCATCAAAATGTTGTGGGTTAAGACGATTCCCATCATTGAAAAAGTAAAAATTCCAAGGAAGGCAAAATAACGGTTGTAGCGTTTATCGCCTTTCATATATTCAATTGAATAGTAATGAACCAGCGAACTGATAAGCGCAACAACAAATAACATCAATGCAGTAATGTTATCTATCATCATTCCCAATTCAACAGTAACTTTGCCTAAAAGAGGCATCTCACCTAAATTAATCCAGGTAAACTCGGAAACGAATTTTGTATCCGGAAAGTAAAACAATTTTGTGAAAGTTACGTAGATCGTTGTTAAAAGAACTAACGTAGAAATAACGATTTCTATTAAGTAACTCTTCTCAACTTTCTTACCCAAAATAAGCGTAAACCAGAACCCGACGAGCGGGGCAAAAAGAATAAAGAGAGATAAGGTTATTAAGTTCGATCCATTCATAAAAAATTATTCTTTCAATTTATCTATTTCATCAACATTTACAGTAGAGAAATTCTTGTAAATATTTAATACAATGGCTAAGGCAACTGCGGCTTCGGCAGCGGCTAAGATTACTACAAACAAAGCAATTAACTGTCCATCAAATCCGAAATTGCCGTATCGGGCGAAAGCAACAAAATTAATATTTGCTGAATTAAGGATCAGTTCTATTCCCATCAAAACCATAACGGCATTTTTTCTTGTAACAATACCGAAGAGTCCAAGTGAAAAAAGAATTGAACTAACGACGAGATAATGTTGTAAACCGATAGAAGTCATAGTTGTGCCTACTGCTTTCTCGCAATACTTGCTGCGCCTACTAACGCTACGAGCAAAAGAATTCCGAGTAATTCAAATATCAAAATATATTCGTTCATTAAAAGGTGACCGACATCTGTTAACGTTGAGTTTGCTAATTCTGCCGGCATCGATTTCCATCTTGTGTTGATGAAAGTAGAAACCAAAATTCCGCCAAACGCGCCGATGGTAATTGAAGCGGGAATAATAAACGATGCTTCGGTTTTGATCGGTACATTCTGGATTTTGTTCGTCAACATAACACCAAACAGAATTAAAATTAAAATACCGCCAACGTAAACGATCACCTGAACAATGGCAATAAAATCGGCTCCTAACAGGACATAAATTCCTGCTACTCCCAGAAACGTAAGTAAAAGGGAAAAAGCCGAATAAATGATGTTCTTAAATGTGACTACAAAGAATGCCGAAACCAATGTTATTACGGCAAAAACATAAAATAAAAAGTCTGCTAAATTCATAGTTCTTAATTCTCTGGTTTACTTTCTTCTGCAGCCGCCGGAGGAGGAGTTGGTTTTGCAGCGGGCGCCGGTTTAGGAGCCGCAGCCTTTGCCGCAGCTTTTTCAGCTTCAAATTTTTGGAAATTTTCTTTCTTTTGTTCAACTTCTTCAGAGGTAAGAGTGGCAAAGTGATATAACAAATCTTTGCGCTCTAATTTGGTAAATTCATATTCGTCAGTCATGTAAATACATTCGGTTGGACAAGGGAAGACGCACAACTGGCAATAACAGCATTTTGCGAAATCGATATCGAACTTGGTTACCCACAAAGCTTTTTTCTTTCCTTGCGAAGTTTTGCCAAGGTCTTCGGTTGGTAAACCTTTAACCGTATCAATTGAAATACAACTTACCGGGCAGGCGCGTGCGCATTGGTCGCAGCCGATGCAGTCTTCCATATTTACAAATAATCGATTTCTCACACGTTCCACCATTGGAACTTTTACACTCGGATATTGTATAGTTACCGACGGAGTGAAGAGATGAAGAAACGTGATCTTCATTCCGATGAAAACCGTTAGCAATCCGTCTTTAATATTATTTAAATATTCTCTCATTAATTATAAAACCATTATTAATGCAACAATTAAGAAATTTACGAAAGCAATAGGAATTAAATATTTCCAGCACAAAGTCATTAATTGATCAACGCGGAGGCGGGGAAGTGTCCATCTCAGCCACATTTGCACAAATACGAAGAAAGCGCCTTTTATAGTGAACCAGAAAAATTGTTCGATCGGAACGAGCCATGATAACCCGATCAAATTACCGAAATATCCAAATGGAGAATGATACCCTCCGAAAAAGAGCGCCGACGCTACAGCCGATACAGCAAACATATTTGCATATTCCGAGAGGAAAAACATTGTGAATTTAATTCCGGAATATTCTGTATGATAACCGCCGACTAATTCAGACTCGGCTTCGGGAATATCAAATGGTGTTCTATTTGTTTCGGCAAGTGAACTAATATAGAGGATTACAAATCCAATAACCATAAAAGGAAGTAAGATTAGTTTTTTTATTCCTGCAATACTTCCGCCAAAGATCATCCAATCCCAGAAACGACTTGTTTGGAACTCGGTTATTTTGGTTAAATTCAGAGAACCAATTACCACCACCACGGTTAAAATTACTATTACAGTAGGGATTTCATAACTTATAACTTGCGCGGCAGACCGAACTGCACCGTAAAGTGAATACTTGTTATTGGAAGCCCAACCGGCCATAAGAATACCGGCAACAACTAAACCGGAAACAGCAACAATGTAAAGAATTCCAAGATCGATTCCGCTTCCAACGTAAGCAGAAGAGAAGGGAATAGCGGCAAATGCAGCGTAACTTCCCATAAAAGTAAGAACAGGAGCAATGTTAAAGAGTTTTTTATCCGTATCCGATGCGGTTATATCTTCTTTTTGTATAAGTTTTAAAATGTCGGCAAAAGTCTGTAACCATCCGTGCCAACCAACTCTCATCGGACCAAGTCTATCCTGCATGTGAGCGGAGACTTTTCTTTCTAGCCAAACGGCAAAAAGAGTGAAAAGCGCTATGAATACAACCGGCAGCGCTCCAGAAATAAAGGATGCAATTACATCACTGCCGAACAAGTTTGCAAAAAAATCGTATATCATCGATCAACCTCTCCTAAAACAATATCGATACTTCCAAGAATTGCAATAACATCTGCAATAAGATGCCCTTTGCATAATTCTCCAAGTACACTAAGATTAATAAATGAAGGGGGACGAACTTTTACTCTGAATGGTTGTAACTGTCCTTTGCTAACGATAAAGTAACCAAGTTCACCCTTAGGATTTTCTACGCGAGAATAGAGTTGACCTTCAACAGGTTTAATTCTTTTTGGTAAGGCTGAAGTAATTTCTCCTTCAGGTAATTGATCCAACGCTTGTTCAACAATTCTAATGCTTTGTATCATCTCTTGAACACGGAGATAATACCTGTCCCAGCAATCGCCGACTTGACCGTGTAAACCTTCTCCAACCGGAATTTCAAAATCGAATCGATCATAAATAGAGTAAGGATCGTTACGGCGGATATCCCATTTGAGTCCGCTTGCGCGAAGATTTGGACCGGTAATGCCGTAGTTGATAGCAGATTCTACATTAAGAACTCCAACGTTTGCAGTTCTTTCAATAAAAATCTTATTATAAGAAAGAAGATTATTTACCTCTATCACCGTCTTTTTGAAATCGTTTAAGAAATCTCTTGTCTCGTTCACAAAGTTGATAGGGAGGTCATGCGAAAGACCGCCAACCCAAATGTAATTATAGAGTAAACGGGCGCCGCAAGTTTTTTCGAACAAGGTAAGAATCCTTTCTCTATCACGGAAGAGATACAGGAAAGGAGTAAATGCACCGATATCAATTCCATAAGTTCCTACGGCAACCATATGAGAAGCAATTCTCTGCAATTCCGCCATAATTACACGGATGTATTCAACTCTTTCAGGAACTTTAATATCAAGGAGTCTTTCAACGGCAATTGCATAACCCATCTCATTGTTCATAGAAGCTAAGTAGTCCAGACGATCAACGTAAGGAATAATTTGCGGATAGGTCATCGCTTCGCAATGTTTTTCAAAACAGCGATGCAGATAACCGAGATGCGGTTTTACATTAACAATTATCTCACCCTCAAGTTCTAATTCTAATCTTAGAACTCCGTGGGTCGAGGGATGTTGCGGTCCCATATTTAGGACCATCTGTTCGGTTTTTAGCATAAATCTTTAGTAATCAGTTATCAGTAATCAGTTTTCAGTTGTTAGTCTCTTTTGCAGGGAAGCTAACATCTTTTTTATTTCTTGAATATCTAAATTCATTAGTCATTGGTCAATTGTCATTTTTGTTTATTGCTGACCATTGACGAATGACTATTGACCGTTAATATGGAACCTTCATTCCGTGATAAAATTCCGGGTTTTTATAATCTTTTCTTAAAGGATAACCGGCTTCCCAATCATACGGCATTAAAATTCTGCGTAAATCGGGATGATTGAGGAATATTATTCCAAACATATCATAGGCTTCGCGTTCATGCCAGTCTGCACAAGCCCAAACTTTGCTTACCGTTTCAACTTCAGGGTTTTCTCTACCGGTTGTAGTTCTTAGAACAATTTTATGACCTAACTTCATACTCTCTAAATGATAAACTACAGAAAGGGTTCCGCCTTTAGTTTCGGTTGTTCCGTCTTCCAATTTCACTATTTCGCCGTTATCATCATCTAAACCGGTGAGAAGAATAAGATTATCAAATTGCAATTCTTCATTATCTCTTAAGAACCAGCAGATGTCTGTTACCTTTAACGGCGTTACTTCAATCACCGCTTCTTTTGGTAATTTAGTATTTAATTCAAGAACGGCATCGCCGAACTTTTCTTTTAAGAGAGCAAATATTTCTTCTGTGGATTTCATACGGATTTCTTTACCAATGATTCATTTCTAATTTTTTCTTGAAGGGTCAAAAGTCCTTCCAACAAAGCTTCCGGGCGGGGAGGGCAACCGGGAACGTAAACATCAACGGGAATAACTCTATCGACACCTTTTAAAACATGGTAGCCGTGTTCCCAATATGGTCCGCCGCAATTTGAACAGCTTCCCATGGAAATAATATATTTAGGATCAGCCATTTGTTCGTAAAGTCTTTTTATGCGGGTTGCCATTTTAAGAGTAACAGTACCGGAGATAATTATAATATCGGCTTGACGCGGAGAAGGGCGGGGAATAACGCCGAAACGGTCAAAATCATAATGAGAAGCGGAGGTTGCCATCATTTCGATAGCGCAGCAAGCGAGTCCAAAGCTCATTTGCCATAGGGAAGATAATCGCGCCCAATTTAAAAGGTCGTCAACTTTTGAAATAACTATATTGTCGTCGCTAAATTCTTTATCTAAAAGACCCATTCTAAACTCGATTATTTATAAATAAGCATTCATTAAAAACTAATTAGAGTAGAAAGTGGAAAATTGCAAGCAGAAAGAAATGTCTTTTCACTTTTTACTTTTCACTTGTTACTTGGAAAGAAGCGTCAACTTCTTGCACTGAATTTTTCATTTTAGAACTTTGAGGATAAGGGCGAGCCCATTCAAGATCCCCTTTCTTCCATTCATAAGCCATTCCAAGACCTAAGAAGAATAAGAAAATAACTCCAATGAAATAGCCGGCTAAACCATATTGTTGATAAACTACCGTCCAGGGAACCAACAAAACAACTTCCACATCAAAAATGAGGAAGATAAGAGCAACGACATAAAATCGGATGTTGAATTTAACCCAGGGAGTTCCTTCTGGGTTTTCACCGCATTCATAGATCATAAGTTTTTCTTTGGTTGGTCTGGAAGGTCTGATAAGCTTTGACACGAATACTGTAACAACTACAAAAATAATTGCAATCAGCATAAAAGCGAAAATTTTTCCGAATTCTGTAAGCATTAAAGTTTCTATATAAAATTTTTGTATCCAAAATTAGCACTATTTAAAAACAATGCCAAAAAATATTTTAGTTCGGGGGAACTTTTTTTCAAAAAAAATGATTTGTAGGTATTTTCTTTTAAATAAATATTTTTTAAGTTAATGCCGGGAACGGGAAGATTTTCTTATATGGATCCCTTTTCTGATTTCATTATAAAAAAATTTAGGCGGTATTTTATTATGGGAAAAGTTACGGTTAAGCATTGGTTTCAAAATTATTTTCAGCTAAACATTAATTTGTTTAGCATCTCACTTCAAATTAATTCAGCTTCCAATAAGTATATCTAATAAAGGATTAACTGCATCCTCTTGTTAGTTTATACTGTCGGGCAGTTAATCCTCTATCCATATCTACAATTACTTCGCGGTAATCCGCAGAAACATCCGGGTTAAGTAGTTTATCTATTACACCCGCAAGCAAGTTATCCTTTTTTTAACAGAATAAATATTTACATAAAGTTTAAACATGAATGTGCGGTTGGTCGCATGGATGAACAGATGAATGAAAAAATATTTTTTGTTGATGAAGTTCAAAATTCAATTTATGGAAGTTGTAAATACCTTCATTCAACCCTACAACCATTCTATTATTCGATACAACGCATAGTGAGCAGTTATGTTATAATCATTGGAAAAGAAAAATAAGGAGTGATGATAAAATTTAGAAAAATGGCATCGGCTATTTAACCCGTTCACGTTCCGTTCTTTGAAATAGTGGTTTGAGATACATGAGTGGCACAAGGGAAATAAATACAGACATTCATTCGGGCAAGAATGAAACGCATCCACGAAATACTCACATTGGTTCAGAGAATGCTTACAACGATTCAGACTAATCTCGCATCGATTCAAAGAGCGCTCGCATTGATTCAGAGAAGAGTTGCACCAATTCAGAAGATGCTGACAGTTGTTCAAGGTCACCTCGCAGTCATTCAGAGCATGCTTGCAGCAATTCAGGGAGAGGTTGCAGTGATTCAAAGCAATCTCGCAGTTGTTCAGAATCACGTTACACTCATTCAGAGGATGCTGACAGTGATTCAGAGAGATGTTACAGTGATTCGACTCACACTTACATTTGTTCAGAATCACGTTGCAGTCATTCAAACGATGCTCGCACCGATTCAGAGAGACGTTACAGTTGTTCGAAGTCACGTTACAATTAGTTTTTTAGAGATTATGTTCGATTTTAAGCTAAAAAG
>JAUYAB010000027.1 GCA_030693705.1 Ignavibacteria bacterium | reverse complement strand
TTTGTAACAAAAGAACAAAACTCAAAAAAGAATCCCGGCGGGATTCAATGTTTTTTGATATTGTATTAAAAAAAGATAAAGTAGAAATCCTAGAAATATTTCTTGACAAAAAAAACAAGAATTTTACCGAGGATACTATTCATCCATTCAATGATTACAAATTATTTGTCTTTGACTCGCACCGATTATGCAAAGAGCGTTACATCTCCTGCTCCGATTCTTAAAACTTCAGGCGTGTCGTTGCTCAAATCAACTACGCTGGAAGGCTGATTTGATAAATTTCCGACAGAAAGCATTAGATCAACTAAAGGATTAAAAATTGCTTTAATTTCATCAACATCACTTAACACTTCACCTTTCCGGTTTGTTACACTCGTGCTGATAATTGGGTTACCAACAGCGCGAGCGATTGCAAGACTCACCTCGTTATTCGGAACACGAATTCCCACTGTTTTTCTTTTACTCCAAAGTTTTTTAGGAACATCTTTAGCGGCGGGAAGTACGAACGTGTAAGCGCCGGGAAGAAGGTGTTTCATTGTCCGGTAAGCGTAATCGGAAACCTTAGCATATTTAGCTATATCTTTTAAATCGGCACAAACAAAACTAAACATTTTAGTAATTGCATCATTTTTAATTTGAAATAACCTTTCGAGAGCCTCTTTATTAAAAATATCACAACCTAAGCCGTAGACCGTATCGGTTGGATAGATAATAATACCGCCTTGTTTAATTACGTCTGCGGCTTTTTGGATGAGGCGTTGCTGGGGAGTAACAGGATGTAGATCAAAAAATTCCATAAGAACTCCTTTAAATTTAATGATATGATTTGAACCATTTTGGGGATTATTGACATTGAAATCTAAAATGTGAATATCAACAGGGGATAAATTAAAATCTTCTACATAATTGTCAAGTGTTTTTTAGAAGAATCTTTAAGCAAATTATAACTTTGTGTCGCAAGACCTTTAAAAACGAAAATTTCAATGGAAATATCTTTTACCTTTTTGGATTTTTGAAAAAAAATACCGGTTCAAATAAACATTTTTTTGATACTTTCTAATATTTTTACGTATATTTCAGCCTTAAAATTTGGAGAAAAGGAAATATCATGGCTAGAACATGTCAATTATTAGGAATTAAGCCTGTTTCAGGAAACAATGTTTCCCATGCAAACAATAGAACCAAAAGAAGATTTTTACCTAATTTACAAAAAAAGAGAATTTGGGTACAGGAACTTAACCGTTTTGTCAGCGTAAAATTAAGCGCCCGCGGAATTAAAACTCTTGCAAAGAACGGTACATCTGATTTAGCGAAACTTATCATCGACAAAAAGATCTCTGTTCATTAATTAGGTTTCCGATTTTAATAAAAAAGCTATCCCGATCAATCAGGATAGCTTTTTTGTTTATATAATTTTTAATTTCTCCTTATTCCACAAACTGTTTAGCATAATACTTTGCCGTTAGCTTTTCTCCGGTGGCTTTTTCTATCATCTCATTCCAATAATACTTTGTTCCCGGTTTAAATATCTTCTCCAATAAATATTTTCCAACTTCCGGTTTATTAACAAAGCTTTGATTCTTCAAATCTTCCGAGTGAAGAATATTTTTTACGATGTATGCGTAATACTGTGAAGCCAAAAGTTCACCCATTAAATAATTATGATAATATGCCGGGTATAGTGCAATATGAATCTTGGAAGCGTAATCCGGTTTGTTCCTTCCTTCGGGTCTCTTGAGCATTTGATATTTCTCGACCAAATCCCACCATAGTTTATTCAGATCTTGGTCAGGATTTTCGTACATCGCTTTTTCAAAACGGTAAACAACTTGCACCCAGCGGCTAAACGTTAATTGTTCCAACCGGAGTGATTTAAAACTTTCATCCGCAATTTTATCTTTTTCTTCTTTCGTAATCCCAACCACATCAACAAGCCACTGACCGTTGCTTGCCATTCTACCGAACATCATTGCGATCGCTTCTGTTGTAAAAGTATGAGCCGGTTCACGTAAAGTCCAGGGAAGTGTGCTGTCAACGTTGTAATCATAAACGGCATGACCAAACTCATGCAGCATGGTTCCCATCCAATTGTAATTTGGTTTTACGTTGCAGACAACACGGACGTCTTTTCCTTTGTTTATGTTGGTGCAGTAAGCATGCTGATATTTTCCTTCTTTTTCAAAGAGATCACTTTTGGTGATCATGTCATCAATCGGCAAACCGAGTCCGGCGTAATAATTTCTTGTTAAAGCTACGATATCTTTGTCTTTGTAATAGCTGTCTAAGTTAACATTATAAATTTTCGGCGCTTCCTGGAAAAAACGGTTTTCATAATGCCAGGGCATCAACTTTTCTTTTGGAAGATTAAACTTTTTTGTAAGATGTGTATCAACATCATCTTTAAGTTTAGCGAACGCATCTCTGGTTAAGTCGTCAAGTTCGTTTAAAAGATTTTCAATTTCCTGTGGATCTTGCTCGCTTAATTTCAAACTCATTTCGTGATAATTCTTGAACCCGAGTTCGCGGGCAGCTTCATTTCTTAGTTTAACTAATTTAATGAGATTATCGTTTATCACCCCGCCGACTTCTTTACTTGCCGACCATGTCGTTTCAAGCAATTTGCTGTCGGTTGAAGTTTTCAAAGTGTTCTCTACTTCATTATCGGTGATCTTTTTCCCGTTTATTTCCGCTCTGAATGTTGAAAATTTTTTCTCCGTTTCATTTTGCAGCCGGATCATTTCTTCAAGTTTCTTTACATCAATTTGACTTGATGCATACGCATTGTAAATTTTGATCAACTGGCGGTTGAGCAATTCATCTTGAATGGTGTTTGAATCTTTGAATCTTTTCAGCTTTGCAAAATCAGCTTTGCTGGCGTAGATTTTACTTAACTGAACTTGCAGATCGGCAGCTTTCTTATAGTCTTCTTCCTTGCCGGTAATGGTGGCGTTAAAGTAAGCGGTGTTGGCTTCTGCAAAAAGCGGGACTGCTTTTGCTTCGTATTCTTTTACAAATCTTTTAAATTCTTCCGTCATATCTTCCTTCTTTACACATCCCATGAAAAAACTAATTACAAATATGTTGATTAACAGTGGAACAAAAACTGATTTCTTGAACTTCATTTTTAACTCCTAAAATTTAATGACTAAAATTAGGAATTAATTAGTTAGCAGTAAAACCCATTAAAATACCGGCTGCTGCATCTTACTTACAGAATAAGTTACAGACTTGCCGTAACTTTAATATCGAATAAGGAATAATGAATTTCGAAGTGAAGTCAATTTATATTTCAACTTCCTAACGCGGCAAGCCGCAAGTAAAAAGTTGAAAGTATAAAGTGAAAAGCGAAAAAGTCTCGACATTAAAAACAAAAGCTTACATGACAATATTATAATTCGATATTCCTTTATCGCTACTCATTATTTTTGGGGGGTGAGTGACTAAGTCACGTTACGCAGAATGCCTTTAACCGTAGGTCAATTCTCCGAATCGACCGAGTATTTTTCTTCAATTCGTTCTTTTATTGGTTTTTTATTGGTCGAAACAGAGTTTCGACCTACGGATATGCGTAACGTGACTGCCTAATTAAAGTTGAATTTCATTTTTCTTGAAATTACTCTACTTTTAAGTACTCTACCCCACTTCGGAAGTACCCCCTCTCACTTCAAAATAGAGATAGCTTAGCTTTTTATTGAGATATCTCACCTTTTTGGTGAGATAACTCACCTTTTTGCCAAGATGACTCATCTTTTTGCTGAGATGACTCACCTTTTTACTAAGACAACTCACCTTTTTACCAAGATAACTCTATATTTTGTTGAGATGTCTTATCTGTTTACCGGGATAACTCGCCTTTTTGTCGAGACAACTCACCTTTTTTCTGAAACGAAGCGGAACGGTCTCGACCGTTCCCTACATTTATATTTTTTTTATATTGTAGGGAACGCTCGCGAGCGTTCCGGAGAATGCTCATAGAAATACAAAAGCCTTATGGCTTAGAAAAAACTATTGCCGGGGTGGTGTATCAACAGAACCCTTACCGCGTCCCATGTTCTCGAACCGTTTTTTCAGGTCTTCGTAGATCGCTTTAGCGCCGGGAACGTTCATCTTGGCGGCGTTTTTTACCGAATTGTAATAAGAGAGCGCCGCTACATACGCTTCACTGCCGGAAAGGGTGATAGTATCTTTTAACCCATCCCTTAATTTGTAACAGAGATGAGTAAATTCGGTTAGATCGGTTACCGCATTAAAATCGATCTCCAATTCGGGAATGTTAAGATACGCAGGAACAAATTTGGGATCGGTTTTGCAGTAGCCCAGCGCTTTCCCTACAAAGGGAGTACTGCCGTCCGCCATCTTTGGCAGGGCTTTCGTCTCCTCCGGTTTAAGAGCAATAAGGAAAGGTTTTAAGAGCTCATCCACTTCGGTTAATTTTTGCAGCACGGCTTGTTTAACCTCCGCCGGAATGACGATTGAAACACGATTTTCTACGGTCATAATAAGTCTCCTTTTATTGATTGTTATAGTATTTTAATTGTCGTTTTTTATTCCGTCTTTTAGTTACCACTATCCCATAAAGACAGTTGTAGAGCCTTGCCATGGCAAGGCTTGTATGTTAAATGTGATAAAAAAAGTTCTTTGAAATATTGAATAAAATAGTTTCCTTTACGGAAGAGAAGGTGCAAGGCTTGGGTCTAAGAACCCGTTGTAGAGTTTCTTCCTTCCGTCAGGTTTAAGTCGAGGAATAACTTGGTACTTGGATACCGTATTTGACAAGACTGATGATTCCTGACAATACTTATTTATTAACCAAACTTATAGGTTTTCTATGAAAAACTATTTTCTCGGTATTGATGTGAGCAAAGGTTACTCAGACTTTGTTCTACTGAATGAGAAAAAACAAACAGTTTTAGAAAGCTTCCAGTTAGACGATACTTTTGAAGGACACAACAAGCTTTTTAAGATCTTATCTGAGTTCTTTACGCAGCAGCCCGATACAAAAATATTTGCCGCTGTAGAATCAACCGGTGGGTATGAGAACAATTGGTATCACTTGTTGCACAAGTATCAAGGTCAATTGAACCTTTCTGTTGCCAGACTTAATCCGTATGGTGTAAACTATAACAGTAAGGCCGACTTGAAACGAATAAAGACTGATGCGATTAGTGCAAGAAGTATTGCAGAGTATCTCATCAGTCATCCGGAGAAAGTAAGCTACCAAACAGAAGACTATTTTGCTTCTCTCCGCAGGCAATGGACTTTTATCAAGATGCTTACTAAGCAAAAAGTACAACTGTTAAACCAACTTGAGTCTTTGCTTTATGTTGCCAATACAGAAATTCTTTATCATTGCCGCAACAAGGTAAATCTCTGGACGCTGAAACTGTTGAAACAGTACCCGACAGCAAAACATCTTGCAAAAGCAAGAGTAAGCACAATCTCTAAGATACCTTACATCACCGAGGCCTTAGCTCAAGAACTCATCAATAAAGCAAAGCAGTCAGTTGCTTCAGAAACAGATGATACGATGGCAGAGATTCTTACTGCTACGGTAACTCAAATTCTCTCTTTACGAAAAACGATCTGTTTGCAAGTAAAGAAACTACAAAGCAATTGTAATTTACCTGAAGTGGCGCTGCTGAAGAGTTTTCCGGGAATTGCTGATTATTCTGCCGTTGGGTTACTTATCGAAATCGGTTCGGTTGAGAGATTTTCTTCTGTAAAAAAACTTGCTTGTTTCTTTGGAGTACATCCCGTCTTTAGCCAGAGCGGTGACAAGATAAGCGGCTATAGAATGAGCAAGAGAGGAAGAAAAGAACCCCGGCAAATTTTGTTTAATGTCGCCAGGTTTGCTATTGTTCACAATCCGCTGATCAAAGAAATTTATATCGATCACTTGAAAAAAGGGATGTCAAAGATGGCGGCTATCGGTGCTATTATGCACAAGATACTCAGAATTGTTTATGGAATCTTAAAAAACAATGCTCCTTTTAATCCAGAGATTGATAGGGAAAACAGATTAAGAAACTTAAACCAAAAGAAGGATGAATTGATAGTTGTTAACAAAGTGCTTGAACCCACTGATTGTAAAGCGCCGGTTAGCCGCAGACAATTAAAAAAGAGAAAAGAGTAAGAGAAGTCCCAAAATCTTAAACCGCTGAACGCGGAACAGATTGTTTCTGTTTTTGCGGGATCAGACTCTCGCTCCTTTCCGTTTGCTTCATCTCAAACTTAAGGAAATGTATTCAATATGTCAATGAACTTTTTG
>JAUYAB010000011.1 GCA_030693705.1 Ignavibacteria bacterium | reverse complement strand
AAGAAGCATCATTTTTTTGATGCTCTGGAATGAACCTGCTTCCAATTTATAGAAGTACATCCCGCTTGCAAGGCTGCTCGCATCAAAGCTAACGCTATGGTTACCGGCAGATTGATACTGATTGACCAACATCGCAACTTCACGTCCAAGTACATCAAAGACTCTCAAAGTAACTAATTCAGGGCTTTGAATAGCGTAAGAGATCTTGGTTGATGGGTTGAATGGATTAGGATAATTTTGAGCTAAATTGAAGCTGTTAACAACACCATTTGCATCTTCAACTCCGTCAGGATCAACAAACATTTTGTTGCCAATCCATGTCGCGGTCCATAAAGAAGGATTATTCCATGATTGATCTAGATTGAATGGAGAGTAACAGAATACTAATTCTCTAGAGCCTGTAGCGTCGGCATCATTACAAGAGAAATCTATAGGAATTTGCATTCCTTCGACAGGATGGAAAACTTCATCCTTATCGGTTATACCATAATTACGTTTTGTAGCAATATCAACGAGAGAAATCTTGGCTTCAAAATAATAGCCTGAAGAGAGCGATTTTTGACCGAAGTAATAATTAGGTCCGGGGTACAATAAACTGTCGCTGCTTCCTATGGTTACTCTTTTTTCGTCAAAACGCATTTCGTAATGCGGGGTGGCGCCGCGTTTATAACTTGTAAAAGTACCTGTAGTATTAGCGTCAAACAAGCCAAGGAAGAGACTGACAGCGTCATTCATCCAAGGATCGTTGGTACTCTTCCAGCTATAAATGTCGTCAGTAACATCACCGGCAACATAAAGATAATCTGCATCTACCGCTAAATAGGCTATAATGCTATAATCTGCATCTCCGTCGTGTAAACCGCTCGGAGCGTCAAAACCTGTTCCTTCAGAACGGATAATTCTGATTTCAGGAACGGCGGCAGCAGTCCATTCAGAGAGATCACCATCGGCAGCAAAATTAGCCGGAGCAGTTTTAGCAATTGTAGGAACACCTTTTCCGTTATTTGTTGTTGGAGTGTTATAGAATGCCGGAGGAGAAAAATTAACAAAAGCATCCTTACAAACGATTGCGTAATAATAAGTCAATGGTTGATCTGTATTTGGAGTTTTAAGAATTTGCTCAACAATTTGAGTATTTTCCGCGACACTTCCTTTAAGAAGTTTTGCATTAGCGATATCGCTAATCGGTTTGTCTGAATAATAAACATCATAAGCTTCACCGGTTTCATTGGGAACGTCTGTCCAGGTAACTAAGTTTGAATATGTACCCGGAACAACGCTGAGTCCTGTAACCGCTTTTGGAGCAACAACATCAATCTTTGGATTACCTGTCCAAATTTCGCTTACATAAATTACTTTTCCAGTAATACCATTGTTTTGTGCCATAATCCCGAAAACCCCAACACTGGCATTAGTAAAACCAGTTGTATTATCTTGAGGGATCAAGTCTTTGAGGGCAACAAAATATTGGTGCCATTGATTGTCAGAAATAGGTTTAACTAAAGCACCAACTTTTCCGCCGCCGCCTTCTAGTTGTACGCGTATTGTATCAACACCGTCTTCGCTTTTCATCCAAAATTTCAAAGTGTCAATATCCCAAGACCATGACATATCAAATGCGGGAGAAATACTACAGCCCCATCCGGTATATCCGGCATCTAATCCCCAATCTGGATTATATCCTTGCACCCATTTCAGTGCATTTAATTCAGGAACTTTTCCTGCCCCTTGCACCATTTCAATTGTTGAATTCCCCCAAGCCCATGGTACACCAAGAGCGTTAGGTAATGCTTTTCCGGCAAAGAAAACAGTAGGGACAGATTTTTTTCCTTCAAGGGTTAAATTATCCCATAAAACTGATCCGGTAGAACTAATAGCAGTATCACCACCGGTAGTTGCGTATACTAACGCAAATTCAAAACCTTTAATATTTTCAAGTTGCAATTCTTTATCACCCTCTCCCAATTGCCAAACGAACCCTTTTGAGTTATCGGCATTAAGTTCAAGCGGTATGTCTACATCAATCCATTCGCCTGTTGCATCAGCAAAATCGATATTAATTTTGTGCAGCCAAAGATCTCTGAGACCGGCAGCATCAATTTCAGCCATCTTTAATTCCATCGTGGTAGCTCCTGCTGCAGTCATAAGAGCAGGATTAGGAACTTTATAGCGAAGTCGTAAATGAGTTCCGCCAGACAAATCCATGTAAGGCAATGCATCTGTTGCGCCAGGCGTATAAGTAGTTCTTACAACGTATCCGCCCCATCCATCTGAAGCTTGGACATGGTAATCAATCTTCATTGAGCCGGTACCTTCAACATGAGAGGTATCGTTAGCTAAAAGGCAATAAGAACCGGGACCATTTGTGTAAAAGTTATCATTCAATACAGGTGGATCCAGAAAGAATGGTCCAACCGCATTGTCGAAACTTTGGATTAACTTTTGAGCTTGTGATACTTGAATCAAGCCCATCAGCAGAATGAAAATGAAAAGTTTTTTCATGACTTTTCTCCTTTGTTAGTTAGTTGTTATGTGTTTAGTGCTGTGATCTATTTTATTGGACAAAAAAAATATATCTAAATTAAAGCGTTTCATTTTAATTCCATAGGCTCCACAAACCGATAATAAGCAGCAAAATAAATGCTGATATTACGATGTTTGATCTGTCTCTGCTAACCGAACCCAAATGATTTAAATTAAATTTAATTTCTCTAAACGTATCGGGAAATAAAAAAGAGACTCGAGAAATTTCTTTTTTTTCAGCTTTAAAAGCAAAACTCAATACTAAAATCAGAACCGAGCAGAATAAAAACAGGAGTATTGCAAAATGCAAAAAATTGATCGACACAAAATTTATTATCAACGGCGAAGTCGTCATATTCATTTGCACAAGAAGTTGAGTTGTAAGGCGAAATATTCCAATAATTTCACCAATAATCAATGTCCAAATTGCGGCTCTACCTGTAATCCGTTTGAAGAGCAACCCGAAGATAAAAACTGCCGTTATGGGCGGACTTATAAAAGCCTGCACACTCTGCAAAAACAAATAAACTTGTGAACTGATCAATTTAACAAATGATACCATCAGAATTGCTCCAACAACGGTAACCATAGTAGCTAATCTTCCAATTAGAACCAACTTTCTTTCAGAGGATTCGGGATTTCTCGGTTTGTAATAATCATTTGTGAAAATTGCCGATGAACTGTTAAATGCGCTGGCAAGTGAAGACATAATCGCCGCAAGTAAACCGGCTACAACAAAACCTTTTACACCAACCGGTAATAAATTGCTCGTTATCAATGCGGGATAAGCGTCGTCTCCTTTTGCATCGGGATAAAGGACTGCGGAAATTAATCCGGGTAATACTAAAATAAAAATGGGAGTGATCTTTAGGAAAGCAGCTAACAATGAACCTCGTCTGGCATTTTCAATATTCTTTGCGCTAAGCAGTCGCTGCACAATAAATTGATCCGTACACCAATACCAGAAAGCAATTATCGGTGCGCCAAAAATAATTCCTGTCCAGGGATAATCCGGGTCTGAAACTCCTTTGAACATTGAAAAGAAATCAGCAGGCAATTTTGCCTGCAACGCTGAAAATCCGCCGACTTCATGCAAACCGAAAAGTGTTAATGTAACGGCGCCCAGAATCATAAGGATCGCCTGGATGTAATGAGTTTTAACTATTGCGGTGGCTCCGCCGGTTACGCTGTATAAACCTGTAATTAACACTATAATAATTGCCGATGTATAAATGTTTATGCCGAATATCTTTGTAAATAAAAGTCCGCCGGCAAAAAGCGTGACGGTAATTTTGGTGAAAAGATACGTTACAATTGAAATTACCGCGAAAACCTTTCGGCTTCTGCGGTCAAATCTTTTTTCAAGGAATTCCGGCATCGTTTGAACGCCGCTTTTTAACAAAATCGGTGCAATAAACCAACCAAGTATTATTAAAATGAATATTGCCATAAGCTCAAATTGGGCAACGGCAAATCCTCTCGAAGCGCCTGCGCCCGCTAAACCGATGAAATGTTCACTGGAAATATTTGTGGCGAAGATGGACAATCCTACCGCTACCCATCCGCTATTTCTGCCGGCTAAAAAATAATCTTCCGTGGTTTTTTCTTTTTTCCTGGAGTAGAAAAATCCAATGCTTAAAACTACCGTTAGGTAGGCTGCCAAGATTAAACTATCGAAAATTGAAAATGACACCGTTAAAACTTTCCTTATAAGATTTTGCAGCGTTGCACAAAAGATGCCAACTGTTTTCCTGTTAAAAGAGAAGAATTTTACCGGTTTTGCAGACTTTTTCTCTTCGATAGTAACTTTTATTTATTAGAATAATAAATCCTGCTTATTAATTTAATAAATTCCAATAAGTTAAAATGTTGTTAAGAACTCCGCTCCGTTTTCTATAAATTGGTTGCTGATTAGAAAATTAATTGAGAGATTAGCGTTTCTACGATTAGTTTTCCGCCTTCTTTTTACAATTTACAAACCACCTGAGTCTGCAATTGGCATTACCGCTTCTGATTTCTGCTGTTGTTTAACGTCTATTTGAACATAACATTTCTACCAAGTTTCCACCCTGACATTTCTAATGTGTTAAAATAAATCCAAAAAAAATCTACCGGAACTAATTGAAGTATTATTTTTTTTATCTATATTCCATCAAATCATAAAACCAAAATATTATGAAATCAAAACTCACTATTACGCTTACCATTTTTATTTTAACAGTTACCATTTTTCTGCTGGTTGGATTTCAAAATTCTGCGAAGAAGGAAGTCGTCGAGAAGTTTCAATCGCGACAACTTTTTACCGCACATCAATTATCCAAAGAGATTGAATCATGCCTACAGGGCGAATCACGTGCAGTTGAGA
Organism: Ignavibacteria bacterium; assembly: GCA_030693705.1. Taxonomy (GTDB): domain Bacteria; phylum Bacteroidota; class Ignavibacteria; order Ignavibacteriales; family Ignavibacteriaceae; genus UBA1563. Next base: position 28,993 of record JAUYAB010000011.1, on the reverse strand, counting down.
TTCTTTCTTCATTAACCGTTTTGAAAAACAAAACAACGGATGCGGCGGCTGATGCTATACAAGAATATTTTGAGTATATGAAAAAAGATCATGTAAAATCAATCAGCGTATTTGATGAAAAAGGAAAGATTATTTACTCGACTACGAAGGACATTGTTTTTGTTAAACAAGACGAGAGTAATTTTTTTATATGGGCTGTACAGAGAGAAAATAAAGGGAAACAATTTATTACCTCAAAGATACCGTTCACGTTTCCAAGGTCTAACAAAAACTCAACATTTCAAGTTATGATCGTTGCGCCTATCTATGGTGAATCTATTCCGGTTGCAGCAAGTATAACAAATTTACCTAACAAAATTTCTTCCGATAAATTCGTCGGGATTGTATCTGCCGTTGTAGATTTAGAAGAAATTCTCGCATCATTTTTCCACCCGGATAGTTCACATAACAGCAAAGAGAAGGCATGGATTTTAGATAATGACGGTACGGTTCTCTATCAAGCTGAACATCCGGAAATGATTTCGTTTAATGTGCATCAGCAAGATAAATCATGCCTCGGATGCCATGATTCGTTTAAGTATGTTGAAACAATTCTTACTAAAGCTACCGGCTCAACTGAATATCGACTTAAAGAGAAACCTAAAAAGTTATCGAGTTTTGTTGCACTCAACTTCAAAAATATTTCATGGGAAGTTGTTGTCAATACTCCTCTTGATGAGGTTACAAATTTTGTTGATAAAAACAACATCCAAACTTTAGCGCTTATTGCGGTCATCTCACTTATACTCATCGGTTTTTCCTTTTCTCATTTACGCAGTAACCGGTTAAAAACAAAGGCTGAAACAGAAGCAGCGAAACTTCGCGGTCAACAAGCATTTAATTTAATTTTGGAAAGCGCCGGAGAAGGTATTTTTGGTCTTGACCTAAACGGCAACCACACCTTTGTAAATCCGATGGCGGCAAAATTGCTTGGTTACAAAATTGAGGAATTGATCGGAAAGCATAGCCATACTTTATGGCACTATAACCGCCCAAATGGTGAACCTTATCCTGGAGAAGAATGCCACATTTATGAAACGCTCCACGAGGGAATTGCACATTCCGGCGAAGAATATTTCTGGCGGAAAGACGGCTCTGGTTTTATGGTTGATTTTAGCACAACACCAATTTTAGAAGCCGGAAAAATTTCCGGTGCGGTCGTTACGTTTCGAGATATTACAGAGCGAAAACTTGCTGAAGAAGCGCTCCGCTCGAGTGAAGAAAAATTTCGTTCCGTAACTGAAACAGCAAATGATGCAATCGTTATCGCCAACAAAAAAGCTACAATATTAGGATGGAACAAGGGTGCGGAAAAAATATTTGGCTATTCTGAAACCGAAAGAATTGGACAGCCGTTGGATTTAATAATTCCACCCGGGTACCTCGAACAATTTAGCAACAGCAAAGAACGATTTAAATCGAAGGGTGATCAACAAATTGTCTGGGAACCAATGGAGTTGCAAGGAGTGCGTAAGAATGGAGATGTTTTTGCATTAGAATTATCATTAGCGGAATGGGAAACCTCGAAAGAAAAATTTTTCACTGTCGTCATTCGAGATATTACGGAACGTAAGCAAATAGAACTGGAACGAACTAAACAGAAAGAAATTTTAGAAAAACTGAATGCTCTCTCGAGCCTCTTAGCTGAAGACATGACACTTGAACAAAGTCTTGACGAAGGTTTGAAGATAATCCTTTCAACATCCTTCTTGCGTTTAAAACAAATGGGCGCCGTCTTTCTTGTTAACATTAAAAAGAAGGAGTTGGTATTGACTTGCAATTTTTACCTGGATCCAACACTGCAAACAATGTGTGCGCTTGTTCCTTTTGGATATTGTCTCTGCGGACGCGCAGCCATAACCGGTGAAATTCAATACGCGGATTGCCTTGATGAGCGGCACGATATTCAATACGCGGGAATAAAGCCGCATGGTCATTACAATATTCCTATAATTTCTGATAACGAATTGCTTGGCGTTATTGTCGTTTATCTGTCAGAAGGGCATCTGTATAATTCTCTCGAAGTGAGTTTTTTACGCTCGACCGCTGATGTCTTCTCAGCTATTATCAAACGCAAACAAGCGGAAACTGAAATCAAATTAAAGAATGAACAACTCCAGCGTACTAATTCCGAAAAGGACAAATTCTTTTCAATTATTGCGCACGATTTAAGAAGTCCATTCAGCGGATTTTTAACTTTGACCGGGATGATGGCTGAAGGGATAGAAGATTTTTCTAAACTGGAATTATCGGATTTCAGCAAAGCCATACATGAATCCGCTTCGACCGTTTACAAATTACTCGAAAATTTATTAGAGTGGGCGCTGATGCAAAAAGGCACACTAAGCTTTACACCCGAAAAGTTTTTATTGTCTAAAGCTGTTTCGTTCAGTATTAATACTATCAATCAAAGAGCCTTACAAAAAGGCGTTACCATAATAAATGAAGTTGATGAGACTCAAGAAATTTGTGCGGATGAAAAAATGATTAATACTGTCCTCAGAAATTTTTTATCTAATGCAGTTAAATTTACAAGAAGTGATGGAAAAATTATTGTTCATACTAAAAAGACTGAAAATGAAATGATTGAAGTTTCCGTGCAAGATACCGGCGTTGGAATGCCAGAAAAGGATGTAAAACGGCTGTTCAAGATGGAAGAAAAAGTTAGCTCAAAAGGTACAGAAGGTGAACCAAGCACGGGATTGGGTTTACTGCTCTGCAAAGAATTTGTAGAAAAAAATGGCGGGAAAATCCGGGTGGAAAGTCAACAAAATGTTGGCAGTACATTTTATTTTACAGTTCCAAAGAGTGCTGGTTAGGAGAATATTTTATGAAGAAAATATATTTGCTTTATGTAGTTGTGATTTTATTATTGCATGCAAAATACGTTTCCGGGGAAAAATTGATTTTCACTCAACAACCGCTAAATGACATTTCAACATACTTACCGGATGATAGATTTAGAGATTCTACAGAAGTTGAACGACTAAATAAATCAATTGAACCCATCCTTACTGAAGAAACACTTCCGAATGAAGTTGGTGAGTGGGATCTTAGATTTATTTTTGATTACTTTAAAAATGATGAAGTAATTAATGCCGCGCTTCCACAAGTTCAACTATTTTTCGGCATTTTCGAGAACCTTGGCGGTGAGATAAGTCTGCCGTTAAATTACAGTAAAGTGGATAAGGTTGAATATGGTTTGGGGTCAATATCTACAAGTGTAAAATGGCTCCTTATAAATCAAAGCCACACTATCCCCGCAGTTGTGTTTGGTCTCGAAGTCGGATTTCCAACAAACAGTTTAAGCGAAGAGACTGAAGAACGTGCTTTCGAACTTTCACCCTATATCGCATTTCTTAAGGACTTTGGACAATTGTGTGTTCAAGGGAACATTGCCAGATCAACAGAATTTCCTGTTTCCGGTGGAGAAAAAAACTATAGAACAGATTTTAATATTGCATTTTCATATCCTATCTTTGGGGAAAAAGTAGATGTTCTTGCCGAATTGAGCAGTTCCTGGTTAACAATGGAGCGGAATGAATTGTTTGTTTCACCCGGTATAAAATATAATCTGAACGATGAAGATTGTATCGCCCTTGCCGTACCGTTGCGTCTTAATAACCGGAGGTCTAACTTCAGAATTATTTTTCAATATCAACTAGAATTATAAAACATTAACACACTATGAAAATATTTAAGATACTAAATTCTAAAATTCGTTATAAGCTAACGGTTGGGTTTGTTCTTATTTCTCTATTTGTTGGTGTAGTAGGTTATCTTGGCTTAAGTACAATTCTGCACATCGAAAAAGATTATAATCTTGTTTCTACTTCTCAACCTCTTGTTCAATCGCTTGAGAATATGAAGTTTGCCTGTCTAAGGCTTATCTCCTCTGCCTCAGAATATGCATATATACAGGCAGAAAGCAAAAATACAACTCCAAGCGCACCTATAGAACATGAAAACGACCTGATGCAACAATCATGTAATCAATGTCATAAAGCTTTCTCTCAATATGAACACTTAGTAAAAAAATCATTTCCGGAATTAATCGAAAACTCAAATGAAATCAGAGATTGGGGTAGTAGGGTACACACTATCGCCCTCGAATTCATAGAAATGAAAAAACAAAAAATATCGGGAACCGAAGCGTTAGAGAAAAAAGAAGAAATGGAAGTTAGTGAAATGGGTTTTCTTGGAGCGGTGAATCACACTCTTGATCGTACGAATGAAACCTTAAATAAAGAGAGAGCTCAATTAGTTTCCTCAATCTCATCTTCATTAATAAACATCATTGTTTTTAGCGGGCTGACTCTTCTCCTCAGTGTGTTATTCGGTTTTCTCTATTCTCGTTCTATAGCAAACCCCATAACGAAACTAACACAACAAACAGACAGTTTCAGAAAAGGGAATCTGGATACGGACATTGATATTAAATCCACTGATGAAATTGGTGTATTAGGAAGAAGCTTTAATGAAATGGCAAACAGAATTAAACGCCTTATATCTCAATTGGAAGAGGAGGTAAATATTGTAAAGCTGGCGGAAGAAGAATTGCGCGAAAGTGAGGGGCGCTATAAAAATGTATCTAATCAACTTGAATCAATATTAGACCATATCCCCGGGCTGGTGTTTTATAAAGACAAAAAAAATAATTATGTTCGAGTTAACAAATATGTTGCCGATGCATATGGGAAAACTAAAGTAGAATTAGAAAATGTGAACATTTCTGAACTTCATACGAAAGAGGTCGCTGAAAAATATTATCAGGATGATCTTGAAGTTATAAAATCCGGTAACGCAAAATTGAATATCGAAGAAAAATGGGAAACAGCAACCGAACAAAGATGGATAAATACAAGTAAAATCCCCTTTGTTAATAATTCCGGTGAGATATTTGGTGTTGTAGGAATATCAATGGACATCACCGAGCGCAAAAAAGCAGAAGCAGAAATGGAAGCAGAACAAGAAAAACAAAGAGAGATTTTAGAAAAGCTGAACAATCTCTCGGGTCTTCTGGCAGAAGATACTACGCTCGGGCAAAACCTTGAAAAAGGGTTGCAGATAATTCTTTCGACCCATTTTCTGGGACTAAAACAAATGGGGGCTATTTTTCTTGTTAACAATAAAAATAAGGAGCTGGTGTTGGAGTGCAATATTAATCTGGCTCCGGCATTGCAAACTATGTGCGCATTTGTTCCCTTTGGGCATTGTTTGTGCGGGCGTGCTGCCTTAACCGGTGAAATTCAATACGCCGACTGCCTTGATGAACGACATGATAATCGATATGACGGTATAAAGCCACATGGACATTATAACATACCAATTATTTCTGATGAGGAATTGCTTGGTGTTATTGTCGTTTATCTGTCAGAAGGGCATCCGTATAATTCTCTCGAAGTGAGTTTTTTACGCTCAACCGCTGATGTCTTCTCAGCTATTATCAAACGCAAACAAGCGGAAACTGAAATCAAATTAAAGAATGAACAGCTCCAGCGTACTAATTCCGAAAAGGACAAATTCTTTTCAATTATTGCCCACGATTTAAAAAGTCCTTTTCAAGGTTTCTTAAATATGACTGAACTAATGGCTGATAAAACAGAAAAATTTTCGCTGGCTGAATTTGCTGAAAATAGCAAAGCGCTAAATGAATCCGCCCGTATTCTTTATAAACTTTTGGATAATTTGTTGGAATGGGCGCAAATGCAAAGAGGTGCAATAAGTTTTACTCCCAAAGAACTTAATTTATCTACTTTCGCTTTACAAAATATTGAGATTATTAACCAAAGAGCTGTACAAAAAGGAATTACTATTTCGAATGAAATACCCGGATCCCTTAAAGTTAACGCAGATGAAAGAATGATAAATACCGTTCTCAGAAATCTTTTATCTAATGCAGTAAAATTCACTAATCGAGGCGGAAAAATTATTGTACGCTGCAAAAAGATTGAAAATGCAATGATTGAAGTTTCCGTGCAAGATACCGGCGTTGGGATGGCTGAAAAGAATGTAAAACGGCTGTTCAAGATGGAAGAAAAAGTTAGTTCAAAAGGTACAGAAGATGAACCAAGCACCGGATTGGGATTACTGCTCTGTAAAGAGTTTGTTAAAAAAAATGGGGGAAATATTTGGGTCGAAAGCGAAGAAGAAAAAGGTTCGATCTTTTATTTTACAGTTCCGGAGATCAATCGCAAAAACACTTAATCGTTTCTTATAAAGTAGCAGTACTTTAACACTAAAATTCTTGTACTCCGCCGTAGCGGATTGGCAGAATATAATTCACGAATTTTAATATCGAATATTAAACAAGGAATAATGAAGTTTTCTTCTTCGATATTCGACATTCCTTGTTCGATATTCATTATTCATTTGGGGTTCTGGTTTGTCCATTTTAGGAAAAGTAAATCCGGAACAGTTCAAAATATTTTGAAAGAAATGAGGCAAGTGCTGTTTAGTTCCGCCTTGCGGATAAATTAACAAAACAGCACTTCCCTTTTGTGGAAAATCCGGGTGGGTTTTCCTCAAAACAATATGTGAAAGAAATTTTACTTGAGCAAAATCATCTTTTTGATTTTAACAAAATTCCCTGATTGGAACCGGTAGAAATATGCGCCGCTTGCAAAACCTTTGCCATTGAAAGAAACATCATACGTGCCTGCTTCTTTTACTTCGTCTACCAATGTAGCAACTTCTCTTCCAATAATGTCAAACACTTTAAGAGAAACTTTACCGGTTATCGGTAACTGATAGCTTAATTTGGTTTCAGGATTAAACGGATTCGGGTAATTTTGTGATAAATCAAATTCCCGGGGAATAATCTTTCCCGATTCAACAATTTGAGAATAATTAACCGAGCCATCAACATCAATTTGTTTCAGACGGTAATAGTTCTTTCCGGCTGCAGGTGTGTTATCAGTAAAAACATAACTATGTTTTTCAACTGTGGTTCCTGCACCGGTAACAAAACCGATCTTAGCAAAATTTTGTTTATCGCTGCTTCTCTGAATTTCAAATCCTAAATTATTTTTTTCGGTAGCGGTTTCCCACCTTACACTAACTTTGTTTTGAATAGCTTCTGCACTAAAGGCGGTTAATTCAACCGGAACAGGGACACTTTTTGCCACGATTTTGTGATTCGCATATTGCGCTTCAACTTCGGCTTGAGAAAGCGCTTTGTTATACACAGCAACGTTATCAATACATCCTTTAAAGAATGAGGTTGTTCCTGAGACAGCGCTTCTTCCTAACATAGCAACTTGACCGGTTTTTACTGTTCCGGTAAGAGGAAGTGAACCTTTCTTCACTCCATTCAAATAGATCATTGCGTTAGTGCCATCAAAAACGCCAACAGCATTAATCCATTGACCCGTTATTAAGTCAGCCTGCGGAATACCCGGACGGGCAGCGCCGTTTGTTGAGTTAACAGCTTTAAATCTAAGTTCTTTATTTCCCTTATCCTCGTACATAACATACTCATCGCCATGGGAATCAAACAAAGGACCAGTTCCCAAAAGCATTTCTGTCGGTAGATACTCTAACTTTGTCCATATCGAAACAGAAACCAATCCGCCGGGAATATCAAAGGATGGTGATTGCGAAAACTGAACGTAATCATCAACACCGTTAAAACTTAGAGAGTTACCGGAAAATCCCGGAGCCACCGCCGTAGTACTCATGAAAATACCATTATTACCATTTACGGTCGCATCGACCAAAGTATCAACACGGGTACCGTCCATAGAATAATAGGCAATAATATCTGATGACAAATTTGCTACAGAAAACTCGTAAGAACTATTAGTTACGATAGTGTTTGCTGAAGCAGCTTTATCTTTAACATTATTTACTGTTAACATATGAACTGCTTCTGATAGAGGAGTGGTCTTAAGAATAACCGTTTTCCCGTCTAAAGCTAATTTTGCGGATGTAGCGGTAGTAGTAAGATCAAACTGATAATTAGCTGCATTTTCTGCAGTGGTTTGATCAACCAATTCGCTGAATTCAACCACAACTTTAGTATCTTTTTCCTGAGCTGTTAAATAAGCAACGTATGGGGACTTTGCGTCTGTTGTTGTAGCAGCAGAAACTTCATTACTATAATTAAGGCTTTTTAACGCAACGGAATTTTTCGCCCTAACTCTGTAATAGAAAGTTTGATTCTCTTTATTTGTTGCATCGGTATATTCAGTTTTATTACCGGCAACCGTCGCAACAAGTGTTGTTGCATCAGGAGTTGCATCTCTGTAGATTTCATAACCCATCAGAGTGCTTTCGTAGGTAATAGCAGGAGTCCAACTCAGGGCTACATCAGTTTCGTTTGCCACAGGAGCGTTCAAAATAACATCTGAAGGATTAGGGCTTACTCCCATTGTTTTAGTTTTAGCATACATATCTGCTACTTCTTGAGCAGTCAACGCTCTATTAAAAACTTGAACATTGTCCATGCTTCCTTTGAAGAATGTAGGCGCGGCTGTGCCGCTTTTTCCCAATGTTGCCACTTGACCGGTCTTTACTGTCCCTGTAACCGGAAGTGAATTTTTAAATACTCCATTCAAATAGATACTCGCATTGGCGCCGTCATAAACACCAACAACATGAATCCATTCGCCGGTTTTTAAATCGGCAGCCGCAATACCGGGACGCGCTGCGCCGCCTGTAGTAGAGACTTTAAATCTTAATTGATTATTTCCCCTATCTTCATAGAGAACGTAATTATCAGTTTCGGAGTCAAACAAAGCGCCGTAGGCTGCAGGTAATTCTGCGGGTAGATAGGCTAATTTCGTCCATAAAGAAATAGAAACTAATCCACTGGGCAGATCAAATGAAGGAGTTGTTTGAAATTGAACAAAGTCATCAACGCCATCAAACTGTAGCGCGTTGCCGAGCAATCCTTCGGCAACAACCGGTCCATTCAATACAACACCATTATTTGCGTTTGCTGATGCATCATAAATAAGAGTATCTGCACCAACAACTACTGTTTCATCTAACTTATAGCTGGCAACAATATTGGGTGACATATTCTTATGCATAAAAATAGTTGAACTTGTGACCATTGCGTTTGGTGTAATGGCTTTGTCTTTAACATTTTTTACAGTGATCGTATAGGTGGTATCAGCCATCTGTGTAGTAGAAAGAATTACTTGTTTTTGATCTAACGCTAACTTAGCGCCTAAAACAACAACTGATTTGTTAATAGTATAATTCGTTTTTGTTTCAGCCGTTACTTGATCAACTCTTTCGTTGAATTCAACAACAACCGTGGAGGTATCTCCACTTGAGGAGACGAAAGCAACTAAAGGTTTTGTAACATCACTACCTGTCGTAGCGGTAACTTCATTGCTGTAGTTTACGCTTGTTATTCCGGCAGGATTTTTTGCTTTTACTCGATAGTAATAAGCTTGAGCTTCGGTAAAAGTCTGATCAACAAATTCAGTTACATTTCCCAGCGTAGCATAAAGAGTAACCGGAGAGGGAGAAACATCTCGATAAACTAAATAACCGGAAACACCGCTTTGCGTGTCCTCGGCAGGCTGCCATGTTAAAGTAATAACTGTTCCATTTGCTATCGCAGAATTTACGACAACATCAGTAGGTCCTGAAGTATCGGCAAGCGCGATTAAGACATCAGGGGCATCGGTTGTAATTCCATCTACAACCGTAGTTTTAATCAACGGAAGCATTTGAGCGGCGCTATTAATCGTCCATGCATTGTAAAGAACATTTTTTGAATGCGCGTAATCGATAAGCGCTTGGGTGGTTGTTCCGCCGCTGCCAACCCATTCGCCGCCAATCGCAGCAACTTGATCAATAAGACTATTTGTGATGGTAGCAAAAAGTTGAACTCTTATTGTAGGGTCTAACGTTTTTGCTTCGGTGATTTGGGTAAGTGAAAAGCTTGAGATAATAACTCTTGATTGCATACCGTAGTCTTGAATCATCTTTACAACTTTACCAACAATAGTGGAATTGACTGCTTTAATTTCAGCGACTATCCCAATGTTGTTAGGATCATTTTTAGCGATGCTAAGGGCTTCGGAAAAAGTAGGGATTTTCTCTCCTGCAAAGGCAGCGCTAAACTTACTGCCGGCATCTAATATACGCAGTAACTGATAGCTCTTCGAACTTAAAGTTCCGGAGCTGTTTGTGGTTCTATCAATGGTGGCGTCATGCATTATCATTAACGAGTCGTCAATCGAAGTTTGAATATCCAGTTCAAAATAATCAGCCTTTAACTCAGCAGCCTTCCTGAATGCCGCCGCCGTATTTTCAGGAGCCAGATATGAGCCTCCCCTGTGAGCAATAACTTTAACACCGCCAAAAGTATTTATGCTAAATAAAAAAGCACAAACAGCCAGGCTTACTTGAAACCATTTTTTCATAATTTTTCTCCTTTTAATATTAATTACAACCATGTATAATATCCGCATTAACGGATATTAAAATTCTTTTAATCTTTTGCTATTATAGCATGAGAAAATTAGATTATTGCGTTTAGTATGGCAATAGCACGTTCGTGGTATCTTGAACGATAGAGTTGTTAGAAAGGGAAAAACTCTTAAACTTTGTAACTGAAGAACATTAAAATAAACGGCTTAAAAAATGATCTCCGCCAGCACCGGATAATGATCCGAAGGAAGATAGCCGTCAAAAGAGTCTGAAAGGGTTCCATGCGAAAGAACCGTTATTCCTTTTTTCACAAAAATAAAATCAATCGGTTCTTTTGGGGTAGCGTTAAGGTCGAAGCCTGTAAACGTCCCGCTTGGTCCATGCGGTTTACTTTTTGTAATTGAGTGTGAGTCAAAAAGTTCTAAAGAAGAAGTGGTATCAGATAGCGAAACAATTACTTTGTAAGGAGGTGAATCAGGAAAAGAATTGAAATCACCTGTAAAAATAACGGGTAAATTTCCGCAGATAGTTTCCATTTTTTTCTTGATGAGTTTCGCGCTCTCCAGCCGGGCTATTTCTCCTTCATTATCCAGATGAGTATTAAAAAAATAAAATGTTTTTTCGGTCGATTTATCTTTAAACTTTCCAAAAGTAGTAATTCTCTGGTAAGCTGCATCCCATCCCAACCCCGGATGTTCCGGAGTTTCAGAACACCAAAACGTGGAAGTTTCTAACGTATCAAACCGATCTTTCCGGTAAAAAACAGCGGTAAACTCTCCCTTTTCTTTTCCATCATCACGCCCAACTCCAAACCAGCGATACTCCGGCAAAGACTGCTGGATATAATCGATCTGATGTTTTTGCGCTTCTTGAAGACCGATGATATCCGCTTTATGAAACTTTATCATACTTACAAGATTAGCTTTCCGATTATTCCAAACATTTGCCCCATCACTGGAAATATCAAGTCTTATGTTGAAGGTCATTACTCTAACGGACTGTGGGAATGCATTCGCGGCGATTACGAAAACCATGAACAGTGTGCCGCAAAATGTGTTAATATATTTTTTCATGAATGACCGGAACTCCTAATTATATTTTTTGCTTTATAAAAATGATCGTCAAAAACGTTACAGTAAATGTTCTTCATACACTTTTGAAACCGCGCCGGAGCGGGTGTTCACATGAAGTTTGGTGTAAATGTTTTTCAAATGCGTATTAACCGTGTGAAAACTGAGAAATAATTTATCCGCAATTTGTTGTTTCGTTAGCCCGGAGACCATATACTGCAGAATTTCCTTTTCTCGCTCGGACAAACCATAATTTGCTTTTTTCGGTTTGAACTGCGCAAACATTCCGAGTACTTTATGAGCTATCTGCATATTCATTGGAGCGCCGCCTGCAAGAACTTCCTTAATCGCTTCAATAACTTTTTCCGGCGGGGAGTCTTTTAATAAATAGCCGGACGCGCCCGCGCATAATGCGTTAAACACTTTATCGTTATCATCATATACCGTAAGAATAACAACAAGTGTTGAGGGGGAAAGTTCTTTAAATTTCTCAATCCCCTGAATTCCGCTCATCCCCGGTAACCCGATATCCAATAAAATCACATCGGGTAAATCTTCTTTTGAAAATACGGGGAGCGCTTCTTCGCACGAAAGAAATGCATGAGAACAGCGCATTCCTTCCGTTGCATTAATCATTCCCGCCATCGACTTCCGGTAGCGAAGATTATCTTCAACCAGCCAAATATTTATTGTTTGCTTTTCCGTATTTCTTCTTTTTTCCAATTGAGAATTCACTATTAAATTAATTGATAGATTTTATTTTCACTATACCGCGTTCGTGGCATTTCTCTTTTCAATAAAAAAATGATCCCGGGAAATTATACAGTTAGCAAAAATCCGCGGGTGGTGAATTGTGTGAAATGGTATGAACATTTCATTTATAAAAAACTTTGCATGAATGGATAATTGAAGATGGATGGATGAATGGCTTCAATTTAGAGTTAATAACTCATATTACGCAAAAGATTGAATCGGCTTCTTAATCGTACTCTTAATCTTTTCCTTACCTGTCAGCCTTTGGCTGAATCTGCATTAATTACAGCAAAACGAGTAGGATTAAGAAAAAGATTATGATTAAGAATTTTTTTACATAACAATTGCGTAAGATGAGTTAATAATACTTCTTCTCATTCAATCATGCAAACATTCAATCATTCACCTCTAACTTTTGGGCTCCGGCTATTTCAGGTTATAGGTTATTTCTTTTTTGTTTGAACCTTTAAAAGTACTCTGGTTCCTTTTCCAACTTCACTTGTTAATTCCAGCTTTGCGCTAATATTATCAGCCCGTTTTTGAATGCTCAAGAGTCCGTAATTCTGTTTAACATTCTTCACATCGAAACCTTTACCGTTGTCTTGAATAATAATATCCAGCATGTTCGATTCTTTTATCAAATCAACAGAACATTTTTTTGCCTCTGCATGCCGGACAACATTTGTTAAAACTTCTTTGTAGATCAAAAAAATATTTCGTCTTTCGTCAAGACTGAAATGATCTAAACGAATCCCGTGAGAAAAATTGAATGACCACTCCATCCCAACCAGCAACCGGGCTGCCGTCTCTTTCATTTTGAAAATAATATCTTCACCTGCATCATTTTTAGGATTGATAAACCAGATAATGTCTCTCATCGCATCAATCGTTTCCATCGCGGTTTTGCTGATGTCAAAAGAAAGTTCTCGATCTATATTATTTAAGGAAGTACTGCGAAGCAACATCTGACCATCCACGCTAATGCTGCTGAGATTGCTTCCAATTTCATCGTGTAAGTCGCTGGCAATATTGTAACGGATGCGCTCAATTTTTAGTAATTGATTGATACGATATTCATAAACGAAAATTCCGATAAGAATTACAGCGACGATTACTAACAGCCTAAACCACCATGTCATCCACCATGCCGGCAGTACAATAATTGAGAGTGAAATTGGTTTGCTCCAAACATCATCGGCATTACTTGCTTTAACAAAAAAAGTATATCTGCCGTGTTGAAGATCAGTGTAAAATGCAGTTGTGCGGCTGCCGGAATTAACCCACCCGGGATCAATCCCTTTTAACATATATTCAAAAGTATGCTTTTGATTTGGAGTAAGGTCTAATGCCGCAAATTCAATTGAAATAAAATTCTGATCGTTGTTTAGAACAATTTCTTTTGTTGAAGAGAGCGCCTTTGGCAGCACAGCTTCTTTATCAAAAACCCTAAAAGAAATAAATTCAACAGGGGGCGGAGTTGTGTCAACTTTAATTGAATCAGGAAAGAATGAAACAAATCCGTTTGTTCCGCCGAAATACATTTTTCCCGATTTGCTTTTACAGCTTGCCCGCCAATTAAATTGATTATGAACAAGCCCGTCAAACGCATCATAGACCCGGAAGACAGGTGACGAAGGATTAAACTTTGCCAAGCCATTTAACGTGCTTACCCACAAATTTCCGCTACGGTCTTCAAGCACTCCAAAAACCACATCATTCGGCAGCCCGTTATGAGTGGAAAAATGATAAAACTTTTTTGTTTTTTTATCAAATTTATTCAAGCCGCCGCTATGCGTTCCTATCCAAATAAAGCCTTTAGAATCTTCAAAGATCGTTGTTACTTTACTTGAACCTAAACTGAAGGGATCCCTCACATCCGGCATGTAATGATAGAGCTTTTGCTCCTTAGGAGAATACCGAAACAGTCCATCAAGCCAGGTTCCGATCCAAAGATTTTCTTCTCTATCTTCATAAAGTGCGTTTACCGAAAGTTTTGATGGCAATAAATCAGCATTCTTACTTATCACCGGATTATATGGTGCAAAAGTTTCTTTTTCTTGATCAAAAACCTGCAAACCGTCATTTGTTCCAACAAGAAATAAACCGTCATAGGTTTCCAAAATTTGTTGTACCCAGTTTGAAATTATGCTATGCGGATTTTTTGCATCATGTAAATAATGCGTAAATATTCCCGTCTTCGGATTAAAGCGATTCAACCCGCCGCGGCTTGTACCAACCCACATTATCCCGTTCTTATCTTCATGAATGGTTATTACATCCCAATCAGAGAGGCTAAACTTATCATTTGCATAATGATTATAATGAGCAATTACGTCGGTTTTAAGATCGATCTTATCAAATCCGCCGCCGCCAAAGCCAACCCAAAGAATATCATCATGCCCTTCATAAATACTGCTGACAACTTTACCGCCAAGACTCGAATTGCGTACCGGGAAATGTCTATATTGTAAAAATGGTTTCGTTGCGGGAAGTTTGTTTAACCCATCTTCCGTTCCAACCCAGAGATTATGTTTCCGGTCTTCGTACATCCAGCGTATGCGGTTTGAGGAGATGGAATTTGGATTGTCTTCTTCATTTCGCAAAACATTGAAACCGTTATTATCAAAGCGCTTTCTTTTCTCGTTTTTATCAAAATAAAACAACCCGCTGTAATCGTATGTTCCTATCCATAATTTACCGAAATGGTCTTTGAACATTTGCCTTATTGTTGTTGTCAGAAATTTTTTTTCTTCAACGGAAAAATTTGGTTGGTGAATAATTTCATGTGTGGTTAAATCGAGTAAATCAACTCCGGAAAAAGTAGAAAGCCAAAGAAACTTTTCATCATCAATCAAAATATGCCAAACACCGTTGCTCGCTATTGAATTTATGTCCTCCGGGTTATGGGTCAATTGTTTAACTGTTTCTGCCCGGGGATTGAATTGGATTAGCCCGTCACTCCATGTTCCGATCCACAAAAATCCTTTTTCATCTTCAGTAATAAATGTAATATTATCGGAGGGAAACTGTATTTTACAGCCGGGCATTTTGTTATAAGAAATGATACTATGCGTTTTTCGATTCAGTTTATTGAGACCGCCGGTTGTAGTTCCATACCAAAGATTATTCCGGCTGTCTTCAAATAGGCATTGGATATAATCATCGGAAGGAGTGGGTAAATCGCACCGGGTAAATGTTTCGTACATTGCGTTATACTTGCACAACCCGCCGCCCCAGGTACCAACCCAAAGTGTCCCGCTGCGACTTTCTAATAAACTCATCACATAATTTTCAGGAAGCGAAGTGGAATCCAGCGGAATATTTTTAAATATTTTGAATGATTGTCCGTCATAACGGTTAAGCCCGTCTTTCGTAGCGATCCATAAAAACCCATCTCTTGTCTGTAAGATGCAGTTAATTGAATTGTTGGATAATCCGTCTTCAATCGTAAGCCGGTCAAATGCAAAAGAACGGTATTGCGCAGTGGCCACTTTACAAAAGGTGAAAATGGTGAGAGCTGTTAATATTTTTAGAAACAGCTTTTGCATAATGTAGTTAGTAGATTCATCATCTCAAATATTTTTCAATTATTGAATTAAAAATAAACAATTTGAAATAGGATTGGTATTCTACATTCTGGTGAATAGTTAAAAGTTTAAAACAATTTACATAACTAAAGTTGACCACCCAAAAATAATAAAGAATTAAAACCGTCTTCCTTTGGAAGATAAATTAAAACGGTTAACAATTTGAGCTTTTGTTTCATTAACACCTCGATTAATCGAGGTGTTAATGAAATAATATGACACATATTTCAACCGTTTTAACGGTTTATCAAATAGTGCGGTCAACTTGAGTTACATAAAGGCACTTAGAGAATCGCTATCGCTAACATGTTAACGATAATTAAATATCAAATACTGAACAAAGAATAATGAATTTCGAAGTGAATGCAATATGTATTTCATCCGCGGCGGCGGATCATCATTCAAAATTCCTTGTTCGATATTCATTATTCATTTTTTCCTTTTTACCTGCCTCTCTGCCGGCAATGAGTTGGGCAGGTAGCTTTTTTCCCAAGCAGCGTCTTGGGAAAAACGTAGGCTCTTACTTACAAACAACAAGCCTTTCCGGGGAAAGGCTTGCACCACAACTAACTAACAGAAAAGGAAAACTATTTCACCATGATCAGTTTTTTTGTTTGAACAAAATCTCCGGCTTGGAGTTTGTAAAAATAAACTCCACTGCTAATTCGACTTCCATCAAAAGTTGTTTTATGATTTCCGGCAGATTGTTCTTCATTTACTAATGAAGCAATTTCATTTCCAAGAACATCATAAATTTTCAGCGATACAAAACATTCTTTCGGCAGTTGATAATTTATATTCGTTACCGGATTAAACGGATTCGGATAGTTCTGCGAAAGCGCGAAATCACTTGGGGTTGGTGCGTTGAAAGAATTCTCAACATCGGTTGTCCATCCCATCTTTTCGCTAATATAAGAAGCAAGATTTTGCCCCATCACTTTATGATGACGCACACGCGGGTGTTTTGTCCAGCTTGGATCAAACGGGAAAAAGTATGTTCCGATATTTGAATCTTTATCTACAGTTTTCATATACTGAACTGCACCTTCGATATAGCCGGGCCAGGGTGATCCAACCCTCGTTGCATCCATACTGCCCAAAGAACAAACAATAAAAGCATCCGGATGATGAGATCGAATTTCCCTGATAAAATTTACGTAAGCTGTACTAATTTTAACTGAATCCCGTGTACCAAGAAGCCAGCTATCATTTTGAAAAAGGTTTATTGCTACTACGTCAGGAGTGTATTGGTTAAAATCCCAATGACTTGATGAACTATCGGGATTGAGACGATAATAATAGTCCGACATTACCATATTAAACCAACTGATCATTACACCAATTCCACTCTTAGCTATGCACTGATAATCAACACCCAACAAACGAGAGGCTACGGCTCCATATGCTAAAAAATTATTTTCTTGAGTTAAATTATCATCTGCGCCGTTATCGGGAGCTTCGTTCCCATACCCGCAGGTAATAGAATCACCGTAAAATAATATTTTATGTTTTGGCCTTACCGGTGGTGGAAGTAAAGTTTTCCCATCGTTTATTTGAATACCTAAAAACTTTGTTGACCCTGTGGAAGCTTCAGTACGACGAAAAATTAAAAGACTGTGAACAGTATCCGTTAGCGAACCAGTTACCACATAGATTTTGCTCCCCGCCAGGCAATGAATTTGATGAGGGTGTTCATAATCTTCATCAATAAAAACATCATATAAGGATTGACCGGTTTTATCATCTAACATTAAGATGAGTAAAGGACCTTCAAAATTAGCCCGGATGTATGTCCCTGGCCAAAACAGCGCAGGTTGGTCGGGGATCGAGAAGTCAATTCTTCCGGTGTACTGAAAATTTGGATTGTCCGCTTTTATTGTAACAATTCCGAACAACTCCGAGATGGAACAAAAGACGAATATTGAAACGATATGCCATTTGCTTAGTGCTTTTCTAATCATTTTAAAACCTTTTTCCTATTACGACAACGTTGATTTTTGTTTTCAATTATTTTCCTATCCTACTTTGCTATACAAGTTGTTACAGCTTGATGCTGCCTTACGAACTATTTTAGTAAAATCATCTTACGGTTTTGAACAAAATTATTTGCCCGTAAAGTGTAAAAGTAAATTCCACTTGCCAGATCACTTCCGTTAAAATCTATTGAGTGATACCCGGCTTCTTTTTCTTCATCAACAAGTGTTGCAACTTCATTTCCAAGGATATCAAAAACTTTAAGCACTTGCCAACTGCCAACCGGTGACTGCCAACTGATTTTAGTGCTTGGATTAAAAGGATTTGGATAATTTTGCTGCACCTGAAACCGGATCGCCCCCGCGTCCGAACTCCCTTCGTTCACACCGGTGCTTAGCTGTTCGACCGCGATGCCGTTTAATAATGATAAATTCCAGAGGTTGTTGAGATGAATATCGATCATTTCATCAGCAACCGTTACGTTATTTGCAATGATCTGGTACGCCGTCTGCGAGCCAACCCGGGCAACCAAATCGAGATTACTGACGAGACGCGTTCCTTCGACTAGAATATCAAAAATGCGCGCCCCGGTCTCCATGAATTTGTTTTCGGCGATCATCAGAGACACACGATAGATTCCATTTGGGACGCGAATTCGGTACTCGACAACGTCCTCCAGGTCGGAAAGATAAACGGTATCGTTTTCTACTCCATGAATATCAACAGATGACGGCCATTGGGTGGCGTTTCCGTCCAGGTGGCCATATTCGAGATTCGGGCTCCAGAGCTGATCACCCAGATAATCACCGAACGCATTGCCGCCGACATTGATTTGCAGCGGAAAAGTCAACGGCGTAGTCGTAGCAACGGTAACCACCTGAGCGCCCATCATGTTATGATTAATACTGTTGTCCTTAATGTGAAGCACGATCAGATTAAAGTTGACTGCCGGATTCATACCGGAAACCGTTAGTATTACGGTGCGCTGGTCCGTCAACAAGTTTGCATTGATAATCGCCAATCCGCTGCTGATATAATTGGATTTATTTTCGGCGCTGGCTTTTTCCACATCTTCGGAAAAGCCAAGTTGAATAGTATTCCCCAAAGCGCGCGTCCATAAAACCACCGGCGGCGATTGATCGACGTACCCCGGCAGACTTTCTTTTGTTAGACACAGAATCATTGCACCATCATGCAAGACAACATTCTCAGGGACAAAATCACAATTGTTGCCATCAAAGGTACCCGTAAATTTTTCCCAGCGATTCTGATCCAACGAATCGAATTCATCCTTCCACTGCCGGGTGAAATTATTGCCGGTACCCATGTCACCGGTGCCGGGAGTGTATGCAGCGTAACTCGCCCAATCATAATACGCAAACACCGGTAACACACGGTCATCAAGCTGCCCGGACCACGTGATGTAGGATGGCTGCCAAATATCCATGCCGATTTTTTGGGGGTAAATAAATCCGGCAATGTCCGACTGGGTTCGACGATAGACTTCAACGCCGTCGATAAACCAAGCGATGTACTGCGGCGTCCATTCGAAACCGTAATCATGAAAATCATCGCTTGAAACGAAATCAACCCATTGATGACTGTTATGAAGAACCTGCCCGGGACCGATGGTGAGTAACTGCACATCATGATCGTACCGGCTAAGAAAATCAAAAGCGATCTCATTCCATTCCGCGGAGGATTGGAGCGCAAAATTGAAGGTAAACAAAGTCGCCAGAAATCCGGAGCCCTGCGGCGGCTTGCAACGGGTTTCAAACCGTCCGTATAGATACGCCTCTTTAGTAAGTAATTCACCGCCTTTATATTTTTTGGCATTCCCCGTAGCGCTGCACAAAAGAATTGTCGCGGCAAGTAAAACAACTATTCGCTTCACAAAAATGTCTCCATTTTGTATTTATAAAAATTTTATCTAAAATTTCTGAATTCTTTGTGCATTGTGGTTAATTATTTCAACAATAACATTTTCCTCACACACATAAAATCACCAGCTCGTAATTGGTAGAAATAAGTTCCACTGGTCAACTTCATGTTGTTTGCAGGAAAGCTAACTTTATAATTTCCGGCACTCTGATATCCATTCACTAATTCGGTTACCTGATTTCCTAGAATATCAAATACTCTTATTGTAACAAAGCTTTCTTTTGGAAGCTGATAATTAATAGTCGTTATGGGATTAAACGGGTTCGGGAAATTTTGCTGCAAAGCATAAACCGTTGGAATAGAATTATCTTTAACATCGGTTTTAACATTGAATGTAGTGGTGTTTGACCATCCCGACCATTTCAAATTATGATCGCGGTATTTTACTCTGTAGTAATATTGTTTGCTGGAATCAAACCGTTTAGTGCTGAACGTCAATTTCGTTAAATCAATTCCCGCATTTAAATCCTTCGCATTGAAACTTGCATCTGCGCCGCCATAAATGTCCGTCCAATGCACCATTGTATCTATAGTTGAAACGGTAAAGTTTTCATTATCGGCAGCCTGAATTTTTACGGTCATCAACGAATCACTTCCGCTAAGCGGTGAAGTGTTGAAAGTAATATTAATAGTATCAACCGATGGAGCGCTCGTAACGGGATTAGCGGGTGCAGGTTGATTCGCTTTTCTATACCAATGATCTCTCAATTCGGAATCTCTGCTCTTACTTGCATTGCCTAAACTGTACATTGAAGATTCGAATGTTTGTTTTGCAGGATCAATCTCAATAATCTGATAAAAATAATCATCGTATGTAATTTGAATTTCGGGGAAATCCGAATTCTTAAAAGCTCCCCAACGATCGGTTGCGCCGCCGCCGCCGCCGCCGCAAACCATTCTAAAATCACCGCGGGGGTTTACTGCTTCGGATTCAACCGTTCCTCTTTCGAAGCCGTGCGTATGTCCATATGAATGTTGAACAACTTTAGAATATTTTTTAAAAAGCGGATAGATCTGTGTCTTCATATAGTTCGGTCCGCCGTCATAAGTAATTCCTTCTCCCCATAATTCGGTAACAACCATATGGTGCGAGATAACAAATACAAAATCGATTGAAGTATCGGCTTCCGCAGAAATAAGCATTTGCTCTACAAGAACTTTTTGCAGTGTTCCTACGGTTGTGATTGCATTCGTGTTCAACCCGATAAACAACGTGTTTGCCGCTTTGAAAGACCAAAATCTTTCACTAACAGCCGGCACGGGAGAAACTTCGTCATAGTGCATATATCTATAGTAATACTGACTTTCGGCTTCATGGTTTCCCGTAACAGTCATAAACGGTATGTTAGGAGAAATTGCAGACATCGGGGCGAAAAATTCATCCGTCCATTGAATTAAATTATTGCCGTCAACAACCAAATCACCTGAATGCAGTACAAAGTTAATTTGATTCTGAATATCGTTTCCGTAGAGCTGCTGAATTTTCTTTTTTGCTTCTTTGATTACTTTGACAGCCATTGTTGTATCGGTGCTGTGCGTATCGCTTAAAAGTAAGAATCTGATTTTTCCATTCGAACTGCTATCCGGCAATGTTCTAAAGGAATAAACTGCCGATGAACCGCTGCCGCTTACCGCTTTATAAAAATACTCGGTGTTTGATTGCAGTCCGGATAGTTTAACCGAATGCCATCGATAAGGAACTCCGATAAGTTCACTTGTACCGCTAACGGTTTGCCCCAACGATAGTGTTGTTCCATATTCAACACTTGTACTTGCTGCGGACGTATCGTGCCAGCAAACGTAGATCGAGTTTGTTGTCGGTTCATTTAAAAAAGGAACGAGTATTACTTGCTTTGTTCCGGGAGCCGCAACTTGATGACCATATCCCCCAAGAGAAGCAATTTCATTAGCGGTTAAAGCATGATCCCAAATCGCGAGTTCCGCACAATTTATTTCTTTATCTTCTCCATCATTATCGGCAAAAACCAGTAATAAACTGTCGAGGGAAAAACGTCCGTCAACACTTTGGACTGTTCCAGTACGGAGTAACTGCCCATCAATATAGGTATTATACTGTACACCGTTTTTAACCGAAACGGTAAACCGGTACCATTCATTAGCTTTAACTGCGTATTGTGAATATCCGGTGGCTGCGGTTCCAATATTTCCGGCGGTGTTGATAAAACAATCGCCGTCATTATTATTTGCGGGAGTAAGTTGAAAGAAACATCTCCATCCATCGATCGCCGGGACGCTAAAATCAAATTGAATTGAATAATCATTTACAAAAGCTCCGCCGCCATTGGCTGCAATTCCATGATACATTTTGTAATAGCTGCCAACTCCAATTTTTACAGCGCCGTTACCGGCTCCCGGTCCATTGACTGTTTGATGAGTTCCAACTAACTGTAAATCATTTCCAAAGCCCGGTTCGGCTTTTAGCAGATTAGAAGCATCATCAAATTTCCACCAGCCTTTGCGGGTGGAAACTTGTGAATAGAAAACAGAGTTAAATGCGAAAATAAAAACCAGACAAAAAAATGAAATACGTTTCATACAATTCCTAAATTAAAATTACTAACTCACATTGCGTACTTGCTACTGAAAAATCATCTTAATCGTAATCTTACTCGTTTTTAGATGAGATTAAGATTACGAAAAAGATTAAGATTAAGAAACCGATTGAAGCTTTGCGTAATGTAACTTTCTCTGTGTCAACTCATATCATTACGAATCGAGTTTACATAGCATTAGTTACTTCAACAACACTAATTTCTTAATACTCTTGAATGAGCCCGCTTCCAATTTATAGAAGTAGATTCCACTGGAAAGCGAAACCGCATTAAAATTAACGGTATGGTTTCCGACCGATTGATATTGGTTTACCAATGTTGCAACTTCGCGTCCAAGCACATCAAAAACTTTTAGCGAAACCAATTCCGGATTTTGAAGTGCATAAGAAATCTTTGTTGACGGATTAAAAGGATTAGGATAGTTTTGAGCTAAGCTGAAACCATTTACCATGTTTTCATCATTAACGTCATCAACAACCATTTTATTCCCAATCCAGGTCCACAGCCATCTCCAAGGATGTTGATAAGCGTTGTCATTGTTTAATGGAGAGTAACAGAGAATCCCTTCACGACCGCCGTCATCATTCGGATTTCCATCATTATCATTAATTGAAAAATCAATAGGAATTTCCATTCCTTCTGCCGGAACGAAAAGACTGTCTAGGGTACCGCTATCACGTTTATTTGCCAACACAGAGAAAGGAAGTTTTGCTTCGATAAGGTATCCCGGAGTTAAGGATTTTTGTCCAAAAAAATAATCCTGCGTACCATCATTAAGGAGTAAGCTGTCTGCTTCAGCCCCGCCTTCAATGAGAACTTGTTTTTCATCAAATCTGAAATGGTAATGCGGAGTAGCTCCCCTTTGATAATATGCAAAAGGTCTTGTAATATTATGAGCATCAAATAAGCCAAGGAATAGATCAACACAATCGTTTTGATATGAGGCTACCGTTGAATACCATGCATAGATATCGTCTGTAACATCTGCAGCAAAATAGAGGTTATCTTTATCCACGGCAATATAAGCCAGAACACTTAAATCACCATCCCCCGCAATTGGTTTAATGTCTACTTCAAACCCGGTTCCTTCAGAGGTTAAAATTCTAATCTGAGGAACACCCGCCCATTCACTTAAATCGCCGTCCGCTTTGAAATTTACCGGTGCGGCTTTTGCAATAGTTGGAACACCTTTTCCTTTATTTGTTATTGGGGTATTATAGAAAAAAGGTTGGGAGTAATTTCCTGAATAGTCTTTACAAACAATAGCATAATAGTAAGTTAAATCCTGATCGGTATTAGGTGAACGCAGCACCTGATCCGCGCTTTGTGTGTTTTCAGCAACTCCTAATTTAAGAGCCTTGGCTTTTGTAATATCCGTTATTGGATTTTCGGAACAGTAAATATCATAAGTCTCTCCAGTTTCACCAGAGACATCATCCCATGTAATTAAATTTTGATATAATAACGAAGTGACTGTCATTGCGGTTAACGGGTTTGGGGGAGTTACGTCAATCTCGTGAAAACTTCCCAAAGAAAATATTTCTTCAGGAGAGAGCGCACGATCCCAAATTGCCAGTTCTGCACAATCAATCTCACCATCCTCACCATCTTCATCAGCAAAAACCAGCAAAAGATCTTCGAGCGCAAATCTGCCATCAACTGCCTGAGGTGTTCCATCGTGAAATAACTGTCCATCTAAGTAATATTTGTGTTGCGTCCCATTTTTAATTGAAAGCACAAACCGGTACCATTCATTCGCAACAATGGAGTGGCTAGAATATCCGGTTACATAGACACCGATATTGCCAGATGCGTTCACAAAACAATCACCATCTGTCCCATTAGTTGGGTCAGTCTGGAAGAAACAATGCCATCCGCTAAGTACAGGGATGCGAAAATCAATTTGAATTGTGTATTCATTCACACGTGCGCCTCCCCCATTCGGTGAAATTCCATGTAACATTTTATAATGGTTTCCCGGACCAAGTTTTGCTGCACCGTTTTCTATTGTAGGTCCGTCAATAATTTCATGTTTTCCAACCAACAACAGATCTGTCCCGGTATTTGGTTCAGCTTTAAGCAGGTTATTGGCATCATCAAATTTCCACCAACCTTTGCGTGATGAAAGTTGCGGATAGAGAACCGAGCTGACTATAATGATGAACAACAAAGAAAAAAGTGAAATGCGTTTCATTCTGCACCTAAGTAAATTTATTGATAATCGATATTGATTGTAAGAATACAATACTTCTTGTTGTAAAAATAAAGCGGATGATGGGCTCCCCCAATCCCTCGTTTGTGGTATTTTGAAAATAATTAGCTGCCTCAAGAATTTCATTTCGAAATACTTGAGACAGCCGATTTTATACTATGCTCATTTCAGCAAAATCAGTTTTTTTATCTCAAGAAAATCTCCGGCATGAATTTTATAAAAATAAACACCGCTGCTTAGCTGGCTTCCATCAAAAACGGATTGATATTTACCGGCAGCTTTTTCTTCATTTACTAATGAAATAATTTCATTACCAAGTACGTCATAAATTTTCAGTGTAACAAAACTGTTCTTTGGTAATTGATAATTAATCTTTGTAATCGGGTTAAACGGATTTGGGAAATTTTGTTCCAAACCATAAACTGTAGGAACTATATCATCTTCTAAGCCTACCATTGCGTTTGACGTAACATTGAATGACGTTATATTTGACCAACCCGACCACTTCAAATTATGATCGCGATACTTAACTCTATAATAGTACAACTTAGTAGTTCTAAAGCGTGATGAGTTGAAAGACAGTTTAGTTAAATCAAGTCCGCTATTTAAATCGATGGGATTGTAATTAACATCAACGCCATAAACATTTTTCCAGTTTACCATGGTGTCAATAAGGATCTTGCTAAAATCCATACGATCCGTAATTTGAATTTTCACCGTCATTAAAGAGTCGGCGCTAATAGCTGAAGTATTGAAAGTAACATCAGTTGTTGTAAGAGTCGGCGCGTAGGTAACAGGATTCGCCGGAACGGGTTGATCAACTTTTTTGTACCATCTATCCATTAATTCGCTATCACGGAGCAAACTCGGATTACCGAGACTATACATTGATGATTCGAAGATTTTATTTGCAACATCAATCTCAACAATCTGATAGAAATATTGATCAAATGTAATTTGAATAGAAGGAAAATCAGTATTTTCAAATGCGCCCCAACGGTCTAAAGCTCCGCCGCCGCCGCCGCCGCAGATAGTTCTAAAATCACCGTGGGAATTTATCGCTTCGGATTCAACTGTTCCTCTTTCAAACCCGTGGGTATGCCCATACGAGTGTTGAATAACTTTTGAATATTTTTTTAAGATCGGGTATATCTCATCACTTATATATTTTGGACCGCCATCATAAGTAATACCCTCACCCCATAATTCTGTTATTGCAAAATGATGGGACATAACAAAGACAAAATCTATTGTTGCATCAGCTTCAACTTGCAGCAATAGTTCATCCAACCATGTTTTTTGCAACGTTCCGATTGTAGAAATCGCATTGGTGTTTAAACCAATGAATAATGTATTTGCAATTTTGAACGACCAAAATTTTTCATTCGCTGTAAGAATTGGAGAAACTTCATCGTAATGCATGTATTTATAATAGTTTTCACTTTCCCCTTCATGGTTTCCTGTTACTGTCATTAAGGGAATGTTTGGTGAAAGTTGAGACATCGGGGCAAAATATTGATTTGTCCATTGAACAATATTACTGCCGTCAACAACTAAATCCCCGGTATGAAGAACAACGTTTACCTGGTTTTGAATATCATCCCCGTAAAGTTCCTGTATTTTCTCTTTAGCTTCTTTGATAATCTTAACCGACATAGTTGTGTCATTATTATGAGTATCTCCAAATACCACAAATCTTACTTTCCCGGTAAAATTACTATCCGGTAAAGTTTTAAATGAATAAATTTGGGAGGTACCGCTTCCGCTTACGGCTCTATAAAAATATTCGGTATTTGGCAGTAACCCCGTTAGCTTTACCGAATGCCACCGGTAAGGATCAAGAATAATTTCACTGGTTCCGGAAGTTACTTGTCCCAGTGTTGAAGTAGTACCATATTCAACATTTGTTACCGTCGCCAGGGTATCATGCCAGCAAACATACATTGAGTTGGTAGTGGGCTCCTGTAAATAAGGAACAAGTATTAATTGCTTTGTCGTCAAAATATCAACTGTGTGCCCGTAACCGCCTAAAGAGACTATTTCCTCAAGCGTTAGGGGAACATCCCAAATTGCAATCTCCGCGCAGTCAATTTCGCCATCTTCACCATCATCATCAGCAAAAACAAGCAGCGGATCATCAAGGGCAAGCCGCCCATCAATTGGCTGAACTATTCCATCGAGAAGTAATTGTCCATCTAAGTAATACTTGTATTGAGTTTCATTTTTTACCGAGATGACCAGCCGATACCATTCATCCGGTTTTACGGCGTATGTAGAATATCCGGTTATTGCAACACCAACATTTCCCGCCGTGTTAATAAAGCAATCTCCATCATCCTTGTTTGTGGGACTTGTTTGGAAGAAGCAATGCCAGCCGTCGAGAGCCGGAATACGAAAATCAATTTGTATTGAGTATTCATTCACCAGGCGGTGACCACCTCCATTTGGTGGAATTCCATGGAACATTTTATAATAACTGCCAATACCAATTTTTACTGCGCCGTTCCCGATTTCGGGTCCGTCTATTACTTGATGTGTTCCTACTAACTGCAGATCAGTGCCATAATTTTGTTCAGCTACAAGGGGATTACTTGGGTCATCAAATTTCCACCAGCCTTTTGGGGAAGAAACTTGTGAATAAATGGCAGGGCTAAGAAAAAAAACAAATGACCAATAAAAAAATAAGAAGCGTATCATATTACACCTAAATAAAATTTATTGATGAAAGATTATATTTGTTTGTGCAAACATAAAGTAGATTAAAAATTCCCCTCAATCCCTCTTAGTGGTATTTTGAATAGAACGGACTGTCTCAAGTAAATCATTCGAAAGGCTTGAGACAGCCGTTTTAATTATTAAATTACTTCAACAACATCATTTTTATTCTTTGAACTTTTTCATTTGCACGTAATTCAGCAAAGTAAATTCCGCTTGGCAAAGAACTATTTAGAGAAGATGTGTTGAAACTCTTATTGTATTTTCCTGTAATCTGAAATTCATTAACCAATTCAGCAACTTGTTCACCGGTGGTATTATAAACTCTCAACGTAACAAACGCATCTGCTGGAAGTTCATACGCAATAATGGTTGAAGGGTTGAACGGGTTAGGATAGTTATTATACATTTTGAATTCTGATGGAGTTAATAATACTTCAACAACTTGTGAATATTCAAACGTACCGTTATGATCCATTTGTTTCAATCTGTAAGAATATTTTCCGGAAGCAACGGTTTGATCGGTATAAGTATAATTATGTTTTTCGGTTGAAGTTCCATAACCGGAAACGAATCCAACTTGTTGCCAGTTTTGGTTTTCGCTTTTTCTTTCAACGGCAAATCCGCTGTTATTTTTTTCAGTAGCGGTTTCCCAATTAAGAACTACACTTCCTTTTAACTGAACTGCGTTAAAAGAACTTAGTTCAACAGGTAGAGCTCCACCGATGCCGCCAAGCGCCAAAACTTCATCTGACGTAAGAGCATAATCCCAGATGGCAGCTTCTGCAATATCAATATCGCCATCATCACCGTCATCATCAGCAAAAAGAAGTAAAAATGGGCGAAGTGAATAACGGCCATCTATCATGTCCATACCGGAAACAGCGCCGTCTTTTAGCAACTGACCGCCAAGATATGTCTTGAAAGAATGGGTATTATCACAAGAGACGACTAAGCGATACCATGTTTCATTAACAATAGGAGTTGATGCATATCCTAATGCCCAGGTGCCAATAAAATTGGATGTGTTTATAAAAAGATCCCCGTCACTGCCGGCAGCAGTTGAATCGGTTTGAAAGAAATTATGCCATGCGGTTGCTGCTATTTTAAAATCAAACATCAACGTAAATTGGTTGACTTTTGCACCGCCGCCGTTTGGAGCAATTCCATGTGTCATTTTATAATAACTTCCCTTAGGAACGGTTACAGCTCCGTTGTTTACAGTTGGACCAGCAATCGCCGTCTGTGTTCCGGTAAGTTCTAAAGCATTTCCGAAACCTGGCACTGCAGCAGTTAAATCAGCCGGGTTGTCAAATTTCCACCAGCCTTTTTGTGAATAGGATAATGATGATAGCATAACCAAAGCTATCAAAAGCGCCAATCTTTGTAAAAGATTTTTCATGATTGTACCTTTTCCTTTTTTGTTTTTTGTTATTTGATTTAGTGTTTGTTAAGAGATACTTATTTATAATCTGATTTTTGTATTGATTTAAAGAATTTCTTTTAAGACCAAAGAAAATTATGTTAGAAGGGTAAGGAGGACAATCCCTCGTTTGAGGTATTTTGAGGAAGTCGGTCAATGGTCATTTGTCAGTAGGGCATCTCTAAAAACAGCATTTTGTAAATCTACTAGCTGACTTTAGAAGAAGTTCGTTTGTCCAGGAGGTTATTCTCTGTTGTTTTTACTTTTTTGTTTTCTTGTATTCTCGTTTTATTAGATTAGCTAAATCTTTAGCA
>JAUYAB010000009.1 GCA_030693705.1 Ignavibacteria bacterium | reverse complement strand
AGCTATCCTTGGTGCAGCGGCACTCATCTGGAAAGAAATTAACGGGCATGAAGTAATTCCAGAACTGGTAGAAAACATCGGAATAAAGAAGAACAAGTATCATTAATGCTAACTTGGAAAACTTATGGCGCATAAAAAAGTAACTCTTGGTATTGAAATTGGCGGGACGAATACCTCCTTCGGGCTGGTTGATATCCTGGGGAACTGTTTTGTCGAAAGCAGAATTCCAACAAGATTAAACGAATCTCCCGAATCTTTATTTGAACGTCTTTTCAAAAAATTTAATAAGATATACAAAGAAAAATCAAGTGAGTACGAGTTACTTGGAATAGGAATCGGTGCGCCGAGTGCAAATTATTATAAGGGAACGGTAGAGTATTCGTCAAATCTCAATTGGGTTTATGTCAATATAAAAGACATGGTTAAAAAATATTACGATCTTCCTATCGTCATAGCCAACGATGCAAATGCTGCTGCTTTGGGAGAGATGAAATTCGGTGTTGCAAAAAAGATGAAAAACTTTATCCAACTTACCTTAAGCAGAGGTTTTGGAAGCGGAATTGTTGTTGATGGAAATATTCTTTACGGCAGTGACGGTTTTGCCGGAGAAATCGGTCATACTATTGTTGAAAAAAATGGGCGCTCCTGCGGATGTGGGAGAAAAGGCTGTCTCGAAACATATGTTTCTACAGGCGGACTTATAAGAACATATTATGAATTACTTTCAAAATCAAATGAGATTAGCGTTCTAAAAGAATTCCGTCCCAGTGAGCTTACTTCGGATTTAATTTTGAAAGCAGCTATTCATGGGGATAAACTTGCTTTAGCTACATTTGAAAATACCGGGCAAATTCTTGGCGAAGCTTTGGCAAACGTTGTAGCGTACTTAAATCCGGAAGCGATAATCTTGTCTGAAGGTATAGCGGTGGCAGGCGATCTTTTACTTGTTCCAACAAAAAAGCATATGGAAAAAAATATGCTGAATTTATTTCAGGGTAAAGTTGAGATTTTACTTTCAGGTTTAGTAAAAGGGAATGTTGCTATCCTTGGAGCAAGTGCATTAAGCTGGCATGAAATTCAAAAAAAGAAAAATATTTCTTAAAAATTATTTGTTGAGTCCTCTTTGCAAGAGTTATAAAACAAAGGATATACTTTGAAAAAGTTAATTACAATTTGCATAATACTTCTCTTCCCTGTCCTTCCGGTTTTTCCACAGGGAATTTCAGACTATGAATATATTTCTCCGAAACCCAACTCCGTTTTTGTGTCCGAAAAAACAAATTTGATTTTACGATACGGAGAAAAGATTAACATTCAATCTATCCAGGATCGCTCAGGGATAAAAATAACCGGCGAGAAAAGCGGTTTGCATACGTATGATCTGATTTTATCCGACGACGGAAAAACCGTTATTCTAAACTTCCCGGTTCATTTTCAACCTGGCGAAACTGTCGATGTACTTTTTGATACCGGGATAAAAACAATTTCAGAAAAAAAATTACCAATAGTAAATTTTTCATTTCATGTTTCCCCGTTGAAAGAAAAAATTAGCTACTCGAAAATTAACGATGACGGAGAAGTCTCCTTTACACGTGATGAACCGATTATAAAAGGTTCTTCAATTACAGGTACCGATTCTTTACCTGCCGATTTCCCAAAAATCAAAATCAGAAATAGCGATAATCCTTCGCCGGGTTATACATTTATTACAACAAGTGATGTAGTCTCCGGGGTGGGTAATTATTTGATGATGATAAAAAATGACGGAACGCCTTTCTGGTATAAAAAAATTGACGGTCATTTCCCCTCCGATCTAAAAATGCAGCCGAACGGAATGCTTTCATATGCAGATATTAAAGAATCATACTACTATGCCGGTGGTGGTGAAACCGTGCATAAAATAATGGATTCGACTTATACGGTAGTTGATTCATTTGCAACGGGTAACGGTTATGTTGCTGATTCACATGATTTTCAACTTTTATCAAATGGTCATGCACTGCTCATCTCATACGATCTGCAGTTGGTTGATATGAGTAAGATTGTATCTGGTGGAAATCCTGGAGCCTACGTTGCAGGCTCGATTATACAAGAATTGGATTCCGACAAGAATGTGGTTTTTCAATGGAGAACCTGGGACTATATCCAAATAGACGAATCATATTTTGATTTAACACTCGCTGCGTTTGATCCGATGCACGCAAATGCATTGGATGTTGATACCGATGGGAATATTTTGGTTTCATTCCGGAACATTAGTCAAATTATTAAAATCAACAGAGCTACCGGGGAAATAATGTGGCGGTTAGGTGGCAGGAAAAACCAATTTACATTTTTGAACGAGCATCAGGAAAATGCACCTCTTTATTTTTCAAGACCCCACGATATTAGATCGCTTCCGAATGGACATATTACATTATTTGATAACGGTCTTGATCACAAACCCGCTTATTCACGTGCTGTTGAGTATGAAATTGACGGACAAAACAAAACGGCAACACTTATTTGGGAATACAAACATCCGGACAAAGTATATGGACCGATGCAGGGAAGCGTGCAGCGTCTTCCGAATGGGAATACAATGATTGGTTGGGGCAACGCAACTAAAACAAATATTAATTTTCCGGCAGCAACAGAGGTTACCTCCAACGGAACAATTGTTTTTGAAATGCTTTTTGAAAACAAGGGAATGTTATCTTATCGTGCATTAAAATATCCTTGGCTGATGAATACGGATGCCGCTCAAGTTACGGTTTATGAATTATGGCAGGGGAATGATTATGTGTTTAACAACGGCTCCGACAGCACTTTTACGTCTTTGAAATTAAACAGTTTTACCGGTTCGTTATATAATTATGTAACGGTTAAATATTCTCAACTGGCGCCGATTAATCCTCGGTTTACCGGGCAGGCTCCAATTATTCTTAAAAAAAGAATAACGGCGACAAGCGATCTTATAAACATTGATGGAGTAATAAGTTTTGATGCAGATAAATTGGTCGGGCAATACGATCCGAATAAGATAATAGTTTATCAGCGGGAAACCGAAGGCAATGGATTGTTTCTTCCTTTAAATACCTCATACAATTCGGCGACTAAAAAACTTACTTCGGTTATATCAAATTTCGGAGAATTTATTTTCGGCATTGGTTCAGACAATGTAGCGGCGAAGGAACCTCTGCAATTATTACCTGCCGATTCAGCATCCGTTAATCAAACTTTGCCTGTAAAATTAAGCTGGACTCCGAATGGATATGTAAATACTTATCAACTACAAATTGCAGATAATCCGCAGTTTGCAAATGCTCTTGTTGATGTTGATAGTTTGAAAGATGCATTTTTTGTGATGAATCAGGTGAACGCCGATACAATATATTATTGGCATGTAAAATCAGTTAATAATTTGGGAGCTAGTAATTGGTCTAAGACATTCTTATTTAAAACTACTCTGCCTTACCTAACGGTTGTTTCGCCAAACGGTGGAGAAAAAATACAAAGAGGGCTTTCCTATTTTGTTAAATGGGATGATAATATCGAGGATTCAATTATTATAGAACTCGAGAGAAACGGTAATCTATTCGGAATCATTGATACTACTATTAGTTCAGGCATTTACAAATGGACGCTGGATGTAAATTTACCCGTTGGTTCGGATTACCGGATAAAGATTAGAAGTCTGATAGCCGGGACTCTGTTTGATGAAAGTAATTCCAATTTCGAAGTTGTTGATACAACAGTTAATTCAACTGGGAATGAATTAAATTCTTTTAAATATTTTTTGGTCCAGAACTACCCTAATCCGTTCAATCCGTCAACGAAGATCAGCTACTCACTACAGAATGGAGAGATGGTTACTTTGAGAGTCTTTGATGTCCTTGGCCGAGAAGTTGCGATGTTGGTCAATCAGTATCAATCTGCCGGTAACCATAGCGTTAGCTTTGATGCGAGCAGCCTTGCAAGCGGGATGTACTTCTATAAATTGGAAGCAGGTTCATTCCAGAGCATCAAAAAAATGATGCTTCTT
>JAUYAB010000026.1 GCA_030693705.1 Ignavibacteria bacterium | reverse complement strand
GTTTTTCAGCTTCAACGGATAACCCTAGAAGATTGTATTCATTTCTGTTTTTTAGTGCTTCAGAATTTTCCACATAAAAATTTTGAGGAATACCTCTTACGTGCAATTCATCCTTTAAAACAATTTGTGAATCAAAAGGAATCCCAAGGTGCTGGCAGAATGCCATTGCGGCAAGCTTCCTTCCATTTTCCAATTTCGATTTGTTCAAAAGAACTTCGTTCAATTTTAATTTTACTTTCAGAACATCGTTCTTCATTACTAAGCCCGACTTAAACGCATCTTCAACTTGATTTAGAAGTCTCTTCAATAATGCTTCAAATCTATTTACTGTTTTAGATTTTTCTTCGAGCGATACTATCTGCCAGTATTGCTCTTCGGTTTTCAAAAGTATTTCATCTTGTGTCATCTTTTCTTTAAATCCAGAAACCTCTTCACTAAGAGACGCGAGTTTATTTCCGTTGTAAATTCTTCCGCCGGCAAAAACCGGCTGTACAACATTTATAAATCCAACCGTTCCCTTTTTCATAGCACTCATCGTTGAGGCGGGCATATAGGCATATAATGTTGCGCTTGATAAGTTGGCTAAGTTGCCGTCATACACAGGAAGATTTCCGCCTTGGGTTTCTATTTCCATCAAACCTTTCTGAGCTTCGAACATCATTCCACCTCCGCTTATGCTCGGAAAGTAATTTGTGAATGCAGATTTTTTTACTTGATGAGAAGCTTCAACTTCAAGTTTGCTGTTTTTACTTTTAGCGTTGTTCTGCAATGCGAGTTGCTTGCTCTCTGCAAGCGTTAATACTTTCTGTGCATAAATTTGATTGACGCACAAAACCGAAATCAATAAGAAATAAAAATTTATTTTTTTCATGCTAATTCAAGCTCCTCAACTTTTTCAAAATCTTTTCTATGGAATAAATAATAAAGTACCGGAATCACCAGCAGCGAAAGCACTAATCCGAATAACAACCCGAAGCAAATTACCGCGCCTAACGGACCCCATAAAGGTGAACGGCTTAATATCATAGGGATAACTCCAACCGCAGCGGCGGCGGAAGTAAGAAAGATTGGACGCATTCTTCTTTTGGCTGATGAGATTGCCGCTTCTTCCAGTGAGTGCCCGTGTTCTCTTCTTAATTCTTCCGCGTAAGAAACGTAAATGATTCCGTTACGAACAACGATTCCAACTAATCCGATTAATCCGATAAATGCAGTTGTACTAAACGGATAACCGGTTATAGTCACACCAAACGCAGCGCCGAATATGCACAACGGCATAGTCATCATAATCAAAATTGCGGTTTTGTAATTTCTGAATTGCACAAGCAGAATAATGAAAATTATTGCTATGCTTATTGCCAACGAGTAATAAAGCGGAGTAATTTCATCAACGCCCATTTCATATTCGCCGCCGAAGCTGATTGATACGCCTTCAGGTAATTGCATGTTATCTACGGTTGGTCTTAACTTATTAAATATATTGGATGCGAATTGCCCTCTTTCAACATCAACTCTTACGGTTATTGTACGAACGCCGTTTCGCCTTACAATTTCGCCTTCGGTCCATTCTTGTTTTGCATCGGCAAGTTGTCTTACTTGTACCGAAGAAACTAAAAACGGAGAGGTTACATATTGATTCATTATATCTTCAATACTGGATTTTGTTTTTTTGTCAACCTTCAGATTTACATTTACCGGGTAATCGCCTTCCCAAATTGTTGAAACCGGAAATCCTTTTGTTCCAAACATCAGCGAGTAGTCAAAAATTGTTTTTGAATATCCAAGTCGGGTTGCTTCGTCTTCTTTTAACTTAAGACTTATTGCTTGTAACGGCTGCTCATAATCGGTTCTGACCCATTGAACACCTTCAATTCCACGCGCGATGCCGGAGACTTGATCGGCAATTCTCTTTATAGTTGTAATATTATCACCAGAAATTCGGACTTCAACCGGAGATTTTCCCGGCATCATTTCAAGCTGTTTCCATTTGATGTAAGCTTTGGGATTATTATCGCTGAAGTTTTTACTGTACTCATCCAATATTTTTTTTGTAGCTTCGGCGGATTCGGTAATTACCAATAACTGTCCGTAATGTTTTGCCGGAAAGTTTGGTGCATATATCGTGTTGAACCGCGGCGAACTGGTTCCAACAAATGCGGCTACTTCCTTTACACGTTTGTCATTCTTCAGTTTATTTTCAACTTCTCTCATTACCGCGTCGGTTTGTTTTAACGAACTGCCGACGGGAAGATAAACCTCTACAGCAAATTGATTACGCTGGAACGCGGGAAAATTTTGCTGCGGACTGAGCGCTAAAAGCACAAGTCCAATTACAAATGAAGCGGCGCCAATTAACACAACTAATTTTTTCTTCTTGAATGAACCTTCCAAAACCTTATCATAAAATGACTGAAGCCATTTTAGAAAAGCGCCTTTTTTACCTTTGCTGTTTTCTCCTTTGATGCCGTGTTTTATAAAAATATAACTCATCATCGGAACCAACAGAACAGAAACAAGCAGAGAGATTAATAAAGCATAAGTAACAGTTTGAGGTAATGATTTGATAAAATCCCCGGCCATTCCGGTCATTAAAATTGTCATCGGAGTAAAACACATGATGATAATAAGTGTGGCAGAAAAAACCGAACCAAAAAGATCTGTTACACTCTTCGTTGCAGCATCGTGTGGAGATATACCATTGTCAAGTTTTTCGACATAGTTATCAATGATTACTATTGCATTATCCACTACCATTCCGAGTACTATGATTAAACCGGCAAGCGATACGGTTTGCAAAGTAATTCCTGTTACCCACATCATTCCAAGTGTAATAAAAACAGAAATAGGAATTGCCGAAGCGGCTACAAGTGCTACTTTTCTGGGTAGCAAGAGTATGGTTACAAGTATTACTGAAAATATTGCAAGTCCGAATTCTTTAATAAAATTGAAAATCGCCTGCGATACAAAATCCGGCATATCGGAAACAATTCCCAGATGTATATCAGAAGGTACTTCGTTAGTAAACTTTTCAATTTCTTTTTTTACATCATCGCCGTATTGAACAATATTATGGCCGGGAAGCATTTCAAGAGAAACTATCAAACACTTTTTTCCATTGAGCCGGATGTATGAATCCGGTTCGGGATATTCTCTTACAACTTTTGCCACATCTTTAACACGGATAACATTACCCGTCGGATCGGAATAAATAATTTGATTAGCTATATCACTTTCCGTTTTGTAGCTTGATGGAATATGTATTGGTCGTATAAATTTCCCATCATCAATTTCACCCGAATAATTGACCGAACCTTGCGGCTTCAATTGCGAAAGCACCAAAATTGGTTTGATGCCGTAGTTTGTCAGCTTTGCATCATCAATGTAAACATTGATTTCTTCTTTCTGCAATCCGAAATGTTTTACACGCGACGTTGAAGGAATTTTCCGCACGTTGTCTTCAAACTTTTCAATATACTTTTCGAGTTCTTTGTAAGACTTTGTTTCGGATTCAACCGCCAGCAATATTGCTGAAGTATTTCCGAAATCGTCATCCGCCGTTAACGACATTACTCCGGATGGAAGCTGACTTTTAAATTCGTTCAATCCGTGCCGTAATTTTGTCCAGAATGTTTTTGGATCCTCTTCCCGTTTTTGAACTTCGACATAAATTACCATCACATTTTCTTTTGAGATTGAATAAGTCTTTGCTTTGTTAACAGCTTCATATTGAAAAAGATATTGTTCAACCTTTTTTGTCAACTGTTCTTCAACTTGTTCGGAAGATGCGCCGGGATAAATACCGATAATTAATCCCTGTCGAATTTTAAATTCCGGGAATTCATCGCGCGGCATTTCGATTAATGCCACTACTCCAAATAATACGAGAACGCTTGTAGCTACAATTATCAGTTGTTTATATCGAAGGATTACTTCAATTAAAGTGTGTTTCGTTTTCATAAATTTTCTTCCCCTTATTTGTTGACAATGTGAACTTGTGAATTGTCAACTAATTTCTGTAAGCCGGCAACTACTATCTGTTCACCGGCATTCAAACCTTGCGTAACCTCAACACCGCTTTTTAATAGTTTCCCTGTTGTAATGTATTTTTTTAGTGCTTTGTTTTGATTCACTGCATAAACGAATTTTCTACCTTGTTCGTCAACGAGTACCGCACTGCTTGGTATAAACAATCCCGTTGAATTGCCCGGCTTTTCAAGAACCACACTGCAAATCATTCCGGGTTTTATTTGCCGGTTATTATTCGCGATTCCTATTTTGATTTTGTATGTGTGAGCCAGCGGATCAGCCATAACACCAATCTCCTCAACCATTCCTGTGTACTCTGCATCATTCAATGCGGCTATTTTTACTTTTGCTTTATCGCCTTTCTTCACCGAAGCAATTTCATTTTCTGAAATTGGGACGCGCGCAAAAACTTTTTCGATCTTTACGATATTTATCGAAGCGAGATTCGGCACGGCGCTCATTCCCGGATCGATGGAGCGTTTACCCACAACTCCGTTAACCTGCGAGTAAAGTTTACAGTCATCCAAACTCTTTTTAGCTATTGCCGCTGATGCCTTTGCCTGCTGTAAACCGGTTTCAACTTCTACGAATTTTATTTCCGGGAGATTCCCGTTCTTGTACATCGGTTCTAATCTTTTATATGCATCCTCAGCTTGTTTCAAAGTTGCCGAAGATATCTCGAATGCATTTTTATATGTTGCGTCATTGAGTTCGGCAAGGAGTTGTCCCCTCCTCACATAATCACCTTCGGAAACATAAACCCTCGCGACTGTTCCGATGTTTGAAAAACTTAGCGGAGTTGATTCCGATTCTTCAATTGTTCCGCTGTAGGCAATCGTTTCGCCGCCGTCTATTTTTTTTGCTTTCTCAACCTCAACATTCACGATAGAATTATTAAGTGAATTCTCTGTATTACCATCAGAACATCCTTGAAAAAAATTAATCGTACCCGTCAGTATGATAAGAATTAATATTTTGGTTGGTTTCATTTTAT
>JAUYAB010000109.1 GCA_030693705.1 Ignavibacteria bacterium | reverse complement strand
GAATTACCGATGATTTGGTTCGTTTATCTGTTGGGATCGAAGATGTTAATGATATTATTGCAGATTTAAATCAAGCATTAGAGAAGTCTTTAAATTTGTAAAAATGAGAAATTGCTTTTTAAAGGAAAAGTTCTGGGATGCTAATCGCTCAGCAGGAGAAGTCTTTACAGTTTGTTTCTAGAATCTCATCAACTTAATCTGTATCTAATTCTGAGCGAAAGAAGAATTTATTTATGGTGAAAAATTGTTAGACATAGTATTAAGACTTGTAAAAGAGTCGATTGAGATTTCCTTACTCGTTGCAGTGATGATGATCTCAGTCGATTTGCTGAATGTACTTACCAAGCAAAAGATAGAAAAGTTTTTTGTTAATGCCAGAAAATTTAAACAATATATTTTAGCCTCTTTAATTGGTACGGTTCCCGGATGTATTGGGGGATTTACAAATGTTTCTCTTTACATGCATGGACTAATAAGCTTTGGTGCGCTTGCCGGTTCAATGATTGCGGTCTCCGGTGATGAGGCATTTGTAATGCTCGCAATGTTTCCAAGGCAAGCCGTTATTCTTTTTGCTATTCTTTTTGTGATCGGAATTTTTAGCGGCTGGCTGATAGATATCATTGTAAAAAAATATAAAATATCCACCTGCACCAATTGTAAAGAGATGGTCACACATCCTCATGAAAGAAGTTTCACACATTATGTTACGGAACATATTTACGGACATATTATAAAAAAACATCTCTGGAAAACTTTTCTCTGGACGTTTGGAGCATTACTCGTAGTTGAATTCGCTCTTAAATATTTACATCTCGAGCAGTTCACATCACAATACAAAATTGTTTTTTTATTTGTTGGCGCTTTGGTTGGATTAATCCCGGAGTCCGGTCCCCACTTAATTTTTGTTACGTTATTTGCTCAAGGGCTTGTCCCTTTTTCCGTATTGCTAACAAGTTCAATGGTTCAAGACGGGCACGGAATGTTACCGATGCTTTCTTATTCACTTAAAGATTCAATCAAACTAAAAGTCTTCAATTTTGTTATCGGATTAACAGTTGGATTGATAGTTTATATGTTAGGATTTTAACGTTATAATGGAAAACAAAGATCACTGGTATGATGGTTGGTTTTACGATAAGTTTATAGCGCCAAATCAGGATACATTATTCGGACAAATAAAAAATCTTATTGAACCAAACTCCAGCATAATTGATGTTGGCTGCGGGACGGGTCGTTTTTCTTTTTCCGTTTCGGATAAGTGTAAATCGGTTATGGGGATTGATCTATCAATGCGAAATATAGAAAGAGCGAACTCAATTCTTTCTGAACATCCAAATGATAAAATTTCATTTCAACATAAAAATATAAGTGAGATTACCTCCGGCGGGAAAGAACACTTTGATTACGCGGTGATGACGTACGTTATTCATGAAGTAGATGAAGAAAAAAGAGTGAACCTTTTAAAGGAAATTGCACAAGTTGCAGATAAAATTATTCTTGGCGATTATCTTGTCCCTAAACCAAAAGGTTTTTGGAGTGGCTTAAATGAGATTGTTGAGTTTGTTGCCGGTTCGGAACATTATAGAAATTATAAGAATTATACTGCAAATGGCGGCATTTATTACTTAGCAAACAAAGCAGGTTTTAAGATAATTACTGAAATTATAAATCAACCATCAACCAGTCATTTAGTACTTTTAATGAAATAATTTTGTCGAAAAGATGTGTATGGGGTTAAAAACAATTCAAGAATCCTACGTGTACCATTTACATTTCACTCATTAATAAATCTTCTTAAAAAATATTGATTGATGGAGTGAATATATTATTTGTTTAATATGATAAAATTTGTCATCTTTAGAAAGAAAAGAGAAAAAATTATGCAGCTTACCTTAGCAGGAGAATACGCGATTAGAACAATGATTCATTTAGCAGAAAATGAATCACGAGGGACAGCTACGATTTTTGAAATATCAGAGACTCAAGAAATTCCCGAAATGTTTCTTAGAAAAATTGTTCCATTGCTTTCTAGTGCAGGATTAATTAAAACTAAAAAGGGAAAAAAAGGAGGAGTTTTCCTTGCAAAAAATTCGGATAGTATAACACCTTTAGAAATTATTCAAGCCGTTGAAGGACCAATCGCTCTCAATAAATGTTTAATTGATAAAGAGTTTTGTACGGATGTACGCTGGTGTTCAGTACATACTATTTGGTGCGAATTACTTATTGATATGAAAAAAAAGTTATCAAGCAAATCAATAAAACAAATAGCTATGGAATCTTTTCAAAGACGTAATTCACTTAAATAACTAACAATTAACTAATTATTCGGAGGTCCATATGGATCAAGTTCTTTTAGCCCGAATTCAATTTGCGATGACAATCGGATTTCACTTTATTTTTCCTCCACTTACAATCGGTCTAGCATGGATGCTTGTAATATTCGAGGCGATCGGATGGAAAAAGAAAGATGAGGTTTATGCCACGATCGGAAAATTCTACGGGAAAATTTTAGGTCTAATTTTTGCGATCGGTGTAGCAACCGGAATTGTTATGGAATTTCAATTCGGTACAAACTGGGCAGAGTATTCCAAATTTGTAGGTGATATTTTTGGCGCGCCTCTTGCAGCCGAAGGTGTTTTCGCTTTTTTCCTTGAATCAACTTTTCTCGGACTTTATATTTTTGGAAGAGAAAAAGTTTCTAAAGGAACACACTGGTTTTCAATATTTATGGTTGCGGTTGGTTCAACTATTTCCGGGTTCTGGATTTTGGTTGCAAATTCATGGCAGCAAACTCCAGCCGGATATGTTGTTCGAAATGGCCGCGCCGAATTAACTGATTTTTGGGCTTCTGTTTTTAATCCTTCTACTATGCCGAGGTTTTATCACACCATTGACGCCGCACTTATTTCCGCCGCATTCTTTGTTGCCGGTGTATCGGCATATTATTTATTAAAAAAACAACATGTTGAAGTTGCGAAAACTTCACTTCGCTTTGCAATTATTTTTGGTTTGATCGTGTCTGTGCTGGAAGTTTTCCCATTTGGTCATGAACATGCAAAACAAGTTGCCGCAACTCAACCGGAAAAATTCGCTGCAACACAAGGACTTTACACAACTCAAAAGGGAGCGCCGATTGCAATTTTTGCCTTCCCGACCGATGATCCGCCAACATTAAAAATTCCTATAGAAATTCCCGGCTTACTTAGCTGGTTGGCATTTGGAGATTTCAACGCAAAAATAAGAGGGATCAACGAATTCCCGCGGGAAAATATTCCACCCTTATTTTTAACATTTGTTTCTTACCACAATATGGTGGCGCTTGGAATGTATTTCATTTCGATTATGGCGCTTGCTGCTTTTCTCTTGTATAAGAAAAAATTATTTGAGAATAAAAAAATATTAAAGGTATTGATGTGGTCTATCCCTCTGCCATTAGCAGCTATTCAACTTGGTTGGATTTCTGCAGAAGTCGGTCGTCAACCCTGGATTGTTTATCATTTAATGAAAACCAAGGACGCAGTCTCTTTTACTGTCGGCACAGGCGAATTACTATTCTCCATCATTCTCTTTGCCCTAATTTATATTTTGTTGGGTTCAGTTTTTATGGTCTTACTTTTTAAGAAAATTAAACATGGTCCGGAACCAATAGCGAAGGAGACATTGCAATGATTGACTTAAATATAATCTGGTTTGTATTAGTCGGGGTCTTGATTATTGGTTATGCGGTACTTGATGGATTCGATCTTGGAGTTGGAGTTATTCAACTTTTCACCAAAGATGAAAATGAACGGAAAGTGAATATCAATTCGATTGGACCGGTTTGGGACGGAAACGAAGTATGGCTTTTAACCGGTGGCGGAGCTTTATTTGCTGCATTCCCAATTGTTTATGCAACGGTATTCAGCGGATTTTATATAGCATTTATGCTTCTTCTTTATTTTTTGATTTTCCGCGCGGTTTCATTTGAGTTCAGAAAATTTTCAGAATCACCGGAGGCAAAAAGAAGATGGGATTTAGCTTTTGCTATTGGAAGTTTTGGTCCCGCTTTGCTGTATGGCGTTGCTATCGGCAACATAATGCGCGGTTTGCCAATTGAAATTATCAATGGCAAAATAGTATCTAACATTACATTTCTTGGCATACTGAACCCTTATTCTTTGCTCATCGGTATTTTAGGTTTAGTGATGTTTACAATGCACGGAGCAATTTATTTAACGATGAAAACGGAAGGCGACCATCAACAAAAAATGATTGATTGGGCAAACAAAGCATGGATGGGATTTGTTGTGCTTTATCTGGTTTCAACATTGGCAACATTTTTTGTCGCTCCCCATTTATTTCATGGAATGTTAAAAAATCCCTTGTTTTGGATGTTGTTCATCTTACTACTCCTTTCGATAGTTTATATCCCGGTCGGATTAAAAGCGAAAAGATTTGGCTATACTTTTCTTGCTTCGGCAATTAACATTGCATCAATCGTTGGATTATTCGCCGTAAGTCTATTCCCAAGACTTGTTCCATCGAGCATCGATTTAGCAAATTATAGTTTGACTATTTACAATGCGTCATCAACACAAAGAACACTTGAAACGATGTTGATCATCGCTTTGATAGGTGTACCGATCGTTTTAGTTTACACGATTTTTATTTATCGTATTTTTAGAGGAAAAGTCATCATTACAAAGGATAGTTATTAGGTTTTTAATGAATAGGTAGAAACTTCTAAATCTGTGGTTCCAGGTTCAAAAATATTTGTCTTTGGAACCACAATGTTTTTATTCCCAAATAGGGGGAGTATCCCGTTTCACGAAAAAAAATAATCTTAAAAGATTCTATCAATTTAATCTATCCTACCGATCAAAGAAGATTTCATCTTTTAAGAGGGTCAAAAATGTTTCTGATTCTGGTTTTTATTGTTCAGTGACTGCGAATAATTTACCTTCATTCATCAACTATCCTTTTTGGCAAAAATCTTTTCAAAATAAAGAACCTATCCTTTTAATGTACATCAATCACACTAAAAATTAACTTTAACACAATTTCTTTCCCGCAAAATCTGGCACTTAATATGAAGCCTAACACAATTCAATTATTGCGAGGCAAAAAGTGCATACATATATATTTGACAATTACGAAGCGAAGGATAGAAGCGCGCTAATACCACTTTTACAAGACATTCAGGGTATTTATAATTATTTACCGGAAACTGCCCTTAAAGATATATCCGAATTTGTCGACATCCCCCTTAGCCGTGTTTACGGAGTTGCTACATTCTATAACCAATTCAGATTGAAACCACTTGGTGAAAATGTGATAAAAGTTTGCCGTGGAACAGCATGCCATGTTAAAAGTTCGGCTAACATCCTTTTCGCCATAGAACATGAACTTAATATAAAAGCGGGTGAAACTACCAGAGACAAAAAATTTACGCTCGAAATAGTAAACTGTATCGGTGCTTGCAGCATAGCGCCGGTTATAACGATAAATGAAGATTACTACGGTAGAATTGCAGCTAAGGATATACCAAAAATTATTAAGAATTTTACCAGGAAAAGCGTAAAGCAAGAGACTGTTCCTGCAAAGGAGGGAAGTTTGAAATGAATTCATATTTAGATCATTGTTGCGAAGAATGCTGGCATACCGCCAAAACTCCATGTGATCAGTTTATTAAATGTTGTTCAGGCGGCCCGCTCTGCCATCAAAATGAGAAGTGCAAAGAAAAATATACGAAGCTTGGAAATCAGTTAAGATACAGCGAAC
This sequence comes from Ignavibacteria bacterium, assembly GCA_030693705.1. Classification (GTDB taxonomy): domain Bacteria; phylum Bacteroidota; class Ignavibacteria; order Ignavibacteriales; family Ignavibacteriaceae; genus UBA1563. The sequence continues at coordinate 38,592 of JAUYAB010000109.1, read as the reverse complement.
ACGAGATTCCTCTAATATTTATTGGGATGGGAACTTGCGGACTTGCCGCCGGAGCTTTAAAAGTTGAAGAAGCAATAAGAAGTGAATTGGCAAAACTGAATCTTACAGCTAAAATTGAAGCGACCGGATGTATCGGTTATTGTGCAAAAGAAGTTATCGTCGATATAAAACTTCCGGGAGGAACACGAATTTCCTATTGCGAGATCACCCCAAAATCAGTTCCTAAGTTTATTCAAAAAACAATCGTTGAAAAAGGAATATTCACAGAAAAGGTACTTGGTGCGCATGAGAAAAACCAGTTAGGCGTGCCATTATTGAAGGATGATCCATTCTTCAAACATCAGATGAAAATTGTGTTGGAACATTGCGGAATTATTAATCCGACATCTATTGATACTTACATAGCTCATGGAGGATTTAGAGCTTTCGATAAGATACTATCGTTAATGGATTCGCTTGAAGTAGTTAAAGAGATTTCTGCGAGCGGATTGAGAGGAAGAGGAGGCGCCGGATTCCCGACCGGGAAAAAATGGGAGCTTGCAAATAAACAGAAAGCAGATCATAAGTATCTTATATGCAACGCAGATGAAGGCGATCCCGGAGCTTTTATGGATCGTTCGGTTCTTGAAAGCGATCCTTTTCGTGTTGTTGAAGGAATGATGATAGGTGGATATGCAATCGGTGCAACTTTAGGATATATCTATTGTCGTGCAGAATATCCGCTTGCGATCGAGAGACTCCAAAATACAATTGAACTTTGCCGAAAGTATGGACTTCTTGGGGACAATATCCTCAACAGTAATTTCAGTTTTGATCTGAAGATAAAAAAAGGAGCCGGCGCTTTTGTTTGTGGTGAAGAAACGGCGCTCATCGGATCAATAGAAGGGAAGAGAGGAATGCCCCGTCCTCGCCCGCCGTTTCCTACGGATGCAGGATTGTTTGGCAAACCGACGGTTATCAACAATGTTGAAACATTCTCGAACGTTGCAGCAATAATTAGAAAAGGCTCACAATGGTTTTCTTCAATCGGTACAGAAAAAAGTAAAGGAACAAAAGTTTTTGCGCTCTCCGGTAAAATTGTAAACTCAGGTTTAGTGGAAGTTCCGATGGGAACAAAACTGAGTGAAGTCGTTTTTAAAATTGCCGGCGGAATACCGGATAATAAAAAGTTTAAAGCTGTACAAATCGGCGGACCTTCAGGTGGATGTTTGCCGGAAAAGGTAATGGATACACAGGTCGATTATGATTCGCTAAAAGATGTCGGCGCAATGATGGGTTCAGGCGGCTTTGTTGTTATGGACGAAGATACTTGCATGGTTGATGTAGCGCGTTACTTTTTAACTTTTATTCAAAGTGAATCTTGCGGAAAATGTGTTCCCTGCCGTGAAGGAACAAAACGGATGCTCGAAATTATAGAGAGAATTCCAAAGAGCTACAAGAGTACCACCAATAAAATAGATCAACTGCAGAGATTTAAGGGAATCATTCATCTTAAGCGGCTATCGTCTGTAATTAAAGATACATCACTTTGCGGACTTGGACAGTCGGCGCCAAATCCGGTTCTTTCCGGTCTACAATATTTCCGTGGAGAATATGAAGAACATCTTTACGACAGAAAATGCAGCGCCGGAGTATGTAAAGATTTATTGACCTACAGTATTGATAACACTCTCTGCGAAGGCTGCGGAGTTTGTCTTAGAAAGTGCGGCGTTGAAGCTATAGTTGGTGAAAAAGGTCATGCGCATTATATCCTTGATGAAAAATGCATCCGCTGCGGTATGTGCATAGATGCATGCCGATTTGACGCAATAATGGTAAACTAAGAAATTGATGGAGTAACAAATGGTTCAGTTAACAATAAATAACATAAAAGTAAATGCCGAAAAAGGAATGACCATTCTGGAAGCGGCAAAATCAGTTGGAATAAACATTCCCACACTTTGTCATCTTAAAGATTTGTTACCTTCCGGTGCATGCAGAATTTGTAGTGTGGAAGTTGAAGGTTATCGAGGATTGACCCCCTCATGTGCATTCCCGGTAAGCGATGGCATGGTTGTAGAAACCAATTCAGCAAGAGTTCGAAGAGCTCGAAAAACTATTGTTGAGCTTTTGATAGAAAATCATCCGCAAGACTGCCTTGTTTGCGTTCGAAATAAAAATTGTGAACTTCAAAATCTTTCCGAAACTTACAGCGTTAGAGAACACCGGTTTGTTGGAGAGAAAAAAGATCATGCGATAGATATTTCAAGTTCATCTATGGAGAGAGACCCGGCAAAATGTGTTCTTTGCGGAAGATGTGTTCGCATTTGCCATGAAGTGCAAAAGATCGGTGCAATCGATTTTACGAAAAGAGGATTTTACAGCACAGTTACAACACCGTTTAATAAAGGATTAAATGTAAGTGATTGTATTCTGTGCGGGCAATGTATTCTTGTTTGTCCAACCGCTGCGCTTAGGGAAAAGAGTTCGCTAAAAGAAGTTGTCAGCGCACTAAATGATAAAAATAAATTTACTGTCGTTCAGGTTGCCCCGGCAGTTAGAGCAACATTAGGGGAAGAGTACAATCTCCCACTTGGTACCGATGTTACAGGGCAAATTGTTATGGGACTTCGTCGCTTAGGGTTTAAAAAAGTATTCGACACAAACTTTGCCGCCGATCTAACAATAATTGAAGAGGCAACCGAATTAATCGACCGCGTGAGCAACAACGGAAAACTTCCAATGTTTACAAGCTGCTGCCCGGGATGGGTAAAGTATATTGAACAAAACCGTCCGCAACTTCTTGAGCATGTCTCTTCATGTAAATCACCACATGAGATGGAAGGAGCAGTTTTAAAAACCTATTACGCAAAAAAGATGGGATTAAATCCAAAGGATATTTTTGTTGTTTCAATAATGCCCTGCACTGTAAAAAAGTTTGAATCAAACAGAGCTGAACTCGCAGAAGAAAATCTCCATGATGTTGATGCAGTACTAACAACTCGCGAACTTGTCCGCTTTTTTAAGATCGCCGGAATAGAGTTTGGCGATCTGCCTGAAGATAAATTTGATAACCCGCTTGGAGAATCCACCGGTGCGGCTGCTATCTTTGGTACAAGCGGTGGAGTGATGGAAGCTGCTCTAAGAACAGCATATTATAAACTAACCGGTTCAAATTTGGAATCGTTAGATTTTGAAGCCGTACGCGGATCCAATGGATTAAAAGAAGCTACGGTAAAAGCCGGAGAGACCGAGCTTAACATCGCAGTGGTAAACGGAATCGGGAACGCAAAAAAAGTACTTGATGAAATTGAAAAGGGTAGTTCAAAATATCATTTTATCGAAGTGATGACTTGTCCCGGAGGATGCATAAACGGCGGCGGGCAGCCGATCCATCAAAAACCGGAAAAGATCATGAAGAGAATGCGGGCTCTTTATCACATTGATGCAAATATGAAAAAACGAAATTCGCATGAAAATGAGTCGGTAAAAGTTTTGTATAAAGAGTTTTTGGTTGAACCAAATTCGCCAACGGCTCACAAAATTCTTCACACTCACTATTTAGACCGCAAGAAAATATTAGATAATTAATAAACAGTTTGAAATGTGTTTGAACAATACTGGAAGTAATATCAAGATTATGAACAAGATTATGATTAAGAAAAATAAAGTTGAGAAAGTGGTTTTAAATAAATTGTGAACAGAACAGGAATTATAAGTACAATAGAAGATCGCTGCCGGAGATGTTACTCATGCATCCGCGAATGCCCGGCGAAAGCAATTCGTGTTGAGAACGGACAGGCAAGAGTAATTTCCGAACGGTGTATTGCGTGCGGACATTGCGTAAAAGTTTGTTCACAAAATGCCAAACAAGTTGAGGATGCATCCGAACTTGTGGTTAACAACTTTCTTGGGAAACACAAAACGGTTGCTATGGTAGCTCCTTCTTTTTCAGCCTCTTTCCCTAACGACTATTTGAAATTTCCAACAGCTCTAAAAAAAATAGGTTTTGATGTTGTTGTTGAGACTGCATTCGGAGCTGATTTGATAAGCGAACATTATACAAAACTCTATCAGAGTGAAGATGAGACAACGATCATTACGTCATCTTGTCCCGCTATCGTTAACTACATCGAAATGTATCAGAAAGAACTTGTACCTAATCTCGCAAAAGTAGTTTCACCTATGGTTGCTTTAGGAAGATATGTGAGGGCTAAGTACGGGGATGAAATTAAGGTTGTCTTTATTGGTCCTTGCATAGCTAAAAAAAGTGAAGCTGTTAATCCGGAAGTATCCGGAATAATTGATGCAGTTATTACCTTTACGGAAATAAAAAATTTATTCAATCAGAAGAGTATTAATCTTTCCGAGTTAGAAGATTCATATTTTGATCCTCCGCATGCATTTCTTGGCAAAAGTTATCCACTGTCGGGAGGATTGTTAAAAACATCGCATATTAGCGGTGATGTTTTGGAAAAGGAAACGATTGTTGTTGAGGGGAAAAAGAAAGTAATTGAGCTGATTGAAGAAATTTCCGAAAATAAAATAAACGCAAAGTTTGTTGATCTATTATTTTGCGAGGGATGTATTGATGGACCGGCTATCGCATCCGATTTGAATTATTACTCCAAACGCGAATGTATAATTAAATATGTAGAGGAGAATTTACATAAAGTAGATAAACACGTTTGGCAGAGCAATATTTACAACAGCAGAAAAATTGATTTTGCGAGAGAGTTTTCTCCAAAAGATCAACGGCGTCCGTATCCATCTGAAGAGACGATTAAGCAAATATTAAATGAACTTCAAAAACCCAACTCATCCGATGAATTGAATTGCGGAGCGTGCGGATATAATACATGCAAAGAATTTGCCGTTGCAATTGCAAAAGGTTTAGCGGAAAAAGAGATGTGCTTGCCAAGGCTCATCGATCAACTCGCCAAAGCTTATGACGATTTGAACAACGCCGAAGATCAACTGCGTACTGCAGAAAAACTTGCCTCAATTGGACAACTTGCCGCCGGAGTAGCGCACGAAATAAATAACCCTCTCGGCACAATCATGCTTTACTCTTCAATGTTAAAAAAAGAATTATCGCAAAAACTTGATAATGTACGTCCCGTGGAAGATTTGTCATTGATCATCGAAGAGGCTTCACGATGTAAAAACATTGTTTCCAATCTCTTAAATTTTGCCCGGCAAGGCAAACTGAAAATCGAACCATTTGATCTAAAAGAACTTCTTGCGGAACAAATCACGTTGTTGAAAATTCAACCTGAATATAAAAATGTGGATATAACTTTAAAAAGCAGCAACGGTTGCATAATTGAGGGCGATCGAGATCAGCTAAAACAAGTGTTCTTGAATATTCTTAATAATGCTTGTGAATCGATGGAAGATATTCATGATAAAAAAGTTATTATCAACATCGAATCCGAAGGAGATAATGTTCTAACAAAAATCAAAGATTCGGGATGCGGTATTCCAAAAGAAAATATCACGAAAATATTTACTCCGTTTTTTACTACGAAGAAAATTGGAAAAGGAACCGGGCTCGGATTAGCGATCACCTATGGAATTGTTAAAATGCACGGCGGTTCAATAACATTTGAAAGTACAGCCGGGTTGGGAACAATCTTTAAAATTAAATTACCAAAACGGATGCCTTTAACCGGGCAGAATTTAAATTAGCGAATAATCAAAATAAAATAAGTACCCATATGGAAAAGAAAAAAATACTTTACGTGGATGACGACCCGGATCAAGTTGAACAAAATAAATTACTACTCGAATCAAAAGGCTACTTTGTACTAACTGCTTTTAGCGGCAAAGAAGGTTGGGAGGTTTATAAACAAAACAAACCGGATGCCGTTGTAATCGATTTGATTATGGAAGAACACGACAGCGGTTTTATTTTAAGTTACAAGATTAAAAAAGAATCGTATAGCAAAAAGATTCCCGTATTCATCGTTACGTCTGCGGCATATTTAACCGGATTTAAATTTGGGAGTTCTACCGAGGAAGAGAAAGAATGGATCAAATGCGATGCTATTCTTAATAAACCTGTTGTGTTGGATGAACTTGTGCAAAAACTTGATGAATTCTGGGCATTACACCAAGCATAATTGTCAATATGGAAAAAGAAAACAAACCTAAGATTCTGATTATTGATGATGAAAAAGGTCTTCGACTTGGAACGAAAAGACTGTTAGAATTAGAAGGTTATTTTGTAGATACAGCAGAAAACGGAACTGAAGGAATCGCACTCGGCACAAAGAGCGAATACGATCTTGCTTTGATAGATTTAAAAATGCCGGATAAAGACGGTATAGAAGTTCTTACTGAGATTAGTAAAGTTTATCCAAACACCGTTTGCTTTATCACTACTGCTTATGCGAGTTACGAGACAGCAATTGAATCAACTAAAATAGGGGCGTTTAGTTACATCCCAAAGCCATTCCTACCGGAAGAACTTATACTTCAACTAAAAAAAGGATATGATAAACGCTTACTTTTAATTGAAACTGAAAAGTGGAAGCGTGAAAGAGAAATGAGGCTCCTGGAAGTTGCATTTGAGAAAACGCGGCTCAATACAATTATAAATTCCATTTCAGATGGGTTACTTGTAATAAATAAAAGGGGCGAAGCTGTTCTCTACAATCCGAGCGTTTTAAAATATCTTCAACTACAAACTATTCAACTTGAAGTTTATGTCGTTGATAAACTTCATCCCGAGATTGCGCAACTTGTTTCAAAATATTTAGATGCAGAAAAATTCATTAACGCCTCCTACAGCGTGCAGATAGAGTTGCAGTTTACCGAAAAAATATTTATTGAGGTAACATCATCTCCGGTACCACATCCTGATGGAACACTTGCCGGAGTTGTCCTTGTAATTAAAAATATTACCGAGTTGAAAAAGATTGAGTTACTAAAGTCTCAGTTTGTTTCAATGGTTTCACACGAATTGAAGGCTCCAATTGCGGCGGTATATGGCTATTTGAAACTGTTAAATGATAATTCTATCCAAGTGTCTGAAGAACAAAAAAGTAATTTTATCGATAGATCACAGAATCGTTTGGATTCACTGTTAAAGTTGGTGAACGATTTATTGGATATTTCAAGAATGGAAACGAAAACTATTCGAAGAGAAATTAAGGAAATAGATCTGCAAAGTGTTGTAAAATCAATCGTTGAACTTTTTCAGCTTGAAATAAAGAATAAAGAAATAGAAGTGATCGCACATTATAAATCGTGTTCCTCCATTAATGCGGATATTGACGAAATAACGAGACTGTTTACAAATCTCATCAGCAACGCAATTAAGTATAACAGAAAAAACGGAAGAATCAATATCGAGTTAAGCCAATCAGGTAATTATAATTTGATCGAAATAAAAGATACGGGAATAGGGATGAAACCTGCGGAAATAAAAAAACTGTTCCATGAATTTTTCCGCGCTAAGAATGAATTGACTCAGAATATCTGTGGAACCGGACTCGGATTATCAATCGTGAAAAGAATTGTCGATTCGTATGCCGGCAAGATTGAAGTTGAAAGCGAGTATAATGTTGGTTCAGTTTTTAAAGTTTATCTGCCTTATAAATAAACAATGAGCTGTTTATTAAAAACAGCTCATTCAAATATCGCCCAAATTATTAGCAGAATTAATATCAGTATAAAAATATATAATTCCTCTATTTTAAAACTTTGCTTCATCTTTAACTCCCATAATTGAATGCAATTTTTCCGCTACAATTGATCCTCTATAACACTTTTTAAGAAGATAATTTTTATTTTAAAATTATCATCTTCCTCGTTTGAATAAATTCACCGGCTTGCAAACGATACAAGTAGGTACCGCTTGCAAGATTTGCCGGTGAAAAATCAACACTATAACTCCCTGCTTCCTTCATCTGATCCACAAGAACAGCAACTTCTTTACCGAGTATATCAAAGACTTTTAGAGTTACATGCTGTGTGTTGGCAACTTCAAACCGGATATTTGTTACCGGGTTGAAAGGATTCGGATAATTCTGCATGAGCCCGAATGATTTTGGAGTGATCTTCTCATCCGGCACATCGGTAACAGAGGCGTTTATACTGAATCGATACGTTTTATCTTTTTCAACCGGTAGCGACATAGAATAAATCTTTAACATATCAACCGTAAGAAAATTAGGAATATCAAGCGTTGAAAGTCCAATGGAGACAAATTGTTTTCTAACTTCGGCTGGAATTTGACTTAGAATATTTTTCCAATCCAAGAATAATTCCCCATTCTGTAAAGCAGAAATATTGAAAGACCATTGAGCATCTTTCCCGGTGGTTGTTCTTTTGATATCGCTCGAATATTTTGAGAACAACGAATTCCATCCTGTATGTTCAAAATAAGATTCAACCGAGCCAGCAGGTGACTTAGGCGGTTTTACAAAATCATACTTGTTATCAAATTCATCAGTAGCCAGTTCACTTTGTCCGAAGGATAACAAATTATCATTCAATCCATTCAATGAAGTAGAAATGTTGACTGCCCAATCATTCAGACTCGCTTCTTTTACAATTACTTTTTTCGGTAACGCACCGGTTTGATTGTTCTTCAAATAAATAATCTTAACGCTGTCGGATAACTCTTCTAACAAGTAACCGTTCCAGAGAGAAAGAGTATCTGCGGATTCATAGGATTTTGAAGTTACATTATAGTTGTAAAATGAATTTTGCACCCAGCCAAGCTGAACTGCGGAATCAGCGGAGACAATAACTCCATTTTTGGTATACATTACCGCCGATTTTGGATATTTCTTTAAAAATGGAGAACCGACTAAATTCCAACCTGCCGAAACAGAAAGTGTATCATCAGTAATTTTCGGTTTCCCGGTAACATCAACCGTTGCGTTGGTTTCAATTCCGAACCAGTAACCTTTATTTCTTTCAACAGTTATTGCTGAGAAATAATCAGCATTTTTATATTCGTATAAGAAAAAGCTTGCAGCATCATCGCCAATAACTGCGCTGGTATTTTGATCGTTTGGTAATACCGGTACAGAAATAAGATTCCAGCCTGCTGTAAAATCTTTTTGAAGAACGGACTCAATTCCGCTTCCGGTTAAATAAACTTTAAGCGGATTATTCGTCACGTCAGTATTGGTGATCGATAGTGAATCACTATATGATTTTACTTCATCCGGAGCAAATGTTACCGAGACGGATGCAGAATCGTTTATATTGATTGAGAAAGGAACTGAAGTATTTACTGTAAAATTTCCGCTTGAAGAAGATAATCCTGAAACAGTAAGAGTTGTATCACCGGTATTGTAAATCTTAAAAGTAAGTGCAGAATCGTAAGCAACTTTTATCGATCCGTAACTGAGAGTAGAAGTACTGACTGAAATTATGGGAAGAAGTGTTACTCCGGTTCCGCTTAGAGCAACTTCAAGAGTATCTGTATCAGGGTCGTTGCAAAGAATTAAAAGTTTCCCTTCAAATAATCCGGCGGCTCTTGGAATGAATTTTACCGGAATTGTTACAGAATTATTTTTGGTGATCGTAAAGGTTGTACCTCCGGTAAAAGTATAAAATGAATGAGTAGAAATAATGTTTGAAACAACAAGTGCAGAATCTCCAATGTTCGTAATAACAATATTTTGGATTGAATCCTTATCAGTTTTCAAACTCCCATAATTTAAGGTTGTAACGCTTGCGCTAATGTTTGGAGAAGAAAGAGAATTCCCAACGATCAAGCGGAAATAATGTGTTGTCGAAGACGAACCTGAACTGAATTGATAATCTGAAGTGCGAAGATTATGGCTAGAATCAGCCGCAACATCGTAGAGAGAAATTGCATAATTGGATGGAACAAAATCAAAAGATGAAGCTGATACCGTTATCGTTTGACTTATGAGATCAGACGCAATGGAAACATCCCATGAAGATGTTGTGCTGTCAAGCGATTTATGGAGTTTAAAATCACGTGCATATTTGGGTCCGAGTGAAGACCAGGCATCGTGCGGAAAATAGATTGAAAGATAATTACTCGGAGCAGAAGGAGGTTTCGGAAGATCGACACCGGAATCATAATTATCAGTTCCATTTAAAGCCATTCCGGCAATTGCTGAAGAATCTGTCAAGCTTGAAGAAGTTACTTTCAACCGAATCTGCCAAGAATAATTATCTAAATTATAACTCGCATTTGGGTTTACTTGATCATTCAAATAATAATTTAGAAAATGATTATTAAACGTTATCGCACCTTGCGTGGTTGTATTTGTAAAAAGATTTGACGGAATTCCGCCGTTAATATTTCCACCAGACCAATCTTCTTCGACATAATAGAGAAGATTGATTTGCTTTGGCGAACCAAGATCGCTTAATTTTAACTTTAATTCCCAGTAACCGGAAGCTTTATAATTTTGAGTTTCAATTGTAGCATCTCCCCAACTTGAACCATTATAGACTTTTTTATATTCAGTATTATCCACTGTTTTAAAAGCGTAATGATAATTTGCTGAGAAGGGGAGAGTTGGATTCCAAGCCCAGGCATCAGATGCAGTTGTTCCGGTTCCACTTGTTGCAGTTTTTTGTGGGTCGGTACCAATGTAAATATGAAAAACTCTACCATTATCAGTTACCGGTCCAGCTGGTGAATTACCCGAATAAGCGATGTAAAGATAATCTTTATCCCAAGTTGCATATCCGTAAAGTGAACTGCCGTTTGTTGTTACAAGTTTTTCATTTGAACTGCTAAAACCATTTATTCCGTCAATAGATTCTGTCCTAAAACTTTGAGCGTTTAAGGAAAAAGATAAAATAACGACTGCAAGTGAGAGTAACTTTTTAAACATGATTTCCATCTCCATAATTGATGCTCAAATTTACTCTGTTTTGAGGATAATTAAAAGCGAAAAGAAGTGATTGTGTTTTATAGGTAATAACTGAGACAATTCCGTTTTTTTTAATACTTGTCGGAATAATATCAAAGCCCTGCAAGGGCGATATCTACCAACATAGGGTGCAGCCCTAATCTAGACAAGCCAGAACCAAAAAGGAATAATGAATATCGAACAAGAAATGTAGAATATGAAAGGGCAAAAACATCATCATTCAATATGCCTTGTTCAATGTTCGATATTCAATTTTACAAATAATATTCTGCCAATTCTCCGCCGCGGCGGAGCGGCGAATTAGACAAACTTTACTGATAAGGTAATATGAACACAATCGGTACATTAATTAATCAGCCCTACAGGGACACAATATTTTTTGCTTTAGAATAATCGGGAAGTTATCCCGCCCTTTCAGGGCTTTTTATCTTATTCGTTGTTTTTCTCAGGGCTTCGCCCTGAGTTGGTGTATTTTGCCCTTTCAGGACTAAGCAAGGCGGAGCTGGCACGACCCATTCCAACAAAAACAGAATAAAACATACCATACAACCTATTTATTAGCAAAAACTTTTCATTTTAATTATATTTGCAAGAAAAGTAAGATACATTAATAACCCGAAATTACGGGAGGAAGTCTTCGAGCCCTCAAAACGTACGAACGGAAAATTAAATGCAAAAGTGCTGGTACTTAATCAAAGTTATGAACCGTTAACCATTTGCAACATAAAGAAGGCGTTAATTCTACTTTTACTAGGAAAAGCCGAAATAGTATCCAAAGATCTAAAAAAATCGGTGAGAACAATTCACCGGACTTTTCCTTGGCCAAGTGTAATACGCCTTGCAAGTTATATCTCTGTGCCGTACAAAAAGGTAGTTTTAACTCGCAAAAATATTTTACGCAGAGATGAGTTTAAGTGCGCTTATTGCGGCAGAAGCGATATCCCTTTAACCATAGACCACATTGTTCCGAAAGCAAAGGGAGGCGCAGATAGTTGGGACAACTTGGTTGCGGCGTGCACGTTGTGTAACAATAAAAAAGGAGACCGTTCTCCGCACGATGCTCATATGAAATTATTAATAAAACCGTTCACTCCGAGTCATATTCTTTTTATTAAGAATTCGGTGAGAAAGCTTGACGATTCGTGGAAACAGTACATGTATATGGATTAGAAGTTAAAAGAAGAAAGTAGAAAGTGGAAAGTAAAAAGAAAAGAATTTTAAGCGGAATGCGTCCGACCGGTAAATTACACATTGGACATTATGTAGGCGCTTTAGAAAATTGGATAAATCTTCAGCAAGAATATGAAAATTATCATCTTATTGCTGATTATCATGTTCTAACCACTAATCTAAATTCTGATTCTATCTATCAGGATTCAATTGATATGTTGATCGATTGGTTAGCTTCGGGACTCGATCCGGTGATAAGTCCAATGTTCCGTCAATCTCAAATTAAAGAACACACAGAACTTCATTTGATATTTTCGATGCTTGTAACTGTTAATCGGTTGGAAAGAAATCCAACTGTTAAAGATCAAGTTAGAGATTTGAATATTGAAAATGTTATTTATGGTCACCTCGGTTATCCCGTTTTACAAGCGGCTGATATTCTTTTATATAAAGGTGATTTAGTACCAGTTGGTGAAGATCAAGTTCCTCATATCGAAATTACGAGAGAGATTGCAAGAAAGTTTAATAATCAATACGGTGTTGTTTTCCCGGAACCGGAACCAAAATTAACCGCATTTGCAAGACTTTCGGGATTGGACGGCGATGCGAAGATGAGTAAATCGCTCGGCAATACAATTCTTCTTTCCGATGACGAAGAGACGATAAAAACGAAATTAAAAAAAGCTAAAACCGATCCGCAGAAAATGCGGAAGAATGATCCCGGAAGACCTGAAGTTTGTTTAGTATTTTCTTACCATAAAAAATTTACTCCGAATGAAATACCCGAAATTGAAGCGGGATGCAGAAGCGGCGCTTTGGGTTGTGTCGATTGTAAAATGAAATGCTCTGCAAATATTTCTTCATTCATTTCTCCAATTTTAGAGAAAAGAAAATATTATGAATCTCATCAGGATGAAGTTAAAAATATTTTAGCCGATGGTGAAGCGCGCGCTAAAAAAGTTGCTCAGGCAACGATGCAAGAAGTTCGTGAAAAAATGAAATTAGGATAACCTTGTTCAAGATTAAATTAAGTCACTTTGAAGGTCCGCTTGATTTGCTTCTCTTTTTTATTAAAAGAGATGAGTTGAATATCTATGACATTCCTATTTCTTATATCACAAAAGAATTTTTAGATTACGTCAATCTTATAAAAATGCTTGATCTTGAAGTCGCAGGTGATTTCATTTTGATGGCTTCAACATTAATGCACATAAAAGTACGAATGCTTCTTCCGAAAGAGATGGACGAAAAGGGAGAAGAGATCGATCCACGCGCTGATCTTGTTAAAGCCCTCTTGGAATATAAGCGATATAAAGAAATGTCGGACGAACTTGGCTTCTTTGAAACCGCACAAAGGAAAATAAGTTACCGCGGTTATTATGATGTTGATCCAAAAGAAGCGCCGCCGGAACTTGACGTTCTTCTAAAAAACATTACCGTTTATGATCTTGCGAAAGCTTTCCGCAAAGCTTTGGATAACGTAAAAAAAGAAGTTGTTCACGAGATTAACAAAGTATCGGTTTCAATCGATGAACAAATAGTTTTTATTTTAGGAATGCTGAGCGAAGGGAAGGAAGTATCTTTTCTGCAAATTGTTAGCGAAATGCACGAACGAATAAGAATAGTGGTTACCTTCATCGCTCTGTTGGAGCTTGCCAAAATGGGACAAATCGGAATAAAAGAATCCTTTTCTTCCAATGATTTTTCAGTTTACGGAATTAATAAAAATGGATAGTATTTACAACTCAATTATCGAATCGTTGATTTTTTCTTCCGATGAACCGTTAAAGATAGAAGAGATCATTCGTGCTATTAAAGGAATTGATGGCGATGAAATTTCCATAACAGCGGATGATATTGAAGAAACGGTCTCAAATATCAATCAGCAATTGGAAGAAGCGCAGCGACCATTTATAATTATGAAGATAGCCGGCGGATTTTCTTTTTCAACAAAACAGGAATTCTCTAAATACATCGGGTATCTTTCAAATGAAAAAAGCAAAAGAAGATTAAGCCAATCAGCGCTTGAAACCCTTGCTATTATTGCTTACAAACAGCCGATCACCAAACCGGAAATTGAAATGATCCGCGGCGTAAATGCTGATTATATTATGAATACACTGCTTGAAAAAAGTCTTATCTCCATAACCGGAAGAGCCGAAACGGTTGGGAGACCATTACTATACTGCACCACCGATGAGTTTCTCAAATACTTCGGTCTAAACAGATTAACAGATTTACCCAAACCGAGAGAGATAGAAGAAATAATGCAGGATGAAGATTTCCTTGATCAGAAAAGAAAAATCATGATGAACGCTATCGAAGAATCCGCCGAAGCCGGATTAGAACAAGAATTGGAGGAGGAACATGACTCAACAGATTAGACTGAATAAATTTCTTAGTGATTGCGGAATTGCATCTCGAAGAAAAACTGAAGAATTTATTATCCAGGGAAGAGTTTCCGTTAATGGAAAAACCGTTAATACTCTTTCATGTGTAATTAATCCTACAAAAGATAAAGTTGCTCTTGATGGAGAAACGATAAAAGCTAAAAGGCTTCTTTATTTTCTCTTGAACAAACCGAAAGGATATATCACTTCTACCAACGATGAAAAAGGAAGAAAAACCGTTGTTGAATTGATCGATACGAAAGAAAATATTTTCCCCATCGGAAGATTGGATTACAACACCACCGGAGTTTTGCTTTTAACGAACGATGGAGATTTCTCAAACTTTTTAGCTCATCCTAAAAATAAAATTCCAAGGGAATATGAAGCCAGAATAAACAAGCCGTTAAAGCTTGAGGATGAAGCAAAATTCTTAAAGGGATTTTACATCGATGGCAAAAAAGGAAAGTTTGTTTCCATCGAAATTCAAAAGAAAGATCCGACCTTAGTGAAAGTTGTTACTGTAGAAGGTCGAAATCACTTTGTAAAAAAAATGTTTGCCGCCGCCGGATACTTTGTAAATTCTCTTGATAGAACTAATTACGGAGTGTTTTCGCATAAAAAAATTCCGGTGGGCGCATACCGTTTGGTAACTGAAAATGAAATTGAGGAGGTTTATAAAGAATATGCTAAAAAGAATTAAAATCTGTGCTCTTATTTTATGCGTATCAACGCTTACTTTGGCGCAGGAAGTAAGGCTTGATACCGTTCCCAAGTATTCAATTACTACCGTTACGGAGTTTGCAGAACAAATTGAAGATATTTTTGATGACCCTAATTTTAATAACGCAAATTGGGGTGTTTCTATCCAATCGTTGGTAACCGGTGAATATTTCTATAAAAAGAATGAGAACAAACTTTTTATGCCGGCGTCTAATCAGAAACTTGTTACGAGCGCGGTTGGTTTACTTACACTCGGACCTATGTACCGCTTCAAGACGGAAATTTATTCGACCGGGGCGCTTGATGGTTCAATTCTTAATGGTGATTTGATCATACGTGGTTTTGGCGATCCAACAATTTCCGGAAGATTTAACAATGATGATATGACTAAGATTTTCCGCGATTGGGCTGATACTTTATTAACCTTAGGTATAGATGAAATTCATGGCAATATTTTAGGTGATGACAACGCATTTGATGATGTAAGTCTAGGCGAAGGATGGGCATGGGATTATGAATCAGACTGGTTTGCAGCTCCATCCG
This sequence comes from Ignavibacteria bacterium, assembly GCA_030693705.1. Taxonomy (GTDB): domain Bacteria; phylum Bacteroidota; class Ignavibacteria; order Ignavibacteriales; family Ignavibacteriaceae; genus UBA1563. The sequence continues at coordinate 22,910 of JAUYAB010000109.1, read as the reverse complement.
GGGCACTTTCATTCAACGACAATTGTATTGATATTATTGTTAAACCGGGCAGAAGAGGAGAGCTCGGTTTGTTAACTATTTCTCCTGAATCTAAGTATGCGATTATTCTAAATAAAGTTACAACGGTTGGAAAGGATTCGGCAACAAATGTTAAAATATTCCGTGAACGGGGTACAAATATTATTTCTGTTTTCGGATCGATAAGAGAAGGTGATGATTCACTAAAAGTTTACGCAACAATAAATAATCCTACACAATATTTTGTTGTTACCTTAAAAGATATTTTGGAACAAAAGGGAATTACAGTATCGGGATTTGCTTCAGATATTGATGACATAACACGCGTAACTGATTACACAAGTGCCAAGTTACAATTTACGCATCATTCCGTTTTTTTAAAAGACATCATCAAGGTGCTGAACAAAAACAGTCAGAATTTTTATGCTGAACAATTGTTAAAGACTATCGGATATGAAAAGAAAGGTTACGGAAGTGCCGCACGCGGAATTGAAGTTGTGAAATCAACTTTAAATGACATCGGCATAAATACCGACAACATGGAAATGGTAGATGGTTCCGGTTTATCGCGGTTAAATTTAATTTCGCCAATACAAATAACTGTGCTTTTGAATTACATGTACAAGAGCGAGGTATTCACTTATTACTATAATTCGCTTCCTGTTGGAGGAGTTGATGGAACAATGGCAAACCGAGTGAGAAAAACCAGGGCGCAAAATAATGTAAGAGCAAAAACCGGCTATATCAACGGAGTGAGAAGTATTTCGGGATATATTTTTACGGGCGATAAAGAACCGGTAGCATTTTCTATGATCGCAAATAACTTTACAGTTCCTGTTGTACTTGCAGACAATCTACAGGATCTCGTCTGTATTCGCTTAGCAAATTTTAAAAGGAAATAACGGAGAAAAAATGGATCAACCGATAATTGAAGATATAAATGAACTGATCAAAAGAAGATTTGAAGAGTTGACGGAATTAAAAGCAAGAGGCGTAAACGCATTTGCCTACAGCTTCGAGAGAACTGATTATTCTGCCGATATAAAAAATACTTTTGAAGAAGGAACTGAAAAAAATGTTTCCGTGTCCGGAAGAATAATGGCAATCCGCAGAATGGGAAAAGCTTCATTCGCAACAATTCAAGATGTTAAGGGAAGGATTCAAATTTATCTTAAGCGCGATGAGATAACTGAAGCATATGATAATTTTAAACTTTTTGATATTGGCGATATTATTGGCGTGAAAGGTTTTGTCTTTAAAACAAGAACCGGAGAAATTTCTGTTCATTGCAAAGAACTCGTGTTGCTCACCAAATCTCTTCGTCCGATTCCGATTGCAAAAGAAGTTATTGATGAGAATGGAAACAAAACCGTTCATGATCAGTTTGTTGATAAGGAATTGCGTTACAGACAGCGTTACGTTGATCTTATTGTTAATCCGGAAGTAAAAGATGTTTTTATTCTGAGAAGTAAAATTATTTCCTTTATCCGCGCTTTTCTTGATAAACAAAATATTCTTGAAGTTGAGACTCCCGTTCTGCAAGGACTTTACGGCGGAGCCTCAGCGCGCCCATTCGTTACACATCACAATGCGTTGGATATTCCTCTTTATCTTCGCATCGCTGACGAGCTTTATCTAAAGCGTCTAATCGTTGGCGGATTTGACGGCGTGTACGAAATCTCCAAAGATTTCAGAAACGAAGGAATGGACAAGACACACAATCCAGAATTCACTATGATGGAAGTGTATGTTGCCTACAAAGATTATGAATGGATGATGCAATTTGTTGAAACGATGATCTCAGAATTATGTATGCAAGTTTTCGGAAAAACAGAGTTTCAGTTTGATGATAAAATGATCGACTTTAAACCGCCGTGGAATCGCGTTTCAATGGTTAATTCAATTAAAGAAAAAACCGGGTTAGATGTTCTTTCGGTTGATGATGCAGCATTAACATCCGCAGCGCGAAAATATGGATTAGAAATAACCGGAAAAGAAAGTCGCGGTAAAATAATTGATGGAATTTTTGAAGTGCTGATCCAGGATTCATTGATACAACCGACATTCTTAATTGATTATCCGGTTGAAACTTCTCCGCTCGCAAAAAAACACCGTTCAATCCCGGGACTTGTAGAACGATTTGAAGGCTTTGTTGCCGGAAAAGAAATTTGTAATGCGTTCAGCGAGTTGAATGATCCGATTGATCAAAAAGCGAGATTTGAAGATCAGGTGAAAGCCCGCGAAGCCGGTGATGATGAAGCGCAGACTTATGATGAAGATTTTATCCGCGCTCTTGAATATGGTATGCCTCCAACTGCAGGTTTAGGAGTTGGGATCGATAGATTAGTAATGTTACTTACAAACCAAGTTTCCATCCGTGATGTTTTGTTTTTTCCACAGATGAAACCTGAGAAATAGTTAATCGATGCTGAATAAAATTAGAACTCTTAGCTTGATGGTCTTATTGCCATTGAGTCTCAATCTGTCGCAAGTAACTGATTCAATTCCGAGTACAATCCAATTGGAACAAAAATCTTTTCAACTTGAAAGAAGGAATATTGCATTACAACTGTTGAGCGAATTGCCTCCTAAAGTTGATCCGCTTGAAACAGAAATAAATTACACCTTGCTGGGTGGTATTGGAATTGGAGTACTCGGTTCCGCTTACGGAATTATGGTTTATCAGCAAAATGCCTGGTGGAAAGAACAACGAGTAAAATTCCGCATTCTAAATGATTGGGAATATGCTCTATGGATTGATAAGATCGGACATTTTTATGGAACGGGAATAATTGCTCATGCTTTTTCAGCAAGCCTGGAAGGAGCGAACGTTCAAGCCGAAGCGAATACCTGGTACTCTTCAGCCCTTGCATTATCATTTCAATTATTTGTAGAAGTGCAGGATGGTTTTGGTCCGCAATGGGGTTTTAGTCCCGGTGATGCAACATGCGATTTATTAGGAGCTTCATTCCCGGTGTTTCAATATTATTATCCTTACTTAAATAACTTTAAATTTAAGTTTAGTTATTATCCCGCGGACCTTAACAAAGTAAATGAAGTAAGCGGACAGACCCATATTATTATTGACGACTACGCCGGACAAAAATTTTGGTTGTCTCTGCGGTTAAAAAATATGTTACCGAAGAAAGTATCTGAATATTGGCCGGAGTTTCTTTGTGTTGCCGTTGGTATGGGCGTTAAAAATCTGGATGGAAGCGGCGGCGGCCAACGCGATTTTTATCTCGCATTGGATTTGGACGCTGAAACAATTCCGCTTTATGGAAAGTACTGGCAGTTTGTAAAAAACACACTTAACTATTTTCATTTTCCAATGCCGGGAATTCGATTAACGCACAATGTAGTTTTCTTTGGTCTTACTTATTAGGTGAATATTGAAGTATAGTATTATTATCCCGACACTCAATGAAGAAAAACTGTTGCCACAAATCCTGGAACAGTTAACTTCAGAAATTCAATTGAAGGGTAATGAATATGAAATTATTATTTCTGATGGAGGGAGCAAAGATAGTACTCAAGATATTGCCGAAAAGTTTAAGTGTACTTTTATTAAACATGAATTTCCCATAAAAGAAAACATATCAGCTGGCAGAAACAAAGGGGCAAAGAAAGCAGAAGGTGAGTGGCTTATTTTTCTTAATGCCGATGTGCGTCTTGCTAATGTTAAAAAGTTTTTTAATTTTTTAGAAGATAATATCTACACATCTTCTTACCTCGCGGTTGGCGGGCATGTAAAAGTGTTCCCTGAAGAAGAAATATTTTCAGACAGGCTCTATCATGGATTTTATTATTACTATTTTCATATGTTGAATTTTTTAGGAATGGGAACCGGGCGTGGTGAATGCCAGGTTATCCGAAAAGATATCTTCAATCAGCTTAACGGATATGATGAAAAATTAGCCGCCGGAGAAGACTTCGATCTATTCAAAAGAATTAAGAAGATCGGTAAAATTCTCCTTACAGATGAATTATTGGTTTTTGAATCACCGCGAAGGTTTAGGCGTTATGGATATTTTACCGTATCGATGATGTGGCTGAAAAATTCAAGTTCTATTGTGCTTAGAAAAAAATCAATTTCAAGAGAATGGGAAGAAGTCCGTTGAGAAAAATATTTTTAATACTTTTTTTGTTGATGCCGGTTTTTGTCTTCTCGCAAGCAGAATATGTCCCGGTTGCAAATCCCGTTTATTCTTTTCTCGAAAGAATGGATGCACTTCATTTTATAAAAGATTATGATTCTTTTCAAAAACCGAAAACGCGAAAAGCTATTGCCGGCTTCTTAAAACAGGTCGAGTTAGTAAATAATGAGCTCAATTCAGTTGACAGAAACATCCTACTTGATCTAAGATCGGAATTTAGTTTGGAGATGTTTGAAACTACATATAGTTATCAATCACTAATTGATGGCGAGAAATACGATCCTTTGTCTCAAAAAGAAAAATTCTTATACTTCAATTCCGGGAACAAAGGAAATATATTTATCAACGTGACTGCCGATGGTGATTTCATCTATAACAATCAAGCATATTTAAGCAACATAACTGGTAAATTACTTAATGCTGGAGGAATTATTCGTGGAACTTTGATGAACACTTTTGGATTTTACATTCAAGGCTCCAACGGATTTTCGATGGGAAGTAAATGGGCTGCCTTACAGAAAAAAGAATTGCAATACAATTATAAATTTAATGAGACACCAGAACAAACCTTCTTTGATGACAATGAAGGACACCTTTCACTTGATTTTGATTGGATCAATTTGAAATTGGGTAGAGACCGGTTATTGCTTGGTTACGGAGAGAATAAAGTTTTGCTTTCGGATCACAGCCCAAAGTTTGATTACTTGCAGCTTCAGTTCAATTACGGAATATTTTCGTTCTTTTCATTTCACGGAAAGATGTTGGGGCAAAGTTCTTTTGCCGGTGATACAATAACCGGTGGAGCAAATGTTCTAAAAGAAAAATACATGGCATACCATCGTTTAGGCTTTAATCTTACGGATAATTTAACCTTAGGCGCCGGAGAAATAATTATTTATGGCGACCGACCGATGGAATTCTCGTATCTAAATCCATTTAATTTTTATAAATCTGTTGAACACAACAACCGGGACCGGGATAATGCAATGATCTTTTTTGATTTGGAAAATCGCTCCATCAAAGGATTAAAACTTTTTGCAACGCTTCTTTTAGACGATATTAATTATGGGAAAATCGGAACCGGCTGGTTTGGCAACCAAACCTTGTGGGATGTGGGATTCTCGTCCTATAATCTTTATGATATTATTCCAATTGATTTCCATTTTGAATATACTCGAGTTGAACCTTATGTCTTCACACATCGTTTACCAAATAACAGTTTTACCAATTTCGGTTACGGTTTATCGTCAGTTCTCGCACCAAATAGTGAATTGTTCTTTTCAAAAATAAATTATAGATTATCACACCGATTTGAAGCGTCTTTTTCGTTTAGCTACACTTTGCATGGAGCAAATTATTTGGACGAGCAAGGAAACATAATTAAGAATGTCGGAGGTGATATCTCCATCGGGCATCGGAACGGAGATGCGGAAGTGGTTAAATATTTAGATGGCGTAAAACAAATATTTCATAGAACTTCTGTAGATATTTACTACGAACCGTATAACGAAATTAAATTATTAGCGCAAGCTATTTACGCCAATTATCCGCAGCAGCATGATCTGCTTCGGTATAGCGATTTTTATGTGACTACAATTTTTTCAATACAAGTAAAAATTTAAAAGGTTAACAATGAATTACAAAAAATATAGAATCCCGTTAATGGTTATTATTTTAACATCGGGAATATTACTTGGAACGCAGATTCAAAAAGCTCTTGCAGATGATAATCTTTTTGCAAACGTGCAGAAGTTCCATGATGTATTAATGCTTACGCAAAAGTATTATGTTGAAGATATCGACACACAAAAACTTGTCGAAGCTGCGATTAACGGAATGTTGAATGAACTTGATCCTCACTCGGTTTATATTCCGGCAAAACAAATGACGGCTGTTGAAGAAGAATTCCGTGGCGACTTTGAAGGAGTTGGAATTGAGTTCCAGGTGGTTAACGATACTTTAACCGTTGTTTCCCCAATTACCGGCGGACCAAGCGAGCAATTAGGTATTTTAGCCGGTGACAGAATTATTAAAATCGATGATAAAGATTGTATCGGCATAACAAACGATGATGTAAGAAAAAAATTACGTGGGAAAGCCGGTTCTAAAGTTAAAGTTTTAGTTTTGCGGATTGGAGTAAAAGAGCCGATGGAATATGAAATCACACGTGATAAAATTCCTCTCTTTTCAGTTGATACACACATTATGCTCGATAAGCAAACCGGCTATGTTAGCGTTAGCAGATTTGCAGAAAAAACAACGGACGAATTACAATCAGCGTTGAATGATCTGCAAAATAAAGGAATGAAACAGTTGGTACTTGATCTCCGGAATAATCCCGGCGGTTATTTAAATCAAGCTTTCCAAATCGCGGATCTCTTTATTGATGGCGAGAAGAAGATCGTTTATACTCGCGGAAGAAGAAAAGAATTCGATGAAGATTTTTATGCTTCGGTTGCTTCTTCGTATGAAAAAATTCCATTAATCATTTTAGTAAATAGAGGAAGCGCATCGGCAAGTGAAATCGTTTCAGGAGCTGTGCAGGATTGGGATCGCGGCTTGGTTGTTGGCGAAACTACTTTTGGTAAAGGTTTAGTTCAACGTCAATTTCCTTTAAGTGATGGCAGTTCACTGAGATTAACAATATCTGATTATTTCACTCCTTCAGGAAGATTGATACAGAGGAAGTATAAGGATAAAGACAAAAAAGATTATTACATGGAAACGATGGATCGGCAAGATGAATTTGACGGCGAAAATTTAGATCACAAAACAGAAAATGATTCACTGCATCCAACGTATAAAACCGGTAAAGGAAGAATTGTATATGGCGGCGGCGGTATAACTCCAGACTATTTTGTTAAATCAGAAAAATTGACCGATTACAGCGCAAATCTTATAAGAAAAAACACATTTTACCTTTTCGCTTTAAATTATATTGATCTGCACGGCGCTTCAATAAAAAAGACAAGCGATGATAATCTGGCAAAATATATTTCTTCGTTTGATCTTTCGGATGAAGACATGAAAGCCTTCATCGAATTTGCAAAAACAAAAGATGTAAAGTTTGTTGAGAAAGATTATGACACTGAAAAGGATTATATCAAAGCAAGATTGAAGGCTACAATCGCAAGAAATTATTGGAAAAACGAAGGCTGGTATTCAACCTTAATTCCAATGGACAAACAAGTTAAGAAAGCATTATCTCTTTTCGGTAAAGCAAAAGAATTAGCAAACATAAAATAGAGATGAAAAATCCTATTTGGCTTTTTGTTGTTATAAGTGTGATTTTGTTACAATCGGGTTTTACTTATAAACCCGAAAGTATAACATTTTCGACCCCGGTAGTTTCCGAGAAGGAATTACTTGTTGGGGAAGATATTACTTATGTCGTCAGTTATTCTTTTCTGAAACTTGGTGAAGTTAGATTGAGGATAATCAACAAAAGTGAATATCAAGGAAGAACTATTTACAATACGATCGCACACATTGATTCTTATTCCGGTATTCCTTTGGTAAATCTTCATCAGATTTATGAGAGCAAAGTAAATACCGATTATTACTCGGAGTTTTTTAAGGGATTAATTCGAAAAGAAGAATACACTACTTATACCGAATATTACTTTGATTATAAAAATCATAAACTCCGGGTGAAGAAGGGGAGTGTAATGCCTTCGGAATTATGGACTGATTCAACAACGACCGCAGAAAAAATGTATCACGATGGACTTTCTATTTTCTACTACGCCCGCATGAACAACGGACAAAATAAATCGGAAAAAGTCCCTTGCTTTGTTACTGAAGAAAAAGTTTTTACAAAAATAAATTTCTACGATCGAGTTGATAAAATCTCGATCGATGCTGTGGATCATGACATCGCCTGCACCTATTTGGATGGCGATACTGATTTTATAAGTGTTTTTGGTTTAACCGGTCGCTTTGAAGGTTGGTTCTCAAACGATAAAGCTGCAGTGCCTATTCTAGCAAAAATGAAAGTGATCATTGGAAATGTTAATTTAGAATTAAAATCATGGAAAAGACCGGGATGGACTCCACCAAAGTACAACAATTAGTAAAAGAAAAAATATTTTTCCCTTACCAGGGGATGCTGCCGGATGTTGAGGATTCTGTTTTCATTGCATCAGGCGCTAAAATTATCGGTGATGTTAAAATAGGTGAAGACTCAAGTGTTTGGTACAATTCCGTTATTCGCGGTGATGTAAATTATATCCGCATCGGAAAAATGACGAATGTTCAGGATTGCTCAATGCTTCATGTAACAACTGAAACCAATCCATTAGTGATCGGTGATAATGTTACCATCGGACACAGCGTTACGCTGCATGGCTGCACGATAAACAATCTCTGTTTGATAGGTATGGGTTCTGTTGTTTTAGACGGCGCTGTAATAGAAGAAGGAAGTGTAGTTGCAGCCGGCGCAGTTGTCCCCCCAAGATTTGTTGTTCCTAAAGGAAGTTTGGTAGCAGGCGTTCCGTGCAAGGTTATAAGGCAACTTTCTCAAGCGGAATTGGACGAGCTTATGAAATCGGCATTGCGTTATAAAGAATATTCTAAAATATCGAGCGAATCGCTAAATGAGATGAAATAATCATTTATGAATATTTCAAAGACAAAAATTGCTATCTTAATTCCGAAAAAATTAGATTTTAAGAAATCGCTTGTTAAGTTGATTATTGTTAAGTTGGCTGAAGAGTTAAATTTTTCAATTGTCAGCGTCAATGTTTCGTTTGTTGATAAAAAAGAAATACGGGAACTGAACGGTAAATATTTAAATCATCATTTTACAACTGATATTTTAACTTTCAACTATAACGGAAGTAATACTGATTTGGACGGTGAAATCATTATTTCGTATGAAGATGCAATTGAAAACGCCGAACGATTTCATATTTCGGGGAAAGAAGAATATCTCCGGCTTATCATCCATGGGATTCTTCATCTTATCGGTTATGATGATCAGCAAATTAATGATAAATTAAAAATGAAAAGAAAAGAAACTTCCTTAGTGAAGAAATTAAACTATTTAATAATGAAAACTAAATGAGAAATAGATTAGCAGAAGTTCTTTCAAAATTACTTGACGGACTTGCGAAAGATAAATCTTTGGAACATGTTGAATCAAAGTTACTGAAAAAGAAAAAGTACGATAAAACGATTGTAGCAACAGCTTATAGCTGGATCATTGATAAAATTAATGCAAACCAGGTCGGGCATATTTCCCATCCAACTGTTTCAAAAGGGATGAGAATTTTTTCTGAAGATGAAATGCATATCATCGGAATGCAAAATTACAATCGGATTCTAAAGCTATTTAAAATCGGATTACTAACTAATTTAGATCTCGATGGTATAATGGAACAAATATTTTTCTTTCCCGAATTTCCATTAACGGAAGATGAAATGAATTTCCTTATTTTAAATTCCATCATTGATGTAGATAAATTATCAATCCCGGGAAGTAGAAAACTTCTCTATCTTTCAGATAAAATAAATTAAGCTATTATGAGTAAAAATCTTGTTCTTGTTGAATCTCCGGCTAAAGCGAAAACGATAAATAAATATCTTGGTAGAAATTATCATGTTGAAGCTACGGTGGGGCATATTAAAAATCTTCCTAAATCAAAACTAGGTATTGATGTTGATAATCAATTTCAACCGCAATTTGTTACCATCCGCGGTAAAGGTGATCTTCTTAAAAAGATTAAGAGTCTGTCATCTAAAAGCGATAACATCTTTATCGCAACCGATCCTGACCGTGAGGGGGAAGCGATTGCACAAGACATTGCCGACTTTATCAATTTCAAAGAAAAGGATAAAGTACATCGCGTTCTTTTTAATGAGATCACAAAAAACGGTGTGTTAAAAGGAATGCAAACTCCTCGTCCGATTGATACCAGTTTAGTTGCATCGCAGCGAGCAAGAAGAATCATGGATCGATTAATTGGTTATAAAGTTAGTCCGTTTTTATGGAAGGCAGTAATCCAGGAAGCAGGAGTAACCTTATCCGCCGGTAGAGTGCAGTCAGTCGCTCTTCGCTTGATCTGCGAACGCGAAATCGAAATTGAAAATTTCATCGTAATTGAATATTGGTCCATCTGGGGATTTTTCGAAACTGCAACAAAAGAAATCTTCAAAGCAAAACTTTTTAGCGTTAAGGGAAAAGAAATTAAAGTTGCGCCTCACGCAAAAATGGGCGAAAAAGAGTTAGAAGAATTTCTTGTACATCATATTCTGCTAAACAACGAAGCGGACACACTAAAATTATTTAATGAAGTAAAAGCAAAAAATAATTTTGAGATTTCTCGCATCGTAAAAAAACATACGAAGAGAAATCCTGCTCCACCTTTTATTACCAGCACACTTCAAGCTGAAGCATCGAAGGCGCTTCGGTTCAGAGCAAAACAAACTATGGGAATTGCCCAAAAATTGTACGAAGGTATTGATTTAGGCAAAGAAGGAACTGTTGGTTTAATCACTTACATGAGAACCGATTCAACGCGTATTTCGGAAGATATTTTAGTTGAGACTCGTGACTATATTAAGAATAATTTTGGTGAAGACTATCTTCCCGCCAAGGCTAATCAGTACGATAAAAAGAAAAGCGCCAACGTTCAGGATGCCCATGAAGCTATAAGACCAACTTCGATGTTGTACACTCCAGAAAAAATAAAAGAATTTTTAGATGACAAATCTTTTAAACTTTATCAACTAATCTGGAAAAGATTCATCGCCTCACAGATGAAACCGGCTGAATTGGAAACAACAGTAATTGAAATATCCGCTGATGAATTTCTTTTTAAAGCTTACGGACAAGCATTGCTCTTTAGCGGATTTATGCAAATGTATGTTGAAGTGAAAGAGCAGACTTACGATCCCGAAGCGGATGATAAAGCTGAAGCGAAGAATGAATCAATTCCCGCAGGAATGGAAAAAGGAGACAAACTTCTTTTAGATGATTTGAAAGAGACGCAGCATTTTACAAAACCGCCGCCACGATACACCGAAAGTAGTTTAATAAAAGAATTGGAAAGTAAAGGTATCGGTAGACCAAGTACCTATTCATCTATTGTAAGCACGGTCGTTGATAGGAATTATGTCTCCGCTGCTGAGAGAAAATTAGCGCCAACACATCTTGGAATAAAAATCAATGGAATTCTTGTGCAAAATTTCCCCAATATTTTTGATGTAAGTTTTACTGCAAAGATGGAAGCGGAATTAGATCAAATTGCGCAAGGTGAAAATGAATTTGTTTCTGTACTCAATGATTTTTACAAACCATTCTCAGAAACTCTTGCAACCGTTGAAGATAAGATTGAAAAAATCTTATGCGATAAATGCGGCAACGAAATGGCGATACGATTCAGCCGGTTTGGAAAATATTTAGCGTGTACTAATTATCCCGATTGTAAAAACATAAAATCGTTTAAAGAATTTTCACAAGATTCAAAAGAACCGGAATACACCGGTGAATCGTGCCCCAAGTGCGGCAATCGTACGATTTATCGCAACGGGAAATTCGGTCGCTTTATCGGATGTGAAAAGTATCCGGATTGCGATTATCTGCAAAACATTACTCTTGGAATTTCTTGTCCAAAATGCAAAGAAGGACAAATCGTTGAACGAAGATCAAAAAGAAATAAAGCTTTCTTCGGTTGTTCAAAATATCCCGATTGCGATTTCGTTTCATGGAATAAACCGATTGCAAGGGCGTGTTCCAACGGAGATTCGACTTACCTGGAACACAAATATTCGGCTAAGAAAGGGAATTATTTAAAATGTCCGGTTTGCGGCGATGAAAGTGTTGAAGAAGTTGAAACTGAAACAGAAGAATCAGAATAAATTGTTGTAATATGAAGGAAATTATCCAATCATATTTAAAAGAAATAGAATCAACGAAAGGTTATTCTCCTTTAACGATAAAGGGATATTCCGAAGATCTGGAACAATTCCATCAATTTTGCAGCTCAATAAATAAGACCGAAATTAAACTGATTAATGAGAGAACGATTAAACAATATTTAGTTTATCTAAATGAGAAAGAGTTGGAGAAATCATCCATCTCGAGAAAACTATCATCAATTAGAAGATTTTTTTCTTACGCATTTAAGAAAGAATTGATAGATAAAAATTTAATAGCTTATACAAAAAATCCTAAGATCAAAAGAAAGCTCCCTGAAGTTATTCCGGAAAACCTTTATTCGGTTCTATTACAAACGATTTACTCGGAAGACCACAAGGATAAAATGTTGCATGCTGCCGTAATAGAGGTTTTATATGGTTGTTCACTGCGTATTTCAGAAGCGTGCAGCCTTTTTATAAAAGACGTAGATTTCTCTTCATCAATCATCAGAGTTTTAGGAAAGGGAAATAAAACTCGTATCGTTCCTTTTGGTGAAAAATCAAAAATTATTCTAAATGAATACTTAAAACAACGACCGTTAGACAAAAATCAAGACTATTTATTTCTTAAATCAGATGGTGCACGAGTTTTATCAAATTACGCCTATCGGTTTGTACACAAATATTTAAGCAAATGTACCGATTTGAAAAAGAAAAGTCCTCATATTTTCAGACACAGCTCGGCTACGCATATGTTAAATCATGGTGCAGACTTAACCGCAGTTAAAGAAATCCTTGGTCATTCAAATCTTTCAACTACACAAATTTATACACAAGTTAGTATTGAACGATTAAAAAACGTTTATAAACAAGCACATCCAAAATCATAAAGAAAAGGAGCTCAACATGAATATCTCTATCACAGCACGAAAATTCAAAGCTCATGAAACCCTTAAAGAATTCATCACGGATGAGGTTTCAAAAATTGATAAATATTATGATAACATTTTAGATGTTGATGTTATCTTAAGTTATCAAGCGAATAAAGACACTACAAAAACCGCTGAGATTATTGTAAAAGTACCGGGACAAGTTCTCACTGCCAGCGAAGTCTCGGATGATTACAAAAAATCAACCGTTTTAGCGGTTGAAAAAATTCATCGTCAGTTGAATAAACTGAAAACGAAAAATAAATCTCATTAGTTTATGATTATAATTGATAAAAACGCAATTTCGCGAACTGCCTCAATTGATGTAAAATTCTTTTACAACAATGCAAAGTCCAGATTTAAGTTAACTCTGCATTCGGATGAGACCGGTTTCAGCCGCGAAATTAAAGATCAAAATGTACACAGACCCGGTTTAGCTTTAGCCGGGTTTGTTGAACTATTTTCGTATGAGCGCGTTCAAATATTTGGGAATACCGAAATAACCTATCTTAAAAATCTTTCGGTGGAGAAACGATTAAAGTCTTTACATAAAATATTCGAATTTAATATTCCTTGTATTATTCTTACAGATGGGAATCAACCGTTTCCTGAAATGGTTGATTTGGCGATCAAGCAACATGTTCCGCTTTTTTCTTCTCCCTTACTCACAACAAAATTAACTTATCTGATCAGTGATTTTCTTGATGATCAGTTTGCACCGCGTGCTTCAATACATGGTTCATTTGTAGATGTTTATGGAGTTGGCATTCTGTTTATCGGGAAATCGGGAGTAGGGAAGAGCGAAGTAGCGTTGGATCTTATTGAAAGAGGGCATCGGTTGGTTGGTGACGACGTAATTATTCTTACTAAAAAGGGTGAGGGAATTTTGATCGGTGCTGGAACTTCGTTAGTTAAACATTTTATGGAAATTCGAGGTTTAGGTATTCTTGATATTCAAAAAATGTTCGGGGTTAGGGCTATTCGTCAACAAAAAAGATTAGAGGTTATTTGCGAATTAGAAGTTTGGAGTGATGGTTCAACCTATACTCGAACCGGTCTTGATGAGACTTTGGAGAAAATTTTAGACGTAGAAATCCCCTATGTTAAACTCCCAATAATCCCCGGAAAAAATATTACGGTAATATCAGAGGTAATAGCTTTGCATTATCTTTTGAAACATAACGGATATGATGCCGCTGAAGTATTCAAAAACCGCTTAGAACGAGCAATTTTGAATAAAAGTAAAGAAAATTCCGAAAGAGGGGTTAATTATTTTGAACATGATTTTGAATAAATTATTTTTTTCACTTTGTTTGGAATTTGTTTGACAAAGAGGATTCGTTTGATTATTTTCGCATACAAATTATGAAGAAATTATACTACTTTAATTACAAATATTTAAGATTTACGGAAATCAAAGGACTAAAATCAAAATTGGTTCTTTTGATTGGTATTTCTATATTTTTGATTTCTTCAATTGGCTTTTACTTTACAGGTGAATGGTCAAAAAAACAAGACTTCCCAACTGATCAAGCTTTCCAACAAAAAATTGAATCTCTCATCAAGAACTACCAAAAAGTGAATACGCAACTTGATAGTCTGTTAAAAATTAATAATGAGTTGCGAATAGCTGCGAATTTGCCGGTTATCTCTAATGAAGAACATCAGTTAGGCATTGGTGGCGGTGAATTTGATTTGAGTTATGATTTTAAGAATAGTGTTAAAGAGAATGGGTTAAAAGCAGTTGATTCTTTTGTTGATAAATTACTAACAAAAATTAAATTTGAAAAGCAAAACGTTGCTGATATTGCTTCAGCTTTAAAAAGAAATGAAGAACTTTATAAAGATATTCCGGCTATCAAACCTTGTAGTGGATCGATTGCTGTGCATGGATTCGGAATGAGACTTCATCCGATTTTACACACAAATAGAATGCATAATGGATTAGACATTATAACCAACGTTGGCACACGTGTTTATGCTTCCGGCGGCGGTGTTATTGATTTTGTTGGATATAAAAACGGTTTTGGTCTCTGTGTTGAAATAGATCATGGTTTTGGGTATCGAACTATTTATGGACATCTTTCTAATGCAAAAGCGAAACAAGGGCAGAAAGTTAGCAGAAATACATTAATCGCTTTTACTGGTAATACCGGACTTTCAGCCGGCCCGCACCTTCACTATGAAGTATTACACGATGGGATAAATCTTGATCCGGAACTTTTCTTTTTTAACGATTCACAATTATTTGCTAATAATTAATACTAAGGATTTTGTTTTATGATTTGGACTATTGAATTAGCTTCATTTTTAGATGATGCGCCCTGGCCGGCTACAAAAGAGGAGCTAATTGATTACTGTGAAAGAATCGGAGCTCCTTTAGAAGTTATTGAGAATTTAAAAGAGTTGGAAGATTCGGAAGAGCCATATGAATCTATTGAAGACATTTGGCCTGATTATCCGACCGATGAAGATTTCTTTTATAACGAGGATGAAATTTAATTTGTTAAAATATCAATCATTTAAGGCACTTATAGTGCCTTTTTTTATTTCTTAATCTTATGTGGAAAAAAACTGTCGGGCAGGAAAAGATTAAACACTCTTTAACCCACTTAATGCAAAGCAACGCGCTTCATCACGCACTAATACTGCATGGTGAGGAAGGTTTTGGAATGGATGCCATTGCAATTCGGTTTGCTGTTTCGCTGGTTGATAATAATTCAGATAAGAACAATTTTTTAGAAAGCCAAAACATTAAATTCATTACAGCATTACCAAGGGGGAAAAATGAATTGGATTCCGATGGACCGTTGGACAAGATCCCAGCGGCAGATTTTGAAAAAATCAGAAGTGAAATTCAAAAAAAAGAGATTAATCCTTATTACCTGCTTGATATTCCAAACGCTAACGATATTAAAATTAATAGTATTCGCGAGATACACAAATTTCTCTCGTTAAAAGCTGATGCAGCAAACAAACGAGTTATTATTATTTCCGGCGCTGAATTGATGAATGAGACTGCTCAGAACGCTCTTTTAAAAAATTTAGAGGAACCCCCGGACAATACATATTTCATCTTAACAACAACTAAATTAGGCGTTTTGAGGGAAACGATTAGATCGAGATGCCAGGAGTTTCAGTTTTCTCCTCTCACAGAAAACGAAATTGAGGAGATTTTAACAACTTACTTTGAGACCGATTCGGACACAGCTCATGTTGTAAGCAGAATTGCCGAAGGTTCATACAGCAAAGCGTTAGAACTTCTCAAATCTGATGTTAGTTTTTTCCTTGAAAAAACCATATCTATTCTTAGATTTGGATTGGTAGGGAAATATTACTCATGTTTGAGGGAAATGAATGACATCGGTAAAAAGGAAGAGAAGGATTTTCAACAGATAGTTAGATTCATTATATATTGGTTGTATGAACTGCAGTCTGCAAGAAATGGAAATATTCCATATTACTTCTCAAATTATGGAGAAACGATAGAGAAATTCAATTTAAAATATTCACAAGTAAATTTGTCGGGGATCATTCAAGATTGTGAATACTTGTTACACCAGATTACAAACACTAATGTCAATATCAATGTCTTAAAATTTCGATTAGTAATGCTACTTTCATCAATCATCAAAATCAAAAAATAAAAAGGGAGAATTATGATAAACGAAATTTCAGTAATCGGCGGGGGAACTATGGGGAATGGGATCGCTACAGTTTTTGCACTCAATGGTTATTCTGTTAATCTTGTCGAAATAGACCGGATGAAGATCGACACTGCTTTGGGAGCAGTAACAAATAACCTTAATAGAATGTCTAAAAAAGGTACGATAACGGAAATTCAGGCTAATGAAGCATTAAATAAAATTTCCCCAATTATAGGGATAAAAAACACTCCAGCAACAACTAACTTAGTAATCGAAGCTGTCTTCGAAAATAAAGCCGCCAAAGTCTTAATATTTAAAGAGTTACAAGAAATCATTAACCAAAATTGCATCTTTGCTTCAAATACATCATCAATCTCTGTAACGGAATTAGGGAATGTTTGCCGACCTGATAAGTTTATTGGGATGCATTTCATGAATCCTGTTCCGATCATGAAGTTGATCGAGATCATACGCGGATATTCGACAAGTGATGAGACATTTAAAACGATCTACGATTTGTCCATTGCTATTGGCAAAACTCCATGCGAAGTAAATGATTATCCCGGATTTATCTCGAACAGAGTTTTATTGCCGATGATAAACGAGGCTGTTTATGCGTTGATGGAAGGAGTTGCCAAAGCCGAAGATATAGATACAATCATGAAGTTGGGAATGAATCATCCAATGGGTCCACTTACGCTGGCTGATTTTATCGGATTAGATGTCTGCTTATCCATTATGGAAGTTCTTTACACGGGATTCAATGATTCTAAATACAGACCTTGTCCGCTTCTTAAAAAAATGGTTTCTGCAGGCAAACTTGGTAGAAAAAGTGGTGAAGGATTTTTTAAATATTAAATTTTTTGACTACCAATTATTTTTGATATAAAAGAGATTTATTCGCGGAGGAGAAAAAAGTTGGATACTATAGGTTGATTGAATAAATTGCTTGAAACGTATAAGAAGCATTTCCTATCATCAATTCGTGCATGATAATGTATATTATGTAAACTAATATTCCTCATTTACAATCACTTTTTGAGTGGTTTTGCTAACACTGATAACTATTTTCTTCTCCCCTTCATCCAATTGTATTGCTTCGCCGTCAATATGAATGTAAATCTTGTCTGAGGTTTTATAATTTAATGATTTAAATTTGTATGTATAAACTCGGTCATCTTTAACATGATCACCTGTAATTGCCCTTGGCAATATTTTTAACACAGTTAACTTCGAAATATTTTTGGCAAAACAAAGATTTAAATAACCATCATCAATGGTAGCACCTGGATTTAATTTAAAACCACCGCCGGCTGTTTCGGTATTTCCTACTGCAAATAAAAAAATTTTATCATTTAATTTTAAGTCTAATTCTTCAGAAGAAATTGTACATTTAGGAGCTTTGTACTTAAATAAACTTAAAATTACAGATGAGATGTATAAAGCCAATCCTTTTAGAACTTTAATTGATCGAATATTATAAGCAACTAACGCATCGAACCCAATTCCAAGACTTGAAATAAATTTTTTATCAAGGATGAGTTCGACTCCATTGAAGATTTGCACATGACCAATATCACATACGATTTTTTTGTTACTTTGAATGTATCTTTCCAAGGAAAATCCCTTTTCTAATATCCCTAATCCGCGTGCAAAATCATTGCCGGAACCAATTGGAATAACTCCTAATGATACATTGACATGGTTGTTTAATCCATTTATTACCTCATTAAGTGTCCCATCTCCTCCAATACAAAAAATGGAAGATTCTTTGTTAATAGAAGCGTTAGCTAATTCAGTGGCATGTCCAGGGAACTCGGTAATTTTAAGATTAGACCCGGAAATATTTAAATTGGTGAGCATTTTTTCAATTTTGGGTTGCATTTTTAACCCTTTCCCTTTCCCGGCAGTTGGGTTCAAAATGAAATAAGTGTTGCTACTATTTAACATCTAATAAATATCTTAAATCGTGATTTAATAATGGTTAATTTGATCCAATTAATGTTTTAACAAACAAAGAATTATCGAAATTCTGCAAATCATCAATGCCTTCCCCAACACCTATATAAGGAATTTTCAATTTCAATTCTCTGGCAATTTGGAACACAATTCCTCCTTTTGCTGTACCATCCAATTTTGTAATAATTAACCCTGTTAAATTTACAGATTTTGAAAAGGCTTTGGCTTGCTGAATCGCATTTTGTCCGGTGCTCCCATCAACTACTAAGAAGATATCATTTGGGGCATAATCTAAAAGTTTTTTTATAACTCTCTGAATCTTTGATAATTCATCCATCAAATTATTTTTTGTATGTAATCTGCCCGCTGTATCGATTATTACCACATCAACTTTTTCGTCAATTGCTTTTTTTACTGTTTCGTATACAACCGAAGATGGATCAGCTCCACTACCTTTTTGGACGATACTTACTTTTGCACGCTGTGCCCATATTTCAAGCTGTTCGTTTGCGGCGGCTCTAAATGTATCTGCTGCACCGATGATTACCGTTCTACCTGCTTGGTAGAAATTATGAGCCATCTTGCCTACGGT
This sequence comes from Ignavibacteria bacterium, assembly GCA_030693705.1. Taxonomy (GTDB): domain Bacteria; phylum Bacteroidota; class Ignavibacteria; order Ignavibacteriales; family Ignavibacteriaceae; genus UBA1563. Next base: position 3,748 of record JAUYAB010000109.1, on the reverse strand, counting down.
TGTTGTTTTCCCAGCTCCATTAACGCCAACAACAACTATAATGTATGGTTTGAAATTCGTATAATCAGGTTCATATTCAACATTTGTAAAAGAATTTTCAAGGATGCTGGTTAATGAGTTTTCCATTACCTTATAAATTGTTTCTTCATTTCTAACTGATTCATATACCAGCTTTCTTTTAACGTCTTCAATAATTTCAGATGAAAGTTCTACTCCCATATCGGAAGTAATCAAAATTTCTTCGAGTTCATGGAAAACATCTTCGTCCAACTTTACTTTTCCGGTCACCGCTTCAGAGATTCGGTTAAATATTGCTGATCTAGTTTTAGCTAACCCGGACTTGAGTTTGTCAATATTAATATTTTTAAATAAACCCATTTTTTCTCTTTTTAATAAATTCTGCTGCTCTAATTGCATAAGCAATTAAGGATAAAAACGAAAGTAATATAATTAAATAATAAATGAACAGGTAAGCGAAACCCTCTTTATTGAAGCCAAAACAAATCATAAAAATAAAAAGTGCGATGAAGGTAACTGTTACTTTTCCAAGAAAATTGGAGGGTAATATTTTCCCTAAATATTTTGTTAAAAATATTCCGGCTATAAATATTAAAACGTCTCTCCCGATAAGAATAAAGAAGAGAACCGGGGTAATTTCTCCAATCAAATATAATTTTGTTATAAGAATACCGGCACAAACCTTATCAGCCAACGGATCGATTAATTTCCCAAGTTCAGTAATTTGATTAAATTTCCTTGCAAAATAGCCATCAGCCCAATCGGTAAAGACAACCACAACTCCAATCAATATTAAGTAAGTTCTGCTTTCTTGATCTTGAAAATTATTTAATAGAAGCCAAAATGGAATGGCAAGAAGAAGTCTAAGCAGACTCAATCCATTTGATAGCGTAATATCACTTTTTGTGATTTTCATTTAATTACAGCCAATTTTCCAACTTTTTGACCAATTTCATTTTTGTTACTATCCAATTGTTTGATAAAGTAAAGATAGACTCCGGTATTTACCTGGTTGCCGTGCAAATCTCTCAAATCCCACGTCAATCCGCCATTCCCATCACTTTCAAATATATCATTAATTTTACTTCCTGACAAAGTGTAGATCAAGATTTCTGCATATTGAGGTAAATTAGCAAATGTAACCCAACTGTTCGTAATTTTTGCCGGACTGGGATAGACGAATACATTATCCAAATTAACTGCTTTTTCAACTAAAATTACCTCGCTTCCCGCGCCTGTCTCGATCACTAAAGAACCATCCGACTTATCCGACAAAATATTTTTACACATCAATTTGTATTCTGTTCCTATTGCTCCAATTCGATTTATAAAATTTATTATAACAGTTTTATTATCATTCAGATATACACTAGAAATTGGATTTGCCGGAATAACTTCGTAATTAGTCTTATTCAAAACGGAAGCCGTATCAACACGAAGATTAAATTGTATGGATATTTTATATGGAGAAAGTATCGAATGCGAAGTGATGAAGAAGTTATCGACTCTTACTTCCGGAATATAATTAACACTCAGCGTGTCAGTTTCTATCGGTGAATTGTAAAAATCGGAAAGATCACTAACCAACAATTTATTTTCCCCTACGCTCATTTCTTTTGTAAACGATATAAAGTAGTAATACCTTGAGGAAGCAGAAACCGAGTGAGGCGCCAAAATTCCATTAGCAGTTAGTAAACGAAACGACTCGATATTTTCAACCACAGTTTTTATTTTTTCGTCGAATCTCAATTCAATTGATACAGGAGAAACTATTTTTGCATCAACCGGTGCGGCGGTTTTGTGATGGTATACTTCCAGAACAGTTGAATACGATTTCTGCAAACTCGAAATATCTTTTATTGCGTAGTAATAACTTTGGTTCAACATTACGGAGTAATCAGTAAAATAAGTTGCATTCGCTGTTCCAATTTTTACAAACTTTGTTGTATCCGGGGAATCACCTCGATAAATACTCGAACTACCATTACTGTTCCATTTTAGATAGACTGATGAAGAATCGATACTATATCCGGCTAAGTCAGTTGGTAAATATTGAGGCGAAAAGTGTGAAGAAAGAAAAACAATTTTATCAGCTTTGGGAAATGCAACTTCATTCGATGTTTGGCTGCTCAAATTACCATTAAAAATTGAATTACTGTTTGTAGTTTCATCGAAATAAATGAAATCAGTTGATGACGTGTTTGAATTATTCGATAAAATATAACTATATGGGAAAGTAAAAAGAACTAATCTTTGCTGATTATCGATATTCATAAATTTAAGAGCACTCTGTCTTCTCTGAAACGATGAACCGAATTCCTCCGCTGGATCGACAAACGCATTAGAGAATGTGATATTCAGTTTAGGATTATTTGCAATTGAATAATCTAATTTTAAAACTTCTAAAATGTTAAAACTTGCAATGTCAATCTCTGCAATCGAGTGAACCAATACCGCCAGTTCATTTGTTCCATCATTATCAAAATCACCGGTGGCTATTTGATTCGAGGAACTTTCAAATCCAGTAGACGCTGAAAGATATTGCACAAACTTGCCGATTGAATTCAATTCGTAACTGAAAATATCCCCTTCCCTATCCAAAAACCAGAGCTCCGATTTTCCATTTTTGTTTAAATCAGCAATAACACAATGAGGAAAATTTATTTCATTCGCATAAATGAAAGTTGGAGAAAAATTTTTCAAGGATTGCCAAAGTGTAAGACTTAAATCGTTGTTCACTTTATAAACAGAAATGGTGGAATCATCAGTTAATGCGCCAACCTCGTAAACAGAATCTCCATCCACATCTTGTGCAAAGATTGGCCAGAAAGTTGATTTATCAAACGCTTGCTTCTCATCAAACTTGATTGAATTCTTTTCTCTCTGCTCCATAATAAAACCATGACGGGACCATAGCGCTAAAACATCTAACTTCCCGTTTCGATTAAAATCCCCAACAGCTTTTGGAATTCTTTCACTCAAAGTATCAGTAACGATTTTTGTGAAACCATCATTTTCAAATTTATAAAGAAAAGTATGCATCGGATCGTTATTTTCTCTTAAAAAAAGATATTTCGTCTTTGATGAGTCGAGTTCAAAGGTAGATTCAAAAAGTGAACCTGGCGGAAGCGTATATGACTTTTCTTGAAAACTTTGTAAGTGGAAGAAGTCCAATGATTTTTGGATGAATGGATTTCCATTATCCATCAGTTTTGTTGAATTGCCAAGCTGATTTTCTATTTCAAAGTAGATTTCATAATCGGTATTAGGTTCAACAATTCCTTTCGGGATGAAGCCATAGTGCAACTGTTTAACAAAAAAATTATTTGTCGCGAATCCATCTAAAGAGACAAAACGATAATTCTCACCACTATTTGCTTTACGATAATACATTTTTGCAATTGCCGGAACATCAGTGTAAAGCGCTGCTGTGAATGTTGGTTTATCTCCATAGTAAGCCGGAAAAATTGAAATTAACTCTCCCTTCGGCTGTTTTGTTATTCTATTAAAATTAATTCGTTCTTCTTTGGTAAGTCCGTTGGTTTGATATAACACAATTCTTAAAGTGAAAACCGTATCAGTTTGAATGGGCAAATCAATGTTGGCAATCGTTTGATTATAAATTTGATTTCTTTGATCGCTTAAAATTGTTTGCCATGAATCAGGATTTAATCCAACACCAAACATCAGATCAAAGCTTTGGAAATAAGGCGAAAGTATTGTTGCCGAA
>JAUYAB010000084.1 GCA_030693705.1 Ignavibacteria bacterium | reverse complement strand
GTTTACTCCCGATGTCTTGTAGTACACTCCCATATCTATGTCTACATTCTTAAAATGGCGCTCCGACCACAAGTCTACCATGTTCTCTGATTCCCACTTCGCGGCTTCCGCTGTGGCTGTCTTCGTGATCTTCAATGATCTACCCATTGAATGGGAATCATCTGTCGCCCAACTTAAATTCGCTCCGCCCGGTTCGGCTCCTTTCAGCCAATATGACGGCAAGTCCTGTTCGAAACTGCCTATCTCATTTATTCCGCTTTGAGCCGGAACGGGGTTTTGAACTATTATCAGCATGATGGAAAAAATACTAATCCACCATCGGGAAATGTTGCTATTTTTTTTCATAGCTTCTCCTTTAGATTAATTATTGATTATTTGAACTTTAATGCTATTAGAAATATTCGAACCGAAAAAAATGTTAGTCACATCCTTTAAATAAATTTGTTGTGTAATTAATTCTTGAACCTTTATTTTTTTATTCACTAATAGATCAATAGCCGATTTAAATGTAAATGGATTGAGGAATGAGCTAAAGATTTTCAACTCATTGTGAAAGAGATATTGAAGATTTAGGGTAACGTTTTGTTCTTTTGGAGCGAGACCGAAAATAACCACTTTACCACCTTTACCGGCTATTTGAATTGCGTTATCAACACTATCTGCACTACCTACACATTCTATAACAACATCAACTTGTGAGTTGGTTAATTCTTTGATCTCTTTAAATATTTTTTCGTTATAGGGATTTATCGAATTATCGGCGCCAAGTTTAATTCCCAATTTTTGTTTATACGAATCGGGTTCAACTAAAATGATTTTTGATGCACCGGAATTTCTAACCAACTGAACCATAAGTAATCCAATTGTTCCTCCTCCGATAATGACGATCGTATTTCCATGCTGAATATCTGCGTGTGCAATACCTCTTAGGCAGCATGAAAGAGGTTCGGCAAAAGCTGCAATGGAGAGATCAAAATCTGATGGGAGAATGAATGCCTGAGAAGCGGGGACGATGGTGAATTCAGCGAATCCTCCGTTTATTGATACACCAAGCGCTTTCATGTTTTCGCAGAAATTAACCATGCCTTTTCTGCAATAATCGCAATGACCACAATAAATGTTTGGATCAATTGCAACTTTATCCCCGATATTAAATTTAGAATTCGAATCACCTGTCTCGATGATAGTGCCGCTGAATTCATGCCCAAGTATAACCGGAATACTTGAAGGAGCTTTTCCTTCATAAATATGTTTATCCGTACCGCAAATACCACAGTATGCTACTTTAACGAGAAGCTCATTTTTTTCTAATGTTCTAAGTGCGTAATCACTTAAAACAATATTATTATTCCCATTAAATATGGCAGCTAACATAATTTTTATTTTGGTTTAAAAAGCGAGGTTGATTCTCTGATAATTAATTCAACAGGCACAAGTACTTTTTTGGGTAAAGATTTTTTACTTTTTACAGTATTCACGATAAGCTTAAGGGCTTCAACACCCATTTCAATTTTGGGAACTCTGATTGTAGTTAGCGGAGGTCGGAGCATAATATCCGCATCAACATCATCAAATCCGACAAGTGATATATCTTGCGGAACCTTAAATCCATTCTCGTTTAACCATTGTAATACACCAATAGCCATGGCATCATTGCATGCAAATACAGCACTCACGTTTTTATTTTTTGAAAAAAGTTTTTTTGCTGAATTAAATCCATGCTGCCGGTCAGGATATTTGGCATCAGTAATAATTAAATTATTCTTAATTGGAATATTTGCTTTCTCAAGCGCTTGTTTGTATCCGTATAATCGATGAGACAAACTGGGATGTTCAATGTCACCGCCGATAAATGCAATATTTGTATGTCCTAATTCGATCAAATGATTTGTAGCTGATTGAGCGCCTTGAATATTATCTATTAATACTAAGGGATAATTATTGCTCGGCGGGATGTAATCAATAAATACAGTTGGGAGATTATAAGCAGAGATTCTTTCTATAAGTAAATGGGGAATTTTCCCCGCTATTATAATTCCATCAACACTTTTATTTAAGATAAATCTGGGTAAAATATCGTTTTCATCAAAATTGGTTTTGATTGAAGTGAGAAGAATATAGTATCCTTCACTTCTTGCTTCAAATTCGGTTCCTAAAAAAATTGTCGTGTAAAAAGGTTCGGTTCGCAGAAAGTGATCATCCGTAAGAATAAACCCGATGTTCCCGGTTTTACCGGAAACTAAATTTACCGCCGATTTGGAGGGATGATAGTTTAGAGATTTAATTGCTTTTAATACACGGTTTTTTGTCTCCTCTGATATGGGTTTACTATCATTGATAACGAATGAAACAGTTGCAATTGATACATTTGCTTCCTTTGCAACATCCTTAATTGTCGATTTCATAAAAAACTCGTTAAACGTTTAACCATAGTTTAACGATTTTAACCTTTAAAGTCAAGAGAGGTTCAAGAAATTTTTTGAAGAATTTTTTGTTGTCTGTATAGACTCTTCAATAAGAAATGATTTCAAATTGATATACAGTTTTTCCGTTTCGTGTATTAACATTTACAAAACACATCGTATTCAAACTTCTATCATCTTTCAACCTCACGGCTTCAAAACAATGACTCAACACGACAAAAAATGCAATCCGTGAGATGAAAACAAATTTTTTTACTTGGGTGATTAGCTAAACGAGAGGAAATAGAGAACACTAAATAGGCGCTTCTTTTATTGCTTTTGGAAGTAGTAAGCAGGTAAAAACAATCATCCTGACTTTTGACATTTAGTGCGGTAGCAGTTTCCAGTTTTTTGCTAATTCCGCGAGGGAACTGCTCATTATATCATTTGTCGGCGAAGAAAAGATGAATATCTTTTTAGTCAGTTTATCTTGAATGTGAGTTTCCGTA
>JAUYAB010000083.1 GCA_030693705.1 Ignavibacteria bacterium | reverse complement strand
GTTTACTCCCGATGTCTTGTAGTACACTCCCATATCTATGTCTACATTCTTAAAATGGCGCTCCGACCACAAGTCTACCATGTTCTCTGATTCCCACTTCGCGGCTTCCGCTGTGGCTGTCTTCGTGATCTTCAATGATCTGCCCATTGAATGGGAATCATCTGTCGCCCAACTTAAATTCGCTCCGCCCGGTTCGGCTCCCTTCATCCAATATGACGGCAAGTCCTGTTCGAAACTGCCTATCTCATTTAGTGAAGCTACTTCTAATTTTTCTACTTTCAGTTCATCCATATAAACTGTTCCTTGGAACCTGCCTAACGGATGCAGTCTTACCGACATCGATACTGCGCCGGTTTGTACCGGTATATCAACATAAAACTGTGTCCAATCAAATGCCGTTACATTTGCAAATTTCAACGGAATATCTCTTGACCAGAATTCTCCCCAGCCTGCATTGTTGCCCATTGTATTATGGAAAATCGGAGTTAGCGCTACACTCCACGCATCTCCAACCGCTGCCGCTGAATCAGGATTCAAGTTCATTCCTTTTATCCAGACACTGATTCTTACTACATCTCCAGGAACAACTCCGCTTAACGGATATTTTCTTGTTCCAACAAATCCATCATGAGTTCCGGCTAAGTTTTCAAACTTTAGTGAATGGAGTCCTTGATAGGCTTGCTCTGTGGTTATTCTTGTATTCTCATAACCTGCGTTCAATTGTCCGTCATTTCCACCATTTGGCGGTAACCAGTAAAACCAGCCTGTCGGGACTCCTACCTGACTATTCCAGTCCTGTCCTAACCAGCCGCCTCTTCCATTCAAGATAAAGTCATCCGCCCAGACTGTTCCCGTCGCATCTTTGCCGCCTACAAATCTGATGATCGTTTTGAATGCATCTTCCGGTAAGCTGATCTCACCTACTGCTGTCTCGGCTAATTTCCATCCCGTACTACTTGCTACACTCTGATCCAACTCAAACTTCTTCTCGCCGATCAAACTTCCATCTTCTCGGTAAAAGGAATAACTTACAGACCATTTCTGATCTTCGGTTGTCGGGTTTATGTTTACTCCCGATGTCTTGTAGTACACTCCCATATCTATGTCTACATTCTTAAAATGGCGCTCCGACCACAAGTCTACCATGTTCTCTGATTCCCACTTCGCGGCTTCCGCTGTGGCTGTCTTCGTGATCTTCAATGATCT
>JAUYAB010000023.1 GCA_030693705.1 Ignavibacteria bacterium | reverse complement strand
TTGTTCTTACTCATTTTTACACACCCCTAACCATGCAGAACCGGAATCAAAAAGGAATAATGAATATCGAACAAGGAATTTCGAATGATGATCCGCCCCGGCGAATGAAACACAAATTAAATCCACTTTAAAATTCATTATTGCTTACCTATCCCGCTTCGCAGTGATTCATTATTCGATATTTGATTATCGTTAACACGTTAATACTAACGGTTCTCGAAGGATTTAAAACATCGTGGTTAATCAATTAAACAGTTAGCAAAAATATTCTGCGCAAAATGGCGAGAATATTTGTCCAAAAAAACTTGAAGAAGACTGAATGAGGTTGAATAGCTGAATGTTTTTCAAACAGTCATACAGCCATTCAATTTTAACTACCAAAGGTAGTCATTCCAAATTATTTGGTTCTGGTTTACCAGGTTATGAATTAAGTGCAATTGAATTAGTTATCTTTCTTTGGCAAACTAAAAGTAAACGTACTTCCTTTTCCTTCTTCGCTTTCCACCCAAATTTTTCCGCCATGTTTTTCAACAAATTCTTTGCAAAGCAATAAACCCAAACCGGTGCTGGATTCCCCTTCGGTTCCTTTTCTCCCAACCTTCTCATCTAATTTGAAGAGTTTATTAACAAGTCGTTCAGAAATTCCGATTCCCGTATCTTCCACTGCTATTTCAATCATATCGTTACTTGCCGCGTTTGCTTTTAGAGTAATTATTCCATCTTTTTTTGTGAATTTAACCGCATTAGATAGAAGGTTTCTTAGTACCGAACCCACCATTTTTTCATCTGCATAAACTTTCTGTCCATGCTCTATTTCATTTATAATTGTAATTCCTTTTTGCTGAGCCTGCTGATTAAGAGTATCTATATTCTGAAAAACTATCATTGACAAATCGAAATTTATTGGAGCAAAGTCAATTGAACCATTTTTAACTTGTGCCCACGCCAATAAATTTTCTAAAAGCTTATAAAGGTTATTAGCTGCCCGGTTCAGTTTTTTACTATACTCAACTAAATCAGCTTGAGAAATCTCTTCACGGCTATCAGCCATCATTTCCGTCATTGATAAAAAGCCATGGAACGGACTTCTTAGATCATGCGCGATAATTGAAAAGAATTTATCTTTCTCCGCGTTTAGGTTTATTAATTCCTTATTTGTTTTCTCGATAATCATTTCAGCTTTTTTGCGTTCGGTGATATCTTCTACAAGCGCCTGTATCATCGGTTGATTCTTGAAATGGATTATTGAAAGTGTCAATAAGGTATCGTAGGGGGAACCGTCTTTACGTTTAAATTGTATCGGAAATTGATGAACAAATCCTTTTTCTTTTATTAGAGAAATTACTCTTTCCCGATCAGCTAAATCATAATAAAGATTTTCCACACTTTCTATACTTATAATCTCATCGCGAGAATAACCACCCGGTTTAAGCATCGCATCATTAAAAGTAATAAGTTTTCCTTTCAAATCCGAAACACCAATTCCAATTGGAACATTCTCAAACAAAGTTCGATATTGCTCTTCACTTGATTTCAACTTTTCTTCGGCGCGCTTGCGTTCGGTAATAACTGTAAAATTCTCGAGAAGGAGCATTCGACCTCCCCAATTTATTTTCTTCACCGATTTTAGAATTGGGATCCTTATACCTTCTTTGCCTATCAATATACGTTCGGAGTTGTCAATTAATTGTCTAAGATCTGTAACCGGGCATTTATCTATTTCGGCCGGGCAGATGAATTGGTGGCAAACGCTTGAAACGATATTTTCTTTCGGTTCTCCGATCAGTCTTATAGCTTCCGCATTTACATCTACAATGGTGTGAGTTTCAGGATCAATAATCATAATCCCGGTTGATATTGATTCTAGAATAGTTCGTGTTTTGGTTTCGCTTTCTCTTAGTTTTTCTTCTGCATGCCTTCGTTCGGCGGCTTCGGTATTAAGAATTTTATTTTTTAAAACAAGTTTTATTAAAAGAAAAATTAATAATAGAAATGCAATAACTACTACTAAGCTTGCTCTAAATACACCTAAAACTATTGAACTTTTCCATCTATCTGCTTCGTAATCCATTCCAAATGCCGCTACTGTTCTTCCCGTTGTCTCATCTATTACGGGAACAAGTACACTTACCCAGGTACCCCATCTATCGGTTATGGGTGGCGTAATGAATTCTTTTCCACTCTCAAAAAGTTTTACATAATTCGTATCAACTTCAGTATACTCTTGTCCGGGGGGTGAATAATCTTTAGAGTCTACCGGCTCAGAATCAGCTATAAAATAAATTTTACCTTCTTTTTTAGTGAATAAGTAAGCGAAGCGCGCATTATTAATAACTGATTTTATTTTGACTAAATGTTGTTTGATACTTTGATAGGCAATTGTTGCTGTGTCTCCCGGTATAGCGTTCAGTTTCTTAACCATTTCTCCACTTAAAGCGCTCGCTGCTATTATAGCTGCCTGTATTGCTTCTTCTGAATTATGCCTCTCCACGCGATTCCATGTATGGCGTATTCCCACAGTAGCTAAAATTGCAACCAGCATAAAGATAAATATTATAACTATGGATGATTTTGGGGTTAATAAATCTCTGATTATTCTAAAAAAATTATTTTTCATAATTTCTGTCACCATTTTAGACTTCTAAATCGACGTAATATTTTTTCTTTGTTTAATCGCGTCAGTATTTATTATTTTTTGTTTCTTTTTCGGGAAGAATTGTCTTAAATAGTTCTCCAAATTTGGGAATATTCATTTGACAATTTCTTTTATCAGTTATGATCTTTCCAATTGTTTCATCTGCGGATTTCAACTTGATTTTTGAGAGGGGCGGAAGGTTGGTTGATTCCATTTTTTCTTTTTATCGATCTTTGCCATGATACAAACCTATGACTAACGATTACCAAAAAATATTTTTCTTAAAATGCATTATTGTCCATCTGTCGAGCGCTGCACCAAGATTATGTTATCCAGAAATAATTTCTTTACCCGCCACAAACTTAATTACTTTTTCAAGAACATTCAATAGTTTTTTATCTTTAACTGGATGTAGCTAATTAATTTATAATAACAGTTCAACAAAAGGATGAAAAAGGGATTAGTTCTTTAGGCAAACCCGGCAGATAAACTTTTTCACATCGTGTCTCCTTCGAAGGTGTTTTACGGAAGGGGAGAGCACCTTGGAGAAAGTTCAAAGCAAAGCCCTCGCCAAGGATACCAAGAGGTAACAATCTCTCTACCGACTCCGCACTAAAATACCGGTTTTGCAGAATTGAAAGGGATAGAATTAACAAACTTTATATGTAGGTAATTGTATCTTACGCAATAATGATAAGCTCATTGAATATTTCAACGGTGATTTAAGAAACTGAAAAGACTATGTTAAGTCTTTTTTATTTCTTTCTCATCTTTTAAAAGATTTTTAATAGCTTCACTTTCTTTCGAAAGAGTAGACTTGCTCTTCTTAATGTATTTTTCGACTTTGTCTTTAGCTTCGCTTAGGATATTCTCGGATTCGTCCAAAAGATCGTTTACCATTTCCTCGGCATCTGCAACCAGTAATTCAGATTTTTTTTTTACTTCGTTGATGAATTGCGATGCTTTCTTTTTGGTACTGGAGATATATTTATCAGCATCGTCTATGAAATCTTCCGATTTGGTTTTTATATCACGACGTAATTTTTTCCCGGATTGCGGAGCGTAGAGTAGAGCGATAACTGATCCGACAGCGGCGCCGGTAATAATTCCTATGAGCAAACCTTTGCCCATTCCTTTTTCTTCATTCGTCATTTTAAATCTCCTTTGGTTATAACATTATAAAAATTAGTCCCTTAGTCCATAAGGGATTATTTGATTTTATTCCGGTTACATTATCACCAGTTCTTAGTAAATATTCAATCGGGCAAAGGGATGAAAAAGGGATTACATCTTTTGGATGAGACAACGAAAGGGAAAAAACAAACTCAATGGTAGTAACATGCTCAATAAGATTAATTTAGTAAGTCACCTTACGCAAAACTAGTAATTGAATAGTCTCTACATAATGAGGCTGTGTAAAAATCATGGTTTTTAATTATCCAAGATTTACCAAGGTGGAATGAAATAAAAATCGCCAACCGGAAACCGTTAAAACGGTTCAAATCTTGATTTATATTTCATTAACACCTCGATTAATCGAGGTGTTAATGAAAAAATGATAGGTATCTCAACCGTTTAAACGGTTTTATTTGAATATTTACACAGCTTCTGAAAGTCTTGTAATTCAAAATGTTTTTCTGCGTAAGGTGACTTATCTAACATAAATTCAAGACTGTTTAATATTTCACTTGTCGGTATCAGATTTTTCTTTCTGTCGGGTCTTTGACACAGCAGCCATAATTCCCAAACCAATTATGATAATAACACCTATGCCAATCCAAATTGGTGAAGCGCCTAATTCATTAGCTGCCCAAGCTAATCCACCGGTTACAAATACAATTCCTATTAAATATATTGCAAAATTAGACATATAATTTTTCCTTTTATTCTTGGTCGTTTTCAAAATCACCGGAATATTTGAGAATAAAAATATTGCTTCATATAAATCGTTTTTCACTTTTGGTTGAATTATTTAAAACCAACGAAATATTATTTTAGCAGCATTTTGGATGACTTTGTCACGGTGATTTAATTATTAAATTAATTGTACATGTCATTCATGTATTTGATTAATTCTTATTAAAAAAACCGGTGCTTAACATACGGTCAGAGTGCACGCCCACGCCGTCCACTAATAATGTTTACTAAGATCATTATGACTGCAATTACAAGCAGAAGATGGATAAAACCACCCATGATAGGGATGGCGACTAATCCGAGAAGCCACAAAACTAGAAGAACAACCGCGATAGTGTATAACATGATAAGTATCCTTTACATTTAATTGTTTTAATTCTATGTTAAGCTACGAAGTGAAATATAGTAATTCAATCGAGCAAAGGGATGAAAGAATAGTTAATTCTTTCAGGTTAGTAAATTTGACTGTGGTATGTGTTTATGCAATGAACGTAAGAGTGACCAAAAAACAATTTATTTTTTTGTGGTTTAGAATGGGGGAATATATGTTCACTGCTTGTTAAAAAATTGTCTTCATTCAAAATCCAACAACATTGCCGACTCCGCTTCGAAGTGCAAACCAGACAAACTGAGTAAATGACTCGTCCGGATTGCGTGTGTATTTTATTTCACCGATCTTCATCAAACCTTTTTTATCCGGCAAGTTGGTTCCGCGAATAAATAATGCTCTACCGATGAGAGAAGATATCCGGTCGAAAATTCCATTTTCACTTCCTGTTTTTTTGTTGAGAATGGCCAAAGTAAGGTCCTTATACAAAACTCGCAATGTACCGCTTGCACGGCCTGAATTAACATTGATTTTAAACGTTGCAGACTGAAGGACTCCGGATTTAATACGTCGATGTTCACCTGCTTCAAGAAATGCATTTAGTTTAGTAACATCCATCGCGTCACACGAACCGGAATATCGTAAAGAAAAATCCTTTGGTGTAAGAGGAATTTCCATAAACAGTTTTATTCTGGCGGAATTCATCAAAAGTCCCTCTCCATAAATAATTGCAATCCCCGGGGGAGTTTTGTGATTAGCAATTCCACTCAGCAAAGCATTAACTTTATTAAATGTAACCACGCCGGGTTTTGCTCCTACAGTAAACCTCTCATAATAATTCAACCGCCCATTTATAATTTTCAAACTATCTACCTTAACTATTTCCTTAATTGAAGAGAGAGCTTCGTTCGGCATCTGTGGATTGGATGAGTTCTTGTCGTAAGGTTTATCCATATTCACAAAAATATCAACAAAAACATCACGTAGATTAATGTTTCTTGCTTTGTAGACATTCCCTTGAAGCAAGGCGAGACAATCCAAACCCATTATTTTTATTTGAGAAATATCGAAACGAAACCTGGTTTGCCTGAACCGGCTTTTTGCAAAGAATTGTTCATCTCTTAGTGCAGAATAATATTTAATCGAATCAGCCGTCATTTCAGAATCGGGTACCGATATATGCAGCGATCCGAAACGAATTACATTCCGAGACTGATGAAAATTAAGCACAATTTTTTGTGCATCTATTGTTGATGATGTAAGAGAATTAGGAGTAAAATTTCTTTGTTGAAGAATTTTCATCGCACCGATTCCGCTAACGGAGAATGAAGCGATATTGCATGTAAACTTGATAGTCTTCAGTTTTACAGAATCACATCTTAAACGATTCTTCCAGATATTGTAATGCATGTCGCCAAGTTGTATTGAGTATGCCGGATAAGCGTTTGTAAAGGCTTTTGTAATTCGGTCTTTTAAGAATGTGTCGATAAATGGACCCGAAAAGAAAATGAATATCAACACAAAGATGAGTATGACGGCACCAATTATAAAACTTGTATACTTGACAAATTTCAGCAGTGATAGTTTGTTCCAATTGGAAAATACATTTTTCATGTGTGATATAATTTTCATTATTCTTTCTTCTTCTTTGAAGTTGGTTTAGAAATTCCCTCGAACTTTTCTGATCCGAGCAACACAGCGATCCAACGTGTTCTCTCATTGCTTTCAAATGCAAACTTCATTGCCATCGTAAGCGGTATGCAAAGAATCGCACCGATCAAACCGAGCAGACTGCTCCAAAAAATCAGAGAGAGAAACACAACTAAAGTAGAGAGACCCAATTTCCTACCCATCAGTCGCGGTTCAATTCCATTCCCTATTATAAATCCAAGCAGAATATAACCGGCCACAACAAGCAGGGCGCTCCCCATTCCAAGTTGAACGAGAGCCAGTAGTGCTGAAGGAATGGCTGCGATAACCGAACCGATATTAGGTATATAATAAAGCAGAAATGCTATAAAACCCCATAACACGGGAAACTGAACTCCGATTATATACATTAATAAGCCAATTAAAACTCCTGCAATCAGGTTGAGAATAGTTTTGATGATCATATAGCGTTTCAGATCAACGGCAAACTTAGTGAACTGGGGAAATACCTGTTTAGGATCACCGAGAATAGCGCGAAGTTTTATAGGAAAACTTGAAACTTCAAGCAAAATAAAGGTTACTGTGAGAAGTATCAAGACAAGATCAGAAAGTACAGAACTCAATCCTGAGAGTAAGCCGGCAGTTAGTTTCATTATTGCTTCCGGATTAACATATTGTAGAAATGTTTTATCGCTGACTTCAAAACCCTTACTTGTCAAAAAAAGACTGAGTGCCAGGACTTGTTCACGAATGCGCGATTGCAATAAAGGCAGTTCATTAGAAAAACTGCTAACGGATGAACCAATTTGTGAGCCAATCAGAAGTAAAATAATTATCATACCTGCCATAACGATCAACACGGCAATTCCGGACGGAATCCGTTTTTCCTTTAACCAGAGTACCGGCTGACTTCCAAGAAGAGCAAGGAAAACTGAAACAAGAAACAGAACAACAATCGATTGTGCCAGATTAATTCCCGCAATTAAAATTACGATAGAAGCTGCAATAAAAAGGAAGCGTGTTCCGCTTAGAGAATCATTTGTTTTATCCATGTTTTGCCTGCAATATTAAAAATTAAAGTGCCCGACGCCCACTAATAATTCTTACTAATACCATAATAACTGCAATTACCAGGAGAACGTGAATAAAACTGCCCATAACCGGGAAAGCGACTAATCCAAGAAGCCATAAAACTATTAAAACAACCGCGATAGTGAATAACAATTGAGTATCCTTTCAAATTAAATTTTCTTATTTCGAAAACTATACTAAAGTAGTATAGAGTCTGAAGTAATTCAATCGAGCAAAAGGATGAAAAGGGGATTAGACCATCTCGATCAGTAAAAATCTGGGATATTCTGGATGTTTTTGTTAAGAGAGTCCAGAGTAAAAATATTTTTAGAAATCGTTCTACAAGGTTTCTTCACTTGCAATAAATAGTACCAAGCAGTATCCTATGGCGCAACACTTCTTAAACACTCCCATCCCGAATGATTTTGTTTGATCTTTGATTTTCCAAAGAGAGCCGGTCGGTAAAAAATATCTACTCCCGCGTTCATCGTCGGCAATACATATTCTGGCAAGTCTGCGCAATCGCAATGCTCTATCGCTGAGAATAGATCATCTTTCTCCTTTTTTACAGCACTCATATTATGATTATAAACCATCTGAACTGAGCGTAAAAATTCACCTACTCGATCTACATCATACACCACAACGCTAACTTCCGTTTGGGTATCCTTGGTTAATTGGTCAAAGGCTTGGGAAGCGAATCTTTTCGCATAAGTTGGCACATCTCCATCGCGCATTCTCAAGTCTAATCGCTCCAGTGAACTGAGATCAAAGTAGGACAAGTGAAGATTTTCTGGAGAAGCGATAATCGTTTTTGCAAACGATCCAAGTGCACTGATTGAGTGGGGAGTACCGCCAAAGCAAGTAGAAAGTACCATAAGATCGAATCTTGCGGAATCACGTGTGAAATCTTTCATCCCGGTCGTAAGGTCATCAATTGTGAATTTCCGATCAGGATACGATGCATCGTATCCGGCCACGTCTAACTCAGGAATTTCGTGACCATAATAAAGGAACATACTCACCATCTCAGGTTTAGCATTTTCATGGAAGCGGTGATATAAATCTACTTCATTTTGGAACCGCGATTTCTCGTTATCACGCCAGTACAATTCATTTACAATAAGTTGTCCATTCCGGTAATAAAAGAACTCTCCATCGCGAAGAGGAAAAAACAGAAGGAAGTGCCGCCTCGGTTTTTGGTGAAAGATGAAAACTTCTGCGTAAGGATTTTGCTGGGCGACCTTTTTTGCCGCTGCAAGAGTTTGCTCATCCGCTTTGTATTTCTTTCCATTCGTATCGTGATAAATATAGTCACCGTCACCATGAATGAAACACACGATTGAGTAGTGCACTGCTTGTGCACTACTATCTGAAAGTATTATTTCATGCTGAACGGAGAGGTTAGCGCTGCATGAAGAGAACAATAGTAACAGCAACACCGCGCACACACTCAACAAAAAGAAAGAATAAGGGAAATCCATGACCGATAATCTGTTCGGGTTTCGCATATGACTTTTCGCTCTTACTGAAACAATTAAACTAAGAGTACAACCAGTATGATAATTAAAAGCAATGCAACAAGACTGATAGTTATTGTCTCAGCTTGTTCCATGCTCTGCACAACGTAATTAGAAAAATTATTCAACTGCGTATCCGGTACACGAGTGAAACCATTGTTACCGGTAAGTTCATCCTGCTTTACTTGAAGTGAAGCTTTGATGCGACCTATTACAGTGCCGTCTTCATTTGAAATAAATGGCGAACTTTGAACCATGTTTAAAACTTTTGTCATGCCTTTTAATGATTCGTCGAGAATTGTCCGCTTTTCAGTTACATTCTCAGTTGCCTTCACTTTGTTAGCTGCATCATTGAAATATTTTTGGATCTCACCTTTTCCACCCGCATTTACAGGGAGGGCAAGAACAAACATCATAACGATAAATCCCAAAACCATTTGCGCTTTCATTTGTTGCTCCTTTAAAGAAGTTGATATTGTATTGATTGATCATTTAGCAACTAAGACCTTCTTCATTTATAAATGGTCTTAATCGATTAGAATTAATTTATTTTGACACGATTTACGAATAAGGATTAACGAATAGCGATTTTTGATTTTATATTTAACTTCGAAAATCATAAATCGTTAATCCTTCCCGCCGCGGCAGGCTCAAATCAACCTGCCTAAAGCGGGTGGTTGGCAGCTTCGCCGTGCAAAGACTGAATGAAACCATTCATCCATTCACTTTCATTCATCCATTCGATTATATTTTTAATCAACTAAATATTCTTACCCTTTTACGCAGAATATTTTTGCTAACTATCTAATTATTATTTTGCAGAACGATCGACAACGATCTCTACCCGGCGATTGTTTGCTCTACCTTCAGCGTTGGCATTGTCTGCAACCGGTCTATCTTCACCGATTCCCTGCGCCTGAATAAGATCACCCGGATAACCTCGCGAAATTAGATACGAGCGTACTGCGTCTGCACGTTTCTGTGACAGCACTTGATTTGAACTATTGGAACCCTGCGAGTCTGTATGACCTTCAACAACTAATTTTCTCTCTTTGGTAGCTAGAAGTGCTTCAGCAACCTGGTTCAACCGGTCTTGTGCCGCCGGTAAAAGTGCTGATTTGCCTGAAGCAAATAGAACACTACCCGAAAGAGTAATCACGAGTCCGCGAGCTTCTTCCTTAACTGCGGCGAGTTTAGCAAGAGCTGCCTGTGCATCAGCCGCTTTCTTTTCGGCTGCGGCAAGTTGTTCTGTTTTAAGTGCAGCTTTACGTTCCGATGCAGCAAGGTCCTCTTTGGTGTTTTTTACAATCTCGGTTTGTGCTGTCTGGTAATCTTTGTTTGCTTT
Source organism: Ignavibacteria bacterium (assembly GCA_030693705.1). Taxonomy (GTDB): domain Bacteria; phylum Bacteroidota; class Ignavibacteria; order Ignavibacteriales; family Ignavibacteriaceae; genus UBA1563. The sequence continues at coordinate 13,108 of JAUYAB010000023.1, read as the reverse complement.
TTCAGTGGTGGCAGTTTCTGCTGCAGTAATAGCCAGCGCCTCGGCCATCTTGGCTTTGCGATCTGCTATATAGGAGAGATCACGTGTTTTGAACGACTTAGGATCGTCCAGGAAAGCTTTTTCAGCGATAGCTAAAGCCGCTTCTGCTTTATGCAATTCTGCCGGAACTAATTGTGCCGCTTGCCCTGCTTTTGCATGCTGGTAAGCTTGACGCGCGTTGACGAGTTCGGTCGGAGGTATACTTGCGCCGCAGCCAATCAACAATCCGGCAAATACCATTGTAATAAGATAAATCATGGATTTCATAAGTTACTTCCTTTCTTGAGGTAATTGATTGTCTTTGCGGAGCTGTTGTACCCGCTCAATAGCCTTTGTGGCCTCTTTCTTGTCGGTATCGCTTCGAGAGAGAGCTACGGCGAGTTCTCCATCAGCTTGAGCGCGAGACAACATTGATTCAGCTTGTTCCTTCTCACCCTTTTCCGCAAGTCCCTGCGCATTCTGCAACTCCTCTTTTGCCAGTTGCAAATAGAGAGAGGCACTGGAGATGCCGGATGCACCGACTTCTTCAGCAGCACGAATCGCCGATGTGGACGCTTCTTTATTAACAACCACAGCGCTGCTTCCGCAACCTGCAATTACAACAGTGAAGAGAACACATCCGGCTAATATTGCCATGTTCATATGTTTCATTGAATACTCCTTTTAAGTAGTTATGTAACGTTTTTTTCTATTCATGTTATTCAAGAATGGAAAAACTCTTTTTTAATTTGAAATAATTTACTTTTGCTTGCTTCTAAATTCAATCAGGCAAAGGGATGAAAAGGGAACTACATCTTTTGGGTGAGGAAATTATCTGAAGTAGATTATATTTGGTTGATTAGACAACCGATTCAAATTGAACTCTATTTATAACCGATTGCATCAATCAATTTATTTATCAAAGAGTGCAGGTCTTTTCCTTATTTTCTTTATGAAGAATTGTATAATTAAGAGAATAGTCGACGGGAATATCAATAACATGAACGCCATTCACATTCAGGCATTCATTCAGTTTAGCATTTAAATTTTCAGTTTTAGTTATTCTATGATCATACGCTCCATAACTTTCCGCGTATTTTACGAAATCGGGATTTCCAAAAGTAAGTCCAAAATTTTCGAAGCCTAATCTTTCTTGTGCCAGTTCAATCATTCCGTATGAACTATTATTTAAGATAATTACTACTAGATTTAATTTTAACCTGACGGCAGTCTCCAACTCTTGAGAATTCATCATGAAACCGCCATCACCACAAACGGCAATTACTTTTTTATTTGGATAGACAATTTTAGCTGCAATTGCAGAGGGAAGCCCGGCTCCCATTGCCGCTAGGGCATTGTCCAATAAAAGTGTATTGGGTTGATAGGTTTGATAGTTTCTTGCAAACCAGATTTTAAATATTCCATTATCAAGAGTAACTATGCCATCTGCGGGCATGGTATCTCTTACACCCTTTACAATTCTTTGTGGCAAGACCGGGAATCTGTCATCTTCAAAATATTTCGTGAGGTGTAAATCGACTTCCGCTTTTACTCTGCCATAGAAAGAAAAATCCCAATGTGATTGTTTAGAAAGCATGTCGGTTAATTTATTTATCGAAGCAGCAATATCCCCGACTATTTCTGATTGAGGGAAGTAAACATCATCAACTTCAGCCGGGAAAAAATTAATATGGATTACTTTTGTTTTTCCTTCTTCCATAAAAAAAGGAGGTTTTTCAACTACATCGTGTCCTACGTTAATTATTAAATCGGCTTTCTCAATAGCGCAGTGAACAAAATCATCGGCGGACAATGCTGCCGTACCCAAGAACAAGGGATGCCTTTCATCAATTACTCCCTTTCCCATTTGTGTATTGAAGAAATAGATCCCCGTCTTTTCAATAAATTTTAATAGAGAACCGGAAGTTATTTCTCTATTGGCTCCTGCGCCGATGAGTAACAACGGCAGTTTAGATTTTTTAATTATTTCTGAAGCTTGCTCAATCGATTTCCTGTCAGCAATGGGTCTTTGGATTGGGTGAATGTCGAAAAATCTAAAATCAACTTCTTCCGATGCAATATCTTCCGGTAATTCAATATGCACTGCCCCCGGTCTTTCTTGTTCTGCTGTCCGAAATGCTTCCCGTACAACGGATGGGAGATTATTCCCATCCACAATTCTGTGTGTGTATTTAGTCAGGGGGCGCATCATATCAACAATATCTACTACTTGAAATTTTCCTTGTTTACTTTTTTTAATTGGCTTCTGTCCTGTAATCATTACCATTGGCATGCCGCCCAATAGTGCATAAGCAGCAGGTGTAACTAGGTTTGTAGCACCGGGACCTAATGTGGATAAACACACACCGGGATTACCTGTTAATCTTCCATAAGTGGCTGCCATAAATCCGGCGCCTTGTTCATGCCGTGTAAGGATCAATTTTATTGTTGAATTTTTTAGAGAATTTAGAAAGTCAAGATTTTCTTCGCCGGGGATTCCGAAAATGTATTTCACCCCTTCATTTTCTAATAGTTTAATAAATAGATCTGATGTCTTCATGGTATTCGTATCCATTAGCAATTATAAAAAAAATACTTTTGTTTTGCGTACAAGTATAAGGCGTAGACTTTCATCATAATGTCTTAATAGATCAAACATCATGGTCACTTTTGGGGAATATTCCTCTTTAAAAAAATGAGGGGCGCAATAGAGCCCCTCATTTGATCAACTGAATATCATTCCTATAATGTGCGCATAAAGGCAACAAGATCTTTCTTTTCCTCGGATTTCAAGTCAAGTTGTTGGATCAGATTGAAATACTCCACAATATCCTCAAGGGTGAAACATCTACCATCGTGCATATAAGGAGGAGAATCCTTAATACCTCTCAAGGGGAATGTTTTGATGTTTCCGTCATGCGCCATCATCATTCCATTTGTGAGCTCCTGTTGATAAAAACGTTCAGCCTTTAGGTCATGCATACTGTTGTCTGTATAGTAAGGTGCTGGATGACAAGATACGCATTGAGCCTTGCCGTTGAAAATCGCCTCACCGCGTAGTTCACTTGGAGTAGCCTTGCCCTGGTCAAGTTTGCCGTAAATGTTTAGTTTGGGCGCCGGAGGAAAATCCAGTATTGATAGAAATTCCGCCATAAAATGTACCTGCGAACCCCTTTCCAAAACGTTAACTCCTTTTTTAGCAGCCATAGCATGATCTCCATCGAAATAGGCAGCGCGTTGTTCAAACTCAGTGAAATCCTCTACTGTCTTTAAAGCACGCTGAGAGCCGAACAAGCGTTGAATATTGACTCCACGCAGGGTTGGTGTTTCAATACGATGTCTAAATTCTTGCGGTCGGATGTCTCCAACAAGATGGTTAGCTCCGTTAGCATGACCGTTAGCATGACAGTCGAAACAGGTTACGCCCAAGCTTGGTCTGTCGGTTCGTCTGTCTTCAGTTGCATTGAATTGTTGTTGAGGAAATTGGGTCACCAGGAGGCGTAAACCTTCAAGCTGTTTTGGATTCAGAATTCCGTTAAAAATTTCATAGTAATTGTCGATCGTGATCAGCCGCCCCTTAGCTACATCACCAAGGTCAGGACGGGTTGTCAAGTAAATTGCTGGAGCCGGATCTGGAAGAATATGTTCGGGAAGATCAAAATCCAAATCAAAGCGAACTAATCTTGGTAAAAGTTTTGTAATCATCTCAGGGAAGAGCATTCCACCTTCCGCATGATCGGCAAACGGTAAGGGTTTATATGGGAAAACTCCTTTCTCTTTGATTTTTTCCGGGGTCATTTTATCAAGCTCCTCCCACGTTACCCCTTGTAGGGTGGCTGTCGGTCCTACCGGTATAGGTTTTCCACCTGACATAACAACCTCGGCAGTAGTTTTCTTTGAAAGGTTATAACGGGTATTTAACATTTCCAAATGCTGTTTGGCTCGCTCAGATTTCACGGCTATACGCGCCGCTTTGATTTGATCGAAAGTTTCTGTCTGGTTAGTGGGTCCATAGCTGGAAATGACATTCCCCTGCTGTGCAAAGATGACTGGAGAGTTAGTCACAACGACTAACATAATACTGATTCCAATCAACTTAATAAGAATGTTTTGTTGTTTGTGCATTTTGCATTACTCCTTTTGTTAGTGATTATTTTTTTATTGCCTCAAATCTCTGATCTTTTTCTATATGGTAGCATCATTAGAAAAACAAGATCAGGTTTTGAGAAATTCCAGTAACTCGTCATTGAGCTTGTCTTTATGCGTATCGGCGAGACCATGCGGACCACCAGGGTAAATTTTCAAAGTCGCGTTCTTAATAAGTTTGACTGATGCGTGAGCCGAACCGCCAATTGGAACGATCTGATCGTCGTCGCCGTGAATGATTAATGTTGGCACATCGAACTTTTTGAGGTCTACAGTGAAGTCCGTTTCGGAAAACGCCTTGATACAGTCGAGTTCGTTCTTAAGACCGCCTTGCATTCCCTGAAACCAGAAAGCATCACGGACACCTTGACTAACCTTCGCTCCCGTTCTGTTAGCACCGTAGAATGGTGTCGTGAAGTCTTTAAAGAACTGCGAGCGATCGGCGGCAACTCCTGCACGTATGTCATCGAATATTTTGATCGGCAAACCACCGGGATTGGCGTCCGTTTTAAGCATCAGCGGTGTTACTGAACCAATAAGCACAACCTTGGCGACACGTTTAGTGCCGTGGCGCCCGACGTAGCGGGCAACTTCTCCACCGCCGGTCGAATGCCCAATCAGAGTAATACCATTCAGGTCGAGAGTTTCTATGAGTTTCGAAAGATCATCGGCGTAGGTGTCCATGTCGTTCCCGTTCCAGGGTTGGGTCGATCGACCATGTCCACGACGATCATGAGCAATGCAGCGATAACCATTGGAGACTAAGTACACCATCTGACTTTCCCATGCATCGGCATTTAACGGCCATCCATGACAGAAAACGACTGGTTGTCCTGAGCCCCAATCCTTGAAGTAAATTACTGTTCCGTCCTCTGTAGTTATTGTGCTTGATGATAGATTTTTCATTTCACGTACCTTTTATTTTTGCAAGATGTTGCTTTATCAAGTCACCTTACGCAGATGCTAATAAAAAATTCTCTTAATCATAATCGTAATCTTACTCATTTTTAGACGGTTGATGCAGATTCAGCCAAAGGCTGACAGGTAAGAAAAAGATAAAGATTATGATTAAGAAACCAATTCAACCTTTTGCGTAACGTGAGTTATTAAATAATAAAGATCATTGAATAAATTATTTCATACTTACTTTAAAGCGCTTTCGTATCTTTTGGCTACTTCTTCCCAGTTTACAAGGTTCCAGAAGGCTTCTATATAATCCGGTCTTTTGTTCTGATATTTTAGATAATAAGCATGTTCCCATACATCCATTGTAAGGAGAGGTATTCCCTTTTTTTCAGCTATATCCATTAATGGATTATCCTGATTTGGTGTGGAACAAATAAAAAGACTGCCTTTATCATCAAGGCATAACCAAGCCCAACCGCTGCCAAATCTGGTTTTACCCGCATCCGAAAATTGTTTCTTGAACTCATCAAAGGAGTTAAATGTTTTTGTAATAGCTTCAGATAATTTACCCGTCGGCAAACCACCTCCATTAGCTTTCATGCTCTCCCAATAAAATGTGTGATTGAAATAACCGCCGCTATTATTTCTGGCTGCCATAGGATATTTGCTTATACTCTTGAAAATTTCCGTGATTCCCATAGATTCCATCTCGGTACCTTTTATTGCATTTATGAAATTGTCATAATATGTTTTATGATGTTTGCTATAATGTATTTCTACTGTCAGTTTATCAATAAAAGGTTCCAGGGCATCATAAGGATATGGCAGCGGTTGAAATTCAAATTTGTTTGGTGCACTCATGGTAGTTTCCTTTTTAATGTTATGGTTTGATTGATCTTTTTTCATTTGGTTTTTTGAAAGGTCTTTTGCAACCGATATACTTTGCAGACCAAGAATCCCCGCAATAACTAATGCTACTACTAATTTTAGTTTTGTCATTGTTTGTTCTCCTAATATTTTCCCGGAGACAAAGCCTCCGGGAATTGTTCCGATTTAAACACGAAGATTTAGCCTGCCGGACTTTCAGTTTGATTGACCAAATAATTCTCCATACCCATCTGGTCGATTTGGGCACGTTGTATTTCTGCCCAATCAACGTGACCTTCTTCCATTTTAAGTATCTTGGTTAGCAGATCAACGGTACCTTGATCGTCAACTTCACGGGCGAGTTTGATTGCTTCATTATAAGTGCGGATAGCTTCGAGTTCATCATCATCGTCATTACTGATCATTTCTGAAACAGTTTTCCCGATTTTTATAGTATTGAGTTTAGATACCGTTGGCGCACCTTCAAAAAAAATAATTCTCTCGATAAGCCATTCAGCATGGTGCATTTCATCCATTGCCTGTTTTCTAATAGCCAAATGAAGTTTACTATAACCCCAGTTTTCACACATTTCAGAATGTACCATATACTGATTAATGGCAGTAAGCTCATCTGCCAGAAGCGAATTTAAAACCGTAATTAATTTTTCATTACCTTTCATCGTCGTGCTCCTTAAAAATTTGTTTGATATTCTTTTTTGAAGTTTTTACTTCAAATTCAATTTTAAACTATCAATGGAATTAAATTGAAACAATCGTTCTTAGGGATGAAAAAGGAACTACATCTTTTGGGTGAGTCGGTTGATTAATTAATAATCTGGGAAATCAGAACCCGAAAGAAATAATGAATAATGAACAAGGAATGTAGAATAACGAAGTAAAAAAAATAATTCATCATTCGTTATTTCTTGTTCGGTGTTCGATATTCAATATAGCGGAAACTAAAATGTAATCAGTTAATTCAACCTAACTTGTTCTTAACATTGCAAAGCGATAAATTGTAGCCATGAAACAAATACATTTCATAAACCTCACTAAATCTTCCCACAAAGAATAAACCAGGCAATAAATAATCCATTGTAACAAAAATGAAATCAAGCTTTCGCAAATTATTGGAGAATTAAAAAATGAAAACCTTTTCCGTTAAAACCGACTTACTAACCGGTGAAGAATATCTGGAAGTTTATCTTCGCGGTCAACAGATACTAACCGATCCTTTTCTTAACAAGGCTTCTGCGTTCAATGAAGAAGAAAGAATAAGTTTAGAATTGGAAGGACTTCTTCGTACAGAGGTCTCAAATATTGGCGTACAGCGTGAGAGAAGTTACGCCATGTACAACCGTAAACAAGATGATCTTGAGAAATACATCTTTCTTCAAGGGCTTCAAAACCGTAATGAAACTTTATTCTATAGTCTTCTTTGCGATAATCTTTTTGAGATGCTTCCAATTGTTTATACGCCGACCGTCGGTAAGGCATGTTTGGTGCTAAGCCACATCACGCGCGAATACCGCGGCATTTATATTAACCCGGATAATATCGGCAGCATTGATAAAATATTTAAAGGAATCTCTCTGCCGGAAGTTTATTTGATCGTAGTTACCGATGGTGAAAGAATTCTTGGGTTAGGTGATTTGGGTTCCGACGGAATGGGAATTCCTGTAGGTAAAATAAATCTTTATGTTGCTGCCGGTGGGATTCATCCCGCATGCTGTTTGCCAATATCGTTAGATGTCGGAACAAATAATCAAAGTTTGTTGGATGATCCTCTCTATCTCGGTTATAAAAGCAAACGCCTTGAAGGTAAAGACTACGATGAGTTCATCGAAAGATTTGTACTTGGTGTTAAACGGGCATTTCCTCAAGCGTTATTGCAGTGGGAAGATTTTGCAAAACATAAAGCCTTTATGCTTTTGGAAAGATACCAGGAAAGAATCCTTTCCTTCAATGATGACATTCAAGGAACCGGAGCCTCCACCATTGCGGCGTTGATGAGCGCTATGAAAATTAAGAAACAGCGTTTTAACGATCAGCGTTTTGTGATTGCCGGTCTTGGACAAGCCGGCTGCGGTATCGCCCGCAACATCCTGAATATGCTGAAAGAAGAAGGCGCTGGCGATGAAGAAGCAAGAAGTAAAATATTCGCTTACGATTATTTGGGGCTGCTGATGGAAGACACTCCTGGTATTGTCGAACATCAAAAACTCTTTGCACAAAAACATTCGGCGATAGCTGACTGGAAAATGGAATCCCATAATTCGATTACTTTAAAGGATATCATTACCAATTCAAAAGCGACGGTGCTGATAGGTGTAACGGGATCGAACGGGTTATTCAACCATGAGATACTTTCTCAAATGGCGGTGAACGATGAAAGACCAATTATCCTTGCCTTATCAAATCCGACTTCAAAATCAGAATGTACTCCGGAAGAAGTAGCAATCGCTACAAATGGAAAAGGCATAACAGCAACCGGCAGCCCCTTCTCGCCGGTTGAGTTTAAAGGTAAAAAACTTTTTTCATCACAATGCAATAATATGTTTATTTTTCCTGGAGTTGGTTTGGGTACCTTGGTAAGTAAAGCTACACGAATCACTACAAAAATGTTTTTGCAAGCAAGCAAGGCTTTATCCGAACTTGTTTCAGAAGAGCAACGTAACGGCAACATGTTGCTGCCTGAGATAAAAGATATAAGGGAAGTGTCGTTCCACATCGCGTTGGCAGTTGCTATTGAAGCGCGTGATTCCGGTTTAGGCAGAATGTTGAGCGATGAGGCATTATCCGATTTAATTAAAAAAGCACAATGGCAGCCGCGGTACTATCCGTATAGACCGGGGAAGAAAGGGTAATGGTATAATTTTAACGTATAACTTTTTGTTTTTTATGTAAAGCATGTCCGTCCTAAAACGGAATATTTTTATCTGATTTCTTCTTAACGTTTTTGGTTTCTCGTAAGATAAAAAAAATATTGAATGCTAAAGAGATTCGTTATGCGTTTTGTGTTTATGTTACAAATGTTCAATCCAGCCCTGTCTACCGCCAGGTAGATGGGATTGTTGAAAATTATAAAACATCAAGTGTTTTTGAATTTATAAAGCAACACCGTAAGTGTTAAACCCAAAATACGCGATGGAATAAAATTCTAATGCGTAGCGATAGAAAAAAGCTTGGCTAAGAGATTACAAAACAAGAAGTCAGGATTAAAGAAAAACGAAATAATAACCGTAAGAAAACCATTCAGATGAAAGAGCTAAAAATCGAATGTTATAACATAAACAAAAAAATGGGCTTGAGATAAAGACTCGCGCTTTAATAACGAAAAAAACTCGGACACGAATTGCGCAGCTTGCCCGGCACTGCGGGGAATTAACACGAATAGAATTCAACTTAATTAAGCATGGAGGATTTTTATTGAAACATAATGGATTGAGATGAAACATAAACGATTTCAAATAAAACAATGAAAAATGAAATGAAACATCAACGATTTGGAATGAAACATTGCAAAATAAAATGGAGCATTGACCATTTCAACTAAAACATTAGCGGTTTTAGCTGAAACATTAAGAAATAAAATTAAACATTGAGCGTTTTAGATTAAGCATTGCGGAATAAAATGGAACATTAACGGTTTTAGTTTAAACATAGCCCGATTTAAGCGAAACATTGTCGGTTTTTATGACAAAAAGGCAGAAATGCCGTTAATTAACAACCAAATAACAAAATGCGAGGTTAAAAATGAACCAGCACGAGGAAAACAAGTTCAACATGTATAATGCTGTTGAAGCTGTTTTTAAGAGCAACGCAAGCGTTGTTGCAGAGCTCCCCGCTTTAGGGGAAGTCCATACCGATCTCCAGGCTTTAGTTGTAGAGATCGATGCGAAGAACGGTGAATTGTTAAAAGCGACGGATGGGAAGACGTCTGTTAAGAGCAAGGCGATCGATGAGCTTATAGGCGCCATACTTCCGGTCGCAAACGCGGTAACGGCTTACGCAACGAGGAACAAGCTGCTGGAGCTAAAAGCTCTGACAGATGTTACGGAGACCAGGTTGAAGCGCTTGAGTCACGCGGAGTTGCCGGTAAGGGTTAAGAATATTAAGGTGGGGGCGCAGGGAGTTTTGGAGGCTCTTGCCAAATACGGCATGACGCAGGCAAAACTAGACCTTGTAGATGAAAAGCTTGCCGCTATGAAAACGGCTGCTGAGAATAAGGATGTGGGGTTTACAGACCGCTCGGCGATTAGGGAGGCTCTCTACGGATTGTTCGATAAAACGGACGATCTGCTGAATGAAGAAGCCGACCGGATAGTTGGAGTGTTGAAAGAGTCCAAGCCCGATTTTTACAATCAGTACTTTGCCGCAAGGGTAATTAAGGATCTCGGCGGAAGAAGAGGAGGCGGAGAAAATCCGGAAGAACCAACTCCACCACCGGAACCGACGAAGTAGGATAAGGACAATCGGCAGTAGGCAGAAAGCAGTCGGCAATAAAACAAACTAGGACGGGCGGGGGCTCGTCCTATTAATAATATTTGAAAGATGAAGAGATTAGCTCTCTGAGTGAAAGACCTGAAAGGGCGTTCTATTTTAACAGAGAGCGAAGCCCTTTGTTACTTATGAAACTTGAAATAAAAGCCCTGAAGGGGTGTAATATATTACGTGTCTGAAATTATTCCGCCCTTTCAGGGCTAAGAGTTTGCTGGCGGTTATTGATCAGCGCAGATTTAATGCCAATAAACTATTCTAATTTTATTAAAGGTTTCTTATATTTAGCATAATAAAAGTGTTGCTTTATGAACTGTATCGTTAAACATCTATCCATTAACCGAGACTCGTGGTTAAAGAGTAATAATTTTATCTTCCCGCAAAACCACCAAATGGAAAACGAATTCTAATTTATGTATTACCGGAGAAAAATATTTTTAGCTTTGCTTTCATCGTTCGAAGGAAATTTAAATAGCGTTGATTTTGAAAAGCTTCTTTTTCTTTACTGTCAGTTTGCAAAAAAAAACCATTATGATTTTTTCCCATATAAATATGGATGTTTTAGTCACATCTCTTATCAAGATAAACGGGTATTGATGAAGCAGGGTTTTCTAAAGGAGAGTGAAACATTTGTTTTAGCAAAAAAAGAAGATTACTTACAAGCTGTAACAGATGAAGATAAAGCATTGCTTGAAAAATTCAGTGCACAATTTAGAACTTGCAGAGGGAACGCCCTTATTAAACAGACTTATCTGGGTTACCCGCATTATGCAAGCAAAAGTGAAATTGCTGAAACTGTTCTTGACAGTGAAGAATTAGCAATTGTAAAAACGCACAATAAAAGAGAAAGTAAAAAAACGCTCTTTACCCTAGGTTACGAAGGGTTGACGATTGACGCTTATATAAATAAACTGATAACTAATAATATAGCCGCAGTAATTGACGTTAGAAGAAATCCTCTTTCGATGAAATACGGGTTTTCGAAAACAAAATTGAAACTCTATCTTGAAAAAGCCGGGATAGCATACTTTCATCTACCACAATTAGGAATTGAATCAAAGCTGAGGAAAAATCTTGAGAATCCTTCCGACTACAAAGCGTTGTTTGAGATTTATAAAAATGATCACTTACCGACAAAGGGAGAGCATCTTGAGACCATAAAGAAGCTGCTTGATGAATATAAGAGAGCGGCGCTTACATGCTTTGAGGCAGAACATTCATTTTGCCACAGAAATAAAATTACCGAATGGCTGGAAAATGATGATACGTTTAACGAAAAAATAGAACACATCTAAACAAGAGGGGAAATGTATTTACCAAATGAAATCCACAACGCAAAAGTACTTATAACCGTAAAAACATATCCGCTTCCATCCAATAAATACGAAGAACTTGTATGCACTGCCGGGCTATTGGAAGATGGAAAATGGATAAGAATTTATCCCATTCCCTTTCGCTCACTCCCGTTCGGAAAACAATTCCATAAATTTCAATGGATAACATTAAACTTAATAAGAAACAGTTTAAAAGATTTTCGGCAGGAAAGTTACCGCCCAATAGGCGACACCAAGAATTCAATACAACTTTTGGAACACTGGGATACCAAGGCGAAAGGGAACTGGCAAAAGCGGAAAGAGATTGTATTAAAAGAAGTATTTACCAATTTTAACGAACTGCTTGAACTGGCAAAAGGGGAAACAAAAAAATCCTTAGCAACGGTTAAACCAATTGAGATAATTGATTTTGAAATTGAAAAGGACGAAAGGGACTGGAAACAACAATGGCAAAGTCTTTATGAACAATATAATATGTTTGATGTGGATAAGAAAGGGGACAATTTCTTAAAGAAAAGATTGCTTAAGGTACCATATAAATACTTTTATAAGTTTATTACCGAGGGAGACAAAAATCCGAGACGCATGATGATCGAAGATTGGGAAATCGGGGCGTTGTACTGGAACTCCTTAAAAAGCGCGGATGGAGATGAACATCAGGCTAACGAATTAGTAAAAAAAAGATACTTCACTGAATTTTTAAGAAATAAGGATTTATATTTTTTTGTTGGCACAACGTTACAATATCACAGACGGAAAGCGCCCAATCCTTTTGTTATTATTGGAGTCTTCTATCCGCCGAAAGAAAAAGAAGCGGGGTTTTTCTAAAATGATGATTAATTTTGACTATTGTTTTTTACTTATCTTATAAAATGCATTGTGAGTTTATGGATGGTCAATCTTTAGATATTCTTTCCGATAAAATTGTAAAACTAAGAAAACTTTACTTGGGATCTGTTACCGAGGCGAAAGTTGATTGGGAAAAATTACTAGCAACGCTCGGAAATCAAATCAATCTTAGCAAGGAGCGGTATCATCTTAATTGGGCGGGTAAATCTGAAGTCTTCAGGGTGCTGCAGCAAAGAACTTCCGCAACGTTAATTCCAAATAAAAATGAATCGGTAAACTTTGATACTACAGAGAATGTTTTTATTGAAAGAGAGAATCATGAATATTTTTTAATTAAATAGAATTGGGGATTTTGAGATAACGCTATTAAACTTCTCCGTAAATTTAATGGAGATTGTTATCTTTTTTTGTAATGGTACGATGAAAGTTATATCAATAAATTTTTAATGAGGTAGTTATGTCTAATTGTGATTTGGCCTTAGAAAAAT
>JAUYAB010000065.1 GCA_030693705.1 Ignavibacteria bacterium | reverse complement strand
ATTTATGGGATTGCTCTCAATTCATCCGATAGGAGTAGATGCGGTAAAACATTTTATTAAAGGAAATGGAGAATTGAAAAAACTAAATGAACTAATTGAAAATCAAATCATCAAGGAAATCGACTTCAACGGTAAAAATTATTTTATGATGGTTGATGCGTCTCAAATAGAAATGACCGGAAGAAAAAGAGGCCGCTGCAGAGAAACTCAAACAACACAAACTGAAAAGACTACAGACCAATCTGCCGAGAATAAGGAAGTTGTTTACGGACTTGGACGCGGCGGAAAACAATACGGAGGTGGTGGATTAGGAAATCACCATGGGGAAGGAAAAGGCAAAGGACAAGGATTCAGAAACAGATAACATGATGTCACTTTAATGTTAATTGCAATCACATCCGAGAGCATGGATCTGAATTCTTTTGTTACGGAGAAATTCGGAAGGACTCCGTTCGTAATTTTTTATGATACGGAGAAAAACACATTCGAATTTCTTCGCAATCCTTATGCTAACATATTTGGTGAAGCCGGAATCCAAACAGCGCAGTTTATGATTGAAAAAAATGCCGACGCGGTAATTACTCTTGAAATAGGTATCCATCCACTCCGACTGTTGGAATCTGCCAATGTAAAAGTCTACTCTTGTGCCAAAAAGCAGGTTGAAGAAATTGTGAATCAATTTGTAGAAGGGAAATTACCGATTGTTCAACATGAATCTTCTCAAAAGGTCGTTAGCGGAGAAAGAAAAAGAAGGAACCGGGATAAAAATTTTTAGGTAAATAAATTCTCAAGTAATATAAATATATGGAGTTAATATGAATCAACGTCTAGCAGTAGCAATTGAAGAAAACGGCGATCAGCAAATTGTGGCTGAACATTTTGGAAGCTGTACGAAATTTAATGTATGTGAATTCGACGAACAGAAAAAAATAATAAAGAAAGAAACCTATTTTAATCCTTTAGCCGGTGAACACGGCGGCGTGTGCCAGCTTCCAGGATATGTAAAACAATATAATGTTGGAACCATCATTGCCGGCGGAATGGGGCAAAAAGCCGTCTCGAATTTTCTTGGATTCGGCATTAATGTCATCACAGCGCCGGGTCTTCTCTATGAAGATGCGTTGAACCTTTTTATAGCTGGCAAACTGAGCGGTTATGAAGTGTGTGTTCACGGAAACGAACATCATCATCACTAGTAGGTCATTAAAAAAGTAGACAGCAATTGTACGTTCCGACAAAAATATTTTTTACAAAAGGGGTAGGAAGACACAGAGATTATCTCAGTTCATTTGAAGCGGCTTTGCGAAGTGCCGGAATAGAGATTTGCAACTTAGTTACAGTCAGTAGTATTTATCCTCCGGGATGCAAAATAATTTCTAGGCAACAAGGGTTAAAAGAAATCAGCGCAGGTCAAATTACATTTGCCGTAATGGCCCGGAATTCAACGAACGAACCGAATAGGTTAATTGCGTCCTCAATCGGTGTTGCAATTCCGGCTAACGGCAATCAATATGGTTATTTATCAGAGCATCATCCTTTTGGAATAAAAGAAAAAATCGCCGGAGATTATGCCGAAGACTTAGCCGCTCAAATGCTTGCCACTACGCTTGGGGTTGAATTTGATTCGGATTCGGACTGGAATGAACGCGAACAGGTTTTTAAGATGTCGGGTAAGATTGTAAAATCTTTTAATATTACTCAAACTGCCGAAGGAGATAAAAAAGGATTGTGGACAACGGTAATTGCGGCGGCAGTTCTTTTGCCGTAATTCAACGAATAACTTTTGAGATAATCACATTATGCACGTTTTCATTTGCCTGTGGAATGATTCATTGAGAATAAGAATTTTTCCCTTATTTTTGATTTGTTGTTTGGACTTATAACACACTAAATAAGGTCTTGATGGTTAATTACGATCCAATCCCAAAATCCGAGAGTGATCTGTTGCTTCTTGAATGGGGATACGATTTAATGGAAGAATATTTCCGGATGATTTCTTCCGCAGATTTTACGCCCAATAGTTTAGTACTTGACATTGCCACCGGAACAGGACGAGCGGCATCAACATTAACGAGAATGGGGTATTATGTTATTACAGGCGATTACAATTTT
Source organism: Ignavibacteria bacterium (assembly GCA_030693705.1). GTDB lineage: Bacteria > Bacteroidota > Ignavibacteria > Ignavibacteriales > Ignavibacteriaceae > UBA1563. Next base: position 1,863 of record JAUYAB010000065.1, on the reverse strand, counting down.
GATTCTAAGATTGAAAGTGAAAGAAGAATTACGGATGCGTATTTGACCAAAGTAAAATATGTCCGGTTAAATTTGGAAAAAATTCCGTTTCCTGATGATGCAGTGGAGAATATTGTCTGCATAAATACAGTGCATGAGCTTGATGATCCTTTTTTATGTTTAAAGGAAATTATCCGAATCAACACTAAAACAGGAAAGTTGTTGATTGCAGATTTTAATTCCGAAGGTTTTGATGTAATGGATAAACTTCACACAGTTAGAAAAGGTGAAGTGCATTCAAGGGGCAAAATCTCTTTCGAGGAGATAAAAAATATTCTTGTTGATAATTACTCTGCTATAAAAGAAATCAACACAAAACTAAATCGAGGATTTATTGCCAGTGGAAACAGAAATGAGAGTTGACGATGTGTTACTATTAAGTAAAACAAACCCGCTGTTTATCGAAGTTCCCTTGTTAGTAAATACTTATGATATTGATGTCGCAGGGCACGTTAACAATATAGTTTACGTTCGCTGGCTTGAAGATATGCGCAACATATTATTCATGCAAATCTATTCCATGGAAAAATTACTTGAGATCAATCATCACCTTGTCGTCGTATCAAGCGAAATAAAATATCGAAAACAAATTAAACTTTTTGATAAGCCGGTTGGGAAAATGTTCGTACAGAGCTATTCACATGGTATGTTTGTTCTTAAAGCTGAAATAAATGTCGAAGATCATCTCGCCTTTATCGCAACACAAAAATGTGTGCTTATGAATTTGAATGAAAATAAGATGTTCTCCGGGAATATTCATGATCTTGTTGAACAGTATTAGGATTTAATTACACGAATCTTTTTTTTTACAATAACTCAATAACGAAAAGAGTAAAATATGAATACCAAAAATCTGGGATTTAACACTAAGGTGATTCACAGCGGTTCCTTTGAAGATCAATTCGGGAGCGCTACGGTGCCGATTTATCAAACGTCTACTTTTAAATTCAAGGATGCTCAGGAAGGTGCAGATTGTTTCTCCGGCGCAAGTGATGGCTACATTTATACGAGAATTGGGAACCCAACAATCCGCGTTCTTGAAAAAAATGTGGCTGAGTTGGAAAATGGTTTTGATGGAGTTGCCACGAGTTCCGGAATGTCTGCAATAACAAGTGTTTACATGGCATTGTTGGGGGCGGGCAGTCACATTGTAAGTACAGCGTCTGTTTATGGTCCGGCGAGAGGTGTGTTGGAAAAAGATTTTTCACGTTTTGGTGTTGAAGCTGATTTTGTGAGTACATCCGATGTTAACAACATTATATCTGCAATAAAGAAAAACACAAAAGTACTTTATATCGAAACACCCGCTAATCCTACTATGGAAATAACCGATCTTAAAGCTTGTGCTGAGATAGCTCGGAAACATAACCTTATTTTAGTGGTCGATAATACTTTTGCAACACCGTATTTGCAAAAACCTCTTGACCTGGGAGCTGATGTTGTTATTCATTCCGTTACAAAATTTATTAACGGTCACGCAGATATTGTTGGTGGGATTGTTGTTACGAAAGAAAAAAGTTTATATGAAAAAATTCGCCATGCTATGGTTTATATGGGGTGCAATATGGATCCGCATCAGGCTTACTTAGTTATTCGCGGATTAAAAACTTTAGCTCTTCGTGTAGAACGCAATCAAGAAAATGCAGTAAAGGTTGCTCACTTTTTAGAAAGTCATCCAAAGATTGCATGGATAAAATACCCGGGACTTGAATCTCATCCGCAATTTGAGTTAGCAAAACAACAAATGAACGGCACCGGTTCAATGATAAGTTTTGGTGTAAAAGGTGGACTGGAAGCCGGTAGAAAATTAATGGACAGCGTTCA
>JAUYAB010000064.1 GCA_030693705.1 Ignavibacteria bacterium | reverse complement strand
GTTTCAAAAATCTTATCCATGGAATCCCGAATGCTGGTTTTTGTTCAAAATATTGCTCATTCTTTATAAAAGATGAAATCTCTTGTTCCTAAAATATTCTCTTGCAACTAAAGTATGGTTTATAAATTATCGAAAAAAAATAGTAATACTTAAGTTGAATCTTAAAATACCTTCAACAACTACTTTGCGCTCTTAACTGAAAATTCCGCAAATAACTGCACCGCAATTTAGACATTCATTATTCTTAATATTAGTACGTATAACGGTATGCCAATCACGCACAATTAATTTTGTTTTACATTTTGGACAAAAAGTTGTTTGTCCTTCAGGATGATGAATATTGCCGGTGTAGCAATATTTAATTCCCTTCTTCAAAGCCATTTGTCTTGCGGAAAAGAGTATTTGCGGCGGCGTGCTTGGTTTATGCAGCAATTTGAAATCGGGATGAAAAGCGGTAAAATGAAGCGGAACTTCATCTCCAAGGTTTTTTAAAATCCAATCGATCATTTTTTTTAGTTCATCGGCAGAATCATTTTCTCCGGGAATGAGGAGCGTTGTAATTTCCAGCCAAACACCGGTTTCGTTCTTCAACCAGAGCAGCGTCTCAAGAATATTTTGCAAATGGGAAAAAGTTAGTTTGTGGTAAAATGTTTCGGAGAAGGCTTTCAAGTCAACGTTTGCTGCATCGATATATTTGTAAATCTCTTTCCGGGCTTGTTTATCAATATATCCGGCGGTTACCATAACCGATTTTACTTTTTCTTCTCTCGCAATTTTAGAAATATCAATTACGTATTCTCCAAAAATTGTAGGATCGTTATAGGTGAAAGCAATTGAAGGGACTTTCTGTTTCTTTGCCAGTTGAACAACTTCTTCGGGAGAGGCATAAAAAGAATTATTTTCGTCGAGTCTTGCTTTGCTCATCGTCCAGTTTTGGCAAAACTTACATCCGAGATTACAGCCGGCAGTTCCGAAACTGAGGATTTGGCTTCCAGGCAAAAAGTGGTTCAACGGTTTTTTTTCTATCGGATCGATTGCAAAGCCGGTGGGTCTCCCGTATCCAAGCGAATAGAGCTTCCCATCGATATTTTTTCTGATAAAACAAAAACCGTTTTGCCCTTCACCGATCGTGCAATATCGGGGACAAAGTGTGCAGAGCAATTTGTTCTTTTCGGGCTGCCACCATTTGGCTTCATATAATTGATTTTCTTTTTGCATCTTTTTCAACGGCAAATTACTTTTTCAACCGGTAAAAAGAAACAGAGAAATTTAGATGACGGACTGCGAAAGTCCAGGCATTTCAACGTTGCTTTTCTTATATTTGAAACAGAATCTTTTTCCAACATCGTAAGCCATATATATGAACGAGCCCAAAATCAGCGTCGGAATCCTTTTCGAAAAAAAAATAAAGTTTGAATTGCATGGGAACTTCCGAATTAAAGGAAGTCAGCAGTTTTTAAGCGGAATTTGCAAAGCCAAAATTGTAAACGACAAAATTGAATTAAGTCAAAACGATACCGCAATGCTATTTGAAAACGAGATTTTGCTCGTTCCTTCAAACCATGCAACCGAACATTTTACTTTGCGCGATGTTACCATCGGCGTAAAGTTTCACTGGGAAAGAAAAGAGAAACAGAGTTTCAAAGGCTGGCTAAAACTGCTTCGCATCGGAAATAAAATTCATGCAATAAACATTGTTCCATTGGAAGAATATTTAACGAGCGTTATCTCTTCCGAAATGAGCGCGAAAGGAACACTGCAGCTCTTAAAAGCGCATGCAATAGTTTCCCGCAGTTGGGTGATGGCGCAGATTGTTAAAGCAAAAAAAATTAAAAAAGAAAACCTTGAACACGAAACCTCAACACAAAATGAGGATGAAATTATCCGCTGGTACGACCGCGAAGACCACGAACACTTTGATGTTTGCGCTGACGACCATTGTCAACGGTATCAAGGGATAACAAAAATTTATACGGACATTTCTAAACTTGCCGTAAATGAAACACGCGGATTAGTCTTAATGAGCGGTGAGGAAATTTGCGATGCGCGGTTTTCAAAATCGTGCGGCGGAATCTCGGAAGCATTCGAGAATATCTGGGAACCGAAACATTACAATTATCTTCTCCCCGTTGTTGATTATAAATATGAACCGGAAAATTATACTATAGATTTTTCAAAAGAACGAAACGCCCGCAAATGGATTCTTTCTTCACCACCGGCTTTCTGCAACACCATTGACAAGGAAGTTCTTGCTCAAGTGCTTCTTGATTATGATCAGGAGACAACCGATTTTTACCGTTGGAAAGTTGAATATACACAAACCGAAATTGCCGAACTGGTAAAAGAAAAAAGCAAAATTGATTTTGGAGACATTCTTGATTTTATTCCGCTCCAGCGCGGCGCTTCCGCGCGGTTGATCAAATTAAAAGTTGTAGGTTCAAAGAAGACGATGATCATCGGAAAGGAATTGGAAATTAGAAAACTCCTATCTAAATCGCATTTATATAGTTCGGCAATTGTGTTTGATAAAGGGGATGAAGTAAACGGCGTGCCGCAAAAATTTATTCTGCATGGCGCAGGTTGGGGACACGGCGCAGGGCTTTGTCAAATCGGCGCAGCGTTAATGGCTCAATCCGGTTTCTTCTTCGACGAAATACTTTCGCATTATTATAAAAATACTACTCTTAAAAAAAATTATTGAGCTGTCATCAAACTAAAGTGAAAATTGTAGGGCGATTCTCCGAATCGCCCATGCGCTTTGCTTAATCTTGTTTATATCATGGTCGAAACGGAGTTTCGACCTACAAAGTATTGAAAACTAACAATGAAAATTCTCTATTCATGTTTATCTAAAAGCTGGGGCGGAATGGAAATGTTCACGCTGACGGCGGTTCATCAGTTGTTGAAGCGGAATGTTGAAGTTGAACTTTTATGTTTTAAAGATTCACGTTTGCATAAAGAAGCGGAAAAACAAAAACTAATTTTTCACAAGTTAAAAGCATCGGGATATTTTCATCCGGTGCAATCGTTCAAACTTTCGCGTATCATCTTAAATGGAAAATTTGATCTCGTCCACACACAGGCTTCAAAGGATTTGTGGGTGCTTGTTCCGGCGTTAAAAATCATAGGAAGTAAAATTCCACTTTTCTTGACCAAACAAGTCGGATCGTTCATCGTTAAAAAAGATATACTGCATCGATGGGTTTATAATCGCGTAACTTATGTGCTCGCTATCAGCGAAGTGATAAAAAAAAATCTGATGGATACTTGTCCTTTAACTGAGAATAAAATTCTTTTGCTCCATAATGCCGTGGATACAAAACGATTTGATCCTGAGAAAATTGATAAAGACAAAGTGAGAAATGAATTTGGTTTTACTGATGATGAAATCGTGATCGGGATGCTTGCCAGGTTTAGTCCGGGGAAAGGACATGAAGAAATTTTACTTGCCGCTGATAAATTGAGTAAGAAATTTTCAAACTTAAAATTTTTTATTGTTGGTGAAGCAAGTAGAGGAGAAGAAGCTTATGCAACTCAAGTTAAAAAACTTGTTGATGATTATCAGTTAAAGAATGTTGTTTTTGCCGGATTCCGTTCCGACACGCCTGAAGTGCTGGCGGCGCTCGATATTTTTTGTTTCCCTTCGCATTCTGAAGCATTTGGCATAGCGCTGGTTGAGGCAATGGCAATGGGAATTCCGTCGGTATGCTCAAATTCGGATGGTATTCTCGATATCGCGATTGATGGAGAAACTTCTTTTCTTTTTGAGAAAAAAAACGGAAACGATTTAGCCGAAAAACTTGAACGACTCATTTCATCAAAAGAAAAAAGAGAACAGTTCGGGAAATTATCACGAGAAAGAGCCGTCAAGTATTTCGATTTAGATTATCTCACAGAGAAAGTAATTTCAATTTATAAACAAGCTTTAAATGAAAAACCATGAATGAATTAAAAATATTTTCTAAATATCTGGCTGAAGAATCCGGGAAAATTATCCGCAACTATTTCCGCACACACGTTTCGGTTGATTCTAAAGCAGATGAATCGCCTGTTACCATAGCTGATAAAACCGCTGAAGAAAAAATGCGTGAATTGATAATGAAAGAATATCCGCAGCATGGAATTATCGGAGAAGAATTCGGCACGCACAACGAAACTGCGGAATACAAATGGATCCTTGATCCGATTGACGGAACAAAAAGTTTTATCACCGGAACAGTTACATTCGGAACATTGATCGCGTTAACGAAAAATGGTGAACCGATCCTTGGAGTGATCAATCAACCTGTATTAAATGAATTCTTGATCGGCGATAACAATTCGTGCGAACTTAACGGAGTAAAAACCGAAGTGAGAAAATGCGCTTCGCTTTCTGAAGCAACTCTTTTAACCACCGATCATTTGAACATTGAAAAATATCAGGATGCAAAAAAGTTCGATGCGCTGATCCACCGAGTAAAACTTTACCGCAATTGGGGCGACTGCTACGGTTACTATTTAGTCGCCACCGGTTATGCTGATATTATGATCGATCCGATAATGAACATTTGGGATTCTTCAGCCGTCATCCCAATTATTCGCGGCGCAAAAGGAACAATCACAGATTATTATGGAAATGAGGCGACAAAAGGTGAAAGCATTATCGCAGCGAGTTCGGAAATTCATCAAGAGATTATCAGACTACTCAACTAAAATATTTTGGTCTTAATCTTCGTTAATATGTTTTTTCGGGTACTCATAAAAAAGGAGCTTCCCTTTTTTAACTTCATCCCAATGTGCAGCATCAAACTCAAACGCTACAATTGCACACGTCGGTAGATTATCGATCTTTGCTCCAAAATTATTTGCCAGTGAAGTTAACCCCGGATTATGTCCGAATAGCATTACCGACGAAACAGAATCATCCAATTCGTGAACTACTTCAAGAAGAGTCTTTAGCGAGGCTTCATAAATCTTTTCTTCAAGCTGAATTTCTGATTCATTTATCTTCAATGCTTTTGCAAAAATCTTTGCGGTGGTTATTGCTCTTTTCGCCGGACTCGAAACTATCTTTTCGATCTTAATTTCTTTTTCAGAAATAAATTTTGACATAATATCCGCGCTGTGGTTTCCGCGGTTATTTAAGGGGCGGTCAAAATCTTTTGTAATTCCGCTTTCCCAGCTTGATTTTGCATGACGTACTATATATAATATTTTCATAAAGTTTTTATTTTAAATTTAACAAAATCTTTTGGATTAAACTTCGTGGTACTGTCATAAATTGTGATTAAAAAATCTTTAGACGTAAAGTTTAAAGAATGAATGAATGAATGAAAGCATGGATGAATGCGGCAAACAACTTGCACAAAAAACAAAGTTGAAACGTTCAATGCTTCCATTCAACAATTCAATCAATCAACTATTCATTCACACCCCGGTTTCAATTACTATTTCTCCTAATCTTTTCTTAATTTTGAAAGAAAAAAGGTGGCTGCTATGCAATACAGAAAACTTGGAAAAACAGATTTAGCTGTTTCGGAAATCTCACTCGGCTGCTGGACACTCGGCGGACTTAACTGGGTGAACGGACAGCCGAACGGCTGGGCGAATGTTGATGAGGGAGAAGCGGCTCAAGCAGTTAATTATACAATTGAAAACGGCGTTAATCATTTTGACAATGCTGATGTTTACGGCAACGGTAAAGCGGAAAGAATGTTAGCACGAATTCTCGGCGACAGAACAAAAGATGTATCGATTGCAACAAAGATCGGATGGTTTCCCGGAACCGCTGCCAATGCGTATGAACAGCAGCATATTCGTCATCAATGCGAACAATCTCTCGTAAATTTGAAACGCGAATACATTGATCTTTATTATTTTCATCATGGATATTTTGGCGATCACGATGAATATCTTGATGATGCGGTTGAAATGATCTATCGCTTAAAAGAAGAAGGAAAAATTCGTTTCATCGGGCAGTCGGCTTACTCACACGAAGATTTTATGAAACTTGTTCCCAAAGTCAAACCGGATGTGCTTCAAAGCTGGGCGCACGCGATGGATGACAAATTCATAGCTGATGGAACTCCGACGCGAAAATTACTTGAAGAATATAAAATGTCGTTCGTCGCTTTCAGTCCGCTTGCTCAAGGACTTTTGTTAGGAAAGTATGATAAAAATAATCCGCCGCAATTTGCTGAAGGAGATCATAGAAGAGGTTCGCAGAAATTCTCAAGAGAAAATTTGGAAAATATCGAATCGAAGATCTCAAGAATAAAAAAGCATTTCGGTTCATCAGTTGAAGACCTTGCACGGGTGGCTCTACAATATCTTTTAAAATATAATGTTGTCGGAACAGTCATCCCTGGATTCAGAAACTTGCATCAAGTAAAAGTGAATCTATCAGCAATGAATAAACCATTGACCGATGATGAATTCAATTTGGTTAAAAATATTTTTTCAGAAAAGTAATTGGAGATAATATGAAACGTATAATTGAACTTGCACTATTTGTAATACTCATTTTGTCCTTCTCAACAACTGCCCAGAAAAAGGAACGGGAAAAATTTGATCCCACGCGTAATGCTGCTAAGGACATTGAAAATGCGGTCGTGCAAGCGGTAAAAGAAAATAAAAGAATTCTGCTTGATATCGGCGGCGAGTGGTGCATTTGGTGCCACCGTTTGGATGAATTTATTTTAGCAGATCAAGAAATAGATTCAACGCTACGCGCAAATTTTGTTGTAGTTAAAGTTAATTACAGCAAAGAGAATAAGAACGAAACGGTTTTGGCTAAGTTTCCAAAAGTTGACGGTTATCCTCACTTTTTTGTTTTAGAAAAAGATGGAAAGCTGCTTCATTCTCAAAACACCGGTGAATTGGAGGCAGAGAAATCTTACAGTAAAGAGAAACTAATTGGTTTTCTGAATGAATGGAAGATGAAGTAGATATTTTTCATGGTAAAGATTACAAAAACCAAAGCACTGGCAAACGAAACTTTTATTTCTAATCTCATCCTTTTTCTTCATGGTGAAAAAGTGATTCTCGACTTCGATCTTGCGTTTCTTTATCAAACTGAAAATAGAATTCTAAAGCAAACGGTAAAAAGGAATAAGAAAAGGTTTCCACCAGACTTTCTTTTCCAATTATCACGAAAGGAATGGAAAGGACTTATCACAAATTGTGATAGGTTCAAGCAGTACAAAAACAGCCCTGTTCTTCCACTTGCGTTTACAGAACAAGGGGTTGCTATGCTTTCTTCTGTTCTTAAAAGTGAAAAAGCCATTGAAGTAAATATTGCAATAATGCGAACTTTCGTTCAAATGAGAACGCTCTTGGAAACGAACAAACATTTGGCTCAAAAAATTGCCGAACTTGAAGCCAAGTATGACGAAAATTTTCAAATGGTTTTTGAAGCTATCAGACAACTGATGAAAGATGAAGAAAAACCCAAAATCCCAATTGGATTTCAAATTAAGGAACCTAAGGTAAAATATGGGAGAAATAAATCTTAAGAATTCTGCGTCCCAATGCTATTTTCAGTTTCTTCTAAAACTCCTCAGAAAAACTTTAACAAGATTTATCATTCCCGTAAAACGAAGCGATAAGTTTTTCGAATAAAGAAAATGCATTCCTCCTTTTAAACCATCGTAAACTTGTTTTGAATGCGGATGCCACCACATATTTTTTTGCAGACCCGGTATAATGTCATCAATCACCACGCGAGGTTGAGTCATCGCTTCGAGTCCAAGATAGCCGTGAGTTCTTCCATAACCGGACTCCTTCCATCCGCCCCAGGGAGTTTCTGCAAGTCCATGACTCATCAAGTGATCATTTATCATCACCGAACCGACTTCAAGTTGAGCTGCAATTCGGTGAGCTTTGGTTTTATTCTTTGTCCAAACAGATGCCGTTAAACCAAGCGAAGAATCATTCGCTAATTTGATCGCTTCTTCTACCGAATGAAATTTAGTTGCCGTTACAACCGGTCCAAATGTTTCTTCCCGCTGAACGAGCATCTCGTTTGTAGCATCTTCTATTACGGTTAACGGATGAAATAATCCTTTCTGTTCTGACGCAGTGTTATTTGCGGTAAAAATAGTCGCCCCTTTTTCACGCGCATCGGCAACGTGTTTTTTAACAGTTTCCAATTGTTTTTCAGTTGTTAATGAACCGACAGCCACGTTAAAGTTTGTATCGGCGCCAATATTCATTTCACTCAATTTCTTTTTTAGCAAAGTGACGAAAGAATCGTAAATTTTTTCGTCAACATAAATGCGTTCAACACCGGCGCATGATTGTCCCGCATTTGAATAACCGGCCCAAATTGCGCCGCTAACTGCGCGGTAAATATTTGCATCATCACAAACGATCATTGCATCGTTGCCGCCAAGTTCAAGTGAAATAGGAAGAAGTTTTTCGCTCGCTTTTTTCATCAATTGTTTGCCGACTGGAACTGATCCGGTAAAAAATAATTTATCAATTCCCGATTCAATAAAAGCGTCTCCTGCTATATTGCCGGGAATGTTGAGAAAATGGAAAAGTCCGTGGGGCAGATTACCCGCGTCAATACAAGCTTTTAATGCTTTCCCAACTTCAAGCGTCTGCGTTGCTGTTTTCAGAATAACGGCATTACCGGTAATTAATGCCATCGCAACTTCGTGGAAAGGAATCGCAAAAGGATAATTCCACGGACTGATAATACCAATCACACCGTAAGGAACGCGGTCAACATAAGAGCGTTTGTTAATAGTAAGAATGCTGCCGCCGCTAAGTTTTTTTCTTTGTAAAACAGATTCTGCATTTTTTGCGTAATAAGTAATTGCCATTGCAGACGAAAGCACTTCCGTGCTAATGGCGTCAACTCTGGTTTTGCCGGAATCTTTTGAAATGATCTCCGAAATTTCATCCGCGTGGGCTACAAGGTAATCGCGGATCGTAAAAAGATGTTTTGCCCTTTCGGAAAAACTTTTTGCCGCCCAAAGTTTCTGAGCAGCTTTTGCGCTTTTAACAGCATCGAGTAATTCTTCAATTGAATTTTTTTTGGTCGATCCAATTACTTCACCCGTTGCCGGATTGATGGACCTAAACATTTTTTCTGTTTCAACAATTGATTCAATCATTTTAAAATTTCCTTTTCTTCTCAAGAGCAAAGTTAATCAAAAGTATATTTTATAGGAACAAAAACTTTAGAAGAAAATCAGTAAAAGAAATATCTAACTTCGTCCCGCTCAGCAGCATCAACTATATTTATTTTTTTCCGATAATGAGTCAAATAAAGGAGAAACGCATGAACGCAGTAAATTGTTGGCAATTTAAAAAATGTGGCAGAGAACCCGGTGGTTCGAAAGTTATTGAATTGGGAGTCTGTGCCGCTTCCATTGAAAAACGTGTGAACGGAATTAATAACGGAAATAACGGCGGACGTGCGTGCTGGGCAATAACCGGAACTTTATGTGGTGGAAAAGTTCAAGGGACATTTGCCGCTAAACTCGCTAATTGTATGCAATGCGAATTCTACCAATTGGTCGGTGCCGAAGAAGGTGCAAACCATGAAAGCGCAAGAGCTATTCTTGCAAAACTTCGATGAGTTAATAGTCATCGAAGGTATTAATGATTTTTTGTAAACTAATAATTTATTCGAATGGAGATGTTTTATAATGGTGAAACTTAATTGCTGGGAATATAAAAATTGCGGCAGAGAACCCGGCGGGGTTAATGTTGATTCCCTTGGGGTTTGTCCGGCGGCTATTGAAAAAAAAATTGATAAACTAAATAACGGGATTAACGGAGGCAGAGCTTGCTGGGCTATTAAAGAATCTTGTGAATCACAAAAAGTTCTTGCTCTTCATTTGGCTAAGTGTGTTGAATGTCCATTTTACAAATTAGTCTCCGATGAAGAAGATATGAAATTTCAAGACGTAAGAGCGATTTTAAGGAGAATCGCTTAAGAAAATTGTCTTGCATTTTCTTCTTGCAATTAAAGTCAATGGAAAGTATATTTTCATTGAATAAAAACTTTTGGAGTGACTGCCTGATGAAAAATATTCTAAATACCAGCAACAGGGAAGAGATTTTTTCAAGAATTAGTATTTTGACAGAAACCGATAACGCGTTATGGGGAAAAATGTCCGTTAACGATATGCTCTGCCATTTAGCCGATCAAGTAAGAGTAGCGATAAACCAAATTAAGGTTAAAGATTTCAGCAATTTCTTTTCTCGAACAATTGCTTCCAAACTTGTGTTACTTGGAATGCCCGCGCCAAAAGGAAAAGTAAAAACCTTTTCTGAAATCGATTTGGCAAAAGGAAACGGAACCAAGCCCACTTCATTTGAAAACGATAAAACGCTGCTTAAAAAAATTGTCTCTGATTTTCTTGAGAAAGACAGCAGTTTCAACTATCAACCTCACGGCGCATTCGGTTCTTTTGGCAGAGAACAATGGGGAAGAATAATCTATCTCCATTTTGATTATCATTTAAAACAGTTTGGGGTGTAAAATATTTCTACCAAGACATTGAAAAACCACTGTGTCTTGGTTGATTTATTTTTACTCTTGCTGTTTTACAATTATGCTGTAACTTTGCAAATAAAAAGGAAAATATTATGACGAATTTATTAAGTGAAGTTCTAAATAAAGTTTCACTTCTGCCACAAGAAATACAGAATGAAATAGCCCAACAACTGCTTCAAGATATTGATAGCGAATTGAAATGGCAAAAAGAATCATCTCTCGATAAACTTACGAATTTAGCTGATGAAGCAGTTCGTGATTCGAAGGAATCAAAAACATCCAATCAAGGTTTTGATGAATTGTGAATTCAGAAGTAACAAAAAACTTTATCTCTCTCTTCAAAAAACTTCCTGAAAGAGTTCAAAAAACTGCTCGAAAAAATTATTCCCTCTGGAAAGAAAATTCTCAACATCCAAGTTTAGATTTTAAAAAAGTTCATACATCAAAGTCTTTTTATTCAATCCGCATTGGTCCTGGATGGCGAGCTGTCGGTATTCTTAAAGATGAAACTACGATAGTTTGGTTTTGGATAGGTTCTCATAATGATTATGATAAACTTCTCAATTCTCAGTAAATAAATTTTGTTTTTACTTTCTTCCCGTCCAGGTTTTCATACTTTGCGGAATGCCGCAAAAGATCATCAGTTTTGGGAACCACAGGTTAGGCAATAGTCCGCGAAGTCGCGGATTTATTATTAATAACTCACGTTACGCAAAAGATTGAATTGGTTTCTTAATCATAATCTTAATCTTTTTCTTACCTGTCAGCCTTCGGCTGAATCTACCTTAATTACAAAAAAACGAGTAGGATTAAGAAAACGATTATGATTAAGAATTCTTTCGCTTTATAACTACGTAAGGTGACTTAAGAATATCAACTTTGTCCATTTCCTGTTTGGCAATTTTCGCCAACTCACAACCTGGCAGAACCAGAACCGTATTATTCTCAAATGAAGTGTTTGTTTTATCCTTTTTTCTCGCCAAGCACGCTACAAACCGCAACGATCGCTTCGAATTCTTTCCCCTGCAAGTAATAAACTTCTAAAACATGTCCCGTTAAATCTGCCTTTCTATTTCGCTGGATCAAATATCATTAATCCCAGTCTAAGCCGGGCAGGCTTGTTAGTAAATCGAGTTCCGCAAAACAAGGATTTAAGCGGGGATACAATACAATCATGCAATTTTACAGTTTTAGAAATCAAAATTCACATGCCTTCCGGCTATTGACAAATGACCGCTTCCCTTTTCCTCACTCCGCTTTTTCTCCAAACACTTCTTTAATCAAATCCAGCAATGCAGTTTTGGAAAATGGTTTTGAGATATAATGCGAGCAGCCGGCGCCAAGAAATTCTTCTTTATCTCCGCGCATAGCAAATGCAGTTATTGCAATAATTGGGGTGTTTTTATATTGCGGGAGTTCGCGGATAAGTTTAGTGGTTTGCATTCCGTCAATTCCCTTGGCAAGATTAATATCCATCAAAATAGCAGCGTATTTGTTTCCCTTTGCCAATACTACTCCATCTTGACCATTTCTTGCCCAGTCAAGCGAGACCTTATTTTTAAGGAAGTGTTTAACAACCGAGAAAGAAATTTCTTCATCCTCAACGTAAAGTACTTTCTTTAGTAACTTCTCATCCGGCGGCGCTTCTTGTTTAGTTATCGGTTTCACCGTTTCAACTGATTCTTTCAAAAGTTCTTTCTCCTTTGAAATTACTTGTTCTACATTAGGCAGCTTTATGATAAAGGTTGAACCTTTACCCGCTTCACTTTCGACCCAGACTTTTCCTTTTAGTTGTTCAACAAAGTTTTTAGTAATCGTTAAGCCGAGACCATTTCCTTCAAAACTTCTTCCAATGCCTTCACTCCCCTGCCGAAATTCTTCCCAGATGATGTCTTGCTTGTCCTTAGGAATTCCTATTCCGGTATCACAAACCCGGATGATAGCAAAATTCTCATTTCCGGAATCTTCGGTTGAAAGTTTAATAGTTACTCCTCCTTTTTGAGTGAACTTAAGCCCATTGTTAATCAGATTGTTAATTGCATGCCGTAGTATCCGCGCATCGGTATTTATTGTAAGAGCATTGGCGGCAGCTTCAGAGCGGAGATAAAGATTTTTTTCTTTAGCCATCGGCTGAAACAATCCGCAGACTTCTTCTACAATGGCGAGTAGATTCGTTTGTGCCGGCTTCAATAAAACACGTTCCTTCTCAATCTGTGCAAGATCAAGAATAATATTCAACGTATCCATCAACCGGTTAGCGCTTTTGTTCATCATTGCAGCCATACTCTTCACTTCATCAGGCAGTTCCATTGCTTCCATAAGTTCCGTGAAGCCAAGTATCGGGATCATCGGTGTACGGAGTTCGTGGCTCATGTTTTCGAGAAAGTTGGTTTTAACTTTATTTGCTTCTTCAGCTTTTACTTTCGCAAGGATTAATTCTTCTCTCGATTTTTTCGTATCCGTTATATCGGAGGCAACTCCTATAAGGGCGATGGGATTTCCTTCATCATCATTTATCACGGAAGTAGATAAATAAGCAGAGAAGGTTGTGCCGTCTTTTCTTCTATTTACCACTTCGCCTTTCCACCCGCCTCCTATTGTTGTGGATATAATTTCTTGAAGATTTTCTTGAGAATCTCCATCGGGACGGATAATATTTATTGTACTTCCAATTAATTCTTCTCTTGAGTAACCGTAAGTTTTAATAAACGCGTCGTTCACAAAGAGAAGACAATTATTTACATCGGTAATAGAGATACATTCGCCTATGCTTTCAATTGAATGAGCAAGAAGTTGAATTTTCTGTTCCGATTGTTTTTTATCGGAAACATTCCGGAAGATGCTTAACACCAGGGGTGATTGTCCTTCAATTTCAACGTATGAGTTGGTGAGTTCGAGAGACATCGGTTTACCATTCCACAATGTTATGTCTTTATCCATAAACGGCGTGATCGTTCGTTCCTTAAATCTGGTTCGGAAGGAATTGATATCATTAAAGCCCGAATTTTGGCCGTAGACTACCGGGAAAGGTTTCCCGATTATTTCATTCTTGTCTTTTTCAAAAAGTTTTGCGAATGCATTGTTTACCGAAACGATAATTCCGTTTTCATCGGTCAGCCGCATTCCATCTAAAGAATTTTCCCAGATTGAACGAAAGTGTAATTCAGATTTCATTAATTGTTCTTCTTTTATTTTATCCTGAGTGATATCGTCTTTAATTGCTAAAAAGTTCGTGATTTTTCCTTCTTTATTTTTCATAGGAGAAACGGTAGTCGCTTCCCAATAAAGGGAGCCATCCTTTCGTTTATTATGCATCGTTCCCCGCCATTCATTTCCGGCTAAGATGGTTTCCCACATTTTTTTGTATTCGTCGGAAGAAGTATCGCCCGATTTTAAAATGCGGGGATTTTTTCCTTTAACTTCCTCAAATGAATAACCGCTGATTTCTTCAAATTTTTTATTTACGTATTCAATATCTCCCTTAACATCCGTAATAACAATTGCCCCGGCAGATTGTTCAACCGCCTGAGAAAGTTTTTTGATTTCCATTTCGGAAATTTTTTGTTCTGTAATATCCGTAAAGACACCGAGCAACAAAGGTTTTTCGGCGTCACTTTCAATAAACGAATTAACAACTCGTAACCAAACCTTTTTCCCGTTCCAAAGGAGAAATTCCTTTTCAACAAGTTTATGTACATTTCGTTCACTAAAGCGTTGAATATGTTTTTCTCGAACACTCGCTCTTTCGGGTTCGGTATAAATTTCTTCTAATCTAAATCCTTCCAATTCATTTTTCTTTTTACCGACTATTTGGCAAAAAGCAGAATTGACGGCAGTAATTATACCGGTTTTATCTGTCAATCTCATTCCGCTGGCAGAATTTTCCCAGACGGAACGAAAATGTAATTCAGATTTTCTTAAATCTTCTTCAGCAAGTTTTTGTTGAGTGATGTCTTGTGCTGCACCGTAAATTCCGGCCAATCTGTTAGCTTTTTCATCCCAGATCGGATGAGCGTAAGATCTCGTCCAGACAACATTTCCGTTTTTTTGTATTGTTCGAACTTCGCTGATAACTTTTTCGTTCCGTTGAAGTTTTTGAAAGTCCATCAAATCTTTTTCACGGTCACCGGGATGCACCACTGCTCTCCAACCACCGACCGCTATATATTCTTCAATGGTGTAGCCGGTGATCTTCTCGAAAGCGCCCGTAGCCCAGTCAAATTCAACTTTGCCATCCTCGTTTATTTTTGTTGCGAATAGGTAATCTGAAGTTAAATTGGAAATAAGTCTAAAGCGTTCTTCGCTTGCGCGTAACCCATCTTCAGCTTGTTTCCGTTCGGTGATATCGCGCCAGATTGAATGAAAAACTTGTTTGCCTTTAATTACGATTGGCGTCAAGAGCACTTCAACCGGAAATTCTGTTCCATCAGCTTTTATGTGAATCCATTCAAAACGATTATATCCTTGTTGCTCTGCTTTTGCTATCATCAATACGGCTTTTTCACTTGAAAGCATACGGTCAGGCTGCCTTTCCGGAGAAATCTCCCAAGGCTGTTTTTTTAGAAATTCTTCCTTGGACGAATATCCGAGCAGAGAAACCGTCGCCTGGTTGCAAGCAAAAAAACCGGTATCATCAAGCAGTAAAATGGAGTCGGCAGATTCTTCGAATAATCTTCTAAAGGTTGTTTCGCTTTCCCGTAATGCGTTTTCAACTTGTTTCCGTTCGGTAATATCGCGATGGAACGCTATGAAAAACCTGTCGCTTCCCACCGTGACCATACTTGCGGCAACTTCCAAAGAGAACGTATGACCATTTTTATGATAATGTTCGACCTCGAATGTTAAGTTTTCTCCTGCCAGCATCCGGCGCATTCGTTCTGGAAACAGCAGAGAGCTTTCCGGCGTATCAAGGTCTTTCAGGTTCATTTTCTGCATCTCCTCAACCGTGTATCCATGCATCACGGCAAACGCCTTATTTACCTTTAAAATCTCACCACGGGGCGAAAGATGAAATATTCCATCACTCGCTTTTTCAAAAAGATTTCTGAACCACTCCTCGCTTTTCTTTAACGCATCCTCTGCGTGTTTCCGGTAAGTAATATCGCGGGCAACGTTTCTGTATTCAAGAACCTCTCCTTTTTCATCTCGAACTATTCTGGTGTTTTGTTCAACCCAATGAATTTGTCCGTCTTTTCTTGCTACTCTTACTTCAAGATTCGTATCAAGCACACCTCTTTTTGTTTCATTTATATAATGTTCAATAACTTGTCTTCGATCAACCGGGGCAATAATGCGGACGTACTGGTGTCCCAATATTTCCATTGGTAAAAAACCCGTTATCGTAAAGAAGTTTGGGCTGCAATATTTCATTATTCCTTGTTTGTCTACAATATAGAATACATCTGAAATATTTTCTACAATATTGCGGAACAACTCTTCGCTTTCTTTCAGTTTTTGTTCTATTTGTTTTTGTTCCGTGATATTACGAGCTACACCCTGCAGCCCCACAACAACTCCATTCACTTTTATCGGGTTTTCAAATATTTCAAGAAGAATGGGATGATTTTCGGCATGTTTAACTTCTAGTAAGATAGAGTTTTTAGTAAAGTCTCCGTTTAAGTGTGCGTGTGTTTTTTCTTTTGCAACTTGATTAATTTCATTACCGGTAACAAACCAATGTTTCTGATTATACCAGCTCTCAACAGGGTGTCCGGTAATTTTTTCGACTGAAGGAGAAATATAGGTAATTAAACCGGATGTGTTTTGTGTATAAAAGAACAAATAAGGCGTTCCTTCCACAAGCAGCCTCATCTGATCTTCTTTTTTCCTTAATTCATCTTCGGCTAATTTCCGTTCAGTGATATCTCGCGTAACCGTCCTATATTCAACAACATTTCCATTTTTATCTCGAACAATACGAGTATTCTGTTCCGCCCAGAAATTTGTTCCGTCTTTCCTTCTTACTAAGGATTCCGTCGTAGTATCGATTGTACCGGCATTTGTTTCTTTTAAAAAATAATCTTTAAACCGTTGCCTATCAGTACGAGCAACAATACGAAGATAAGAATGTCCTAAAATTTCCTGTGGTGAAAATCCCGTAAGAGCAAATAAGTTAGGGCTGCAGTATTTCATTCTGCCGTGATTATCTACAACATAAAAAACATCTGTAATGTTTTCGATCAGATTACGGAAAAGTTCTTCGCTTTCTTTAAGTTTTTGATCAGCCAGGAAGCGATCGGTATCATCCCGTGCAATGGCGATTACAACATCTCTCTCAAAATACTTTCCTCTATAAACTCTTACCGATTTTGGAAATATTACTCCATTCTTTCTCTTTCCCCAAAATTCAAACTCTTGCGGAATACCTTCAAACGCCAGGTTAACTTTTTGGATTACGTCCGGAATATCATTTTTCCCTTCTGCAGAAACAAAAAGAGGATTTTTCCCGATGAGTTCTTCGCGCGTGTAGCCGTACATTTTAACCGCCCCGTCATTCACATCAAGAAATGTCCCGTGTTCATCTTGAATATAAATAGCTTCATCAATGCTGTTAATTATTCCCCGGTAAGTTTGATCGCTTGTTCTTAATCTTTCTTCCGCCTGTTTGCGTTCGGTAATATCAACGATATTTCCCATGATTTTAGTTAACTCGCCGGAATCATCAAAAACACCCACCATATTTTCCAGCGTATAAATAACCTTGCCATCAACTGTAATATGTTCAGCTTCAAATCCATCTAATTTTTTCTTTGCTTTAAGCTCTTTTAAAAAATTAATGCGGGCTGTGGAGGAAGGATACAATTTTTCAACTGGAAAGTTAAACGCTTCTTCTTTCGTTTTAAAGTCGAATAAATCCAAAAACGCTTTATTACAATAAATTATTTTCCCGGCGGGAACCGATATAAAATTAGCAGAAAGGGAACCTTCCAACATGTTAAGCAAGTCATTCGGATCAAAAATCTTGTTTAAAAATTCTTCATGTTCGGAAGGTTGATTCTTTGAAACAGCAGTTTTTGATTTCAAAGGAATCTTTTCTGCTTTTTTTTCTTTCTTATGAGATGAAGCGGACATTTCCGAAGATTTCTTTTTCACGAAAGCCTCTTTTTATAATTTGCAGTGAAACAGCATCATTATAAATATTTTTAGAAATTAGTGGCAATAATGTTTTTAGAAAATTAAAGAAAAAGAACTTCAAATACAAAGAACCTGAACGAGATGATGTTGTAAATAATTTTCCTATTAATGCTTCGTTTTTTTCACTTTAGACCGGGCAAACCGGTTAATTTTAATTATAAAAATTTCCTTTCTAAAATGCTAAGTGATTCTTATTTTAGCAAGCGAAACTTCTTAGAAAAAACATTTGGTGACCAATGGAAAACAAGAATGCTGATCTTTCTTCATTAAAAATAGACCGATCTTTTCATTCTTCCGGAAACAGATACTCCGGTAAAAAAAGTTTGTTGATCTGGGTATTGGGAGTTTCCATTGCCTGTTTCCTCGTTTATTTTCTGTGGAGTTACATTTTCGCTTCAACCATTGATGTTTCTGTTGTTACCGCCTCTAAAGTTTCTTCATCACAATCAAATGCCGTGTTAACTGCAAGCGGGTATATCGTTGCTCAAAGAAAAGCCGCCGTCGCTTCAAAGGGAACCGGAAGACTTCAATTTCTTGGGGTTGTTGAAGGCGATGCTGTGAAAAAAAATCAAATAATTGCCAGACTTGATGACAACGACATTAGAGCGCAGCTTGAGCAAGCAAAGGCAAATCTAAAACTAAATGAAGCCGATTTGAAAGATGCTGAAAATAGTTTTAAACGTGCCCAAAAACTAGTTGCTTCCGGTTCGGCTGCACAATCAGAACTTGATGCCGCAGAAGCAAGATTAAACCGAACGACCGCATCAATTGAATTGGCAAAAGCGCAAGTATTGGGTGCAGAAGTTGCAATGGAAAACATGCTCATCCGCGCTCCGTTTGATGGAACCGTGTTAACAAAAAATGCAGACGTTGGAGAAATTGTCGCTCCATTTGCCGCAAGCGCATCTTCAAAAGCTGCGGTGGTAACTATGGCGGATATGTCTTCTCTTCAAGTTGAAGCCGATGTTTCCGAATCGAATATCGAAAGAATAAAACCAAATCAAGATTGCGAAATTTCTCTCGAAGCTTATCCCGATTTCCGTTATCCCGGCTTTGTCGCCAAGATTGTTCCAACAGCGGATAGAGCAAAAGCTACCGTAATGGTTAAAGTAGGATTTAAGAATTACGATAAAAAAGTCCTGCCTGAGATGCGTGCCAAAGTTCTCTTTTTAAATGAACCGGTCAGCCAAGAAATGCTAAACAAAAAACCGAAGTTAGTTATTCCCGCTTCAGCATTGGTGCAGAAAGGGAATGAATATCTTGTTTATAAAATCGACAATGAAAAAGCATTGCAAGCAAATGTTACTATCGGAGAAAAACTTGGAGTTTATGTAGAAATTCTTTCCGGTTTAGCTGATGGCGAAAAAGTAATTGACAATCCTTCGAAAGAAATAAAGGATGGAACAAAAGTAAACGTTAAAAAGTAATGCATGGTTGATGGATGATGTCCGATGGTTGATGGGAAAAGATTAAGAACAAGATTATGATTAAGATTAAGAAAACAATACTGATTACTTCCGCCAAAGGCGGATCAGCCTTTGGCTGAGATTACTGAAAACTTAAAAAAAACGGAGATAGTATGCCGGCGATAATTGAAGTAAAAAATATTTCAAAATCTTATACAAGAGATAGTTTTGCTATTCCTGTTCTGAATGATATCACTCTCGATATTGAAGAAGGAGAATTTTTTTGTTTGATGGGACCATCCGGTTCCGGCAAAACAACGCTCTTAAATTTAATTGCGGGAATTGACAAACCGACAAGTGGAAATATCTTTATAAAAGATACCGATATTACTTTGTTGAATGAATCATCGCTTGCAAAATGGCGGGCAAGTAACATTGGATTTGTTTTTCAGTTTTATAATCTCATTCCCGTTTTAACCGCATACGAAAATATTGAACTTCCGCTGATGTTAACGCATCTCTCCAAAGCGGAGAAAAAGCAGCATGTTGAAGCCGCTTTAAACGTGGTTGGTCTAACTGATAGAATGTTTCACTATCCAAAACAGCTTTCCGGCGGACAAGAACAGCGCGTTGCAATTGCCAGAGCAATCGTAACCGATCCGCTTATTCTTGTTGCAGATGAACCTACCGGCGATCTTGATAAAAATTCCGCCGCCGAAATTCTTATTCTGCTTGACAGACTAAACAAAGAATTCAAAAAAACAATATTAATGGTAACCCACGATCCACACGCTGCGGAAAAGGCAAGTAAAATTCGTCACCTCGATAAAGGCGATTTAATTTAGGAACCGTTATGAAAATTTTAAAACTCATTTTCAAAAATGCTTTCAGACATAAACTCCGTTCCTTTTTAACAATCCTTGGAATTGCCATTGCAGTAATTGCTTTCGGCGTACTGCGAACAGTAGTTACTGCATGGTATGTCGGTGTTGAAGCTACTGCCGCTAATAGATTGGTCACCCGGCAAGCCGTTTCTTTTATTTTTCCTTTGCCATATACTTACCGCGATAAAATTCAGCAGGTGCCGGGCGTTTCGCAAGTTACTTTTGCATCATGGTTTCAAGGAGTTTATATCGATAAGAATCAATTCTTCGCCCGTTTCTCGTGCGATGCAGAAACTATGTTTGATGTCTACCCGGAATTTCTTTTATCGAAAAAAGAATTGGAAACTTTTAAACGGGAACAAAATTCATGCGTTGTTGGTGAAGATATTGCAAAGCAGTATAAATTAAAAATCGGCGATGTTATGCCGATCGAAGGAGATATTTATCCCGGCAAATGGGAATTTGTAATCCGTGGAATTTACAGACCTCGCGACAAAACAACCGACGCAACCCAAATGCTTTTTCATTGGAATTATGTAAATGAAAGAATGAAAAAAGAAACGCCCGAACGCGCCGGTGATGTTGGCTGGTATATTGTTAAAATAAAAGATCCGTCAAAGTCGGGAATAATTTCTAAACAGATCGATGATCTCTTTAAAAATTCTAATGCAGAAACGAAAACCGAATCAGAACGGGCGTTTGCACAAAGTTTCTTGGCTTCAACAAGCGCCATTATTACAGCCATGAATATTTTGTCTTTCGTGATCATCGGAATAATTTTACTCGTACTCGGCAATACGATGATCATGTCTGCACGTGAACGGACAAGGGAATATGCCGTGATGAAAACTATCGGATTTTCCGGTTCACATTTAATCGGTTTAATTATGGGTGAATCACTTGTAATCTCAATCATCGGCGGTGCGTTAGGTTTAACGCTAACGTTTCCGTTGATTAAAGGATTAGAACAAGTTATTCCAAAAGGATTTTTCCCGGTCTTTGAAATTGAACCGATCACCATTGTTCTTGCAGCAATAGCGGCTTTATCAATTGGAGTTTTATCTTCGCTTTCTCCTATTCAACGCGCGTTGAAAATGAAAATAGTTGAAGGTTTCCGGTTTGTAGGATGAAAGATGGTTGATGGAGAATGGATGACGGTTGATGGAAAAAGATTAAGAACAAGATTATGATTAAGATTAGGAAATGGTCAACCAACAACTGACCACTAACAACTAACTAACAAAGGTTTTGCAAATGAAAATACCATTGAAATACAGTTTAAGAAATTTTACTGCAAGAAAACTTACCACCGGGATTACCGTTACCGGTATCGCGTTAGTTGTTTTCGTATTTGCAGCCGTTTTGATGATGGCTTACGGTATTCAAAAAACATTGACGATAACAGGTTCCGAAGAAAATGTACTTGTTGCCCGCAAATCTGCGAACGGAGAAATCTCAAGTATTATTCCGGGAGACATTCAAAGTATTGTTTCTTCTTTACCGAACATCGCAAAAACATCCGACGGTAAACAAATTATTTCTTACGAACCGGTTGTAATTATCAATCTGGAAAAACAAAGCGGTGGATTGAGTAACATCAGTGTCCGCGGTGTATCAGAACAAGTATTGCAATTGCGCCCGAACATAAAAATAATTGAAGGAAGAAATTTTGTGCAGGGCAGACGTGAATTGATCGTTGGAGAATCGATTGCGAGTAAATTTAACGGATGCCGGATTGGCGGCAAAATAAAATTTGCCGGAGATTATTGGACTGTGGTCGGAAAATTTACAACCGATGGAAGCGGATTTGATTCTGAAATCTGGGGCGATGCTTTGCAATTGTTAGACGCTTTCAGCCGCGGCAATGCTGTCTCAACAATGACTTTAAAATTGGCAAATCCTTCGGAGTATGCTTCATTTAAACTTGCGTTTGATACCGATAAACGGCTTCAGCAATACGAACCTGAGATTGAAACTAAATTTTTCGCAAAGCAATCGGAGTTAATGGCGGGATTTATCAGGATACTTGGAATTTTTGTTACGGTAATTTTTAGTCTTGGAGCAACTATCGGAGCAATGATCACAATGTATGCTTCAGTAGCAAACAGAACCGTTGAAATAGGAACATTGCGCGCGTTGGGTTTTAGAAGAAGAAGTATCTTAGCTGCATTTTTAGCAGAATCATTTCTTATTGCGCTTGTTGGTGGAATAATAGGTTTAGCGCTTGCATCGCTTTTACAGTTTGTTTCAATCTCAACATTGAATTTTGGTTCATTCACCGAGCTTGCATTTAATTTTGCACTATCGCCCGACATAATAATTTCGTCTTTACTTTTCGCGGTTGCAATGGGATTCCTCGGAGGATTTCTGCCCTCAGTCCGCGCAGCAAGAATGAATATTTTGCAGGCGTTGAGAGCAGAGTAAAAGCTGTTGTGTTTCTAACTTTAATGAATGATGAAAATATTACTTTGCCGATGCCTATTGCAGACAGCTAACTGTCGACTGACTCTCTACACTACTTTTTCCATCTCAACCGTTTGATTGTTATGTTCAACGCTTGAGAGGAATGTGGCTTTTGGATTTTTCTCTCTTGTCATTCTTAACGAAAATTCCGTTTCTGCAATAAAGACAAGATTTTTGGCTTTATCGAAATACAAATAATTTCCACGCAGCCGTTGAAGCTCTTCAATATCTTCCTTCTTATCGTACTCAACCCAAAAAGCTTTGTACGCGTTGAGGTGCATAAAATCGCAGCTTGCGCCAAATTCGTTTAACAGTCTGTATTTTATAACATCAAATTGAAGTTCACCGACCACGCCGATAACTTTTTTTGTGCCGTCGCATTGGACGAAAAGCTGCGCGAGTCCTTCGTCGGTTAAATGTCTAATTCCTGTCTCAAGCTGTTTAGATTTGAACGGATCTTTGTTCTGTACAACTCTAAATATTTCCGGTGAGAAGACGGGAATTCCCTTAAACATAAAAGCCTCGCCTTCGGTTAACGTATCGCCGATTTTAAATAATCCGGAATCATACAACCCGATTACATCTCCAGGATATGCGGTTTCTACAAGCGATTTTGTCTGCGCAAGGAACGATGCCGGATTAGGAAATTTTACTTGACGCTTCAGTCGTACGTGAAAATAATTTTTATTTCTTTCGAAAGTGCCGGAACAAATGCGCACGAACGCCATTCGGTCGCGGTGTTTCGGATCTAAGTTTGCGTGGATCTTAAAAACAAATCCGCTGAATTTTTCTTCCTTCGGCGGGATCATTCCGATTGTGGTTTCCCGCGCAACAGGCGGCGGCGCGATGGCAACGAAAGTATCTAAGAGCTCTCTAATTCCAAAGTTATTTATCGCGCTGCCGAAAAAGACCGGCGCTAATTCGCCGGATAAATATTTTTCTATTTCAAACTTGCCATACACTCCGTTTATCAGATCAATATCATTCTTTAAAGTTTCGGCTGCTTCGCCAAATGTCGTTACAAGTTCTTCGTCATCAATTCCTTTAAAATATTTTACGTCATCTTCAATTTGCTGTTTGTTTGCGCGGAAAAAAGCGAACGTGTTATCATAAATATTGTACACGCCTCTAAAGCTCATTCCCATCCCGAAAGGATACGATAACGGTCTTACTTTGATCGATAATTTTTCTTCGATCTCATCCAACAACTCAATCGGATTTCTTCCCTCGCGGTCAAGTTTGTTTATAAAAATAATAACGGGAGTATTTCTTAAACGGCAGACTTGCATCAATTTTTCAGTTTGTTCCTCAACTCCTTTAACACAATCGATAACGAGAATAACACTGTCAACAGCGGTTAATGTGCGGTAAGTATCTTCGGCAAAGTCTTTATGTCCGGGAGTGTCTAAAAGATTAATTTTATAATCGTGGTAGTTGAAAGAAAGTACGGAAGAAGCGACAGAAATTCCGCGCTGCTTTTCAATTTCCAAAAAATCTGATGTAGCGGTCTTTCTAATCTTGTTTGATTTCACCGCACCGGCGATTTGTATCGCACCGCTGAAAAGCAAAAGCTTTTCCGTAAGCGTGGTTTTGCCCGCATCGGGGTGACTGATGATCGCGAATGTTTTTCTTCTTTTTATTTCTTTTGAAAGGCTCATATACTGCTAATTTATTTTCTTCTACTGTTAAATGGAATTGTTTAAGAAATGAGGCGTGGAGATGCCTTTTCTAAATCAAATTGGGGTGGTGTTGCTTTTTTTATCAAAATTCATGGCGTAAATATACTGATAATTGAGGAAAGAGACGCGAGAAGGGTATTTGTTCGACTAAATGTGCTTTCTAAAATCCGTAAATCGTTTCTATAATTTCATTTAATTCGTTTTCCAATATTTTGCTTGCAATACCCTCCTTTTTTATACCATCAATAATTTTCTGAACTGTAATGTCTATAAATAATTTTTGTTCGTCTGACGGTAATATAAATGGAATCTTTTTGATGTAATTTGCTGGGTTATTTGCAGATGGATTTATAGTCCGTATTAATTTATTGCAAGTCGGTGAATTTAGAAAAGCAAGGAGATAATAGGTCAAAGATTCGTCTTTTGGGAAAACACCTACAATAGATTGGTCGAAGAGTTTATTCTCTATTAGTGAAGCCGTAATGCTTGAAGAACTAATCATAGGGACGCCAATTCCAAACTTAAAATAATATTGAGGGTTTTGAAACCGTGCTTTGCTATCTGACTTATAATGGCTTACCGCTTTTTTACTCCAATTCATAAACCAGCCTTCCGGTTTTAAGTATTTTGTATTGCCACCCTTTACTATTGGTAAAAAATGCTTTTCTCCCTCTATGCCATCAAGAATGTTTGGAATATTTTGATAATCTCTATTTATGGA
The DNA here is from genome assembly GCA_030693705.1 of Ignavibacteria bacterium. Taxonomy (GTDB): domain Bacteria; phylum Bacteroidota; class Ignavibacteria; order Ignavibacteriales; family Ignavibacteriaceae; genus UBA1563. The sequence continues at coordinate 36,870 of JAUYAB010000064.1, read as the reverse complement.
ATTAGCATCAACTAACGCATAGTTTTTCCCATTCTTTAACTCAAGACTATTTACCAGCAAAAAAGTTTTATCATCTCCCGAATAAAAACCGGTTACACAATTTGCGATATCTCCGATTTTTAATTTTGAGTTATTTATTGCATCTGTAATATTAATATTATCCGCTATAAAAAAAGCGTAATCCGGATTTGCCAATATTTCTTTTTGCTTAAATGAAAAGGTTCTTAACTCTGCCTCACAAATTTTAGCTAATTGTTCAACCTTAGAAAATGAATTATAAACTTTAAACTCATTATTTAAACAATCAATTTTACTGTAAGATTTTTGGAGAGTAATTATGGAAAGATTTGCATAACCAAAATTTACTCCAGGAAAAAATGAAGAAGGAAACAATACCAGTTCCAAAATTTTTGTGTTTGTTAAAATATGGTGTCTTATTGCCTTGTGCATATGAAGATTGAGAAAAGTATCGGGAATAATAAAACATAATATCCCATCATCCTTTAAAAGTTCAATACAACGAAAGAGAAACAACGCATATGTTTCTTTAGCATAAAGATCGTGATAAACTTTTTTAAGCGCCGCTCTTTTGTCCAAATCCTGCCATGCCCCATAAGGAGGATTAGCAATTATTTTATCGTAAACGCCGCCAAAACCTGAATTGAATATTAAATCGCTGTCAAGTAATGTATCACACTGCCTAAGGTGAACATTGGGGTAATGAGAAAATTTATTTAGGAGCGTTTGATATGCGCCATCATTTAACTCGCAAACATCAATATTTGCAAATTCATTTTCACTTAAGATTGCTTCAACAAAAACTCCATCACCGCCGCATGGTTCAAATATTTTGTCGTTTGAATTCAACTTTAATTTATTAACCATATAATCAACTATTGGAGTTGATTTAGTATAAAATGCCTGATATTTTCTTGCTTCCTGTATCATTACCATAACAGATATTGTAAGAGTTTTTGTTCTTCAAAATGTACAATGGTTTCCGGTTTAAAATCATTAGCCCAGTCGATATGGACATCAATCCAACTTTTCAAATCAAAACCAGAATATTCTCTTATTTTTTGATAAGCTTCACTACCACAATAAGCTTCCCAAATTCCAGAGTTCTTTAATGTGTTGAAATAACTGTTGTTTTCTTCGGCTCTAACGAATAATAAGCAGTTAAAGTTTTCAGATAAGTTTTTGTAAATACTTGCAACTAACAATAAGCGATTAGTATTCCCTTTTTCATTAGACCCAAATCCACTTTTGAAATCGACAACATATTTCTGTTCTTTAGAAATAAAGTGTAAATCAAGTTCCAATTGAATTTCTCCTGAAGTAACTAAACTCCAAACTTTGTCATAATATTTCTTTAGTTCTTCCTTTTCTTCAAGAGTGATGTTTAAGCTGTCTATATAATCAACAATTTCATCAGTAAGTTTTTTCTTGACTTCGGAAAATAGCGGTGGAACGAAAAGTGAAACATCATTTATAGGATAATAAAAACATAGTTTGCAAAATGGATCCCAAAGTTCGCCTACTCTTCTTGAAAAGTCCATATACTCGTAAGGTCTAACAGAATTTCTGCTTTCGATCATTACAACTATATTACAATAGGTAATCATCAGCAAACATTCCAATTTTTCTTGATGTGTCCACTTTTCTTTTTCCGATTGTTGAAGGATAGTTGTTATTAATTTGGATTTTGTTTCATTCAGGCATTTGTTAATTGTTCTTGCTCTTTTGTTCGGTTGGGTTTCAGAATATTTTTGTTTTATTTCCGTTAGAAATTCACTTGCTCTATCCCTAAAGTAAGAAAGCAATTCGCTCTTATTGTCTTTTAATGTTTTATCTATTTTCATAATTGATGTTTTTGCTTGTAATAATTTGTTTTTCGTTCTGCTAATTTAATAATTTCCATTCCATCTTCTTCTATAATTTTGCAATCAAATTAACGGCTATAAGTTTCTCGTTATCATGGTCACCCAAATAAATCCAAATAATTATTTCCGCCGGATAATCTAATTTCATCTCCAACTTAATTAATTCGAGAACGCGAAAAAAAGATTAAAAAGGACGAGCCTTCGCCCGCCCTATTTTGCTTACTGCTTATTGCTTATTGCCGACTGCCAACCGCCCTCTGCCTACTTCGCTGGTTCAGTCGGTGCCGGTGGTTCCGCCAAATTATCGCCTCCGCCCCTTTTGCCGCCTTAGTCCTTAACAACCCTTGCGGCAAAGTATTGGTTATAAAAGTTGAGCTTCGTTTCTTTCAACACTTCAACAATTGCGTCAGCCTCTTCGTTTAGCAAATCGTCCGCACTATCAAACAATCCGTACAACGCCGTTCTAAGCGCTACGTGATCTGTAAAACCGGTGTCCTTATTTTCAACCGATGCTTTTAGACTCGCAAGTTTTTCATCAACAAGATCAAGTTTAGCTTATGTCATGCCACAGCGCGGCAAACCGCAAGTAAAAAGTTGAAAGTATAAAGTGAAAAGCAAAAAAGTCTTGACACAAAAAACAAAAACTTAGAGGACAATATTATAAATGTCTGCTTTATCGTCGGATATTAATATTTCAATGTTAGGGTTCACATTTAACCTATAGGTTAGCCGTTGTCAAGATATTAATTAATTTTTACTTGTGTAATAACACTAAATCACAATTCTTCAGAAGTTTCTTCCATTTAATTCAATATGATTGTAAATTTAATTAAGTGTTTTTTCAGAGTATTAATAAGGTGTTTCATTCTATGTTGTATAATTGTATTAGGCGGATGTTATGTTAAAATATAAATTCGGGCTGGGTAGGAAAATTATCATTATAGTTTTAGGCACTCTATTAGTCTTTAGCGCGTGCTTTGCTGTATTGGCTCACATAAGTGGTTATAGAATGCTTGAGAAACAAGCTCAGGTAAAAGCCGACGGGATATCCGAGTTTGGCAGAGGTATATTAGAACATCTTATGGCTGATGGGAAAAGAAATAAATTAAGAAGTGTTTTAAAATCGGCAATTATATCCCCACAAATAAATGATGTTATAATTTTAGATAAGGATGGCAAAATCGCGATTCGTGCAACTGAAAAGGATATTGATAAAAAATTTAAGCTGGGTAATCTATCCGATGTTAGTAAAATCTCAGTCAAAAGTTTCTTCCCGTCTTTAGAAAACGGGAAACACTATCAATACGTAGTTAATCCGATATTTAATAAACAACAGTGTTACCCTTGTCATCCAGGTGAGGACAAAATTCTAGGGTTTTATGTTGTTAAAGCATCGGTGGATGATCTTTTAAAGGTTGCGAAGGAACATCGATCCATAAACATTTTACTTACATTTCTAATAGTAATCAGTGTTGGAATTACTATTCTTTTGGCTCTTTATTATATTGTTATAAAGCCTATCAGGCGTTTAGAGCTAAAGATTAACAATATTGGAAACGCCGTAAGTAGTTCCGGATTTTACGATGATATGCAGTTCGCCCAGGTGGAAGAATCTAAGCGAAACGATGAAATATCTGATCTTCAAAAAGCATTTAATAAATTGATAAAACGTCTGAATGAGGGAAAGATTAAATTGAACGAAATGCACCAAAATCAACTTGAACAGGCGGACCGAATGTTTACGACAGGTGAAATGGCGGCAAGCCTTGCACATGAAATTAAAAATCCGATTTCCGGTGTGATCGGCGCTTTACAAATCTTTGACGCTGAAACTCAAAGCAGTGATCCGAAGAAAGAAATTATTTTTGAAATGATGTCCCAGCTACAAAGAATTAATAACACAATAAATGATTTATTAAGTTATGCCCGCCCTAAACCGCCTATGTTTGAAACTATTGAAGTGAAATCACTTATTGATAAAACTTTATCTTTCATTACTCCATCGCAACAGAAGAAGAAAATAAATTATAATGTTGTAGTTGATGGCGAATCTTTAACTTTATCGGCAGACAGAAATCAACTGCAACAAGTGCTGTTTAATTTAATGTTGAATGCGCATCAAGCGATGGGAACTGAAGGAACTTTAGAGGTAATTGTAAAAAAGAAAGAACAGATCGTTGAGATGGAAATAATCGACAACGGACAAGGCATAAAACCGGAGACACTCCCCTTACTTTTCAGACCTTTCTTTACAACAAAGCATAAAGGCAGCGGGTTGGGTCTGGCTATCTCGAAAAGAATAATCGAACAGCACAATGGCACTATTCAAATTACAAGCGAACCGGGTAAAGGCACCAAAGTGAAAATTTCTTTACCTCTTAATCAAAATACGATGGGACTATGAGATCGGATACCATACTTGTTGTTGATGACGAAAAATTGATACGATGGTCGCTTAGGCAGCATTTACAGAATGAATCCTTCAGCGTTTTAGAAGCTGAAACAGTTAAAATGGGTTTAGACCGGGTTTCAGAATTCGAACCTGATTTAATTATTTTGGATCAAGGGCTGCCTGATGGAACCGGAATAGAATTTATTCAAAAGCTAAAAGAGATGTCTTATGAGATTCCGATTATTATGTTAAGCGCCGTTGATAGTTCAAACATTGCCGTACAAGCAATGAAACTTGGCGCTCTAGATTATATTACAAAGCCTATTAACTTTGAAGAGCTGAAAATAATTGTTGAAAAGGCATTAGAATCCATCCGTCTCAAGAGACAAATCAGTCATTTGCGGGAAGAACAGAAAAAGCAGTTCGGTAATCTTGCTATCATTGGCGATTCACCAGTGATGAAAAAATTATTTACTATGATGACTAAGATTGCTGCCAGCGATTCATCAACGGTACTTGTTACAGGCGAAAGTGGTGTTGGTAAGGAATTGGTAGTAAGATCAATCCATATGTTGAGCCAAAGAAAAGATAAATGTTTTATGGCTGTAACTTGTGCTTCGCTCTCCGAATCTTTAATAGAGAGCGAATTATTCGGTCATCAGAAAGGAGCTTTTACAGATGCCAAGAATTTAAAAAAAGGAATGTTTGAAATTGCAGACGGCGGTACGATTTTCTTGGATGAGATTGGAGATATTTCGCCCAACCTGCAGGTTAAGCTGCTTAGAGTACTCGATCAAAAATCATTTAAGAGAGTTGGCGGCACATCCGAAATTTCTGTGGATGTAAGAATTATAACTGCAACAAACCAGCCTCTCGAACAGAAAGTTGCTGAGGGTAAATTTAGAGCCGATTTATTTTACCGCCTAAACGTAGTTCATCTGCACGTGCCTCCGTTAAGAGAGAGAGGAAAAGATGTCCTGATTCTGGCTCAATTTTTCATACAGGAATTTAACAAAGCATTTCGGAAAAACTTTAAAGGATTAACTGAAGAAACAAAAGAAGCCTTCTTGAGTTACCGTTGGCAAGGCAACGTTCGCGAATTAAAAAATGTAATCGAAAGAGCCGTTCTCCTTGAGGAAGGAGATTATATTTTTTCTCGTCCTATTGAAGTCGGTCATCTTAATACTTTGAGTAATAAAGCGAGTACGGGTTCTTATACGTCTGGAAAAGATTTGACTTTTGGCGAAATGGAAAAAAACGCAGTGCTTGAGGCGCTGTCAAAGACAAGTTTTAATCAATCGCGTGCTGCACGTCTATTACAAATAAGCCGTGATCAGTTACGCTATAAAATGAAGAAATATGGAATTCACAACAGAATTGAAACAGATGATAGTTGATATGGCACATGGATTGAGGTATAAAGATCATGAACCTAATTTCAGAAACCAATCAAGGAACTAATCCTTATAAAAATTCCCTTAAACAACCGCGCGTTTTGGTTGTTGATGATGAGCCGTTGATCTGCTGGTCTCTAAGAAGCGCCATGATGAATAAAGGCTTTGAAGTCATCACCGCTGCTTCATTTAAAGATGGGATAAGAGAAATCTATTCACGCAGTTTTGATGTTCTGATTGCAGACCTAAAATTGGACGAAAGCGACGGATTCAATGTTATTATATCTGCTCGAGATAAAAATCCTTCCATTAAAACCATACTAATTACTGCTTTCGGCGATGAGAACTGCAGACATAAAGCTAACGAACTTTATGTTGACTTGTTTGTTGAAAAACCGTTAGTCTTGTCAGAAATGGTAAATTCCGTATCTTTTCTGATCGATAAAAAAACCACTACCAACCCGAATTAAAATTCTTTTACTTTTACATAATCTCGCTGTTTGTAACACAATCCATTATACGAAAATTAATGACTGGGGAATATAACCCATTCCCCAATTAAAGTGAGTAATATTCCACAAACATGGTTAGGTAAGCATTTACTATAAGATTTTGTGAAACAGTATTATTGGCTTTTGTTGTAAAAGGATAGGTAGCGAAGTTAGTTTTGACGTGTAGAGAAAGATAATGCTCTTAAAACATGTTGGCATTAGTATTGATAATTGATAGGTCTTAATCAAGAAATTAAATCTGTTTATGTTTCTAAAAAGAAAAATTACCGGTTATATCCAATTAAAATATCTTACTACTGTAATTATCGCCGTATTCCTTTTAAACTTTACTTCTACGAATAATAAATTAGATGATGGCGCTTATAAAATAATTCATCCCAAAACAAAGTTTTCTAAGGTGGATGAAGGCCGGTTCATATTCGTTATTTGGATTGATACAACACAAATAAAAAGTTATAAAGTATTTAATCCGTGGGATACAACCATAGTGTTGGACTTAACCTCTCCCTCTGCAAGGAAGTCAAATAACGAAACAGTCGTCTCTATACTCCCGAAAAATTTAATACTTGGAAGAATTTCTGTTTCAGCCGAACCTTTTCATCAGCCTTTAATAAATAAAGAAGATTCATTCCCGTTTGAAAAACAAGTTCAAGGAAATGAAATTCTGTTAAAGGATACAACCTTAGCTTCAATTAAAACATTAAGAGAGCAAGATGCCCTTCTTGCAAGCGTAAAAGTTTTTGGCTGGCAGCCTATTGAAGTAAATAATTTTGCGAAGAGAAATAATTACTGCCAAAATAATATCATTGCAATCCCTTTAAGTTTAGAACCCGGCAATAATACAATTCTTTATGAATTAGAGACATTAGAGAATCAGTTTTTGAGGGATTCGCTAAACGTTTATTATCAGTTGGAGATTGAAAGCAAGAAAGCTCCTGATGAATACGTTAAAAATATTTTTCACATCGCCGAAAACGATACAAAATGTACCTCGTGTCATGGAAATGAGAACGAGAAGAAGTCATCAATTATTTCGGCATCGACATGTAAATCATGTCATGGTTCTATGTACAACGAGAATTTTGTACACGGACCGGTTGATGCAGGACAATGTGAAACTTGCCACTATCAACAGCAATCATCTGGATTTAAACCAAAGTTTGAAGTTGAAAAAGAATCGGAAGTATGTTTTGGCTGTCACGAAGAGATAAAGGAAGGGATCGCTAAGAAAAAATTTATTCATGCGCCTGTTGTATCCGGGAGATGCACAATATGCCACAGCACACACGCATCAAAGCATGAGTTTCAGTTGAGGAATTCTACAAATCAAATCTGCCTTACTTGCCACGATGACAAGAATGATGGAAATCATCCGGTAGTTTTTCATCCATTCCAGAATAGAAAAGATCCGCGTAATCCTAAGCGTGAATTAAACTGCACAGGCTGTCATAATCCTCATTTCTCTGAATTTAAGTCGCTCCTATCTTCTGCTGACGGATATTTTGCTTTGTGTCAAAGTTGTCATAATAAATAACAGTATAAAATGAAATTTCAAAAAGAAAAAAACAATATTAAAAGAGGAGCTAAAGGATATTGGTTCGTTATCCATTCATTCCTATTAGTCCTTTCAATGATAAACTACACGGGATGTTCGGCTGCAAAGGATACTTCGAAAGAGGAAAAGGAATTGGTTTGGCCTCTACCTCCCGAACAACCAAGGATAAAATATTTACGAAGTCTTTCCGACCGCAAGTCAATCGAAGGAAGTCAGTCAAAAATACTTGAATCTTTATTAGGTGAAGAAAAAAGCGATGCCCTTCAAAAACCTTATGGCGTTATAGCGGCTGAAGATAAAGTTTATATAACCGAAAGCACCGGCGGAAGAGTGTTTATCTTCGATTTGAAAAATTCTAAATTATCGTTTATCAGCGGCTCTTTAACTATGCCTATTGGTATCGCCGCTGATTCGGCAGGAAATGTTTACATATCCGATGTAATACAAAAAGCCGTTTTAGTTTTTAATCCGAAAGGTGAAATGATATTATCTTTTGGAAGCGAGGGCGGAATGGAAAATCCTGCCGGTATAGCGGCAGATAATACTCGCAAACGGATTTATGTCGTTGATTCTAAAGCCCACAAAGTTAAAGTCTATTCACTTAATGGAAAATTTCTTTTTGAATTTGGAAAGAGAGGAATTGAAGACGGTGAATTTAACTTCCCTACAAATATTGCCTTAGATAAAGAAGGAAAAATATATGTCGTCGATACGATCAATGCGCGGGTAGAAGTTTTTGACGCAGAAGGGAAATACTTATGGAAATTTGGTTCGCTTGGTGATTCGTTTGGGCAGTTTACTCGACCAAAAGGGATAGCAGTTGACAGCCGTGGAAATATCTATGTAGTAGATGCGGCTTTTAACAATTTTCAAATTTTTAATAATGAAGGCAAGCTTCTTATGCATGTAGGAAGTTTTGGAACGGAGCCGGGCAACTTTTGGCTCCCCACAGGAATTAGTGTTGACAACCAGGATAGAATCTATGTTGTCGATGCTACGAATAAACGAGTTCAGGTATTTCAATTAATTAAATACAACAATGAGTAGTTCAAAAAAACTACTCGATTATCAATAACAAACAATGAAAGGTGATACAGTGAAACAAAAATTCATTCTTGCAGCGTTTTTAGCTCTTATTAGCACAGCTTCATTCGCTCAAACAATCGTTGCTTCAAAACACGATTTATCAACCGGCGGCGGGATTACAGACAAATCTACAAACGAAAGCCAGGTTTGTATTTTCTGCCATACCCCTCACCAGAAAACAATTACCGCAACACCGTTGTGGAATAAAACGCTTTCGTCGAATGCAACATATGGAGTCTATGCCAGTAGCTCATCCAACGCAACGCTTACAGAAGTTGGTAGCGGCGGAACGGTTTCAAATCTATGTTTAAGCTGCCATGACGGTACTGTAGCAGTAAATAGCTTAGATAATAAGTCGTCTATCGGCGCAAATCCAACAATGGGAACTGGAACAGAATTAGACGCTACCGGAAAAATAGCGGCTACACGGGTGACGATTATTGGAAATAGTTTGACCAATGACCACCCGATCAACTTTACTTATGATGCAGCATTAGTAACTGCTGATGGAGGAGGTTTGGTTTCACCAACATCGGCAAGTTATGTTGACGCTGCTCATGCAGTTCCTTTATATGCTGGTAAACTGCAATGCGCTTCCTGTCATAATCCTCACAATAATGCAAATACTTCATTCTTGAGGAAAGCAAACAGCGGCAGTGCGCTCTGTTTAACGTGCCATAGTAAGTAACTAAATTTTTAGGAGAAGAAGGCGGTTCAAACAAACGATGAGTTGTTTTGTACCGCCCTCTTATTAAAATGGGATTTAAAAGTTGGAGCCTATACCTATTGATTCTTATAACCGCTATATTGGACGTAAACTTGTATCCCCAGTTCAAATCCATATCCGGCTTGATCGGGAGTGAATACAGAAAACAAGATTACTTTTACTCAAGTAGTAACAGTTTTTTTTCAAGATTTAGCCAGCTTGTTGAACTGCAAACCAATGGGTACTTATATAATCCTAATCTGGTTGAATTTAATCTGCATTCTCAATTTATGAACGCAAATTCTTCAACACATAATCCTTCCTCCAGCATCAAACTGAAAGAAAATTATTTTGGTTTTTATGATCTGAATATTGATGCACTGCGCAAAAGCAATTTTCCGGTAATTGTTTTTCTTAAAAACGATTTGAATACAAGCTCCGTTGAGGCGCCGTTTGGATCAACAATTAGCAGCCAGGTTTTTACTAATTCTAAAGGTTTAATTATTTCTCCTAAGTTAAACGGCGCTTTTAATTCGAAGATTTCTCTTTTCACATTCCGGTATAACGATACAAGAACTTATGCGCCAAATCCAAATACTCCGGTAGATCAAAAGAACCGGGATTTTCAAGTTTCATTCGACCTTCCAAAGTTTTTAAGCACCCGGGTTGATGTCGAACTAATTCATCGAAGCCGCGCAGATAATATTAGAAATGTTAAGTACCTAACGAATGAAGCTCACTTAAGAGGAGCTGCACAAGCTAGCGCTGTAGATCAGATTTCCTTTAATGCAAATTACTGGAAGGAGAGTTCTTTCAGTTCAATAATGGCAAGTACATTTTGGAACTCTCAAAGGTTTCAAGACATGGTCAACCAATTAAACTGTCAATTTAGAGTTACCAATACCGGGATGAATTCAATTTTTGATGGAGCTGTTAATGAACAGCTAAATATTAACCTTTCACAAAGCTTATCCGGCAATATAATTACCTCCCACCAAGAAACTTATTCGAACTCGCTTTTTAGTAAAACAACTTTTAGAAATTCGGTTTTATCGGGTGGAATTAATTACCAGGGAAATACCGAGAAATTTTTAATGAACATAACGTCTCATGTTTCTTATCAGAGGATCCAAAGTATATTTTTAAGGCAGTCTGTGGAAGGATTTTTGGCTGCCGGGTTACAAACCCAGGGTTTTTCTTTCGGAAACATTTCGCTGTCGGATCAAATTTCTGTAAGAAAATATTTAGCGCGTGAATCGTTCGTTTTTTTTCAGAACACGGTTTCAAGCAGCATTGAAAGCAATATTGCCGGTGATCTTTTTCTAAGAGCCAATGGAAATTTTTCGTTTAGCGGTACTACAGATAGTTCGGGTTACAAAGATAAAAATTTCGCTCTGTTAACAAGTTTGGTTTACCGCTCATTTAAGGTGATTCCTTTTTATCTGGCATTAAATTATGGCCGGGACTGGTTTTCCACCTCGTTTCAAGAGTATTCGATAAGCCGATACACCGCTACTCTACAACTCCCAAATCTCTATCAGAATTTTACCGTGCATGGAAGAATAACAAAAACGTTTAATGTATTCCAAAACAATTCCGAATTTAATTACGATGTTATTGCGGTTTACACCTTACGGGCATTGAACTTCAGTATGAGAATTACCGGTTATTCAATTGCTAAAACAAAAAGAAAGGATCTTTTTTTTACTCTCAGTCGTCCTTTTTCAGTTAATTTTGAATAATAGTGGTATGACAAGTTTTTCTCGTTATATAGTGGTTTTCTTTTTTGTTTTAACCGGGTTTGTTTTCCCCCAGTTGGTTAATTCCGACAGTCTGGTCTGGCCGAAAGCCCCGGACAAAAGCAGGATAAAATTTCTCTATTCTTTTTCTTCTAAAGATGACTTTGGTATTACAAAATCTTTCTTTGAAAAATTAGTAGATTTTTTTCTGGGTGAAGAGAAAGAAATCTCTCACTTAGAAAGACCACAAAATATTGCTATTAACAGCAGAGGAGAATTGTTAATAACTGACATTGAATTAAAGGGAATACACTTTTTTAACATCGAAGAGAAGACATATAAGTTTGTAAAGAAATGGGGAAAAAATCTTTTTAACTCGCCGGTTGGAATTGCGATCGATAATGAAGATGATATTTTTATTTGTGATTCAGGAATAAAAAAAATAATAGTTTTAGACAAAGGTCTAAATTTTAAGCATGTACTTAAAGAAGGACTAATTAGACCGACAAGCATTAAGATTGAAAACGATTCTGTCTATGTAAGCGATACGGGCGCCAACCAAATTATCGTTTTTAATTTGGAAGGAAAGGAACTTCAGAGAATCGGCGGCAGAGGTAATGCTGCGGGCAGCTTTAACTTCCCTGTCCATCTTTGTCTGGATAATTCTAAAAACCCATCTACTAACTCACTTTATGTTGTTGATGCAATGAATTTCAGAATCCAGGTGTTAAGCAAGGCTGGTGTGTTTATTAAAAGTTTTGGCAGACTCGGAAACAGTGTTGGTGATTTTGCAAGACCAAAGGGAGTTGCATTAGACAGTGAAAGCAATGTTTATGTAGTAGATGCATTGTTCGATATAGTCCAGATTTTTGATCAAACCGGACAGGTGCTCCTGGCATTTGGCGGTTCCGGATCGGGAAAAGGGAATTTTTATTTACCCACAGATATTTTAATTGATAATCAAGATAAAATTTATATTGTAGATTCAGGCAACCGGCGTATTCAGGTATTTCAGTATTTAAAATGATTTTAACAAACAGCAAAATATTATTTCGCAGCGTCTGGTTTATGATTCTTTTGAACACGGTTTCTTATCCGCAGATATTGCAATCTAAACATAATCTTTCCATAACCGGACCGGGCACAATCAAAGCTACGGGCGAGCAGGAGGTTTGTAAGTTTTGTCATCTTCCGCATAGAAACGTTAAGGTAGTTCCGCTATGGGACCACAATTTATCTTCTGTAACTTATTCGCAATATACCAGCAGCACTTTTTCGGCATCTTATCAATCGCAATATCCAAACTTATCTTCAAAACTTTGTCTTTCGTGCCATGATGGTACAATAGCCATTGGATCAATGAGCACGGGAAATATTGCAGTAAGCGGCACAGGCAATTTAGATCCCGATCAATCACTTGCCGGTTCAGCATCAAGCAATATTGGAGGTAGTACCGGGGCGTTACTTTCAGACGACCATCCAATATCAATTGGACTTCCACATTTCAGCGCAACACAATACAATTGCAGCGGTTGTCATTATCCAAGCTCAGGTGATAAAGTCCCGATGGAATGTGTGCGATGCCATGATCCACACAATGAATCCAAAGATGTAGTAACAAAAAAATTTTTAAAAAAGTCCAATTCATCATCGGCACTCTGTTTAGATTGTCATAAAAAAACATATTGGGTTACAAATCCTTCAATCCATCAACAATCAACTAAGTCATTACCGGTTGGATGGAGTCATAATGGTTATACTACCGTTGCTACAAGCGGATGTGAATCATGCCATAAACCGCATTCGGCTAATAGTCCGGCAAGACTGCTAAAAGAAAATGAACAAATACTGTGCGAGGCATGTCATAAAGGTATAACTAATGGCGGAATAACAGAAAAAAATGTTTCGGCTTCTTCGGGCGGACCTTTTATCAAACTATATAAGCACCCTACATATTCGATTGATAATAAACATCGTCCGGTTAATGCATCTCCGGCTACCAATTCACCAACCGAGAGTTCGGCGGATGTAAGTACGCCAAACCGTCATGCTGAATGTGGTGACTGCCATAATCCACATGCTGCAAAGAGCGGGTTGCATACCACAAAGACTAACGCAACATCTAATGTCCTTTCAGGAGTTTGGGGTTTAGAGCCAACCGATGTGAGTAATTGGATGCAGCCAACAAGTTTTACAAGAATAGACCCTGCATCAAAAGAATATCAAATTTGTTTTAAGTGTCATTCGTATTATGGATTAGGTACAACGACAACCGGAGTTACAACTATAATTGGTCCTTCCGGAACAAATATTACAGATCAAGCGATGGAATACAACGTTAATAATTTTTCCGCCCATCCGGTTAAGGTGGGGTCAAGCAGTCAAACCGGTTCTTATTCGCCAAAGAATTTACTTTCTTCACAAATGTCAACAACATGGAACAGCGTTGGTTCGCAAACGATGTATTGCAGCGATTGTCATGGAAATGATCAGGCAACGTCGGCAACAGTACCACAAGGTCCTCACGGCTCTAATTATAAATACATGCTTACCGGTACGGCAAAATATTGGCCAGCTAATGCAGCCGGATATCTTTGGACAGTGAGAGATATAAAGAACAATTTGAATAATTGGCAGACAAATTTATTTTGCGTTAACTGCCATCCGATTTACAGCGGAGGAACCTGGATGAATAATGTGCACGCTAAAGGTAATCATCAAGGTTCAACCGTTTATTGTATTACTTGCCATGTCGTAGTTCCTCACGGCTCAAAAAGATCGCGGTTGATAGGGTATCAATCGGATCCGGCGCCATATAATTATAACGGAACAGGGAATGCAAAACTATTAACTATAGGTTTCAAAAAAGAGGTTTCACCGAATAATTATAGTGATAATAACTGCAGTTTTAGTAGCAGAGGTGTTTGTCACGGCGTTCAAACACCTCCGAGCGGTTCTTATGACCAATAAATATATTCCGGTAGAAATATGAAAAAAATAACAGCTAAAATAGTTTTAACTGATACTGTCAAGGTGAGACTTAATCTTAATCATGCTCTCTTAATCTTTATTTTTGCATAACGTGAATTAATAAATCATTAGAATTACTCTTTCTGTTCAACATTGTTAAAAGGTTATAAAGATGAAATGTAAAAACTACTGTATCCTCTCTTCCTTGTTTTGGGCGCTTCTGAGCTTTACCGGTGCGGTTGCACAGGGAACGACACCGAACTCATGCGTTACCGATAAATGTCATGCAACGTTGGTAAAGGCAAAATTTGAACACGGGCCTGCTGCTGTTGGCGCGTGCGTTCAATGCCATGAGCTGCTTCCCAATGAAACTCACAAATTCAAAAAGATTGGACCTTCGGTTAATCTATGTAATAACTGTCATGATCCAATAAAATCAGATAAAGTGAACCACGCCCCGTTTGGAAAAGGCAACTGCGTAGCATGCCATAATCCTCATGGTTCCGAACAGAAATTTATGTTAAGGCAAAAAAGTATTCCGCAGCTCTGTTTTTCCTGTCATAAAGAAGAGATGGTTAAAAAGAAGAATTTACACGTACCCGTAGAGGAAGGGGACTGCCTGGTTTGTCATCAACCTCATTCAAGTGAAAAGCCGAAACTCTTAGTTAAATCCGGCAACTCTTTATGTTTTATGTGTCATGCCGATATAGAAAGCGGATTAGCGGAGACTAAAGATGTTCATCCTCCGGTGTCGGAATGCACTACCTGCCATAACCCTCATGGAAGCGATTCGGAGCGAATGCTTGCATCCGGTGTACCTAATTTATGTTTTACCTGTCATGATGAAATAAAACAATCGGTTGTTCAAGCAGTGGTTAAACACAAGGCTGTAGAAGAAGGGAAAAAATGCGCGAATTGTCATTCTCCCCATTTTTCAAAATTTCCTAAGCTGCTGGTAAATGAACCGATGTCTCTTTGTTTATCGTGTCATAATAAAACGATGAATGTTCAAAACGGTACGCTTGCAAACATGAAAGAGTTATTTGAAAAAAATAATCAATGGCATGGACCAGCCCGCGAAAAAGATTGTTCCGGATGTCATAACACGCACGGCGGAAAAACTGATTTCAGACTGCTCCGGTGGGTTTATCCAAAGGAATTCTATTCCTCTTTTTCTACCGAGCAGTATGAACTTTGTTTTAAATGCCATCAGCCGACTTTGGTGCTCGATCCCGTGACAACAACATTAACCGGGTTTAGGAATCTTGATCAGAATCTACATTTTCTACATGTAAACAAGAAAGTAAAAGGGAGAACTTGTAGAACTTGTCATGAAACCCACGCCAACCAAAAAGAACGCCACATAAGAGAATCCGTGCCGTTTGGGAAATGGGATTTACCCATACACTTTGAGAAGATGAACGACGGCGGTACGTGTTCACCCGGCTGCCATGCGCCAAAAGACTATAAGAGATAGAATCAAACTTAGTACACGTTTAAAGAATGGAGTGTAATGGACAAAATAAAAGTTGTAATCACGGTTTTAATCTTCACCTTTTTTATTAAATCCGTTAAGGGTTATCCTGAGACGGACTCCGTTGCTCATCCTTTTATCTTAAGCGATTTGCGTGGAAATAAAATAAGTTCCGAGAAGATATTCTCTTCTAAATTAACTGTGCTTATCTTTTGGTCTTCATGGGAGATCGATTCATTAAACCTGCTTGTAAAATGGCAAAAGTATTTTGATAAATTTAATGATAAAGGATTAAGCGTTGTTGGCATTTGTTCCGAAAAGCAGAAAATTACGGAGCAGCAAAAAAATAATATCATCGAACTAATACAGAATAAGAAAATCAGCTTCCCCATTTTGCTTGATGAAGGATTAAGTGTATTCAATCTTTACCGTGTGATTGCGCTTCCGACAACTTTTTTAATTGATCAGTCAAAGCGGATTACTTTAACGCTTTTCGGTTTACCGCTCGTGGAAACCGAGCAAATGTTCAAAACAATATCAGATACATTTGAACCTGAAAAGAAAAAATTAGAGGTAGTTCGAAGTGACAGCATATCTTCCGAAGCATCGCGGTATTTCAATTATGCCAATACGGAATTCAAACGAGGGAAAATAGAAAATGCAAAAAAATATGCCGAGAAAGCAAAACTAGTTGATTCATCTTTCACTGAACCGATTCTGTTATTAACTCAAATTTCACTTGAAGAACGAAACTATGACGAACTGAAAAAATATTTACTCAAATTAGAATCGGCTTCTGTAAACTCCTATCAATTCAATCTTCTCAAATGCGAATACCTAATCACACAAAAGAAATATGATGAAGCTATTAAAAAACTGGATTCTTTTAATCCCAAAGGGAGCAATGATTCATATCTTCACGCTTTGTTGGGATATGCTTTGGGAATGAAAAAAAATATACAAATGTGTGAACAAGAATTTTCAATAGCCGCAAAATTAGATTCTCTGGATTATAGAGTGGCTCGTCTAAAAGCAGAAGTCTACAATTTTTACGAAAAAAGCAAAGAAGCAGACGAGTTATTAAACCTTTCAAAACGGTTAAGAAGGCAGACAAGATAATTTTTTGTAGTAGTGGTTTTTATTATTTAACTCACGTTACGCATATCTGTAGGTCGAAACTCCGTTTCGACCAATAAAAACCACTAAAAGAACGAATTGAAGTAAAACACACGGTCGATTCAGAGAATCGACCTACGGTTTTCACCATCTTTGCGTAAGGTGAGTTATTTAAGATGACAGGCTAAACAAAGATATTTCCTATCCATGTTATTAGCTTTAGTATCCACCGGGCATTGATTATATACCGTTTGAGTAAAGCGGATAGTTGTATTTAAAGTTGAAACTATGTGATGACAACTAATACAGCTAACTCTTCCCTCAACCAGTTGAATAGATTTTGTCAGTAAACGTGGATTTACATATTCATCCGGTTTTTGAAAGTAAATTGAATCGTATTTCATACCGATCGGATGATCTGTGGCATTAGAAAATTGATCCACATTGCTTAAAGAAAGATTTCTGCTTACATCAATTGACCTGCCGATTGAACCATCATGGCAGATCATGCATTTCTCCGTTTCAACATCATAGTATGAATTGGTTTTAGCCGTTTGCAAGTATTGAGCCTTTATCATACAGATAGGCAGCATGAAAAACAGTGCGATATGGATTTTCAATTTAGTAACCATTCTTATCTTTATTTAATTATCGCAATTATAAAAAAATATTTTAGTTGTCCCGGATTTAATCATTTCTCCATAACAGAGTATAACTAATACCCGCCATCCCTTTCTATCTGGTTGAGACTGCGGTTTAATTCAATCTGGGAGAAACAAGAAACCCACAAATCCAATGACAATGATTAAAAGTTTATCAAGGAGAGCTAAATTAAAGGAGGGGAGTTAAATTTGATTGTGGTGACTTTAGTACCTAAAACTTATTATACCTGGCGGACTTCATTATTCTCTCCCTTTTAAATGATAACGTTATAAAGGCAAAAGAATGAATTCACCCAACTTCAGCTTCTTGTATTCTGCAAACACTTTTGAAGGAACACATGCGGCAGACTTTCTCTTCCCGTTTCTCCAGTTTTGAAAGATGGTAAATACCGGAGCTTATTCCGGTTATAAGTTCATCAATCCTATGCAAAGCGTTTGATATTAATTCTTGATTTGCATGAATGATTTGTTCCTTCATTTCGTCGTTCGCTTTATCGTATGATTTCCCTTTTACAGCTTTTACTTCGTCCGGTCCAAAATCTTCCGCGCTGAATTTTAAAGAGTAGATAACTCCCGCAGCCGGCTGAAATGGCTCTCCTAATTCGTTCTGTAAAATCTGCTGCGCGGCAAATAAGTAAAGTGGAATTTGCAAAGAGATTCCAAGTTGAAGGTCTTCTTCATTCGGTTTTTTGCCGGAGAGTTTGTAATCGTAAACTTTAAAATGCTTTTCATCAAAGTTAATATCAATGCGGTCAATTTTTCCGCGAAGCTTTGCGTTTGAACTTAAACTGAGAGAAAGCAATGTTGATTTTTGTCCATCATCGCTACGTAATCGTCCAAATGGAACTTCAAAATAAGCGGGTTCAAAATTATCTTCTCTCGATAATTCATTATCAAGAAAAAGAGAAAGAAGAGAATCGTTTTGATTCCCGTTCACGCCGAGAATTTTTTCAATCTCCCAGAATGACAATGACGAATGTATGTTGAGTTTATCGATCTTTTCCGCTGCAATCGTAAAAAGAAGTTTTCGCGCTTTCTCTTTTTCAAGTTGAAGATTGAGATTTTGTTCTTTAACCGTTTTCATGGATTGTTCAAGAATTGCATGCAGCAGCAATCCCATCTCCATCGGCTCAAGCTCTTCTGTCGGTTCTTCAAGCGGAGTAAGTTTCAGAATTCGCTTTAAGAAAAATTGGAATGGACATTTTGCATACAATTCAAGCTGGGAAATGGAATAATCAGCGGACGAATATTTTTCCAATAACTTTTGCACATCTTCAGTTGCAGCTTGAAGAAATCCGTTGTGTTCAGATGGTTCAAAAGGAATTTCCCGCCTCGATTTATCAATAAAAAACTTCTTGTTTAAAATTTCCTTTCCATCTTCACTTGTCTGCGCTAACAACAACTCCTGATTATTTTGTTCCGCAGCTTTTTGTGCAAGTTCGGCAAAAGCATAAATGTAATTTTCATTCCTCTTCCCCTCCGTTTCCTCAATTTCAATAATTCTTTTCAGATCAAGAAGAAAGGAAGACGGAGCAAGTTCTTTTTTTGTTCCTTCATGCAGCGGATAAGAAAGGAATGCCCGCTTCTTGTGCGTTTGCA
Organism: Ignavibacteria bacterium; assembly: GCA_030693705.1. Classification (GTDB taxonomy): domain Bacteria; phylum Bacteroidota; class Ignavibacteria; order Ignavibacteriales; family Ignavibacteriaceae; genus UBA1563. Next base: position 17,782 of record JAUYAB010000064.1, on the reverse strand, counting down.
GCACTTGATAAAAGAGAAACCGTTCTCCAGCAACGTGCTTGTTCTCAGCTTTAGTGTACGATTCGTATGAAAATATTTCTGGCGAAAATCTTGTCGGGAAATCGCCGTCGCACAACCCACCGAGAAAAACGTGCTCAAAATTTAGTCCGCGTATCTCTTCAAAGTTTGAAACAAGAACGCCATAACCGGGTCGCTCTTTTATGTTAAACCGTGTAGAAGCTGCGGCAGTCTTTAGTTGATTAAGAAAATACTTCAACGGAAATTTCTGCTCCTCCGGTTCATCATATTCCAACTGAAGCTGTTCAAAAAGATCTGTGAACATCTCAATAAACGTGGTAAGCGATTTTATATTTTCTTCTTCATTTTCCTTACTCAATTTTAAAACTTTTACCGGGAAATCGAGTTGATGGATCAATCCCGCTAACTGTTCGGAAAACGTGCGGAGCGTCATTGGTTCATCAAATCTTTTCAAGAGCGCATAGAGTTTTTCAATTTCTATTTTTACTGAAGTAAGTAATTTTTTATTCGAAAGGATTTCATCATCTGTTTCATTTTCCGAATCAAGAAAATGATTGATATGCTTTATCCATGTATCGTAACCGGAAATGATCCGCAGTTTGGAAGCCACTTGAAAAATGTCGGAAGAGTGCGTATTTACCGGCTGATAATAGTCGCTGCTAAAAACTCTAAAGACCGCTTTGTGATAAAAATCGGTTGCCATTACTTCCAATAAATTGATGACGGAAATTACCGGGTTGAAGGTGTGCAGCGAGAATCGGTCGGTAAGATTAAACGGAATTCCATACTGCAAAAACACATCGCGAACAATACCCGAATAATTTTGTATTAAGTGGAAAGCAACACAAATCTCATTTGGTAAAACGTTTTTTTCTGTAAGCAGAGTTTTAATTTCTTTTGCAATTTGAACTATCTCATCTTCTCTATCTTTAGCCGGAAGCAAGATAAACGAACCGCTATCTTTAAGTTTCACCTCACTCTTCTTTTCGTTGAACAATCTTCCGGAAAGAAATGTCTTGAAATCTTTATCGCCATTTTTCTTTGTAAAGGAATAAGGATAAAAACCGGCTTGCTCAAATTTGTCTTTAATTTCCTTGACTGATGAGAACAATCCGTTATTGTTACTTTCGTAATCAAGATTGACATAAAAATTTATTCCCGGAAGCGTTGATAACGTTTTTAAGAAAGTAATTTCGGGATTAGAAAATTCCGAGTAACCAAAAGCATAAATAATTTTTACCGAACCGAAAAGTTTGCGGAATCGTTCTGCAATTTCTTTAAGAGAAAGCTTATTCACTTCGTGGATAATATCACCAATTTCATAAAGATCAAGCTGGCAGAGAAGTTTAGAATAACTCTCAAACACTATTGCTAATTCGGAAAGTTTTTGCCTGTCGATTCCTTCAATATTTTCTATATCTTTTAACAAAAAATCTTGAGTAATTCCGCTTCGTTTGTACTCGGAGAAGAGGCTTCTGATCATGTCCAAACTTCCCTGCGGAATTGATTTTGAAAAACTTCTGAAATACTCAAGTTTGTTTTTCTGAAATGCTTTTTTTAAGAGAACCGAGGAAGCTGCATCCGAAGCAAGAGGCAAAGGCTTCTCAACACTAAATAGTTTTTCAGCAAGAGTAAAAATAGTTTCGATCGGTAAAATAGAAACCGCTTGCGCAGGCGACTTATCAATAATTTCTTTTTTTAGTGAACGAACTTTCCGGTTGGTGGGAACAAGATGCAAAATTTCATTCGCTTTCCCTTGAAGGATTTTCTCCTCAATCAATTTTAACTGAGCATCCGAAAAAGATTGTTTGTTTGTTAAAATCATTTTTTGCCGGCTTGGATGAGTAGATCGTGATAGGATAACCGCAATTGCTCTTTCGGATCGATCTGTAACGCGGCGAGCAAAAAGCGAAAGCGTTGTTGCGCATCTTTTTTTGTTGTGATTACTTTGGTTTCAAGTTCAATATAGTTTCCCAGCTTTTTCACTTTGTCAAGATGGATGCGGGTATTATCATACAAATAGAGCAGCCGTTCCTTTTCAACCACTACTTCGCAGTCCCATAAATTCCGTAAAAAACTTTCCGCATGTGCCTGATGCAATTCCAGAATCTCGAAGTTTGACCAGCGGTTTTTCCCTTCTTCATTTCGTTGGTAGCGGATCAATTGCTGGCTCTTCCCTTCCTTACGGAGTTTTAATAATCCCTTTGGCGATGAAAAATAAACATCTTTTTGGTGAAGCGAACCGGCTTTTTTTGCTTTCAATTTCTTCAGACTCTTAAGGATTGAGTCGAAGTTTTTAACTTTTACTTTTATTTCGAGGTTAACAGGCATCTTTTAATCTTTCTCTTTTACTAACCAGTTAAAATTATTTTTACGTGGTATAGAACACTTTACAAAAAATTGAATTGATTTTTGTTATAAACTAAGTAATTTTAAAACAAAAATTTAGATGAGTATGAAAAAATATTTTCTTATAGCACTGCTGTTCGTTCCGATGACTTTCATTTTCCCACAAAGTATCGGAGAATTGGCTCCCGACCGCGAACCGCTTCAGTTACCAGACAACGCGTACGGCATGGATCTTCTTTTTGGAGAAGGCGGATTTGGATTCGGTGGTTTTTACAGAAGTAATATTAATAACACTTTAACCTTTTTTACCGATCTCTCGATCTCAGAAGCAAAAGATGAAAATGAGTTTGAGTACGTTGATTACTGGGGACGCTCCTACACCGTTGGAAAGAAAAACAGAATTTTTCTCATCCCACTTTTTGCGGGACTTCAGAACCGTCTCTTCGCCAATGAACTCGGTGATAATTTTCGCCCGTACATAAACTTTGCATTTGGACCGACAATGGTAGTCACATCACCGTATGAACGTGAATTTTTTAATTCTCTAAAATATGCACAGGCAAATTATACGGTTGGCGGTTATATCGGTTTCGGAGCAAATTTCGGTTTAGACCAAACGCATCTTGCCGGTATAAACATTCGCTATTACATGATTCAATTTTTTAACCGGGGAATTGAGAGTCTTGAAGGCAAACCGAAAAAATCATTCGGCGGTTTTTTCATCACGCTAAATATCGGATCGATGTATTGAAATCTCTTGAGCCGAATCAATTCACCGGATTCCCGCCGCAGTTGTTTTCTTTTTTTGAAGGATTAGAGAAGAATAATTCAAAAGTTTTTTTTGATAAGCACAGAGAAGAATACGAAAAATTTGTTGTTAAACCGGCGAAGGCTTTTATTACAACGCTCGCCCCATTCCTTGAACAACTGAATCCTTCTATAAGAAGAGAACCGAAGTTCAATCAAACGATTATGAAACTGAGCAAAGATATGCGGTTCTCGAAAGGAGTTCCGTACAAAACTTTTCTGCTCGTTCATTTTGGAAGATTTAAATTGGATAGCGAATTTTATGTTTATTTCGATAAGTCGGGAGTTCAATACGGAATGTTTCTTAATAATTCAAAAGAAGAAAATCTTTTCTTAAAAAAGAATTTAGTTGCTTACGAAAAAGAAATTGATAAAGTTTTTTCCACTTATGGATTGAACAATCAATATTCTTTAACAGAAATGAAAAAAGAAATGGTGCTGGTAAGAAAAAAGTTTGATTTCAGTAAAGACGGTGATCTCCTTCAAAAGATGAAATACATATTGATTGAAAAACCTATATTGCTGAGAGAGAAAAAAATTATCGCTTCGCCAAACTTTATTAATGATATTATAAAAACCTTTTCCCGGCTTTACCCTCTTTACTGTTTTGCTATTTCTGATCAACCGCTAAAACTTCTCGCCAAATTTGAAGAGCAAATGGGAGTTGCGGATTAACCGGCTTTCCATTTTATAGTACAGCCGATAGCATACGTTTCAGGAACTGATATTTCTTCACCTCGTAAAAATTCTTCAATGGCATTTTGTAAATATTTCGTTTGAACTTTTTCCGGTTCTCGCCAGTTATCGTCAATCTTTCCGGTGTAAATTAATTTTCGTTCGGCATTAAAGAGAAATAATTCAGGCGTAAATGCTGCTCCGAATGCTTTCGCAGTTTCCTGCGATTCATCTCGCAGATAGATAAAATTAAATTCTTTTTCTGTGGCGCGTTTTTTCATTTCTTCAAAAGAATCTTCAGAGTATTTGTCGGAATCGTTCGCGTTGATAGCGACAATTTTAAGACCGTCTTTCAATAAATTATTTTGAAGTTTTATAATTCTTTCTTCATACGCTTGCACGTAAGGACAATGATTGCACGAAAAAATGATTAGCAGTAAAGGATTGGCTCCAAAATCGTTTTCGTCATAATTCTTTCCGTCTATTCCCGGAAGGAAAAAATCCGGCATTGTGTCCCCGAGTTCTATTCTTTTATTCATTTTCTTATTCCTTCTTATTTTTTCTTAATTTCCTTTTACAATAATCGCTTATTTTGAAATGAAATTTTTCTACTTTTTATTATTAACCATATTCCCGGTGATTGGTATGAGCCAAGAAATCTCTTTTTCATACGATATTTATAATAGCTACGAAAACTATCGTGAACCGTCCTTGAACTGCAGAAGAATAAAGCATGCAGATATTCTGCCGCTAATCGAAAAACTGCGGCACAATTCAAAATTTGTTGTACATAAATTAGGTGAATCGGTTGAAAAAAGGGAATTATTTTTACTAAAAATTGGAACCGGCAAAACGAAAATATTTCTCTGGTCTCAAATGCATGGGGATGAATCGACGGCAACGATGGCATTGTTTGACATATTCAATTTCTTCTCAGCCAATGATAACTTGAATGGAATACGGGAAAAAATTCTTAGCGAAGCAACGCTTTATTTTTTGCCGATGGTAAATCCTGATGGAGCGGAAATTTTTCAGCGGAGAAATATTTGGGAAATCGATTTAAACAGAGATGCCAGCCGATTGATTACTCCCGAAGCAGATATTTTAATGAATACTTTCGACACCTTGAAAGCTGACTTTGGTTTTAATCTGCATGATCAAAGCACGAAGTATTCTGTTGGAAGAAATTATAAGCAAGCAACGATTTCTTTTCTGGCGCCGGCTTTCAATGAGCAAAAAGATTTGAGTCAAAATAGAGAAAAAGCGATAAAACTCATCGGAATGATGAATCAAATTCTGCAGCAATTTATTCCCGGACATGTTGCAAAATATTCAGACGACTACGAACCACGCGCTTTCGGAGATACGTTTCAAAAGAAAGGAACAAGCACTATCCTAATTGAGTCCGGCGGCTGGAAAGATGATATTGAAAAACAATTTGTCAGAAAAATTAATTTTATTGGAATGATGTCGGCTTTCTTATCGATTGCAAATAATACTTATGTGGAAATGCCAACTGATAATTACGATGCGGTTCCGATGAATGATAAATTTCTTTTTGATCTTCTTTTGACAAACATTTTAGTGAAAAAAAATGATCAACACATACCTGTTGATGTTGCAATAAATGTTACCGAGCAAAATTTGGATTCAAGTTCGGCATTTACCTCATTTGGATTGATCGAAGATATTGGAGACCTTTCTATCTTCCATGGAATTGATGAAATGGATTGTTCGGGTTTAACTTTAAGGGAAGCGAAAGTTTACGCTAAAGAAGTGGAAACAGAAAAAGAATTTTCAGAAATAAATTTTCAAAAATTAGTGGAAGACGGGATAGGATATTTGCCTGTTCAAAAAACCTTGCTTCATTCAAAAAATCGATCGCATTTGCATGAAAAATTTCCGGTTTGTTTTGTCGATGATGCAGATTATCAGTTCAAATTGAAGATTGGTGAGCAGCCCGCATTTTATCTTTATAAGAACGACACACCGAAATATGTAGTTTTAGGCGGTAAAATTATTCGTCTGCATAATACAAAATGAATACCAGCTTAAAAAAAGTTCCCAATTTGGTAATGCGAGGTTATTTTCTTTTATTTTGAAGTCCAGTTTATTAATTATAAAAAAGTTATTTAATCGATTTACGAATGAATAAATCCTCAGAATTTTACGACGAATTTAATAGAGAAGCCATCCCACACATGGATGCGCTGTTAAATTTTGCCATCCGCATGACGGGGAATGAGGATGATGCAAACGACCTGGTACAAGAAACGTATCTTCGCGCTTTTCGCTTTTTCGATAAATTTGAGAGAGGAACGAATTGTAAAGCATGGCTCTTCAGAATTCTAAAAAATACTTTTATCAACTCTTATCGAAAACAAAAAAAAGAACCGCATAAAGTTGATTATGAAGATGTTGAAAATTTTTACGAAAATGCAAAGCCTTCAAATACAGACGACTCCCACCTCGAGCGGGAAATTTTCGACAATCTTTTAGATGATGAAGTTTCGGATGCCATACAAACGCTCCCTGAAGATTTTCGAACTGTTGTAATTCTCTCCGATATTGAGGGTTACACATACGATGAAATAGCAGATTTTATTGATTGTCCAGTCGGAACCGTCCGGTCGCGACTTCATCGGGCAAGAAAGATGCTTTACTCAAAGCTCTATAAATACGCCGATGATAAAGGATATATTCCCAAAGATTAATTTTCCTCACGGTAAACATAACCGATTCCTCTAAAAGCTTTCTTTTTCGAATGATTTCGCATAATAATTTTTCCGAAATTTGTCTGCTAACCAAAACCGCGAGAGAACTCAACTGCATCGTAATTCAAAATCGATTGCACCTGGGTTTGAAGGAATAATATTTTTGCAATTCCTTCGATAAATCAATATATTTACCTACTTAAAAAAGTAGATTTTATGGCAAAAGTTAAAAACATTCAAGCATTTTGCAAATTTTGCAATGCAATTCAAAAAATGGAACTCACCGGAGAGATTTTTTCTTCAGTTGAACACGAAGGAAAAGAATGGGCAAAATGTAAAAAGTGTAAGCAAATTTTGCTTATTGAGACAACTTCGATTGTTCGAGATTCCAAACATAAAGTCGATCAAATTGTATTAGAAAATTCTATCGACTATACTCCGGAGAAAACATATAGCGTTGGTGAAACAATTTACCATAAAACGTGGGATGATTTTGGAATCGTAACTTCCAAAACTCCGCTTTCTAACGGAAAAGCTTCCATCACGGTTGAATTTCAAAAATTAGGATTAAAAAAATTACTTGAAACACATTAAAACTACCCCGGAATTGAGGTGAATTAATTGGTAGGAATTACAATTTCAGAAAATGAGTCAATTGATAAAGCTCTTAAAAGATTCAAAAAGAAATACGAACGTTCCGGCGTTCTTAAAGAATTTAAAAAGCGAACTTTTTTTGTTAAACCTTCGGTAAAAAAACGATTGGAAAGAATTAAAGCTACTCGCAGAGCCCAACGAAATGATGATATGGATTAATAAAAAAGCCGCCCCGATCAATCGGGGCGGCTTTTTTTATTGTACTTATTAAACCTTCTTCTTTAAATAATACTTCTCAAAATGCTTCGCTACACATTCCATAGCTTCATCGGGTGTGTTACAAAAAGAAAATAAATTTAAATCTTCTCTGCTAATCATGCCGGTTTCAACCAGCGCGTCAAAATTGATCAGATTTTTCCAGTACTTTTCATCATAAACGATGATTAGTAAGTTCTTCTTGATTTTTCCGGTTTGTACAAGTGTGACCATTTCAAAAAATTCATCCATGGTTCCGAATCCACCCGGAAAAACTATGAGCGCTTTACTCAAATAGGCAAACCAAAACTTCCGCATGAAGAAATAATGGAATTCGAAACTTAACTGGGGAGTAACATACTTATTTACAAATTGCTCAAACGGGATGGAAATATTCAACCCGACAGAATAGCCGCCTGCCAACTTGGCCCCTTTGTTAGCTGCTTCCATTATTCCCGGACCGCCGCCGGTACTGATAATAAAACGGTTGCTGTCTAAACCAAGATTTGATGACCATTTAGTAATCTTTTTAGAAAGATCGACGGCATCTTCATAATATTTCGACATATCGACGTGCTGCTGAGCAGTGCGAAGTTTCTGTGCAAAATTGGGAGTAGTTTTGGGATCGGAGGCTTTTATCTTGTTATATTCTTTTACCGCATCCTTTTTTGAACGGAGCCTTGCCGAACCAAAAAAGACAATAGTATCTAAAATATTATACTTTTTGAATCGGGCAGCCGGTTCTAAATATTCGGAAAGGATCCTTATTATCCTTGCATCCGCTGAGTGAAGAAAATCTGATTTTTCGTACGCTTTAAATTTTTCCATATAAGAATTTAGTTAGTGAAATAAATTATGTTTATTATTTTGGGGACGTAATATACTCTATTTCTATTTTATTCTAACGTTGATAATGAAAAAACTTATTTTATTTTTTATTGTTCTAAGCAACTTTGTCCCCGGTTTTGCACAATCGATTAAGACGGAAATCGAAAATATCCTTAAGAATGTACCGCGCCAATGCCGTTATGGTGTAGTAATTTTTAATCCGATGAAGGAAGACACCATTTACGCTCACAACGTTGATGCCCCACTCATTCCGGCATCGAACACCAAATTATTTACAACCGCAGTTGCCGTTTACTACTTAGGACCGGAGTATCGTATATCGACTAAATTTTTTATAGACGCTAAAGATAAAAGCAAAAGTAAATTAAATGGAAATCTCTATCTAAAAGGTTATGGGAACGGATTGTTCGGCGGTGAAGACCTTGATAAAATGATTGAAGACTTGAAGAGTAGTGGAATCAATGAAATTAACGGAGACATAATCGGTGACGACACTTTTTTTGATGATGTTTACTCGAGACAGGATTGGATAGAAGATGAAACAAAAACCGTCTCGCTCCCGCCGGTAAGCGCGTTGGTTCTAGATAGAAATAAATATACGGTGAGAAAAAAAATCCGCAGGAAGAAATTTAAAATAGTAACAGAATTCTATTCAGACCCGCCTTTGAAGATAGCTGAAATCCTTTATAATAAATTGAAAGCCGCATCTATCACGGTTAACGGTACTTTCAAAAAGGGGACAACTCCAAAATCAGCAATTGAAGTGGGCGCAAATTCTATAAAACTAAAAGATTATTTAAAAATTGTAAATAAACGGAGCGACAATTTTTTGGCAGAATGTCTCTTCAAAATAATTGGTGCGGTTTCTTCAGGAAAAGAAGGTTCCGCATTTTATGCGGCGCAAACGATCAATAAATTCCTCTATGACAACGATATTCCTTCGGAGGAAACAAAAATAGTCGACGGTTCCGGTCTCTCGCGAAACAACCAGGTTACTGTCGGGTCGATTGCAGCCTTATTGGAAAAAATCTATTTTGATATACGATACTACGATACTTTTTACAATTCACTTAGTACTGCCGGTACTGACGGGACTCTTCGGAACAGAATGAAAGAGGTTGATGTCGACGTGAATTTTAGAGGGAAAACCGGAACTCTTAATGGAGCTTCATCAGTTTCAGGTTATCTAAAACTTAAAAACGGGGATGATCTCATCATCAGCATGATTTTTGAATTCTCAAAAAAAACGAACAATTATTATAGGAATGTTGAGGACCAAATAATCGAAAAATTAGCCGGATTCGATTACGAACCCGGCAATTAATTTTAACGCGGTAAAGCTGGATTGGTTGGTACGCTTTGTCTTCCGCCTTGCTGGATAACACTTTTTGTGTTATCATTTTTAGCAGTTGGGAGAAAGAAAAGATTCACAACGATCGCCAGTACAACCAACACACCGGCAAGCCACCAGGTTGATTTACTTAAAAAATCTGCCGTTCTTCTTGTTCCAAACACCGAACCAACATTCGCTCCGCCAAAAGTACCGGCTAAACCGGAACCTTTGCTTGCTTGCATCAAAATAATGATGATCAATAAAAATGAAATAATTACCGAGATACCTATTAAAACGCTATACATAAACACCTTTCTTCTGCATAAATGGTAGCGGGGGAGGGATTCGAACCCCCGACACATGGATTATGATTCCATTGCTCTAACCTACTGAGCTACCCCGCCATTGTTGTCAAAATGGCTTCCAAATATACTAAACATTACAATTTTAGCAAAAATTATCGTACAATTCTTAAAATCTTTAAACATTTATTTCTCGATGTCGTTTTCATAGTTAGTTAAAGTACTCAATCTGAAAACAAAAGAAGCTGTTCCTATAAAAATCCACACCCGGATGGTAAATGAGCAATCATTTTAGTCAAGTGTTTCACAGATTACCAATCTGTTCTACAAATTTTATCCTTTGCGATATGCTTCCATTAAAAGTTGTAAATCACTTTCATAATAACTGTGAAGAAAGTCGATATCTTCATCAAAAAGTGTTGGAAATTCTTTTACGTTTGCAACTGCCTGCGCTTCATTTCTTATTCCGGGAATAACGGATGAGACTCCTTGATGGCTTAAAATAAAGCTCATCGCAAAACTATCTTTTTCCATTTTTCTTCTTTCGGCTAACGCAAACACTTTCTCCAATTTATCGAGAGAAAGATTTAATAATTCCGGATTCAACCTATTGCTTCTATGATCATTTTTCGGGAAAGTTTTTTCTCTCGAAAATTTTCCGCTGAGCAAACCAAAATGAAGAGGAACCCGTGCAATAATTCCATAATTATTTTCAATCGCCAAGGGAAAAACTTCTTTTAAGGCTATTTGATTTATAATACTAAAAGCTATTTGGAACGTGTGTCCGATTTGATGTTCAACAAAAAATTTTGCTTCTTGCTGCGGTTCAAAAGTGTTGAGGGAAATTCCCCAATACCTAATTTTCCCTTCATGCTGAAGCTGCTCCATCGCTTCGATACATTCACCTTGTTTTAGATCTTGCATCCGCGCACTGTGAAGTTGGTACACATCGATCGTCTCTTTATTAAGCCGCTTTAAACTTTGCTCGCATGCCTTTAAAATATATTCTTTGGAATAATTATTTCCGGCAGAACCATCTTCCAACAAAGTATTTCCAACTTTTGAGGCAAGGATAATGTCGTTCCATTTTCCTTTAAAAACTTTTCCAAGTAATTCTTCACTGTGCCCGAGCCCGTAAAAATCTGCGGTATCAAAAAAATTGACGCCGAGTTCAACCGCTTTAACAATGGCTTTCTTCGATATTTCATCATCAACCATTCCCCATCCGATCGGAACATTACCCGCCATTACCGGTCCCCCGATTGCCCATGATCCAAAACCAATTTCAGAAACTAATAAGTTTGTTTTCCCGAGTTTTCTATACCGCATTCTTATTTTGGAAGTTTGTTTTTGATGTTTGCCGCATATTCATTTTTAAAAAGATTGGCATCGTTGGATTTCCAATCTTTAATAGCAATACCTGAACTTTGCAACCGCTCATTGGCTTTTGCAATGCGGTTAACCGGGTCGGGATGTGTGGAGAGAAACGTAGCAACTTTATTACTCTTTGAACTCACTAACCCGTCATCCCGCATTTCTTCAAAAAAGAATTTTACTGAACCGGGATAAAAGCGTGTATCCTTAAGATATTCGATCGAATATTTATCGGCTTCATCTTCATCCGATCTGCTGTTGGCTAAAAACGCAAGCCCTACAAAAAGATTTGAAGCGACTTCTGCCACTTTCGAAGGTTGACTACCGAGAAGCATTCCTACTAAAAATTGAGTTCCGTAATATTTTGTCATCCGTTGAGTAGCGTGTCGTCTCTCGGCGTGCGCAATTTCGTGCGCTAAAACTCCTGCAAGAGCTGCTTCGGAATTAAGAAATTTCAACAATCCGGTGTAGACGTAAACGTTTCCCCCCGGCAATGCAAAAGCATTTAAAGTGTTGTCGTCTGCAATTAATTCTATCTTATAATCGTAAACATTTTTCTTTGCGATCTTAGGTGATGTTAATATCTGACTAAAGATGCGTTGATCAATATAAGTTTTGATCGTTGGATCGCCTCTAAAAACCGGGTATTCCGCTTGATTATTTAACATTTCAGCCGAGACATCGTGCCCAAGTTTTATATCCTCTGAATCAGAGAACATATTAAATCCGCCGCTGCCGCTGCACGAACTGATGATGACGACCGAAAATAACGATAAAAAAAGATTGATAATGTTTTTTTTCATTCTTCTACCTCTTTGTGTAATAAAATAAGTTCTTTCCAAAGGTAATCCAGGAGTTCCTGTATCCCATTCCGTGTTGCCGAAGAAAAAACTAATGTCGGCGAATCGGCTCCGCGAAATTTTTTCTTCTTCAGTTTGATAATATCTTCTTCAGATAATAGATCGGCTTTTGAAATACTTATAATTTTTTTCTTTTGCGCTAAAATCTTACTGTGCGTTTTCAATTCCTTTAGCAGAATTGAAAAATCCTTTTGATAATCTTCCGATTGACTGTCGATCAAAAATAAAAGAATTTCCGTTCTTTCAATATGTCTTAGAAATAAGAGTCCGAGCCCCTTGCCTTGAGACGCTCCTTCAATTATTCCGGGAATATCCGCTACCGTAAAACTCTGATATTCTTTATAACGCACAATTCCCAAATTTGGTTCAAGTGTAGTGAAAGGATAATCGGCAATTTTCGGTTTGGCTTCGGAGATAGTAGAGATCAGCGTTGATTTTCCGGCGTTCGGAAATCCAACCAGACCAACATCTGCAATCAATTTTAATTCTAAAATAATTTTTATTTCTTCACCCGGCTTACCGTCTTCAGCAAAACGGGGAGTTTGGTTGGTTGGCGTTGCAAAATTAGAATTTCCTTTGCCGCCTCGTCCTCCTTTTGCCACGATAACTTGCATCCCGTTTTTATTCAAATCATAAAGAATTTTTTCGGTTTCGGAATCTTTAATGAGCGTACCAACGGGAACTTGAACAATGATATCTTTTCCATTCTTTCCGTCTTTTAAAGAATTCGCACCGGCAGCCCCATCTTCTGCGGCATAATTTTTTTTGTAACGGTAATCTAATAGTGTAGATAAATTACTATTTGCAACGAGGATTACATCCCCGCCTTTGCCGCCGTTTCCGCCCGAAGGACCGCCTTTCGGGACATATTTTTCGCGGCGAAACGTTACCGCGCCGTCTCCGCCTTTACCGGCTGAGATGTTAATTTGTGCATAATCAATAAACATTATAACTCCTTATCACGAAAATATTGTTCGACCTTTTCCCGAAGCATCGCTGCCTCTTTTCCTACTGAATTTACGCGATAAGAAAGAAAAACATCTTTTAAAATTTGATCCGCTTCATCTTCATGTGAACATTCCGCTATCCGTTCAAGCGTGTTCACAAAATCTAAACTATCCTGATTAAAAATTCCGCTAATAATTTTCATCGTCTCTTTTGTGGTAAAATAACTAAAGATATCTATTTCCGGCTCTTCGTTTGCGGTTTCGGGTTCCAGTGTTGACTCTTCGAAAAGCGGTTGAGACGGTTCTTCTCTTTCTTCTTCCGGTAAAGATTCTCCCTCAAGAAGCGCTTCATTTTTTTCTAACTCTTCCTTAAAATATTTTTCAAATGAAATTTCTCCGTTGTCAGATTGAACAACAGCATTATCATCTGGAAACTTTTCAATTGCAGATTCTGCTTCATCGGTCTTTTCAAAATTCTCCTCTTTGCTTTCATCTTCACCAAAAGAAAGATCATCATCTACGGGAAGCGCCTCTTCACTCTCATTATCTTCATCAACTAACTCTTCGTCAAGAAAAGTATCTTCCACATGAAGTTCTTCTTCAGTAGTGAAGTCTTTATCAACCGGATTATCTAAACTGAAATTTTCTTCCACGGGTAAGTCAACTTGCTCATCAGGTTTATCATCTTCTTTGGAGATGGAAAATTCTTCGATAGACTCTTCCTCATCAAATTGAGATGGTTCATTTTCTCCAATGATCGAATCCAACGTTACATCGAATTCTTCGCGAGCATATTCAGGTTCTGCAACACTTTCAAAAATTTCGTCTGAAAGATTCTCTTCTTCTTTCAAAACTTCTTCGGCAGATTGAAAGATATCAAGCTGCGCCTCATCTTTCGGCGCTGCTGCCGATGTTTCTTCTTCAATTGCATATTGTTCATCTTCAAAAGTAATCGGACTGAAAAGAGCAGAAAAAATTTCCGAAAGTTCAAACTTTTGTTTCGGATCAACAGAAAGAAGTTTTCTTACTTTGAAAATGTGGTTGCGGAGTCCTTTATCTTTTAAAAATATTTCAAGCGTTTCAATCGTTAGTTTGGTCTTTGTAACCTCGCCGGTATTTAGGAATTCCGCCGCATCAATCAGCGCGTTCTCAAGTACGTTTCTCATTTGTTGTTCAAGTAACTGCTTCTGTATTTTTTCAAGCAGAGACTCAAATTCATAAATGCTGATCGAGAGGAGTTGCTTCTTTTCAAGGATCGTGAGAAAGATCTTCTTGTAGTAATCAAAAAAGTAGAGGTAATTGAAAAACAATTTGACTTCTTCTTGAGAACGTATCTCACTTGAGTCAAACACAAACTTTTTCAGTGTCCAAACCGGACGGAGCAAATACGTCAGTTGAAAAGTAACCGCTTGTTGAATGATCTTTTTTACTTCTTCGTACGGAAGGAGTTTATTCTTTTTAATTTCGCTGCTAATTGCAAAAAAATGCTGCGCGATCTCAAGTCCGCTATAATCGAATACTGACTTCTGCAACAGATTCTGCCGGTCTAAAAAAATCAAATAGTCAATTTCCGCAGAAATGTACTGTACAATAGCCGGGTGGACTTTTGCCTTGGTCAGATCGTCCAAAGTAAAAAACGATCCAAGCCGTTTAATCTTATTCAGATTAAAATCGGTGATAAATTGTATTTCCTTCTCAAACATTGCATATCTCGGTTATTCTTACCTTTAAAATAAAAAAAATCCCGGTCAAATGTTAATCGGGAACCTCGTTATGTGATATGGTTAGTTTTTAGCTTTTTTTAGCCGAAGAGCTTGGAGCGGAGAGTAAGTCTTAAAACCTCTATTTTTGAAATCCTTATCCAACGTTACTAAGATTAAATTATTTTTTTGCGAAACAAACAATTGCCCTTACTTCATCGGACTTTTCTTGATCCAACATTCTTTCAAGCCGGATATTCGTATCAACTAAAAACATTTTTAACTTCTCAATTTCAAAGCAAGTTTTTGAAGTTCAACTGAAGTGTACTCACTTTTATATTGTTTTAGGGATCCAGCCCATGATTGTTTGAGTTTAGTATTTCTTTTAGGTTTTTGTTTTTCTAAAAGGAAGTCGATATAAAGTTCAACATTTTTCCTTAAATACTCTGGAAGTTCATCAAATTTTTGTTGATAAGAAACTTGTTTCTCCATACTTACGATTCTCCTAATTCGTTCTTTGTATATCTCGGTTATTCTTACCTTTAAAATAAAAAAAATCCCGGTCAAAAGTTAATCGGGAAAAATTTAGCCCTCACCCAACCTCTCCCAAAGGGAGAGGTGAAGTGATTATTTCGATCAAGATTCCGTTCGTTTGCGATTAGTCGTTGGTTGTCAGTTGTTAGAAGTGAGTAATTAAAATGAGAAAACTTTTAAAGGAAATTTTTCTGCAATGAAATTGAAATCCTTATCCCGGTGAAAGAGTTCTACATTATTTTCGATTGCATTTGCGGCAATAAGAGTGTCAATCGGTTTAGTTAACACGGGAGTTTTGCCATTGCATTTCCTAAAAATGTCAATCGCTAAATCTATTGATTGCAAGCCGTTGAAATTGAGAAAAGGTAACTCAAGAAGCAACTTTCTTACATCCTCAAAATGTGTCTCATTTTTAATGCCTTGCAAAATTTCCAGATATACAAATTGATTAATACAAACTCTATTTTCAAGAAGCAGTAAAACGAATTTTTCTACCAACGGATCATCGGCTTTTCGAAAGTATCTTATCCAAATTGAAGTATCACAGAGGATCATTAAATGTTCTGCTTTTTCTTGATTCGGACAAATTCCCCGACCACTCAACATTGCCCGCCAGGGCTTTAATCAGTTTAATTTTTGATTGCTGCGCTCTATTGTCGGCGGTTCTTTTTCTTTTAGAGTCACTCGCAGTTTTTTTTACTTTTGTAAGCGGAGTCATTGTTTTTCCTACGTTCTAATAATTTATTTTTCTTTTGCACATAAATTAGTCGTTTACAATTCGAGTTGCAAAGGGAAAAAAAGTATAGCTTTTATTTCATTTATAATTTAGCCCTAAATCATTTTTCGGTTTCCAATCTTGTTAATCTTTCAAATTTTCAATCAATAATTCAACTCATCCGAAAACCATTATCCGTCATCAATTTTCAATCTTCAATTCTCAATCTTCAATTCTCAATCTTCAATTCTCAATCTACACCACTCTCTTCTGTAACCGTTTGAAAATTACAAACTGTTCTCCAAATTTTAAAGGTTTCGTAAATTCTCCAACCGGGAGTTGCTGAATTATATTAAAAATATTCTCAGCATAAAGGTTGATGTCCACTTCACCAAGCATACCCCTCATCAAACGGGAAGGAGCGACGGAATAGCGCATAGCGAGCTCACCAAAATCTTCACCGCGCAACAACTGCTGATAAACAGAATCGGCGTCCTCCTTTGTGTTGCATAATATTTCTGCGAGTGGTAAATAAATCGGATTAGCATACCTTACCGTTAGTTTTAACCGAAACCAGGTGCTTATGATTCTGCTTTCGAATCGCGCCGGGATGAAGTGCCATTGCCGGATTGATGCAACGGCAAGAGAATCCCAAACTGAGTCCCCGCTCGCCCGTCTCAGTTTTATATTCCCTACCGAACCATTTTCAAGAATGAATAAAACCATGTCTATCTCAAAATAGGGTTGGGATATTGATGTGGGAACAACAGGAAGTGGAGTTCTCGTTAATATTTGCGGGAATGAGTTGTCGGTTGTTTGCTGCGTTGAGGAACATCCTATAAAACAACCCAGGCATAAAATAAAAACTACGTGTTTCATAATTCACCTCGTATGATAATTATTTCTCTTTCATAACAGAATATTATCCGTCATGAATTTTATCTTCTCAAGAAGTGAGTATCTGTCAATTTTAATGCGGCGGAGTCAGAGGTCAGTAATTCGTAGTGAGAATGAAGAAGGCAGAAAAATTGACATCTCAAATGTAGAGTTCTTTTTGATGAGAAGCAATGTTCAGTCGGCAGACGGCAGTCAGCTTCGCAAAAGGCAGATCAACCTCGGATGGAAGTGGTTAGAAAGCAAAGAACTATTCTTTGAGCCAATTTATGTTTCCCCTCCATTAAAATCAATCTTCAACCATTTGCCCTAACTCCTCTCCCCTTGGGAGAGGTTGGGTGAGGGCTTCTCAATCTTCTTCATAAGAATCATTCATGCGACATTGTAAACCTCGCAAATGGAGAATTTGCAGCCGGAACTGTCTCAATCTTCTTCATAAGAATCATTCATGCGACAATAAAGGAGCATTATGGAACACGAAAAACTACAAAAGTCTCAATCTTCTTCATAAGAATCATTCATGCGACATTAAATGAGGTGTTTTATGTCACTACTGGCGTTTTTGTCTCAATCTTCTTCATAAGAATCATTCATGCGACAGACAAAATAATAGGAGGCTATATGCCACTTACAGAAGTCTCAATCTTCTTCATAAGAATCATTCATGCGACGTACGATGAAGATAGCGTTTACTTTGGCTTATAAGTCTCAATCTTCTTCACAAGAATCATTCATGCGACAGACAAAATAATAGGAGGCTATATGCCACTTACAGAAGTCTCAATCTTCTTCATAAGAATCATTCATGCGACTTTAGACAAATGTAATCACAAACATGGGACAATTTGGTCTCAATCTTCTT